>NZ_CP044523.1:2400000-3018126 GCF_008831545.1 Halorussus halophilus
GGGCACGTTCTCGAACAGCGCGGCGAACCGGTCGCGCTCGGCCCGCAGTTCGCGCTCCGAGTCGATGCGCCGCAGTGCTTCCGTGAGGTGGGCCACGAGGAGTTCCGTCAGTTCGCGGTCCTCGTAGTCGAAACCATTCGGTTCCTCCGAAACCGCTTGGAAGACGCCGAACTCGCCGAGCGGGACCGTCAGTGCCGACCGGTACTGGCTCTCCGCGGCGTCGTGGTCTCCGTCGTCCACGTCGTGGACGAGGTTCGACTCGCCGCTGTGGAACACTGCTGCGACGATATTGTCGTCAGCGTCGAGAGTCGTCGTCTCGTAGTAGCCGTCGGTCGGAACGCCTTTCGAGACGGCCTTAGGGACGAGTTCGTCACCTTCGGCGGCATCGACCATGCAGAGGTCGAACGCCAAGATGTCCTCTGCCGCAGCGACTGCGAGGTCGTAAATCTCTTGCTCGGTCGTACACGACACCGCTCGCGCAGCGACGTCGTACAGCGACTCGATTTTTCCTTTGGTCTCCCGAAGTTCCGATTCCATCTGCTTGCGCTCGCTCACGTCGCGGCCGTAGACCGAGATGCCGTCTTCGGCGGGATAGGCCCTCGCTTCGACCCACCGCTCGGAATCGACCACGAGCGTCGATTCGACGGTCGTCGCCACCTGCTCTTCGAAGGCCCTCTCGTAGGCTTCGTGGAATTTCCCTTCATTGCCGTCTGGGAACGTCTCGCGGATGTCCGACCCGAGTAGCTCCTCGCGTGTTTGTCCGAACAACTCGGCGGCGCGCTCGTTGACGTACCGGAACCGCCAGTCGTCGTCCAGAGCGAAGAAGGCGTCCGTGACACGCTCGAAGAGACGACGCGTCTGCTCGCTCGCTTCGGCGGCCTCAATTTCGGCGCGGTGCTGGGCGACGGCGTTCTCG
Source organism: Halorussus halophilus (assembly GCF_008831545.1). Taxonomy (NCBI): domain Archaea; kingdom Methanobacteriati; phylum Methanobacteriota; class Halobacteria; order Halobacteriales; family Haladaptataceae; genus Halorussus; species Halorussus halophilus. Next base: position 2,400,917 of record NZ_CP044523.1, read on the forward strand.
ACGCGGTTGGCCAGCATCTCGTACTGCTCGGTGCCGGTGCTCTTCTGGAGGTAGTCGGTGACGCCGGCCGAGATGGCTTCGCTCGCTATCTCCTCGCTTCCTTTGCCGGTGAACAGGACGAACGGCAGGTCGGGGTCTAACTCCCGAACCTGTTCGAAAAACGCTAATCCGTTCATCTCGGGCATGTCGTAGTCGCTGACGACGCAATCGACGCGCTCGTTGGCTAGCCGGTCCAGAGCCGTCGTGGGGTTCGTCTCGATAGTCGGCTCTAAGTTTTCGCCAACCCGCCGTAGATACGTCGCCGTGAGGTCCGCGACTGCCTCGTCGTCGTCGACTAATAGCACGCGAATGCGGTCGCCCATTGCTGTCTTCCCGGATACATCAGTGGAGGCCTTATAAAGATTCGCGCTCAGCGCGCACGTCGTGGGAGACACCGATGCACTCCCCGAACCTACTTTGGGATGGTTGGTAGGGCCGAAGAACCCCGAAACTTCATATCCGGCGTCACGTATGAAATAGCGAAGATGCACAGCAGAGCGAACACCGGATTCGTGGGGGCGATCCGGTACGACCTGGAACGCTTGCACGAGAGTTGGATGGAACTGTTCTTCCCGCGCCAACGCGGGGCGAGTAACACCGTCCTCGGGAAGTGGTCGCCGTCTTCGACCTCCGGACGCGTGGCGTACAAAACGTGGAGCGCGGTCGGCACCTTCGTCGTTGCACTCCTCTACCCGCTGGCACTGTTCGGCTTCGCGGCCCGCTACTACACACGGAAGATAGACGGCACGGCGACCAGACTGGGCGTCGTCGGCGTCGTCCTCCTCTCGCTGCTCGTCTGGGGTGGGTTGACTGCGCTCGCTAGATTGCGATTCTCCGAGAGCGGCTTCATCGCGGTCGCCGCGGCAGGTGGTGTCGCCACAGTTGCGGCGGCACTGGCGTATCTCACCGGCAAGTACGGCGGCCGAGTCACGACCGTCGTCCTCGCGTATCCGTTCGCCATGACGGCTATCTTCCTGCCGCCCGTCGTCGCGGCGCTCTACTCGCCGACGCTCGGCGACGCAATTTTGCCCAAGAGCTACACGCTGGCCGTCTGGCTACTGGACAACGTGTTGGCCGTCGGGAACATCAACCAGTTCCTTCGCGACGAGTTCGCGCTGGAAGGGTTCGGCTACGTCGGGATGTGGTTCGGCATCGCGGTGCCTGCTGGCTGGCTACTGGGCTTCTTCGTCACGCTGGCGAACGTGGTGCGGCCCAAGAGCGAGTAGGTAGTTCATTTTCGGTTTGCTGGAATCGGAGCAATCCTTTTGCCGTCTTCGTCCTGACTGGCTCACATGGAGTTCGACACGACTACTACGGCAATCGCGTTCGTCGTACTGTTCGGCATCCTCGCGGTTGGCACTTTCATGAGTCCGATGACGACTAGTACGGTGATGATGGTCCTCGGCGGACTGGCGGTGTTCGGAGTCGTCACGCTCGCACTGGGCGTCAAACACGGCGAGTACAGAGCGACCCACCGATAGAATCACGCGCCGCTACTCGACCGAAGAAAGGAGCGAAAACGGGTTTTGGTCAGGCGGTGCGGAAACACCAACTACTCTACCGCGAGCGCAGGCGAGGCGCGCTCTGCGCGCCTCGCCGGAGCGAGCGCGTCCGAGGAACCCCCGGAAGAGCGCGCTCCGCGCGCTCTGTCGGGGGTGACGACGTGATTTTCATCAACGTTTTGCCAGCGAGAAATCGCGCGGTTTGCGATTTCGAGCGCAGCAAAAGGTTGTCTTACATGTAGCCTAGGTCTCGGAGTCGCTCCATCAGGTCTTCTTTGTCCTGTGCGCGGCCAGCGCGCTCGGTGGTGTCTTCGAGGTCCTGGAGCCACGCAGGCTCTTCGTCGGACTTCTCGGTGCTGACTTCGCTACCAAGCGAGCGGAAGCCTGCGAAGTACTTCGGACTGATTGGGATGTCGTCGTTCGTCAGGCCGTTCGGCAGGTCGTCGCCGGACTCGGGGACGTAGCCCTCGTCGGGGTAGTCTTCCACGGTGTCCGGCACGACGAAGTGCCAGAAGCAGTCCCAGACCGCGCGCTCGTCGAAGTGGAGAATCGGCTGAATGCGGTCGTGGGGCGGGTAGATGTCGGGGTCGTGGCGCGGGCTGAAGAACGTCTCGTCCGCGCGGGCGTCTTGCTCGTCCCAGCGGACGCCGGAGATGACGCCGTCGATGTCGTACTCTTCGAGGGCGTCGTTGAGCGCCACCGTCTTCAGCAGGTGGTTGCCGACGTAGGTGTCCAGCAGGAACGGGAACGTGTCTTCCTCGTATTCGAGGAGGTTGCGCACGTGGTGCTGGTTGTGTTCGCTGAGTTCCGAGATTTCGATGTCGTCGCCCGGCGTCAGACCGTGTTCGTCCACGTACGCGCCGACGTCTTCGTTGCGCGCGTAGACCACGTCGAGGTCCCACTCCTCAGCCCACTTGTCAACGAAGTCGTGGATTTCGTCGAAGTGCTGGTAGTGGTCGATGAAGACCGCGGGCGGGATTTCGAGGTCGTACTTCTCGGCGACCTCTTTGATGAAGTAGAGGGTGAGCGTCGAGTCTTTCCCACCGGTCCACATCACGGCCGGGTTTTCGTACTGTTCGAGACCCTCTTTGGTCACTTCGATGGCCTTCTCGATCTTGTGCTCCATCGAAGCGTAGTCCTCGGGGTCTTCTCCTTCGCCGTCGGTGTAGTCCACGTCTACGTAGTTCGGGAAGTCTTCCGGCATCGTACGTAATTAGATATAATTACCACGGTAAAGTGCTTTTCGGCTGTCCCGTGGTTCAGGCGGAGAAAACTGCCGTGAAGGGCCGCCCTACGGCGATTTACCACTGCAGATATTCAAAATACGTTATCTATCTGCATTAAGTTTGTGGCAGGATGACAGTAGTTACCGCTCGTCACTAGTATTTAAACGACGCTGGCGCGCGGAGAAATCGCAGGGTTCGGCACGCTCGGGCATGGGACGCGCGGTGGCGGTCGCTCTGCGGTTGCGGTGCAGTCGCTGTGCGGTCGCTGTGCGGTTGCGTGCGGTTGCGGTGAACAGACCAGCGCAGATTGCGGTGCGGAGAAGTCCAGCACGAACTACACGCGAGAAATCTGTGCGCGGCGCGCACAGATTTCTCTGAGTGACTTTTTCATCGACGTTTTTCAAGGAGTGGTGCGCGAGGGCCTTCGGCCCTCAGCGCACCCGACGCAGAAAAAGGTCGCGTTAGATAAACTCGTTGTCTCGCCAGTTGACACCGCTGGAGGAGGAACTGTTGGCGTTGGGACCCTCCACGACTTCGATGGTGGCGGGCCGGTCTTCTCCTTCCACGATGCGGGTCGCTTGCAGTTCGCCGTCAAGTTCGGCGATAGCGGTCAGCGTCCCCTTCTCCGCGAGGCGCGCAATGTCACAGAGGACGAGGAACATCGGGTACTGGAGCGCGGTGTTCTGGAGGACGGTCTCTCGGTCGCCCTTGAACGCCGCGACTTCGATGAGTTCGCCGAGCGGTTCGTCGCGCTCTTCTTCCTCTTCGCCGTCTTCACCCCAGCGCGGGCCGTTGCGCAGTTCCTCTTCTTCCTCGGTGAAGACGCGCGTCTCGGAGATGCTCGCCTTTAGTTGCGCCGTCGGCGTGTACTTGCTGATGCTCTCGTCGTCAGAGACCGCGCTGATGATGAGCGTGTTCTTGCGCCGGGTGATGTCTACGCTAGCGACCTCCGGTGGGAGGTCTGGATCCGCTTCAAAGTGGTCGTAAACGGTCTCTAGCGGCAGTTCGAGTGTCGAATGAAGTCGATATACTTGCCCCGTCATTTGTGAGATATCTATGAGTTCCCGGCTGGCGGCGTGATACACCTGTATGTAGGAGGTCCGAACATATATGACCTACTCTTTTAGTCCTCGTTGCGACGGTCGCAACAACGTCAGGCGTTCAACGTCTCTTCGAGTTCGCCTCGTTCGTCTAGTTCGTTCAGTACGTCGCTTCCGCCGACGAATTCGCCGTTCACGAACGTCTGGGGAATGGTCTCCCAACCGCTCTCTGCTTCCAATGCCGCTCGGTACTCAGGCAGTGCCTTCAGTACGTCTACGGTCTCGTAGTCGTCGCGGTACTTCGTGACGAGTTCGAGCGCGCGCTGGGAGTAGCCACACTGCGGCATCAGTTCGTTGCCCTTCATGAACAGGACGACGTCGTTCTCCGAGAGAACCGACTCGACTTTCGTTTCGGCCTCCTCCTCGGTCAGTTCGCTCTCGCGCTGGAAAGTCATACCCGACGATAGACGCCCACGGGGCAAAGAAGTTGCGTTGACTATACTGTCGGCTGTAACCTCGTGAAGATCGTCGGGAGAATCTCCCTGTCTCGTGGGCGCAAGCACCGCCTATTGCGTACCCCCACTTGACAGAACTACAGCCGACAGTATTATTCGTCGTTGCCGACGCGAACGACGTTGATGAGCGAGTGGACCGGCACGCCCTCGACTTCTTCGACGCCCTGCTTGTCCACGAGGACACAGCACGCCACAGGGGTGCCACCCTCGTTGCGGATGGCTTCGACCGTCTCTTTCATCGTGGTGCCGCTGGTGATGGTGTCGTCCACGACGTAACACTCCCGGCCGCGAATCTGGGCGAAGTTGCGCGAGAAGGTGCCACCGAGGTCTTCGATGTCGCCCTCCTCCCACTGGTGCTTGCGGGGTGCGTAGGTGCCGAGGTCCGTATCGAGTTCGCGCGCGACGCTCGTGGCGAGGGGTGCGCCAGCCTTCTCGATGCCCATGGTCAGGTCTACTTCCTCGCCCTGTTTGGCGAGCAGGTCGGCCATCGCGGCCGCCGCGTGGTGGAGGCGCGTGCTGTCGCGGCCGAGCGCCGACCAATCGACGTGGATGTCGTGGGGACCGCCCGTCTCGGCCGGTTCCGGCGTGGTCGTGGGTGCGCCCGACCCACTGCGTTCGACCAGCCAACTGGCGGTCTCGCGCGAAACGTTCAGTTCGTCCGCAATTTCGCCCTTCGATAGCCCTTGGTCGGCCAACTCTGCCGCGCTCTCGATGAGGTCGTCGATGTTCTTCATATCTGATTGAATTGGACTGCCGTCTTTATTGTCGTTTCGTCGTCGCGGAATGCTGCCTCGTAGTCGTCTAACTCGTAGACCCCGGTAACGAGGTCTTCGAGAAGCCACGAGGGAAGGTCGGCGAGCGTCTCGACTGCCGCCTCGAAGTGGTCCACACCCGAGTTGACGCTCCCGACGAGCGCCTTGTTGTTCATCACGAACTCCTTGTGCAACTTCCCGCCGTCGATTTCGAACTCCCACGGTTCCGGCACGCCGAGCAGGGCACCGACGCCGCCGGGTGCGAGGGCTTCGATTGTCTCGAAAGCGTGCTTCGCGTAGCCAGTCGCCTCGTAGACGAAGTCCATCGACTCGTGGGCGTCGGGAATCTGGTCTACGGGCGTCACGCGCGAGTCGATGTACGTCCCGCCGAGTTCCTCGATGATGTCGATGGTCGGGTCCGGTCGGTCGCGCCGTCCGAGACAGTAGGTTCGCTCGTACCCTCGCTGGTCGAGCATCGCCAGCGTGAGCAAGCCGAGACTGCCGTTGCCGAGGACGAGTCCCGAGTCGGGATTCCACTCGAACGCCGACCGCGAGGCGTTGGCGTGTTCGATGGCCTTCTCCGAGATGCTGATGGGTTCGACCAGGAAGCCCCACTCCGCGAGTTCGTCGGGCACGGAGACCAGCGTCTCTGCGGGACTCGTGAAGTACTCGGCCATGAACCCGTGTGCGCCGTCGATACCACGCTCGACGCACTCGTCCGGGGGTGCCATGTCGGCCTCGCCACGCTCGAAGTACTCGTTGGTGCCATCGTCCGGCGGGCGACGGACGGTCGGTGCGACGATATCGCCTGCTTCCAACGACGTGCCGTTGGCGTCTTCGACCACGCCGACCGCTTCGTGGCCGAGGACCAGATAGTCTTGGCCCGCTGGGAAACTGCCGTGGCTCCCCTCGATGACTTCGTGGTCTGTCCCATCGACGCCGACTCGAAGTGTCTTCACCAACACCTCCCCGCGCTCTGGTTCGGGGCGAGGCACGTCCGCGACCGTGGGGGCGTTCTCGCCGCGTCGGATGACGACTGCTTTCATAGACTCCCCTACGAACGGCGGAGATAAAAAGATTTATTCTCTACCGAGTAAACATCTCCGGTGAGGTGGGTCGGTCCCGCGTCTCGACACTCGTCTGACATCAACCTCGACCCACCCCGCAAGCGACCCCGGAATCGCAGCTTACTGCTCCTGTACTCGTGCGACACGGACTTGTCCGCCTGAATCGTACCTATCGCATGAACTCGAAATCCCTCAGGTCGAAACTCGACGTATTCGACGTACTTCGCCCGACGTGGCGGTGCCACGACTGTGGAAAGACGTATCGACGGAACCGGCGAGTGTGCGGTCGGTGTCAGTGTACCGTCTTCGATAGAGTGCGGTAGAATCGTGCCGTTTGAGTACCGCTACTTCCCGTTCGAGTCCGAATCGCTGACCTGCTGAATTCGGTCGATGCCGTCGATTTCCTCGACGACTTCTACCGCGGGGTCCGGCATGAGCTTCTGCCAATTGTCGCCCGAAATCATGCGGTCCCGGACTTCCGTGCCCTCTAGAACTTCGCGGTTGAACATCGGCGACTGACGAACCTCGACGCCCGCTTCCTCGAACAGTCGAATCACGAGTGGGTTGTTCGAGTAGGCCACGTCGAAGTCTGGACTCATGCTCTGGACGTGGCTCACCCAGACGGAGTTACGGTCCAAGTCCTCGATGGGGACCGCGTAGGTGACGAGGTCCGAATCCACCAGCGACTTGGTGATCATCATGATGCGTTCGCCCGCCGTGAACGGGTCGTGGCGAGTGTGGGAGTCCCCGGCACTCCCGATTCCGAGAACGAGTTCGTCCACTTCCTCGGAGATGCGCTCGACCACGCTGTGGTGGCCGTTGTGGTACGGCTGGAAGCGTCCGATGTAGAACCCGCGAGTCATACTGTACGTTGTACGGTCGCGTTTTATAAGGGTGGCGAGTCGGCCCGAATGCCCGAAACACGTTTTTCAGTCGCTCTTTCGGTGAGTCGGAGGTAACCGCCCCGCCCGAATCGAGGGAGAAAGTATATCAGTTCTCCACCCCTCAATTCTGATACGTACAGGACGGTTCTATGAGTAACGATACCGATAACGACGCTCCACCGCCGGAGCAGACGCGTGAGCGCGAGCAACCGCGTGAGCAGAAGGAAGAGCAGGGGGGCTCGGACTTCGAGACCGAACAGGAAGGTTCGGACTTCGAGGAGGAGGAAGACGGTTCCGACTTCGAAGACCTCGGAAGCGACGTCGCTACCGACATCGCAGACGAGGACGTCGCAGAAGACGACCTGCTCGGCGGCTTGGAGATCGAAACGACCGAAGAGATAGAGGTCCCCGACCGACTGGTGGACCAAGTCATCGGGCAGGACCACGCCCGAGACGTCGTTCAGAAGGCGGCCAAACAGCGCCGCCACGTGATGATGATCGGCTCTCCCGGGACCGGGAAGTCGATGCTGGCGAAAGCGATGAGCGAACTGCTCCCCAAGGAAGACCTCCAGGACGTACTCGTCTACCACAACCCCGACGACGGCAACGAACCGAAGGTTCGAACCGTCCCCGCGGGGAAGGGCGAGCAGATTATCGACGCCCACAAAGAGGAAGCGCGCAAGCGCAACCAGATGCGTTCGTTCCTGATGTGGGTCATCATCGCCATCGTGGTTGGCTACTCGCTCCTTATCGCCACCCAACCGCTGCTCGGCATCCTCGCAGCGGGTGTCATCTACCTCGCGTTCCGCTACGGGTCGCGCGGGAGCGACGCGATGATTCCGAACCTGCTGGTCAACACCGCCGACCAGACCACCGCGCCGTTCGAGGACGCGACCGGTGCCCACGCGGGTGCCCTGCTCGGCGACGTTCGCCACGACCCGTTCCAGTCCGGTGGGATGGAGACGCCCAGCCACGACCGCGTCGAACCCGGCGCGATTCACAAGGCCAACAAGGGCGTCCTCTTCGTGGACGAGATCAACACCCTCGACATCCGGTCCCAACAGAAGCTGATGACCGCGATTCAGGAGGGCGAGTTCTCGATTACGGGCCAGTCCGAGCGTTCCTCGGGCGCGATGGTCCAGACCGAACCCGTCCCCTGTGACTTCATCATGATTGCGGCGGGGAACATGGACGCGATGGAGAACATGCACCCCGCGCTCCGCAGTCGTATCAAGGGCTACGGGTACGAGGTGTACATGGACGACACCATCGAAGACACCCCCGAGATGCGCCGGAAGTACGCCCGGTTCATCGCCCAAGAGGTCGAGAAGGACGGGCGTCTCCCCCACTTCACGGAAGAGGCAATCGAGGAGGTCATCCTCGAAGCCCAGCGCCGCTCGGGCCGCAAAGACCACCTCACGCTCAAACTGCGTGACCTCGGTGGTCTCGTCCGCGTCGCAGGCGACATCGCACGCGCAGAGAACAAAGACCAGACCGAGCGCCACGACGTGCTCGAAGCCAAGCGCCGCAGTCGCTCCATCGAACAGCAGGTGGCAGACGACTACATCGAGCGGCGCAAGGACTACGAGCTAACCGTCAACAAGGGCGAAGTCGTCGGCCGCGTCAACGGACTCGCCGTGATGGGCGAGGACTCCGGTATCGTCCTCCCCGTGATGGCGGAGGTCACGCCCTCGCAGGGCCCCGGTCAGGTCATCGCCACTGGTCAACTGAAAGAGATGGCAGAGGAAGCAGTGCAGAACGTCTCGGCCATCATCAAGAAGTTCAGCGACGAGGACATCTCCGAGAAGGACGTTCACATCCAGTTCGTCCAAGCGGGCCAGCAGGGCGTTGACGGCGACTCCGCGTCGATTACGGTCGCGACGGCCGTCATCAGCGCGCTGGAAGACATCGCCGTCGAGCAGGACCTCGCCATGACCGGCTCGCTGTCGGTCCGCGGCGACGTGCTGCCGGTCGGCGGTGTGACGCACAAAATCGAGGCCGCCGCGAAGGTCGGTCTCGACCGCGTCATCATCCCGGCGGCAAACGAAGACGACGTGATGATCGAAGAGGAGTTCGAAGAACAGATCGAAATCATCCCAGTCAGCCACATCAGCGAAGTGCTGGAAGTGGCACTCGCGGGCGAACCCGAGAAAGACGGACTCGTGGACCGCCTGAAGAATATCACCGGCTCTGCGCTCGAACGGCAGGTCGGCCGCGGGAGTGGCAGTCCGAGTCCGCAGTAATCGGTCGAACTCGCTCTATTTTCGCTCCACTTCGCTTTCTTCCACCCGCCCCGAGTAGACATATTTTTCACAGGAGACGCCGTAGATTCTTCCATGGCATCAGCCTCGAAGTCCCTGAAGAGCGGTGGTATCGCGTTCGTCGTCGCGAGCCTCGTCGCGTCGCTGTTTAGCAACAAGAAACTCGGTCTCACGATGGGTCTCATCACGGGTGGCTCAGTCGCCTTCACCATGTGGGTCACTGGCGACGACCTGGACGAACTCGCCGAGGAGTTCGCCGACGAGCAGGCAGTCGCCCAGTAATCAGTCACCCTCGCTTCTCTCAGAAGTCGCCGTCTTTCACGTACGGATAGCTCCAGAGTGTGACTTGCAGAACGACCGACTTGAACCACGCGTCGTACATCTTTTCGACGGTTTCGGCGTCGTGGTCGCTGTTCTCCAGAAACTGTCGAATCGTCGCCGTAATCGGGTAGACGAACGCCGTCATGTATCGGAAGTGAATTATCGGCACCGATTCGGCGTCGTCGGTCTGGTTCTTCTTCGTGCGGTGGTGTCGGAGCGCGATTTCCTGCTGATAGTTTAGCCAGTCTTCGTCGTACGGCGGGTCGCAGGTGTCTCGAATCCACTGGCCGAATCGCGCACGCACACGGTCAAGATACTCGTCGATAGGTTCGCCTTCGGGCGTGCTGAAGTACTCCAACAGGAAGTCGTGGTCGCCGACGAACCCGTACCAGAGTTCCAGCACGTCGTCTATCTGGCCGTCGAGTACGTCGCCCGCCATTCGGAGGTGCTCTTCGTCCTCCTCGGACCACATCACCGTCTGTTTCAGTTTCTCGAACTCCGCCATGCTGAGTGGTGATTCGGCCACCGAGTCCTCGCCGTAGGTGTACCCCGAAATCTCGGTATCGCTCATGTTCTCACCCGACAGAGCCACACCACGGGGATTGTTAACAATTATGTGCTGGCTCGAAGATGTCTCGATACCCTAATTGATTGCCATCTCACGCGTCTCGCCGAGCATCGCACTGCTCAGTCCCAGCACGATTTTCCGGAGGAGAGAGAACTCGACCATGATAGCGACGACGCCAGCGGCGAAGTAGGCCGTCCGGAGGGTCCCCTCCATACCGAGGTTCGCGGCCCCCCAGAACAGTGCCGCGCCGGTGCCGACCAGTGGCGGAACGACGATACAGACCGAAAGGGCGACGTACGCGGTGACGAGAGCGAACTCTCGCAGATACGAGACCGTGCGGTCGTAGCACCGACGCGCGAGCGACCCTGATAGTTGTCCGTTTGACACACCACGACAGTACCGGCATTACTGACATAATACTTCGGGAGAATCGGCGACCCTTTGACCATCGCAGGCAAATCGCCAGCCATGGAGACGCTCGGGGACCTCGTAGCGCGAGAGCGACGAAGCGACGAAGTCGCAGTCGTGACCCACGACGGTCGGAGCTACGATTATCATCGATTCTGTACCACGACGTGGAAGACGGGAAACTTCTTCCGTAGATTAGGGGTGCACGAAGAGGCAACCGTCGCCGTCGCCGACGACCACGCACCCGAAGTCCTCTTCTCGTTCCTCGGTGCGGCGATGCTCAGCGCGGAGACCCAGTTCGGTCCCGAACGAGAGACAAATGCACGGGTCGTCGTCGCCCCAGTGGAATCAGCCGAATCGTACGACCTCCCCGCAGGTGGCCAGCGAGTCGCCTACGGTGGCCCGCCAGACGACCCGGCAGTCGCGCACTTCGAGCGCGACGTGTGGAGCGAGAATCCCACGTTTCCGGAGACGCCACTCGATTCTGAGACGGTCGCGCTCGTCGGCGACGAGCGTGAGTTCACACATGCTGAACTGCTGAGCGGTGCCAGAGAGATTGCGGACGAGTGGGACCTCGAATCGGACGAGCGAGTCGCGGTCCGCGACTCGCTCGCCAAGCCGGGAACGGTCGTTGCGGGCGTCCTCGCACCGCTGCTCGCTGGCGCGACAGTGCTGTTTCCGGGCGACGAGGAAACCGGTGACTTCGCTGTTGGTACTGACACCGCACCCGAGCGCCGAACTATCCGAGCGAAAGACGTATTGAACGACTGACTTCGACGGCAACGAGGCCGTGATTCGGTCGCCGTAGCACGCGGTGTGTTATCCAGCACCAAATTTTATCCGTTATTGACATTATAGTTACATCGTATGCCGAACGAAAATACAGTCAGTCGCCGAAGCGTCCTTCGAACGACCGCCGCCGCTGGGGCCTCGTTCAGTTTCATGGGAACTACGACTGCAACCGACTCCAACGCACAAGTGGACGGCGTCGCTCGTGAAGTCGCGGAGTCGTCACACTCCGAGGCAGTCCAAAAATACGACCCCGAAACGATTACGAGCGACATCGACGGCGCGGTCCACGCAGAGTTAGCATCGCGGTACGCGGATTCGTTTACCGTCGAGTCGGCACTCGACGACGGAACTGGACGAGTGCTGGAGACGTTGGCCGACCACGGCTATCTGGACAGTCCGACGCTCTCGGCGTTCGACCTCGAAACGACCTACGACGACGTTCTCGACCCGGCCGACGACCGGGTCGGCGTAGCGACGACCACTCTCGACCACGACGGTACCGAAACCGCCCACGTCATGGCGACGACCCGCTCGAACGGCTACGATATCGGCCTCTATCACCAACCGGAGACACAGAACACCTACGCGCTGGTCGATACCGACGACGGCCGACAGGTGGTCCACGACTTCGACGGGGACGTGGGCATCGAGGCAGACTGTTCGTCGAGCACCTACTGTAGCGACGAAGTCTGCTGTACGTGTCGATACTCTGAAGGAACTGCCGACTACAAGGTGAAAAAGCAAGAAGACTGCTGTCTGCTCCCCGATGGGACCTACGACTGTGACGTGACCGACTTAGACTGCGGCTGTAGTGTCGATCCGCCCTGCTGTGCGTAGCGAACACGACCGCTTCGTTTTCTCGAACTACTCGCAGATAGTACGTCGCGGCGACGGTCCATCGGGGACTTAGTAGCCTGACGCGTACGACAGCACATGGCCGAGAACTCGACGCTCGACTTCGAACCTCAAGTCGGACTGGGGACGATGGGTATCGACGACCCAGACAGCATCGCCACGGCAATCGAACTGGGCTATCGCCACCTCGACACCGCCCAGATTTACGAGAACGAGCGCGTCGTCGGCGAAGGTATCGAACGCGCGGACGCACCGCGAGAAGACCTCTCGCTCGCGACCAAGGTGTGGGCTGACAATCTCGCGTACGACGACGTGCTGTCGAGTACTGAAGCGAGTCTCGACAAACTCGGCGTCGAGTATCTCGACCTGCTGTACGTCCACCGACCTATCGACACCTACGACCCCGAGGAGACGCTCGCGGCGTTCGACGAACTCTACGCCGACGGTCGGATTCGTGGCGTCGGGGTGAGCAACTTCTCGGTAGCGGAGGTTGCGGAGGCCCGCGAGATTCTCGACGCGCCGCTGCTCGCCAATCAAGTGGAGATGCACCCGTTCTACCGACAAGAGGAACTGCTGGCGGACGCCCGACGCCACGACTACGCGCTCGTCGCGTACTCGCCGCTGGCACAGGGGAAGGTGTTCGACCAGCCAGAAATCCAGTCGGTCGCCGCGAAGTACGACGCCACGGCCGCACAGGTCAGTCTGGCGTGGTTGGCAGGGAAAGAGTCCGTCGTCCCGATTCCACGCTCTTCGAGCGAGACGCATCTCCAGCAGAATCTCGCGGCGCTCGACCTCTCGCTCGATGCCGAAGCGGTCGCCGAAATCGAAGCAATCGAGCGCGAGCAGAAACTGTTTGAGTGACAGTAATTCTACAGAATTGCCGTTCAGGAAACCGCTTTACGGCGGGGCTTCGACGGTCGAACCATGCCCGGACCAGTCTACCGCGAGGGCGACACCCTCGCTCTCAGAACGGTCGAGCGCGAGGACGAGGAATTCGTCCAGCGCGCGCACAACGACCCGGCGGTACGCGTTCCCGTCGGTCTCAGCCACCCCGAAAACGGCACGCAGGTCGAGTCGTACTTCGAGGAGAAAGTCGAGAACGAAGCGTGCGTAAACTTCGTCGCATCCGTCGATGGCACACCCGTCGGGCAGGTCGTGGCGATGGACCTCGACCGAACGCGGCCCGAACTCTCCTACTGGCTACTCCCAGAGTTCCACGGCGAAGGGTACGCTACCGAAGCAGTTAGCCTGCTAATCGAGTTCTGCTTCGAGACGTACGACGTTCGAGGGCTGTACGCGCAAGCCTACGCCTACAACGAGGCGTCGTGGAAACTGCTCGAACGACTCGGCTTCGAGCGCGAAGGTAGACTCCGCGAGGACCGTTTCGTCCGCGGGGAGCATCGTGACACCGTTCACTACGGACTGCTCCGCGAGGAGTGGGAGAGTGGAGAATAATGTCCGGCGTCGTCTTCGAGCGCGGCGACCGAGTGACGCTCAGGACCATCGAGCGCGAGGACACCGAGTTCCTCCAGCGCGGCCGGAACCATCCGGAGGTCGCGGGGCCGCTCGGGATGCCGTTCCCCGAAAACGAGATCCAAATCGAAGAGAGCATCGAAGAGTGGATAGAGGGCGACGACAGCGTCAACCTGTTCGTCTGTCTCGATTCGGAAGATGCAGACGGGACGGAGGGCGACGGAGACACCAAGAGTGACGAGGACAACTCCGAAAGTGACGAGGACAGCACCGAAACGACGCCAATCGGCATGGTCAACGTCATGAAACTCCACTGGGACCGACCGCTGTTGTCCTACTGGCTCCTCCCCGACTATCAGGGCGAGGGCTACGCCACCGAAGCGATGACCGTCCTGCTCGATTACTTCTTCGACAGCCACTACAAGCGCGGCGTGCAGGCCCGCGTCTTCTCGCACAACGAACCGTCGCAAGCACTGCTGGAACGGCTCGGCTTCGAGCAGGAAGCGGCGCTGCGTGACCATGTCTTCGTGGAGGGTGCGTACCGCGACGAGTTGGTCTTCGGACTGCTCCGCGAGGAGTGGATCGGTGAGTAAGAGATCGTATTTGAGTGATTGTGACGATTTTGCGGACCGCAGAATGGGCGATGATTGTAACCTCGTAGAAAGCCCCCGCACGCTCGCGGTCGCTGGCCGGGATATTCTGGCCTCTCCGCACAACCCGGCCAGAATAGGGCCCGCCCAGACCACCACGTCCTCCGGACGCGAGCGTGCGGCCCCTTTCATACCCCACCCCGTAGATTGGTTAGCCGAGCGTAATCGCTCGCTGTGTCGCCTTACTCCGCGTCTTCCAGCCTGTCCAGTGCCTCGGGGTTCTCGATGCTGCTCATGTCACCCAAATCTTCGCCCGTGTAGGTTGCCTCGATGGCGCGCCGGATGATTTTGCCCGACTGCGTTTTCGGGAACTCGTCTACGAACAGGATTTCGCGGGGTCTGAACGGTTTGCCGAGTTCGGCCCCAACCTGTTCGCGCAGTTCCTCGCGCAGGTCGTCGCTCACGTCGTAGTCGTCTTCGAGGATGACGTAGGCGACGACTGCTTGGCCGGTCGTGTCGTCCGGCACGCCGACGGCGGCGGCCTGATTCACTGCGGCGTGGTCGATGAGCGCACCTTCGACTTCGGCGGGGCCGACTTTGCGCCCTGCCACGTTGATGGCGTCGTCCGCGCGCCCGTGGAGGAACCAGAAACCGTCTTCGTCCTTCTGTGCCCAGTCGCCGTGGTCCCACATCGGCGGGTCTCGGAAGGTAGACCAGTACTCCTCCAGGTAGCGTTCGTCGCCGCTCCAGAGACTCTTGGTCATCGACGGACAGGAGTCACGCGCGACGAGGAAGCCTCGTTCGTGCGTGTCGGCGATTGACTCGCCTTGGGAGTCCACGATGTCGATGTCCATGCCGAGTCCCGGCCCGCCGAGCGTACAGGGTTTGAGCGACTGAATCGGCAACGGCATGAGGAAACAGCCCATGATTTCCGTACCACCAGAAATGTTGATGATGGGTGCCTCGCTGTTGCCGACGTTCTCGTAGAACCAGTTCCACGACTCGGGGTCCCACGGTTCGCCGGTCGAACCGAGCAGGCGGAGCGTCGAGAGGTCGTGACCCTCCAGCCACTCGTCGCCGTATTTTCGCAGGGCGCGAATCGCCGTCGGCGAGATGCCGAACTGCGTCAGGCTATGGCGGTCTATCATTTCCCAGAAGCGGTCGGGTTCGGGGTGGTCAGGCGCGCCCTCGTACATGAAGATAGTCCCGCCGAAGGCGTGGTTGCCGATGAGCGTCCACGGTCCCATCATCCACCCGATGTCGCTGACCCAGAAGAAGCGGTCGCTCGGCTTCTGGTCGAAGCCGAAGTGAATCTCCTTGGCGGCCTGCATCAGCGCGCCGGAGTGGGTGTGGACGATGCCCTTCGGCTTGCCCGTCGTCCCCGAGGAGTACAGCAGCATCGACTCCTCTCGGGAATCCATCGACTTCGTCTCGTACTCGTCCGATTGGCTCTCGACGGCGTCGTCCCACGACTCGTCTCGGTTGCGCCACGTCAGCGACGCCTCGTCGCTGTGGATGTGGCCGAGTCGCTCGTAGACGATAGTGTGTTCGACGTGGCCCGCCTCGTCGATTGCCTCGTCGGCAGTGTCTTTCAGCAACACCTCGCTGCCGCGTCGATAGAAACCGTCTGCCGTGAAGAGGACCTCACACTCGGGGTCCTCGATTCGCGTGGCGGTCGCTTCGACGCCGAACCCGGAGAAGATGGGGACCGCGATTGCGCCGACCTTGAACGCTCCGTAGAGAATCGAGACGACTTCCGGTACCATCGGCATGTAGAGCCCGACGGAGTCGCCCGCTTCGATGCCGCGCTCCTCCAGCGCGTTGGCGACCTTGTTGGACTGGCGGTGGAGTTCGTGGTAAGTGATTTCCCGGACTTCGCCGTCCTCGCCCTCCCAGATGGTGGCGACCTTGTTGCGGGTCTCGCTGTCCGGTGCGGCGTGGCGGTCCACGACGTTGTGTGCGATGTTCAACTCGCCCCCGTCGTACCACTTCGAGAACTGTGGTCCCTCGCTGTCGTCTCGGATGGTGTCGTAGTCCTCGTAGAAGTCGATGCCGAGGTAGTCCACGAGTTCGTCCCAGAACCACTCGACGCCCGACTCCTCGACGCCCGGCATCTCCGAGGTGGTCCGCTCGATGAGTTCGTCGTAGTCCTCGATACCGTGTTCCTGCATGAACTGGTAGACGTTGGTCGATTCCACGAACTCCTGACTCGGTTCGTGGACGACCTCGTCCACGTCTTCGAGCGTGTCCATATACCGCAAAAATTGCGGGCCGATGCAAAGTAACTTTCTACAACCACCTTTTTTCGAATCGGGTGGCAACGGCGCGTTCCGCGCCCCTTGCCACCACTCCGAGAAAAGTCTGGACCAAAAACCGACGTCGAGAAATCTGGCCGCGAGACGGCCAGATTTCTCGCGTCTACTTCGTGCGGGTACGACTTCCGCACCGCCACCGCATCCGCATGAGCCACACGCCTCCCCAACCGATTCCTTCATTCGCTCGCTGTCGCTCGCTCCTTCAGTCATCCACCGGCAGACGAACCGCGTCTGCCGAGTTGCTCGAAAACCGAAGGTTTTCGGCATTGCAGGACCGGAGGTCCTGCAAGCTGTCAGACGTAGTCTGACAACATCACGAAAGGGCTTCGCCCTTTCGAACGACTTCGGTCACTGCGTTCACGAAGACCTCGCGCGACGTGACGAGACACAAGGTCTCGTCAGCGCGCGCCGGTTCGTCAGTGAAGATACGCGAAATCGCGTTCGAGGGTCACTCTCGCGGCAGAAACCGTTCCAGCGCCTCCGCAAGTTCGTCCACGTCTTCGATGTCGGCCGCGTCGCGGCGAATGTCTCGCAGTCCGAACGCCGACCAGCCAGCACGACGTAAGATAACGGCGTCCTCGCGCACCGAGAACCCCTCGAAGTCGTCCCACGACTGGAGGTTCTTGTGGACTCGCTGGTCGGTGAGGAACCCGGCGTCGGTGACGGCGAAGGTCTTCGTCGTCGTCGCACCGAGCAGTCCACCTGAAATCGGAAGCAAGAGGTAGAGATCCTCTCCGAGTTCGAAGTCGGCGACGACCGAGGCGACCATCCCGGCGAGGCCGACGACCACGAACACGGCGATACTCCACATCACCAACCGCCGGTCACGCTTCGGCGCACTCGCCGTGAACCGGACGTACTCCTCGCTCCCGCTGAGCGTCGCCCTCGCGTAGCGGTTCTGCGCGGCTACTGCGAACCCCATGCCCGTAATCATGCCCGCTATCATCCCGGCCATCGAGACGCCGACGGCCGCGCCGCGGAGTCCGGCGGCGATGACGACGAACATCAGCACGCCGTAACCGAACGGCGCGACGACTGCGAGCCAAATCCACTTCGTGCGGCCGAGTCGAACCGCGACCGACTCTTGGCGGGCTTGCCACCCGACGAATCCCGCGAAGACGATAACCGACCCCAAGAAGCTAAAGAAAAGCGTGGCAGGATTCTCGGAGACGCCGACAGCCGCGAGAATCGTCACTGCTGGCGCGAGCACCGCGGCGGCGTAGACGCCCGCAATGAAGCCGAACACTGAGTCCGTCTCAGTTCCCGTCTCGTCGGACTGCTTCATTGTCCACTACTCTGATTTGTGCCCGAGAAAGTGTTTCGGTCGCGCTACTTTCCTGCGGCGCTCTCGCTACCGTCTCGACCCCACTCGACGCCCAATCCCTCGTGGACGACGAACTCCAGCGCGTTGACGAGGTAGTGAGCCACCACGACGACCAGCAGACTTTCCGTGACGATGAACACCGCCGCCAGCACGAACCCGAGCAGGCCCGTCACTGCGATTCCGGCCGGTCCCTGCGCGCCGTGGCCGAGCGCGAACGCGAGTGTCGAGACGACCGCGAGCAACCACGGCGAGACACCGAGACCAGCGGAGAACACGCCGACCAGTGCCGCGCGAAAGAGCAGTTCCTCGAAGGCCGCGATGATGGGCAGAACGACCGCGAGCAGGAGAACCCAGCCACCGACACTGTCTGGGGCCAGTTGCTCGCGCAGGTCCTCGGCGTACTCGATGCCCCACTCGTCGGCGACGTTCGCGCTCAGTTCGTTGGCGGCGTAGAGCGCCAGGCCTACGACGACACCGAGCGCGAGCGCTGGGAGGCCAGTACTCGCGGGAGTTCCGAATTCCACCCCGAACGCGACGGGCGGGATGTTGGCCAACCACGCTGCACCGAGCAGGACCGCGCCGAAGAAGCCCTGACTCACTGCGACGTTGACGAGCAGGGTCTTCGTGGAGTGGTCCGCAGACTCCGTTTGGGGCTGCTGGGCTTCAGCGCGCGACCGCTGGGTCTCCGTCTCGGCCTCGTTCTCGCCCCACGGATTCAACCGCGCGTGCTGTTCGAGTCGTGCCGCTCCGGTCGCCGGTAGTCCCTCGGCCTGCTCGTGAGCCTGGAGTGCCGTGGTGGTGTCCCCCGAAGGCTCCTCACTTGGTTCGACCAGCATCGCCTGCGACGCACGGGCCAACAGCATGAGCAACCCGAGGACCAACAGCGTGACGACAGCGAACGACCCGTACATCGGCGACGGCATTACGATGTGGTTGGTGTTCGAGTGTGAAAAGTCGGTGGGGCGCGACGAGTAACGACTGCGGTTGACAGAATCGTTACGATGTGACTGCTAGCTGTTGGCGGTTACGAGAACAGCACTATCGCCGATACCAATGAGAAACCGCACCGCACAGCACCGCGACCACCGTCGGACAAACCGCGTCCGACGAGGTCACACTCACTTCGTTCACGTGACTGCCACACACCTCCCCACCCGACTGCGGTCCTCAGGTTCGGAAGCCACGACCACGTTGGGTCGTGGCTTCCGCGTTGTGGTCCTCATCCCTCGCGCGAGAGTTGACGAGACACGGGGTCTCGTCAGCGCGCGCCATGGTCGAAAAGTCGTATCTGCTACCGCAGTTTAAATTCGAAGCCGTCCATGTCCCCACCTCGCTCGCCCGCCAGCGCGCTCGCCACGCCAGCACCGAATGAGTACGCTACTGACGAGGCCCCGCCGCGGAGTCGCTCCATCACGCCGCGCTGGATTTCGAATTCTTGGACGGTGACCTCCTCGACGCCCAGTTCGCTTGCGATGTGGTCTTCCACGTCGTCTCGCGTGCCCAGTTCGTCCACGAGACCGATACTCTGGGCGTCGTCACCGAGGTACACCTTCGCTTCGGTGTCCCGGACTTGTTCGTCGGTGAGGTCCCGGCCGTCGGTCACGCGGTCCACGAAGTCCTCGTAGTAGCCGTCGATGAGGCCTTGCAGGTACTCGCGTTCGTCGTCGGACATCTCCTTCAGCGAGTTTCCGGCGTCCTTGTAGTCGCCCGCGGCGAGTCGTTCGTACTCCAGTCCGACCTTGTCCGCGAGATCCGACGCGTTCACCCGTGACCCGATGACACCGATGCTCCCGACGATACTCCCCTCGCGGGCGTAGATGGCGTCACAACCGCTGGCTATCCAGTAGCCGCCACTGGCGCAGGTGTCGGTCGCGTAGGCAATCGTCGGCCCGTCGAACTGCTGGGCCGCGAGTCGGATGTCGTCGCTTGGGACGACCTGTCCGCCGGGCGTGTTCAGACGAACGATGAGCGCCTGTGCCCCCGCGTCGTAGTCGGCACGTTCGATTTGTTCTACTACGTCGTCCGCGGCCGCGCCCCCGGGTCTG
Organism: Halorussus halophilus; assembly: GCF_008831545.1. Taxonomy (NCBI): domain Archaea; kingdom Methanobacteriati; phylum Methanobacteriota; class Halobacteria; order Halobacteriales; family Haladaptataceae; genus Halorussus; species Halorussus halophilus. The sequence continues at coordinate 2,420,894 of NZ_CP044523.1, forward strand.
GCAGGGAGTCCACCACCGCCGCCGTCGCGGGTAATCGGTCCCTCGACTGCGACTTCCGCAACCTGGTAGCTCGGGAATCGGCTCGAAGCGACGCGGCCCGCGATTCGAGCACCGAAGACGACCGTCGCGAGTAGGAGAAGCATACCGAACAGGTCCGCGAGGTCGTCGGAGCGTTCGAGGAACAGATACCAACCGACCGCGAGCGCGACGACGACGCCCACGACTACTATCAACAGCCGCTGGAGACGGTACTGGCTATCGGCCACGGCTGACCACTCCGTTGTCTATAGGAATATCCACTCCGCTGTGCATACCAGCGACTGCGAGCGCACAGGTCGTTAACTTTCGGGAAGTAGAGAAAAGATGCCGCTATATCGCCGCGATTAGAGCAGCCCCGTCTTCTGGAGCTTCATCAGGTCCTCGGTGTCGAGGGTCTCGCCTTCCTTGAACTGCTGGTAGATCTCCTCGGCTTCCTCTTTGGCCTCTTCGCGCTCTTGGGCCTTCTCAGACTTGCGCTCTTTCTCTTCCTTCTTGTCGAGTTCGCGCAGTCGCTTCTGGACGCGGACGAAGTCCTCGTGGTGCTGGTCGGCCGACTCTTGAGCTTCGACGAAGCTCTCGTGCATCTCGTCGGCTTCGTCACGAATCTCGTCGGCTTCGCGGTAGGCCTCGATCATCTGGTTGTGATGCTCTTGGGCCTTGTCCGCGAGTTCCGTCACTTTCTCGTGGTGGCGGCTGGCTTCGGCACGAACTTCCTCGGCCTCTTCGACGAGCCCTTCGAGGTCCTCGCTGTCGTTGAGCTTGTCCTTGCGCTGCTGGTACTCTTCGCGCTTCTCCTCGATCTTCTCGATGAGTTCGCGCTCGTCTTCCGTCGAGAGAACCTCGGTCTGCTGCTTGAACTCGAGCTGTTCAATCTCGTCTTCGAGCTCTTCGAGGTCTTTTCCCTCGTCGAGTTCGAGGTCTGACTTCTTCTGCTCGACTTCGTCGAACAGTTCGTTGGCCTTCGCGTTGAGCTCGTTGCGGCTCTCTTTGTGTTCCTGAACCTGCTCGTTCAGTTCGTCGCGCTTCTCGCGGTGTTCCTGTGCCTCATCGACCTTCTCTCGGGTCTTGGCGTTCAGGTCGTCGCGTTTGGACGCGCGCTTGCTGGCCTTCTGGTTCAGCTCGTTTCGTCGGTCGCGGAGCTGTCCTGCAAGTTTGATTAGTTCGCCTTTCGACTTGTTCTGAAGTTCCTCTTCTGTTACGCTTACCATTCTTAGTTAAACCTCCGATTCCATACCCGCCAAGACGTCCGAAGCAGCGAGCGCGAGACGCGACCGTCGTTGGAGTAGTTCCAACGAATCGAGCGTCGATACGCCACGCTCGCGGCGACTCGCAATCGACCGGTGACAATAGTTCCCTGTCATTTGTCGCGCGATGCTGTCGAACGCCGGTGGCGTTCTGGTAACTGCAAATATAGCCTGCGGATATTTAAACCTTCCCCCTATGGAAACCGTGGAAACGGTTCACACGGCCGCGAGAGGCAGTGTAATGGCTTGGCACACTTCTCGGCAGGTTATAAAGGATAGGCGTTCGTCGCCGTCCCGTCACCGAGCGAGAGCGACAACTCGACGGCGTCCGCGTCGTCGGGAACCCGCAGCGTACCCGCGCTCGCGCGCTGGAAAGGCTCGACTGCCACGTCCGTACCGCCGCTCCGGTTGCCCGCCTCCCACGCGACGGTCCCCTCGACACGCTCGTGGGTGTCGTTGAGGACCGTCAGTTCCCGACTGTCGCCGCTCTCGGGGTAGGCATCGAGGACGACTTGCACCGGTTCGAGCGAGTCGGCCATCGCGGCGTACCCTGCCTTCTCCGTGCCGTCGGCGGCCAGCACGCCCATGCCTGCGGCCGCATCCGTATCGCGCAGTGCGGCAGTCGCCAGCACGCCCGTCCCGCGCCGTCGGAGCGTCTCGGTCGCCGACTTGAGAACTTTCGCCTGATAGAACTGTGATTGCTCGACGCCACCGGAGACGTAGGCGTCGTGGAGGTCTGCGTCGAAGCCAGCGACACCTCCGGCGTCTTTTCTCTCGATTGCACCCTCAGAGGCGAGTGCGCCTGCCCCGAACGCGCCGACTACGTCGCCGCAGTCGTACTTGTCGAGGAGCCAATCGAGGTCCGAGACGTCCCCGTACTGCCACCCCGGAAACACCTGCACTGCGTCGGGGTCGATGCCAGGCGCACCCGAGACGGGGAACGTCGGTGCGCCGTCGAACGTCTCGGCCACTTCGTCGTCGGCACTCGCGTCGTAGTCCGCGCGCCACGCGCGCCAGCGAACTTTGTACTTGGAGAGTCGCGACGGCCCGACCCCCGAAAGATGGTCGCTCGGTTCGTCGTGGACGCCGAACGCGGCCACACACGGGTGTCGCTCGACGCTCGCGGCGAGCGTTTCGGCGAGGTTGTTCGCGCGCTCCGTGTCGTAGCTGTCTGCACCAGCGAGCGGCAGGTCCTGCCAGACGAGCAAGCCAGCGTCGGCACACGCTTCGTAGAACTCGGCGGGCGGCACGTGGGCGCGCGGACGAACCAGATTCGCGTTCGCGTTGGCGGCCCGCTCTACGTCCCACGTCGGCTCGCCGGTCGGGAGCAGGCCGAACCCGCGGGCGGGCACGTGCTGGCCGTTTACGACGAGTCCGTCGTCGTACGTAATCTCGCAGAGGCCCGTCTTGCGAACGCGCTCGGAGTCGCCGAGGCGCGCTCGGACTGCGTACTGGTGTTGCGGGCCGAATCCGATGGGCCACCAGTAAGCGGGGTCGCGCAGGTGGAGTTCCTTCTCCACGACGACTCGCTCGCCCGCCTCGGCTTCGACCTGTGCGCGCTCCATGACGCCGCCGCCGCGGAAGCCCTGCGGGCGCACCGACAGCGAGATTCGGTCGTCCACGTCCGCGCCTGCTTCGACGGCCATCCGGGCGTCGATGACGGTTCCCTCCTCGGTTCGACGCGGCGTCAGCGTCAGGTCGTCGATGAACGTCTCGGGATGCGTTTCGAGGTCGGCCGCCCACCAGATGCCGGGCACCGCGTTCTCCGCGGGTACGTCGTCGGTGGCGTAGACGCCGCCGAATCGGTCGGGAGCGCGGCAGACGACCACGAGTTCGTTCTCGGCATCGAGGTCGAGGGGGTACCGGGCGGGCACGAAGTACGTGTCGTGTTCGCCGAGCAGTTCGCCGTTCAGCCAGATGCGGGCGTGGGCGAAGCACCCGCGAAGTTCGAGCGTCGCTCGTTCGCCACCCTCGGTCGGGTCGGAAAACCGGGTTCGGTAGGCCACGGCGTCCTCCTCGGCGAACCGCTCGGGGCGACCTGGCACCGTCACTGGGTGCCACTCCTCGGGAGATGGTGGCGCGTCCCCCGCGGACGCTTCGACCGCCGCGCCCGTCCACTCGTTCAGAGACATACAGGTGGAACTAAACCCCTCCCTGATAGCTCTTGCGTCCACCAGTTGACCACTTTCACTTTCACTCCGCCCTTCCCTCAATTTAAGTAGGATGGCGGGACCACCTACTGGTATGCTCGACAACCTACAGGCGGTCTGTGACGGTTCGAACTGCGAGCGCACCCTCCGCGAAGCGGACTGCCAACTCGTGATGGTGACGGCAGGGGGCGAACGCCGCGCCTACGAGTGTGCCTGCGGCGCGGTGACGGTAACTGTCGCGCGCTGAACTCGACGGCGACGAAGAACGACGACAGCGACGACCCGCGCGCCGAGCGAAGTTGGAGACCCTGAAGTACTCTCCGCGAGAACTGCCCTGCATGAAGGAGACGATTCGCGCACACGGCCACGAACACGTCTCGGCCGAACACGCCAGCACGTTCGAAGTAACGACCGACGACTTTCTGACGCCCGCGGGCGACTGCATCCTCGCAATCGAAGCCGACCAAGCACCCGCAGACTTCGATTCGGAGTTCGTCGCGGCTTGCCAGCACGAAGACGCTACGATTACGGCGACGTTCGAGGCTGGCGGCTACACGGAGCGCGTGACGGGTCGCGGCGACCCCGAGTTGACCTTCCAAAGCGACCGAAGCATGGTCGGCCGCACCAGCGACTACGTAGACGACCGGACGTTCGTGCTCGGGGCGGACTTTGCAGCGGAGGGCTTCGATAGGGACTTGGTGGCGGCGCTGGCGGATGGCGCAGAGTTGACCGTGACGGTGGAAGTCGAGCGGGAGGAGTAAGTCGATAGCCACCTCAGTCCCTCTATGAACGACGAACCCGCCGAGAACATCAGCGGTGGCGACCCCGAGACGAGTTCGTTCGCCACGTTCACTTCGGGGGAGGCCGCGACTCGCGCCGAGGAAGTCATCGACCGTCTCGGCGAACTGTACTGGCAGAAGACCTACGGCGGACAGGACGCCTTCGAGTGTCTGGTGCGCACGGTTCTGAGTCAGAACACCAGCGACAAAGCCAGTCAACCGGCCCACGACGCGCTCCTGGAAAAGTATGGAACTCAGGACCATGTAGGCCTCGCGTCGGCGCTCGCCGACGCGAGTCACGACGAACTCGCCGACACGATTCGCTCTGCCGGACTCTACAACCAGAAAGCCGAGGTCCTTCGCGGAGTCGCCGAGCGCGTGCTGGACGAGTATGGGAGCGCCGCCGAGTTCGACGAATTCGTCAGAGAGGGGGAGCCTTCGGAAGTTCGAGAGGCCCTCCTCGACTTCTCGGGAGTCGGTCCGAAGACCGCGGACTGCGTTCTGCTGTTCGCCGGTGGCCAGACCGGCGTCTTCCCGGTCGATACGCACGTCCACCGCATCTACCGGCGACTCGGCATCGCGCCGCCCGACGCCGACCACGAGGCGGTTCGGGCGGTGTTAGAGCAGGAGGTACCAGCGGAGAAATGTGGGTTCGGGCACACGGCCTCGATTCAGTTCGGCCGCGAGTACTGCTCGGCGCGCAAGCCCGCCTGTCTGGACGGCCCGGAGGCGTGCCCGCTGTACGACATCTGCGAGCGGGTTGGTGTGATTCCGGAGACGGGGGAAGTGGTTGACCCCGCCGAGACAGCGAGGGATTGACGGTCTACTTCTCCGTAATCTCAGTAATCGGCCGTGCCTCGTTTACGTCGGAACTGCTCGGTTCGGTCACGACTCGGATGAAGAAATTCACCAGCAGACAGGGGAGCGCAATTGCCAGCACTACCACTGGCACGAAGAGGCCGACGAGTTCCCCGGTCGCCAGATAGTACGACCCGCCAGCGGCGAGGACCAGCGGAAATACGGCACCTGCGCGGGTGCCCAGCCACCACGTCGATTCCCGTATCCGCTCGATTGTCGTTTCGGAGGGCATACTCGAAACGTCACATTCATACAGGGTAAGTTTTCTGCCGCGCGAGCAGGTCAGACACGAATACGGACGATTGGTTACACCCCTCCGAGACGCTCGGTGACACCTTCCACCGAGAACGCTCGACTAATCAATCGACGGGTGGGACTGAAAGGGGTCGGCCGCTCGGCAAAGGCGGACGAAGTAAGCACCGCAGGCAGAGGCGAGGAGCGCAGCGAGGCCCCCGAGTCGAGCGGCCGAGGGCTTTCGAAGTAGCCGAAACCACGATAACTGCTATAACTTCTAACGAGCAGTACCACCGCGAAGGAGAGATATTTAACCCCCGCCCGTCTGGATTCAACCACGCGACATGAGTACGCTGGTGGTGTGCGTCGATAGGGACGACGACATCGGAACGAAGACGGGCTTAGAGACGCCGGTCTCCGGTTGGGAAGCGGTCCGGTCGCTGGTCACGGAAGTCGGTCTCGCCGACCCCGAAGACTCCAGCGTGAACTGTTTGCTCGAAGCCCTGCGAGTCGCTCGCGACCTGCGCGACGACGACGAAGACGTCTCCATCGCGGTCATCTCCGGCGCGGCCGAGACGATGGTCGGTCGCGACCGGGCCGTCGCCGAACAGACCGACCAACTCATCACCGACCACGACCCCGACTCGGCCATCGTCGTCATCGACAGTGCCCAAGACGAGCGACTGGTGCCCATCATCGAGAGTCGGATTCAAGTCGATGCGGTGGACCGAGTGGTCGTCCGGCAGGCCCGCGACATCGAGTCTACGTACTACCTGCTCAAGCAGTTCCTCGCCGACGAGGAGCTACGCCAGACCGTCCTCGTCCCCGTCGGACTGGTGATGCTGGCGTTCCCGATTCTGCTGATGATATTCGGGCCCGCCATCGCAGTGGCGTCCATCACGGCCGTCATCGGCCTGTTCGTCCTCTACAAGGGAATCGGCGTGGACGACTACCTCGCGGACCTCCCCGGCGAAGTCAGGGACGCGCTGTACTCCGGGCGAGTCTCCATCGTCACGTACGTCGTGGCGGCCGGACTCTCGCTCGTCGGTCTGTTCGCTGGCGCGCTCCACGTCTCCGACCCTTCGACGCCCTCCCAAGGTATCTTGCTCCCGGCGATGGCCTTCGCGTTCGCCAGCGTCCCGTGGCTCGCCGGGGCGGCGCTCGCGGCCTCGACCGGTCGCCTGCTGGACGAGGCCATCCGTAACGAGAAGGTGCGAAACTCGTATCTCAACCTTCCGTTCGGCGTCCTCGCTGTCGGACTCGTCGTACGCGGGTTCTCGGCGTACTTCCTTCAACGCGAGGGGTACATCGACCCCGTCGTGATTCCGCACATCGAAGTCGGCAATCTCTCGGTCCAAGAACTCACGCTCCTGCCCGGCACGCGCCTCGCGCTGTTCGTCGTGAGCGGCGTCGTGCTGAGTCTCGTCGGCGTGCGAATCTCGTCGTACGTGACTGGGACCTCGCTGGAAGAGGAGTTAGTCGAATAGGAGCGAGACTCTCGACCTGCCGAGCGGTATTCCGGCGAAACCGCGAGGCATTTAGCCGCTCGTTCCCGACTCGACCACATGAGCGACGGCCACTGGCTCTCTCTGTTCTCCGGCGGGAAGGACTCCTCGTGGGCGCTCTATCGCGCCTTGGAAGAAGGCTTAGACGTGTCGCGACTGGTCACGGTCCACCCGGAGGGTGACTCGTACATGTACCACGTTCCGGCGACTCGATTGGCGAGTCTCGCCGCCGAGAGCCTCGACATCGAACTCGTGGAGGTCGAACCTGACGACTTCGAAGCCGACTCGGCAGGCGACTCCGGAACGCAGGGCGACGCGGAACTCGAACCCCTCGAAGCCGCCATCTCGCAACTCGATAGCGAACTTGACAGCGGCGTCGCGGGCGTCACCGCGGGTGCAATCGAGAGCGAGTACCAGACCAGTCGCATCGAAGGGATGTGCGAGCGACTCGACATCGAACTGTTCGCGCCGCTCTGGCAGCGCGACCCCCGCGAACTCGCTGACGAGATGCTAGACGCTGGCTTCGAAATCACCATCATCCGCGCGGCGGCCTACGGACTGGACGAATCGTGGCTCGGTCGGACGCTGGACGAGGAAGCGATTGCCGAACTCGAAGAACTCCACGAGGAGTACGGCGTCCACATCCTCGGCGAAGGCGGCGAGTTCGAGACGCTGGTGACCGACGGCCCGCACATGGAGCGGCCTATCGAACTGGAGTACGAGACCGAATGGGAGGAGTCGCGCGGCACGTTGCAGATTACGGACGCGCGGTTGAGTGAGTAAGAAAACTGGAGAGTTTTGAAGGTGGGTTGGCGCGCTACTCCCCGTTCGTCAGTTGGGTGTGCGCACCGATGAGCGCGCCCGCGAGGTCCATGTTCTCGACGTGAGTCTTCTCGTCGATGATGGAGTTGCGAATGTCGCAGTCGTGAATCGTCGTTTGCGGGAAGACGATGGTGTTGTTCAGACTGGAGTTGACGAGTTCCGCGCCTTCCATGACGTGGACGTTCTCGCCGATAGTCGTGTTATCGACGCTCGCGTTCTCTGCGATGTGGTTCTGACCGTCGAGTTTCCACGAGACTGCTTCGAGGTAGCTCTCGGGCGTGCCGATGTCGTACCACGCGCCGTCGAACGTGAACGCGTAGACCGGATGGCGGTCGTGAAGCCACTGGATGAGCCACCCGGGTTCGTCCGGGTTGTTCCCGTCTTCCAGATACTCGTCCAACAGCGGAATGGTATCCTCGGTAAAGGCGTAACAGGCGATGGAGACGAGCGTACTCTTGGGGTCTTCGGGCTTCTCTTGGAAGTCAACGACTTCGTCGCCGTCGAGTTCGACTAGTCCGTACGACTTCGCGCGTTCTCGACTGCCAACGTCGTAGGCGGCCAGCGTGGTCGAGTCTTTCGCTTGGAAGTAGTCGATGAACTCGGCCACGTCGAAGCTGATGAGGTTGTCGCCCGCGATGACGATGGTGTCGTCGGTGACGTCCTCGCGGTCGAACAGTTGCGCGAGCGCGCCGATGACGCCGAACTTCTCGTCCTCTTCGGTCGTGTCCTCGACGGTGAGCGTCGGCTTCTCGAACCTACTGTTCTCCAAGTGGTCGCGAAAACTGTCGGCGAAGCGTTCGTTCGTCGAGACGAACACTTCGTCCACGCGCTCGTCGGCCTCCAACTCGGCGAATATCTGGTCGATGACGGTCGAGTCGCCGACTGGGAGGAACATCTTCGGCCGATGCTTCGTAATCGGCCAGAGGCGGGTCGCGTAACCACCGGCAAGAACGACGGCTTTCATATCTCGGGCGACGGCGGCCCGGCGTAAGTCCTTTTTCATTCACCGAGTCAGTCGTAGGAGAGACCCTCGTTTCGACCGCTCGCACATCCACCGACGCGGGTTGAACGAGTAAAGACTAACAGAAGCAGTTGGAGTATCACAGAAGCAGTCGGAGTATCACTGAAACACTCGGTGCGTCGGGTCGCGTGTCGCTGGAACCTGTCAGAGAAGTCGTTATTCGTGGTCGATAGCCAGTTCGAGCCACTGTTCGGTGACGGCGTCACCGCGATAGCGTGCGGTCTCGCTCCGTGCGTCGTACTCGACGAGACCAGCGTCGGCGAGTTTCGGCAAGTGACGGTGATGGAGACTCGTTGCGACGCGCTCGCGGCTACCGTTCGGGCCACGAGACGTTGCGAGGACTCGGTCGATGAGTTCGGAGAACGTCGCGACGCCGTCGTCTGCTTCGACGAGTTGTTCGAGGATGCAACGGCGTTGCTGGTCCGCGAGTGCTTCGAGTAGCACGTCGATTTCCGGTGTCTCAAGCGAATCGTGTTCCGATACGGACGAGACACCGTTCGTCGCTTCCCCCTGCCTCTCTGGTTTACTTTTGTCGCTCATTGTTCCGACGCGTCGGAGGAGTATAACGCGCCTACGACAAAGAACAGTGGGCCTAAACAGCTAGGTTACTCCGCGAAGAACGCACTCAGGAGTTCTCGGTGGGCTTTTCGGAGGTGTTGGTGGAGCGTCGGCGAAGAGATACCGAGCGAGTCGGCGACTTCTTCGGCCGTGCTGTCCCGCGGCCACTCGTAGTAGCCCGCGAAGTACGACGAGCGGAGCGCGCGACGCTGGGCGTCGGTCAGTTGGTCGCTCAACTGCCGTCAGAACTCGCGGGCAGTGTGGACTTCGCGCTCTCGTTCGCGCTTGGCGACCAACTCGGCGCTGGGGTACTCCTCTCGGACCTGTTCGACCACCTCTCGAACGTCGGTGTCGGGAGGGAGTTCGGCGACGACGCGCGCCGTTCCGCGTTCGGTTATCGCTTCGCTCGTCTTCGCGCCGTACTCAGAGAGCGTGAGGACGAACGACGACCCCGAGACGGTGAATTCGAGGAGGTACTCGTCTTCGTGCTGGCTGACCAGTCGCACGCTCTCGACGGTGTCCCACTCGGCGGCGAGGGCGATGAGTTCCTCGGGGTCCGCGCCCCACATCGTGTCGTAGAATACGAGCGACCCGTCCGGTCCGGTCGCCATCCCCTCCAACCGGAGCGAACAGCCGAGTTGTTCAGAGAGCGCGACGTAGACGGAGTTCGGGTCGTCGAGTTCGAACTCCAGTTCGACGACGGTGTCCGACAGCGCCAGTCGGCGGTTCATCACCGCGTTGATGGCGAACCCGATGAGTTCGCCCAACACGTCGAACGCGTCGGCCTCACGGTCACTGAACGCGGACGGACGGGTCGATTCGACGGCGAGGACGCCGTAGGTCGTGTCCCCGTACCGAATGGGGACGGCGATGCCCGAGCGGTCGCTCTGGTCCACGATGCTGTCTTGTCGGAGGTCGCTCGCCGCGGACCACGCCTCGTCGCCGAATCTGGCGACGACTTGCGTCTCGCCCGTGTGGTAGGCTTTCGCTACCGCTTCGTCGCTGTCCTCGCTCACGTCGATGCCGTCTACGAGGCTTCGAATCGAGTCGTCTATCCCCGCGCCGACGAGTCCACGAATCTCACCCGTCGCGGCGTTCGGCTGGCCGACCCACGCGACCTCGTAGAGGTCCGATTCCACGATGCGGTCACAGACTGCTTGCTCTATCTCTTCACGGTTCGCCTCACCGATGAGGACGCTGATTACCGCCCGCACGACTTCGTTGATTCGGTTCAGCGTGGCGAGGGCGTTGCGTTGGCTTTCGAGGGTCTGGTCTCGAACCTTCCGCTCGGTCACGTCTTTGCAGATGGCGAACGTCCCCGCGAGTTCACCGTCTGGGTCGTAGTACGGCGACGCTCGGTTCTCGAAGACGCGTTCGTCGCCGTCTTCGCCGGGCAGGGTCACCTCGAACGTCCGGTCCGTCTCGGTCTCCATTACCGCTTTCTCGTAGCGTCGAATCTCGCGGCCCGGTTCGCCGAACAACTCCGGGTCGGTCGAACCGACGATGTCGGACTTCGGGAGACCGACGTAGTCGGCGGCCGCGTCGTTGACGAACTGGTAGCGACCCGCTAAGTCTTTGAGGACGATAGGGTCTGAGCTACTGTCAACGATAGCTTCGAGTCGTTTGGCGTGCTGGGTGAGACTCTCGTAGGAACGACCGGCAGGTGCCTGCCCGCCACCACGTTGCTCGATGCGCTCGGCGTCTACGTCCTGTTCCCCGCACTCCTCGTCGCTATCGTCGCTCGGAAGGCCGTCTGCGTTCGTCACAGACTCTTCCCGGAAGTCGGGGTCACTCATCTCCGTGTCGGCTTAATTATACGAGTCCCTATACAAAACCCTACCGCCGGGAGAAAGGTTTTGGTCGTCGGGGTCCCGACGGCCGGATATGCGCGAGGCCGACGCGACGACCCGCGAACGAATCGCCGCCCACCTGCGAGAGCGCAGTGCCGCCCCGAGTGTGCTGGCCAACGAGTTCGACATCACCGCTCCGTCCGCCGTAGACCACGTCCGGCACGTCGCCCGGTCACTGGACGACGGCGACGAACAACTGCTGGTCGCACCGCCGACCTGTCGAGACTGCGGCTTCGACGCCTTCGACGACCCAGCGAATCGCCCCTCGCGGTGCCCCGACTGCAAGAGCGAGGCGATTTCGGAACCAGAGTACAAAATCGCCTGAAATTCAGAACTCGATGTTCGACTTCGAGGTGAGGTCGAAGTCGTCTTTCTCCTCGGGGCCAAGACCAACGAACTCGTAGTCCTCGTCCGCGAGGTACACGTCGCCGTCTTCGACAGTGACTTCGACTTCGTTGAGATACGCGCCCTCACAGGGACCGAACGAGCAGTAGCCAGTGTTGGATTCGAACCACGCGCCGTGGTTCGCACAGATTACTTCGCCGTCGCGCATCGGCGCGCCCTCGCCCTTGTCGAGTTTGATGTGGGTGAAGTGCTGGCAGTAGTTGAACCACCCGACTATCTCCTCGCCGCCGTCGGTCTGTTTGTCGTCGGCCTCGTCGCCCTCGGATGACTCCTCGCCGCCGAGACGTAGGAGAATCACTTCCTTCTGCTCGTCGGTCTCCGAATTTCGGACTCGGAAGAGGAACGTGCTGTCGTCGGGGACCTCATCGACGCTCGTAATTCGACGGTCCGTACTCACGACCTCGCGTAGGGGGAGCGTGAATTTGAAGATTGCGCACTCATTCAAATTCCGGTGCCGTCTCGGATACTGTCTCGAAACCCCGCACTCGGTACGAATCGTGGGAGTTAGCGTGACTGTGGCCACTTCGAAAGTCCCACCAGGCGGTTGGTCGGCGGGCGGGCGTCATCGGTGGAACGTGTCATCGAGCGTTTCGAGGTCGAGAGTCCGCAGTCGTCGATGGCAGTCGGGTCTGGCTCTTTTCTGACCACTTCCCGTTCCGAGATGGCAAGCTACTAACTCGCTCGTCCGGTCGTCTGGATCAACGGATGAGCACCAGTCCCGAGATGGAGATTTACGACGACCGACTCGCCGCGCAACTGGACCGCGACGACTACGCGCTCGCCGTCGTCACCGCGACCAAGCCCGACTTCTACAAGCAAGCGCCGCTGGTCGCCGCCGCGGACTCGCGCGACGTGCCCTGCTTCGTCCTCCACACTGGCCAGCACTACGACGACGTACTCGGCCACGGACTCGCGGAGTACGGCGTCGAGGACCGAGTCGCCGCAGACCTCCGCGTCCGGGGCGACCTCTCGGAGAAGACCGCCCAACTGATGCGGAAGGTCAAACGGTTCGCCCAGCACGTCGAGGAACACTACCCCGACACGACCGTCCTGCCAATCGTCCACGGCGACACGCTCGCGGCGGGCATCGTCCCGCAGGCGTGGATGTTCGCTACGAACCAGTTCGTCGCGCACAACGAGGCCGGACTGCGCGGGATGGCCCCCGAAGAATTCGACCCGACTGCCGACCCCGCAGAAGTCGTCCGCCAGCAGTGGGAGGGCGAGTGGGTGCGCAATCGCACCGAACCGTTCCCCGAGCAGTACGACACCTTCGTCGGGTCTGCCGGGTCCATCTACCAGTTCGCGCCGGTCGAACTGAACCGCGACCACCTCGAACGCGAGGGCTATCCGACCGAAGTCGAGGGGAGCGACCGAATGCCGGTCGTCGGCAACTCAGTCGTGGACGCCATCGAGGCCAAGAAAGACGCCAACCTCGACCAGAGCGTCTTCGACGTGTACCCCGCGTTGGAAGCCCGCGACGACTGGATTCGAGTGGACGTCCACCGACGCGCGAATCTGCTCCCCGAGCGGTTCGAAGCTATCGTGGAGGGCGTAATCGGCCTCGTCGAGTCGGGCTACAACGTCAACTTCGTGGAACTGAACGCGACCGAGCGCGCGCTCCGGGAGTACGGTCTGCGGGAGAAACTGACCCGACTGGCCGACGAGCGCGAGAACTTCCTCTTTACCGGTCTCTGGAAGAAGCACGCCCACGTCTACGAGTTCCTCGAATCCGGACAGTGCCTCGCGGAACTGACGGACTCCGGTAGCATGCAGGAGGAACTGAACTACATCGACGGCCCGGTCTGTCTCACCGCGCGGTTCAACACCGACCGACCGGAGACGGTGTTCGAGGCGAACACGAACCTGCTCGTACCGCCCGTCTCCGGGAAGTTCGTCCGCGAGACGGTCGAACACGTCGCCGAGTCCGACCTTCGCGACCAGATGAGTTCGGGGCCGAACCTCTACGGGGGTGACGTGGCGGGCACCATCGTGGAGTTCCTCGCCGAGAAACGCGACGAGCATCCCTTCGAGTGGGCACACGAACGGCAGGGCTTCGGCACCGAGGCAGGTCGCGAGTTCGACTATCTGTAGACCGATCGCCACTCGTCGCAGACGAGCGGCTCACTCGTAGCAGTCGCATTCGACGCGCGCGTCGAACGCCCCAGCGAGCGCCTCTATTACTGGCCCCCTGCCGAGTTCTCTTCCATCGACGCTCCCAATCGGCCGCAGTTCCCACGTCGAGTTTGTGAGAAAGGCTTCGTCCGCGTCTCGCAACTCGTCGGGACTGTAGGTCCCTTCTTCGACCGAGAGTCCCAACCCACCGGCGAGTTCGAAGACGACTTGCCGAGTGATGCCGGGGAGAATCGGCCCGTCGAGACCCGGTGTTTTGATGGTCCTGTCGGCGACGAAAAAGAGGTTGCTCGTCGCGGCCTCCGCGAGATTGCCGTGACTGTCGAGCATGATGGCGGTATCTGTGTCCTGAGCGAGTTCCAGTTTCGCCAGAATTCCGTTCAGATAGTTGTGGGTCTTCGCGCTCGCTGGCAGTGCGGCGTCGGGCACGCGCCGGGTCTCGACTATCTCCGCTCTGGCTGGGTCGTCCCAAACTGGGTCGCTACCCTTGCCGCCACGAGGGAGTTCCGAGACGTACACGACGACCGTGGCGTCTTCGACTGGTTGGGGCGTCAGTTTGCCGGGTTGCACGCCCCGCGAGATGGAGAGTTTGACGTAGGCATCCTCGAAGTCGTTCGCGTCGAGCGTGGCGTCGATTCGCTCCCGGAGGTCCTCTTTCGTGAGTCCGTGGTCGATGCTGAGGGTCTCGCAAGTCTTACGCAAGCGTTCGGCGTGGGCGTCCCACTCGAAAATCTCGCCGCCGTAGGCACGCATCGTCTCGAACGCCGCGTCACCGTACATGAATCCGCGGTCGCGGACCGAAACTGTCGCTTCGTCGGCCGGGACGACGTCGCCGTCTACGTGGTAGTACAGTTCAGTCATCGGTACAGGAGTCACAGAAGTTGCTGACGAGTGCTTGCCCGCTCTCGGTGAGGATGCTCTCGGGGTGGAACTGCACGCCGACGTGGGGCTTCTCGCGGTGGCGCACGGCCATCAAGACACCGTGGTCTGCACCGTCTTCGTCGCCGTCGTCCTCGACAGTCCACGCAGACGCTTCGAGCGCGGCGGGGAGGTCCTCACGCTCGACGGACAGCGAGTGGTAGCGCCCGACCTCGAAGGTGTCTGGCAGGCCCGCGAAGACGCCCCGGCCGTCGTGGCGAATCTCGGAAGGCTTGCCGTGGACGACCTCGGGCGCGTGCCCGACCGGCGACCCGTGGGCCGCACAGAGCGACTGGTGGCCCAGACAGACCCCGAGAGTGGGGTAGTCGGTTTCGGCGAAGATATCGATAGAGATGCCCGCCTCGGCGGGCGTACCGGGACCCGGCGAGACGACGATTCCATCCGGCGCGAGATCGTGGAGTTCTTCGAGGGTGATGGCGTCGTTTCGGCGGACGACGACTTCGGACGCGGGCGTGTCGTCCGCGGCGTCGAAGTCGTCAGAGTTCGATGTGACTGCTGCGCCGACGTACTGGACGAGGTTGTAGGCGAACGAGTCGTAGTTGTCGATGACGAGAATGGACATTTTCGGGTGTGTGACTCGGTGTTATGTGGTGGTTTGTGTGGACGGGGCTAAACGCTCTCGGTTCTGTGTGTTCGTGGAATGGTCGTGAGAAGAGTGGTTTGTGTAATGAGTGCGACGAGAGCAGTCGATAGAGCGAACTCGGCAAACGGAATTGGACGAGTGAAGACCACTACTCACACGAAACATAGAACACCGCAACCACACGCCTCCCCATCCGACTGCGTTTCTCGGATTCGGAAGACGCGACCACATCGGGTCGCGTCTTTCGCGCTGTGATACTCATCCCTCGCGCGAGTCGCTCCTACCGTCGCTCCCGCGCGCCGGTTAGTCTGTGAAAATCCGAGACATAGTGACTCAGTAATCGCGCGGCCACTCAGACGAAACCCTCGTTTTCACTCCGAACCCTCACCTTCCACCGCCAACTCCTTCCCCTCACCCAGCGCCTCGTCCACCGCAGTAATCAGCGCCCGGCCCTTCGCCAGCGTCTCCTCGTATTCGGCCTCCGGCACGGAATCGTGGACGATACCGGCCCCGACGCGCAGATGGTACTCCTGTTCCCACCGAACCAGCGTCCGAATCACGATGTTCAGCGTCCCCCGGCCGTCGAAGCCCATCACGCCGATGCTCCCGGTGTACGGCCCGCGACGCGTCCCCTCCAACTCGTCGATTATCTCCATCGTGCGGGGTTTGGGCGCGCCCGTGATGGTGCCGCCGGGGAACACCGCGGCGATGGCATCTGCAATCGTCGTCCCGTCTCGGAGCCGTCCCTCCACCTCTGAAACGAGGTGCATCACCTCCGAGTACCGGTCCACTCTGCGGTAGTCAGACACCTCGACGCTTCCATACTCGCAAACTTTCCCCAAGTCGTTGCGCTCCAAATCGACCAGCATGGCGTGTTCGGCGCGCTCCTTCTCGTCACCGAGTAGGTCGGTCTCCAGTTCGACGTCTTCCGCGGCAGTCTCCCCGCGAGGTCGCGTTCCCGCAATCGGTTCCGTCACTGCACGATTGCCTTCGACTTCCAACAGTAGTTCCGGACTGGCGCTCACGAGGTCGATGCCGGGAAATTCGAGCAGGCCGGAGTAGGGCGCGGGGTTCACCTGCCGAAGCGCCTCGAACGCTTCGACGGGATGCACGGCCGCAGGCGCAGTGAGTCGCTGGGAGACGTTCGCCTGAAACGTGTCGCCGTCGCGGACGTACGATTTGACGCGCCTGACCCGTTCGGCGTAGGCGTCCCGGCCGCAGTCGCTCTCGAACTCCGCCGTGTCTGCTTCGACCGGGGGCGTGCCAACATCCGGGTCACCCGAAGTCGCGCGGTCGGCGAGGTCCAGTGCCTGCGCCCGACCGCGGTCGTACGCGGCGTCGATGGAGGCGTCAGATGCAGTGTCGGAGATACGCGGGCAGGCGGTGACGTGGAGCGTCGTCTTCTCGCTCCCCCCTCGCGGCTTCGCCGCTCGGTCTCCGAGGGCTTCGCTTTGCTCACCCCTCGCGGCTCGCGGCTCGCGGGTCGTTCCTCCCCGCTCGGCATTCCGAGACTCTCGCTCACTGCATTCGCTCGCGTCTCGCGGCTCTTCCCACGCCGCCACGCAATCGTACAACCCGAACTGTGACTGGGGAAGCCCCCGGTCGTCCACCGCCTTCTCCGGCAAGTTCTCCAACTCCCGAACGAGGTCGTAGGAGAGCCAGCCGAACAGTCCACAGGGATACGGAACGTCGCAGTCGCCCCGGACCAGTCGCTCGTCGTCCAACAGACCAGCGAGCGCGGCGAGACTCGGTCCGCAATCGGCGCTCCCTTCGTCGTCGCACTCACTATCGTCGAGTGCCGTCGCGTCCCCGCGAGTCTGCACTCGCTCGGCAGGTTCCACACCGAAGTAGCCCCAGCCGGACTGCCCACCAGTCGTAGCGAGGTAGAACCCGCCAGTGCCGTCGCGCGCCCGCCGGTAGGCGTCGAAGGGGTCGGCCACGTGAACCTGTACTTCCACGGGGACGCGCGCGCCGTCCGGTGCGTCGCGCGCCGCTCGTCGGAACGCGTTGCGGTCGGTCACGACGGTCCGGTCGCTCATCAGTCGGGAAAACGCAGGAAGTGCCTAACCGTGTTGCGGTTCTACCGCGCCTGAGCGCGGTCTATCCAGCCCTGAATCCGCTTGGCCGACAGGTCGGTCTCGTCGGCGAGTTCGTCTGCGTCCGCCGTCGCCAGTGCCGCGATATCCGGAACGCCCGCGTCTTCCAGTCGCTCGGCGTACGCCGGGCCGATACCTTTGATATCGTCCAGCGGTTCGCCCGCGCCAGCGGGTTCTTCGTCCTCGTCCACTTCTGTCTCCGCTTCGGGCGTCGGCTCGGGTTCCGTGTCTTCGGTCTGGGCTGGCTGTGCCGCCTCCTCGTCGGGCGACGTCGCCTCGGCCGGTTCGGCGGCGACTTCGGTCTCCGATTCGTCGCCCTCGGCTTCAGGCGGTTCCTCGGTCACGTCTTCGGTGGTGATGCCCGTCTCCGCTTCCGTCTCCTCGATTTCTGGTTCTTCGGCTTCCTCGACCGCTGTCTCTGCTTCTTCGTCGGTCTCTTCGGCTTCGTCGGCTTCGGCAGACTCCGCAGAATTTTCGGGGGCTTCCGCAGGCTCTTCCGCCTCTTCGATGGCATCTTCTACGTCCGGCGTTGCCTCGGGTTCGGTCGTTTCGGTCTGTTCTGGCTGTGCGTCCGCCTCGCCCGGTTTGGCTGCTTCGGTCGCTGCTTCGGGAGTCGTTTCGGTGTCCGTATCGACGCCTTTGACGGCACTCTCGGTTTCCGTGTCCGGCTCCGGCGACTCACCAGGTTTCCGCTCGATGGTGACGCCGGAGTCAGTCCGGCGGACCTGCGACTTGTCTTCGTCGAGTCCGAGCAACGACTTCAGCTTGGTGAGAAGTCCCATTTGCGTGGCAGTAATCCCCGGTGGCACTTAAAGCCGTGCCCGAAGGGATTCGTTCATTCTTCCAACTGGTGCATCCCGACCGGTCCACCGCTCGAACGCCTCGACACCTTGATACAACAGCATCCACGCGCCGTCGATGGTCGTCGCGCCACACTCGCGCGCTTCGCTGAGGAGTCGCGTTTCGAGCGGGCGATACACGGCGTCGAGTACCGCGAGGTCTCCGTGGAGTGCTGCCTTCGGAACCGGCGAACGGTCTTCTTCCATGCCGACGCTGGTGGCGTTGACGAGAACCGTCGCGTCGGAGACCCGCGTTTCGAGCGCCTCGAGGCCGCCAGCGGTCACTCCGTCGCTCAGTTGGTCGCCGACGCTGTCACTCACGTCCGCCGCAAGTCGCTCGGCGCGCGACTTGGTTCGATTGGCGACGTGAATCGAGTTCGCGTTCGCGTCGGCGAGCGCGAAGGCCGCCGCGCGCGCAGCGCCCCCGGCACCGACTACGACGGCGTCTTGCTCCGCGAGCGCGACGTCGTGGTGGGCGAACGCGCGCCGGACCCCTGCAACGTCGGTGTTGTGGCCGGTCGGCGTCTCCCCCGAGAAGTCGATTGTGTTGACCGCGCCGACACGGGTCGCCATTTCGTCCGGTTCCACGAAGTCGAGCGCCTCCTCCTTGAACGGAATGGTGACGTTCAGTCCGGCGACGCCGAGGGCGTCCGCGCCGTCGATAGCGGCCCCGAGTTCGTCGGTGGCTGGTTCGAAGGTGACGTAGCGAGCGTCCATCCCGAATTCGTCGTATGCCGCCTCGTGCATCGGCGGCGAGAGCGAGTGCCCGACCGGGTTGCCGAGCAGTCCGAACACGTCCATGTCTGGCGACTCGGTGGGGGTCGGGTTAACTGCTGGGTTCGAGAGCGTGGTCCTCGTTATCAGGATATATAATAAACGAAGTACTTATCGCACTGCTCTATTTGGGACAGGAGTAGAGAACAATGATACCACTGCAATCGACAGGAGAGTTACTCTTCTCGGCCGACGTGCTGTACCTCGTCGGCGGGATACTGCTTCTCTATCTGGGTGCGGAGTTGCTGGTGGACAGCGCCTCGTCGCTCGCCATCGGCTACGGCATCGCCCCCGCGACGGTCGGCGTGACTATCGTCGCCTTCTCCACGACTGCGCCGGAACTGTTCGTCAGCCTCATCGGCGGCATCGGCATCTCCGACGACATCGGCTTGGGGAACATCATCGGGTCGAACATCGCGAACATCGGCCTCGTCCTCGGAGCCTCGGCGGTCGTCCAACCGCTCTCGGTCGATTCGAAGTTGCTCTGGCGACACGGACCGTTCATGCTCGCCGCCGCGGTGTTGCTCGTCGTCCTCGGGAGCGACGGCACGCTCGGCCCCGTGGACGGCGGTGCGATGCTCCTCCTGCTGGCAGTGTTCACCGGCTACATGCTGTACGAGTCCCGCTCGCCGGAAGACGGCGTGGTGCCCGAAGAACTGCAGGTCGAAGCCGAGGACGACGACATCACCCTGCGAGAAATCGGTCTGCTACTCGGTGCGGGCGTCTGTTTGCTGGGCGGTTCTATCGGACTGGTGCAAGGCGGCACAGGACTCCTGCGGTCGTTCGGCTTCAGCGACCTCGTCATCGGTATCACCATCATCGCGTTCGGCACGTCGCTTCCCGAGCTAGCGACCTCGCTGATTGGCTCTATCCGCGACGAAGCCGAGTTCAGCATCGGAAACGTCATCGGGTCGAACATCTACAACGTCCTCGCGGTCATCGGCCTGCTCGCGCTGGTCAACCCGCTCTCGGTGACCTCCAGCGTCCAGACGTTCCACTTCCCGGTGATGATAGCGTTCACGGTCTGTGCGATGGCACTGATGGCCTACGGTCGCCACCTCTCGCGCTGGAGCGGCATCGCGCTCATCGGCGGCTACGCCGGATTCGTCTACGTGCTGTTCCCCTGAAGGGGACGTTTCACAGTCAAGGACGTCGTATTCTGTCCTCCACGTGACCGAACAATTACAGCTAGCGAGATAGCGCAAGACCTACTTTTGGGGGGAGGTAATCCCCGGTCGTATCAATGAGCCGGTTACGACATCCTCTATTCGCAGTCATACTCACGACGTTGCTCACGGTACCGTGGGTGTTCGTCTGGGCCACGGGGCAGGCACACTCGCTGAGTGACCTTCAGACGGTTGCGGTCTCCGGTGTCGCCGTCCTCGGCGCATCGTTCATGCTCGCGTGGGCGGCCGAAACGGCGGAGAAAGACGTGCCACGTGCGTTCGCGCTGGCGGTCTTGGCCGTCCTCGCCGTCGCGCCAGAGTACGCAGTTGACGCACTGTACGCGTGGACTGCGGGTGCGAACGTCGGGACCGCACGTGGCGCGGAAGCCGCGAACCTCGCCGTTGCGAACATGACCGGCGCGAACCGAATCCTCATCGGTCTCGGCTGGTCCGGTATCGCACTGTTCACCATCTATCGGTCGGGCAGTTCCTCGGACTCCGCCGTCAGCGAACAGTCGGGCATCTGGGCCGACCGCATCGAACTGGACCGCGACATTGCGACGGAAATTACCTTCTTGCTCGCGGCGACCGCCTACGCGTTCTTCGTGCCGTTCATGGGCGGTATCGGCATGACCGACACTATCATCCTCGTCGGCCTGTACCTCGCTTACATCGCCATCATCATCCGGGGCGAGGTAGACGAACACGAAGAGCAGGTCGGCGTTCCGGCGTACTTCCAATCGTGGAGCAAAGGCCCCCGAATCGCGGCCGTTCTCGGACTGTTCTTCTACTCCGGGTTCATGATTTACACGGCAGTCCACCCGTTCGCGTCCGGGCTGGAACACCTCGGGGAAGCGCTCGGCATCCCCTCGTTCTTCATGATTCAGTGGATTGCGCCGCTGGCCAGCGAGAGTCCGGAACTCATCGTCGTCGCCTACCTCGTGAACAAGGCGCGCTCGACGGCCGGATTCAACGCGCTCATCTCCTCGAAACTCAACCAGTGGACGCTCCTCATCGGGACGCTCGCGGTGGTCTACAGTATCGCCCTCGGACAGATAGGAACGCTTCCGTTCGACGAGAAGCAGGCGGCCGAAATCTGGATTACCGCCGCACAGAGCTTCTTCGCCATCGCACTGTTGACCAACTTCAAGATAAGCGTGCGAGAGGCCATCGGCCTGCTCGTCCTCTTCGTCACCCAAATCGTCGCGGAGTTCTACATCATCCAGAGGATGCCAGAAGCGGAGGCGACGGCACTGAGCATCGACATCCTCTACGCGTACACGGTCATCTACATGCTGCTTGGCGTGGCGCTGCTAGCCATGCGCCGTGACGAACTTCGGTGGCTCCTCGACCGGACGGCTTCCAACGCCCGCGAGGCGATTGGCGGTCAGTCGAGCCAACCCGAACACGCGGACTGACCGACCTCGTCAGCGGTTCTCTCTCCTCATCCGACGCGCTTTTCGTCCCCACGCAACCTACCTTCGCCCGTGATAGCTATCGTCGTCAGCCGAGCGGATTCGGCGTCGGTCCACATCGGCGACCACCTGCTGGACCTCGTCGACTGGGAGCGACAGGAGGACGAGACGCGACCCGACGCCGACGGCGGCGGGACCGTCTACCGCCACGGCGCGTTCGAACTCAGGGAGTTCGACGCGCTACACCTCGACATGGAGAACGCGGCGGACGCGTTCGGCGAGGTTCGGAGCACCTCGGAACGTGCGAGCGCGGAGCGAAGCGACGCGGGAGCGGCCGCAGAATCGCCCGACTTGCTCGTCTTCGCTTCCCGGCATTCCGGCGACACCGGCCCGTTGCTCACCGCGCACTTCACTGGCAACTTCGGTCCCGCGAAGTACGGCGGTACCGACGGCGGACTCGCGGAAGCCTGTCCGAACGCGCACGAACGCTTACTCTCGGCCTTCGCCGAGTACGCGCCCGACGAGTACGAGGTCGGCATGGAGTGTACGCACCACGGCCCGTCTTCGGTCGGGGTGCCCTCGATGTTCGCCGAGTTGGGAAGCGACGACCCACAGTGGGAGGACGAAGACGCGGCGCGCGCCGCGGCGCGCGCTATCCTCGACCTGGAGGGTGCGGAGCCACACAAATCGCGCCAACTCGTCGGCTTCGGCGGCAACCACTACGCACCTCGGTTCACGCGCATCGCGCGCGAGACGGACTGGGCCGTCGGGCACGTCGCGGCCGACTGGTGTCTCGACGCGATGGGCGCACCCGCGGAAAATACGGACGTGCTTCGGCGCGCTTTCGAGCAGAGTCGCGCGGAGTATGCGGTCATCGACGGCGACCGACCGGAACTCGAATCGGTAATCGAGGAATTGGGCTACCGCGTCGTGAGCGAGACGTGGGTCCGAGAGACGGCGGGCATCTCACTCGATTTGGTAGCCGACCTCGAAGCCGAGTTGGGAGACGTAGACTCTGGACTGCGCTTCGGTGAACTTGCGGTGACGGATATCGACGACTCCTACGAGTGCATCGACTTGCCTACCGACCTCCTCGCGGAAGCACAGGGCATCGACGCCGACGCCGCGCGCGAGGCGGTCGAGGCGAACTCGCTCGCGTTCCAGACCGAGCAGAGCGGAACTCGCGCGACAGGGCAGGCCGCGATTCGCTCTCCAGCAGACCGCGATCGACTGGTCTCCGCGCTCGCTGACGTACTGGCACGGAAGTACGATTCGGTCGAGCGCGAGGACGGCGCGGTCGTCGCGCGCGAAGTCGCGTTCGATCCGGCGAAAGCAAACGAGTTGGGCGTTCCGGAAGGGCCAAAGTTCGGAAAATTGTCTGCTGGACGAACTGTCACCGTCGATGGCGAGGAAATCGCGCCCGAGCAAGTTCGGAGCCGACGGGTCCGCAAGTTCCCCGTCTGAGTCGGTTCGAGGCTCGTTTTCGCCGTTCTGCGCCCCGCAAATGTCAACTAATGTCAGACATACGTCCGACAGAGAGGGGAAAGATAATTAAGCTCCATTCTCAAGGCAACTTCAGCATGGACTCGTTAGTCGATAACGCAATCGAGGAGGCCGAGGGCCAACAGACCTCCGGCCAGCCCGCATCGGGGGGTGGCGCGCAGGACGTGAATCCGTCGGGGACGATGACCGACGAAGAGCTGAAAGACGTACTTCAGGACCTTCAGACCGACATCACGGTCGTCGGCTGTGGTGGGGCCGGTGGGAACACTGTCAACCGCATGGCCGAGGAAGGAATTCACGGCGCGAAGCTCGTCGCCGCGAACACCGACGTGCAACACCTCGTCGAGATAGAGGCCGACACCAAGATTCTGATGGGCGAGCAGAAGACCCAAGGACGAGGTGCTGGCTCGCTCCCGCAGGTCGGCGAGGAATCCGCACTCGAAAGTCAAGAAGAGATTTACGACGCGATTCAGGGGTCGGACATGGTGTTCGTCACCGCCGGACTCGGTGGCGGCACCGGGACCGGTTCCGCGCCCGTCGTCGCCAAGGCCGCCCGCGAGTCGGGCGCGCTGACTATCTCTATCGTCACGACGCCGTTCACGGCGGAGGGCGAGGTTCGGCGCACCAACGCCGAAGCAGGTCTGGAGCGACTGCGAGACGTCTCTGACACCGTCATCGTCGTCCCGAACGACCGTCTACTCGATTCGGTGGGTAAACTGCCGGTCCGACAGGCGTTCAAGGTTGCCGACGAGGTGCTGATGCGCTCTGTCAAGGGTATCACCGAACTCATCACCAAACCCGGACTCGTCAATCTAGACTTCGCCGACGTTCGCACGGTCATGGAGAAAGGTGGTGTCGCCATGATCGGACTCGGAGAGAGCGACTCGGACGCCAAAGCGCAGGACTCGGTCAAGTCCGCTATGCGCTCGCCGTTGCTCGACGTGGACATTTCGAACGCGAACTCCGCGCTCGTCAACGTCACCGGTGGCAACGACATGTCCATCGAAGAGGCGGAAGGCGTCGTCGAGGAAATCTACGACCGCATCGACCCCGACGCACGCATCATCTGGGGGACCTCCATCGACGAAGAGTTGGAGGGCGAGATGCGCACGATGATAGTCGTCACTGGCGTCGAGTCGCCCCAGATTTACGGGCGCAACGAGGCCCAGCAGGCGAAGGCGAACAAGCAACTCCAAGACATCGACTACGTCGAGTAGTCCGTCTGTCGCGGTTCGGTGTGCCTCGCACATTCACGATTCGTGGTGGTGTGCCGAAACACCGCTCTCGTTCTCGACTAGCTACTGCGTTCGCTGGGGCCACAGCGGACGGTCATCAATAGATAGAAAAAGCCCCACGACGAAACCACGGTAACATGGATGTCAAGTTCGAACTCTCGTCGTACGTTCGCGTGCTGAAACTCGCGAGCACGCCCTCGTTCGACGAATTCTCGAAGATTTCGACAATCGCCGGCGCAGGAATCGCCCTCATCGGCGTCCTCGGATTCATCATCGCGGCGATCATGAGTTTCATCCCAACGTGAGGTAGTCGCCATGGGAATATACGCAGTCAAGACGACCGCAAGTCAGGAACGCACCGTCGCGGACATGATCATGAACCGCGAGGAGTCGGAGGTCCACGCCGCCCTCGCACCGGATTCGCTCACGAGCTACGTGATGGTCGAGGCCGACAACAGCGCGGTACTGAACCGCGTCCTCGAAGAGATTCCGCACGCTCGCAACATCGTCCCCGGCGAGAGCAGCATCTCTGAAGTCGAGCACTTCCTCTCGCCGACCCCCGACGTGGAGGGTATCGCCGAGGGCGACATCGTGGAACTCATCGCTGGCCCGTTCAAGGGCGAGAAGGCGCAGGTCCAACGCATCGACGAAGGCAAGGACCAAGTGACGGTCGAACTGTACGAAGCGACCGTTCCGATTCCGGTCACGGTCCGCGGCGACCAGATTCGCGTGCTGGATAGCGAGGAACGGTAGTTCCTCGGACCACGCGAACGGCGAAGCCGTGAGCGGACTCCGAAGAGCGCTGACGCGCTCTTGGTATTTTCGTCTACTTCGTTGGAGTAGCAGCAGAATAGCGTTCAGAGAGTCGATTGGTTAGGGAGAGCCACCCTGCACTTCGTCTATCTTGTTGACGACGTGCTGGAGGTCGGCCTCCTCTTCGATAGCGTCGCGGACGCGCTCGCGTCGGCGCACCTCGCTCGCGCTCGCACCGTACGAGCGGACGTACTCAGCCCGCGAGTGTTCGTCGAAGGCGTGGCGGATGGCGAAGTAGCCGTCGGGGACGACCGAGCCACAGACTTTGCACTCGCGTCGTTTGTGGTCGGTCGTCTGGTGGACGATGGCCTTCTCGACCTCCTCGAACGTCTCACCGCACCCGTCGATGCCGCACTCCCAGTCAGTCATGTGCGTGGATGGTTAGAGGAGCGTAATAAATCCATCCACCACCAACTCCCTGGGACCAGACTCACTCCAGGACGCCCGGTACGTCACGAATCGACGTAATCGTCGCGTCTGCGCGTTCTGCGCGGTTTTCTGGTTCTCCGTCGGCGAGATAGACGCCCGTAAAACCAACCTCCTGAGCGGGCAGCACGTCGCGTTCGAGGTCGTCTGCGACGAAGACGTGTTCGTCCGCAGAGAGCGACTCTCTTGCAGTCTCGAAAATTGCCGCGTCTGGTTTCGCCGCGCCGACCCCGCCCGAGACGACGACACTGTCGAAGTACTCCGCAATATTTCCGGCTTCGAGTTTCGCGCTCTGGGTCCGCTCCGCGCCGTTGGTCAGCACGCCGAGCGGCGCGTCGAGTTGGTCGAGCGTTTCGCGCACACCGGCCCGAACGTCGGTCGCCGCGACTTCCTGCTCGCAGTAGCGCTCTGCGAGTTGCGCACCCGTCGGGTCGAGGTCGAACGATTCTCGGAGTTCGGTCATACCAGCACGATACGGTTCGGGGTGGCAGTCGCCGAAGTACTCGAAGAAGGACTCCGTGTAGCACTCGTGCTGTTCGTCCGTGGCTTCGATATCGTAGGCGGCCAGTGCGCGGTCGAAGAGCGCGCGATAGTCGTCGGGGAGGGCGACGAGCGTCCCGTCCAAATCGAAGTGAATCGCTTGCATGCGGTGAGGATTCGCAGGAGGGGAGAAAAAGCGTCAGGATTGGCGATAGACGAGGTTGCGCTGAATCTCGTTCGCTCCCTCGTAGACCACGGGAATCCGAACGTCGCGATAGACTCGTGCAATCCTGCGGTCGGTCAGAATCGAGCGCCCGCCGTGGAACTGCATGCTCTGCTCGGCGCAGTCGGTAGCGGTCTCGGTCGATTTGACTTTGGCCATCGCGGCCCAGAGGCCTGCATCGTCGCCGTCACGAACCTTCTCTGCGGCGCGGTAGTTCAGCGCCCGGGCGGCCTCGAACTCGGTGCGCATGTCGGCGAGTCCGTGCTGGACTGCTTGGAAGTCCGCAATCGTGCGGCCGAACTCCTCGCGGTCGTGGACGAAACTCCACGCCTCCTCGATTGCGGCCGCGGCGAGTCCGAGTCCGTGGCCCCCGACGACGATGCGACCGAAGTTGAAGAACTCTGCCAGTAACATGAAGCCCGCGCCCTCGTAGCCGATGATGTTCTCCTCAGGGATTCGGCAGTCCTCGAAGACGACGTGTGCCTGCTTGCTCGCGCGCATCCCCATCTTCTCCGGGATGTGCTCGGCGTGGTAGCCCTCTGCGTCGGTGGGCACGATAAAGAGTGAGTGATTCCCGTAACGATTGTCTGGGTCGTCTCCGGTGCGGGCGTAGACCGTTATCCAGTCGGCCTCGACGCCGTTTCCTATCCAGTACTTCTCGCCGTTCAGGACCCACTCCGAATTGTCTTCGTCTAATTCGGCTGTGGTCTGCATGCCAGACAGGTCGCTCCCCGTGTCGGGTTCCGAGACAGCGAGACCTGTAATCTGGTCGCACTCCGCGACTGGCCGGAGGAACTGTTCGCGCTGTTCGTCGGTGCCGTGGGCCTCCACGATTTCCGCACCGAAACTCGCCAACTGAAGTGTCAGCGCGATACCCGCGTCGGCGCGGAAGAACTCCTCGGCGACGGCGAGCATCTGCACCACGTCGAGGCCCCGGCCGCCCCACTCCTCGCCGATGTCTTGAGCGACCAGTCCGGCGTCTTGGCCTGCTTCGAGGATGTCGTGGGGGTACTCGGCCTCGCGGAAGCACTCTTCGGCGTTGGGGGCGATGTGTTCGTCTGCGAACTCGCGGGCTTCCTGCTTTACTTCGCGGGCGTACTCGGGAACGAGGTCCTCGGACAGGAGTTCCATAGGGTTTGGAAGGGCTGAGTGGGCAAAAAGGCGGGGTTGGTAACTGGGCGGTGTTGGTGTCTGGGCGGGGTCCGATTTTTGAATTCCGACCTGCCTGTAATCGGTGACTAACCTCCGGCGCGCGCTGGTGGGACCCCCAGAAGGTGGGACTTTCGGGATGGATACGTCGGTCGTGCTGGTTGCTACGTAGTAACGACGAAATCAGACAAGCTAGCTACTCCCGATACCGAGAAGACCGCACCGCTCCGCACCGCGAGGGCCACACCCTCCCCAACCGATTCCTCATCCGCTCGCTATCGCTCGCTCCTTCGGACATCCCTCGCACGGAGTGGGCGCGAACTGAACTCTTGCCACCGCGCGACGAGGCAGATGAGCGAAAATTAGTTGCTGTTCGACTCTCGACTCTCCCGCCTACCTACTCATCCGGAGCCGCGTCTTCAGGCACCGCGCCCTCGACCAGCGATTGGTCGTCGTACTCCTCCCGGAGCACCTTCTTGTCGAACTTGCCGGTGGCCGTCTTCGGCACTTCGTCGATGAACACCACTTCGTCGGGTGCCCACCAGCGTGGATACTCCTCGCGGATGGACGCCAGAACCCCCTCGCGCAGTTCATCTTCGTCGGTGCCCTCGACTGGCACCACGAACGCGACGGGGCGTTCTTGCCAGCGTTCGTGGGGGACGCCGACGACAGTCGCCTCGGCCACATCGTCGTGGGCCATCAAGGCGTTCTCCAGTTCGAGCGAGGAGATCCACTCGCCGCCGCTCTTGATGACGTCCTTCGCGCGATCCACGATTTGGACGTAGCCCTCTTCGTCCACGGTCACCACGTCGCCCGTCTTGAGCCACTCGCCTTCGAAGTCGGCCTCGTTGGCCTCCGGGCGCTCGAAGTACTCCTGTGTCACCCACGGCCCTTTGATGTACATCTCGCCGAAGTCCTCACCGTTCCACGGGACCTCACCGCCGTCGTCGCCGACGACCTTGAACTCCAGGCCGGGCGCAATCAGGCCTTGCTTGCCGCGCTTCTCGTACTGTCGGTCGGCGTCCCAGTCGTCCATCTTCGACTTGAGGTGGCTCACCGTGCCGATTGGCGACGTTTCGGTCATGCCCCACGCGTGGAGGACTTCCACGTCGTACTTCTCGTCGAACTGCCGGATGACCGCCTCCGGTGCGGCACTGCCGCCGATGACGATGCGTTCGAGTGAGGAGAGGTCGGCGTCGTTCTCTTCCAGATACTCCAGCAGTCCGAGCCAGACGGTCGGCACACCGGCCGTAAACGTCACGCCCTCCTCTTCGATGAGTTTGGCGAGGTCCGCGGGTTCAGGTGCCGGACCCGGATACACGTGTTTGGCTCCGGCCGCCGTCGCGGAGTAGGGCATCCCCCACGCGTTGACGTGGAACATCGGGACGACTGGCATGATGACGTCCGACTCGTCGAATTCGAGTCCTTGGGGGGTGAGCGTCGCCATCGTGTGGCCCCAGAGCATCGACTGGGTGTACTCGACGCCCTTCGGCTTGCCCGTCGTGCCGGAGGTGTAGCACATCCCGGCAGGTGTGTCGTCCTCCAGACTCGGCCAGTCGTACTCCGTGTCGTGGCCCTCCACGAACGACTCGTAGTCGGTCACTGGGTCCAGATTTGTTTCCGGTACCGCATCGCCCATGACGACGTACTGCTCGACGCTCGAAAGCGACGGCGAGTCCGCGACGGCCTCGATTTTCTCGATGAGCGAGGCGTCCACGAACAGCAGTTTGTCCTCGGCGTTCTCGACGATGTACTCGACGTGGTGGTCAGGCAGTAGTGGATTGATAGTGTGCAGTTGCGCGCCGTAACTCGGCACGCCGAAGTACGTCTCGAAGTGCCAGTGATGATTCCAGCAGACGGTCGCCACGCGGTCGCCCGAGTCGATTCCGGCGTCTGCGAGGGCGTTCGCCAACTGGCCCACCCGGCGTTCGTACCCCTCGTAGTCGTATCGTTCGATGCCCCGGCCAGTCCGAGAGACGATTTCGGTGTCAGAGTGGAGTTTGGCCGCGCGCCACAAGAACGGTCGAAGCGTCTGGGCAGTGCCTCCCATACTCGTGTCTCGTAGCCCCGAGGCTTATTGTTTGCTACCATCCGTCATGGGCTCCTCTCGAATCAGAACGATTAACATCAGTCTCTGGGAAGTCCCCTGACGTGACAGCGTCTCGGGTGGACCTCCACGTGAAGATACTCGACGAGAACGTCGTCGAGCGCGCGAAATCGCAGGGCGTAGACGTGCTCGTCTACGCGCCACACTTCGTCCGCCTGCCGGACATCCGCGAGCGCGCCGCCCGCTTTTCGGACGACGAACTCCTCGTCGTCCCCGCCAGAGAGGTGTTCACCGGCAGTTGGAAGCACCGCCGACACGTTCTGGCGGTCGGTTTGAAAGAGCCAGTTCCGGACTTCATCCCCCTCGAAGCGGCGATGCGGGAGTTCGACCGACAAGGCGCGGCCGCGCTGGTTCCGCACCCCGAGTTCCTGAACGTCGGCCTGTCGGGCGACGACATCTATCGGTTCCGAGACCGCATCGACGCCGTCGAAGTGTGGAATCCGAAACACTGGCCCCACCACAACTCGCGAGCGAGAGAAATCACAGACGAAGCCGACCTCCCGGCGTTCACGTCCTCGTACGCCCACATCAGAACTTCGGTCGGCGAGGCGTGGACGACGTTCGAGACGGCTATCGACTCTGCCAGCGACCTCGTTTCGGCGTTGAAAGACGAAGTGCCGCGCAAAGTCGTCCACGAGTCGGGCGTCGGCCACAAACTCCGCTGTGCCGCAGAGTTCGCACATCTCGGCTGGGAGAACTCCTACGGGAAGATAGACCGCTTACTGTTATCCGGGATGGAACCGACCCACCCCGACCACATCGCTTACGAAGACCGCTTCGACGGCGTGTACTGAATCAGAGTCGAGCGCGAACGCGCCGACGAATCAGAGTCCGAGAGCGCCAGCCACCGTCGTCAAATCCTGTACTGGCAGGTCGAGATGGACGATTAGCGCGACGACCGCGACTTCGAAGAACGTCACGGCGACGGTCACGGCAGTCGCCCACTTGCTACTCACGGCGACACCGACCGGGAGACTGTACTCCTTCTCGAAGGGGTAGAACAGCGCGATACCGCGCTTGCTCCCCAGCAGGTCCAGCACGTAGTGAGTCAAGACGCCAATCCAGACGTAGTGGAGATTACCGAAGTAGACCGGATAGGCGTAGACGACCGCTAGCAGTGGGAGATTGTGCAGCGTCTTTCGATGCTTGCCGAACGCCGTGTCTACGTCCGGAAAAAGTGCGCCCAGGACGATTGGCACCGAAATCTCGGCGATCATCGCGAACGTCGGAACGTCGCCTGCCGGTTCGAAGACGTACCCCAACCCGATACTCAGCAGCACCGCGTTCAGCACGTGTCCTTCTTTGTTCATACGACTTCCTCGGTCACGACCGAGTCCTCTCTCGGCGACGACTCAAGGTTTTCCCTCCAGTGTCTGACGCCCGTCTTGCGGTTTCGGCGAGAAGCTACGACTGGCCCACAGCCTCCAACACGTCTTCGAGTGCTTGCAGTGCGATTTGTTCTTTTACCTCTCCGCGAGTGCCGTCGAATTCGTAGCGCGAGACGTTCGCGTAGGAGTCGCCGGTGCCCCAGTCGGCGGCGTACGCGACCCCAATGAAGACGGTGCCGACGGGCTTCTCCTCGGTGCCGCCGGAGGGGCCAGCGATGCCCGTGGTTGCGACTCCCCAAGTCGTCTCGGCAACGTCGCGGACGCCGCGAGCCATCTGGCGTGCGACCGGTTCGCTGACTGCGCCGCGTCGGTCCAAGTCCTCCCGAGAGACGCCGAGATGCTGAAGCTTCGCGTCGTAGGAGTAGGTGACGAGTCCACGGTCGAAGTAGTCGCTCGAACCGGGGACGTCGGTCAGCAGTGACCCGATGAGACCACCGGTACACGACTCGGCGACAGCGATGGTCTGGTCGCGCTCGCGCAGTGCATCTCCGAGTCGCTCTTCGATGGGGTCGGCGTCGTCGTGCATGATTTTGCGTTGGAGTGCGAGCGGTATGTAGCTACTCACGCGGGGCGACATCTGCCGCGCGTGCGGTCTGCCTCCGACCTACACCTCGTCGCGGTCGGTGTAGGTCCACCGCTTGACGATACGCCCGTCTTCGTCGAACTGGTGGAAGTCCGCGAATCCAAACGTGACTTCCTCGCCGTCCTGCTTCCCGATGAACTGACCACGAACAGCCACGGTGTCGCCGTCGGCGAGCAACTGGTCGATTTCGTGGCGGCCGTCGGTGAGAGAGCGCGTATCGAGGTAGAACTCGCGGAACTGTTCGATGCCGCTGAGCGTGCTCTGGCCGGGACGTTCGTAGGTCACGTCGTCGGCGAACAGCGAGAGTACTGTGTCGTAGTCCTCAGCATCGACGGCGTCGTAGTAGTCCCGGACTGCGGCGAGGTCTGCGCGTGCCATCAGTATCACTCGAACTGTCGTAACCGACTGGGTTGGACTTTTCGGCAACGACGATATCGGCCGTCGAAAGAAACTCCTACCCTCGCCTGAGAGTGGAGGTATGGACTACGAGACGCCGTTATTCTTTCACGTGATGCAGTACGCCGCGGAGGCAGACCGGGACGTGGTGGACATGGTGAGCGGGAACCCCGACTGGGGGTCGCCCGACGCTATCGGCGAGGGATTACACGAATACGCCGACTTGGGAGGTGCTGACTTCCAGTATCCGCCGAGCGAAGGATTGGCCGAACTGCGCGAGGAAATCGCACAGCGACGGAACGTCGATAGCTCGCAGGTCGTCGTGACTAATGGCGGCGGCGAGGCGAACTACCTCGCCATGGCCCGCGCGCTGGAACGCGAGCGTGGGTCGGAGTTCGTGCTGACGGACCCCGTGTACCCGTACTATCCGGGCAAGACGAAGATGCTCGGCGCGACGGCACGCTACGTGGCCACGGCCCCAGATGGCTCACTCGACCCCGCAGACGTGCGTGACGCGGCGAGCGAGGAGACGGCGGCTATCGTCGTGAACTCGCCGAACAACCCGACCGGCGCGGTCTATGGGGAAGAGACGATGGGAGAACTCGTGGCCATCGCCGAAGACAACGACGCCCTGCTCGTCAGCGACGAGGTGTACGACCACTTCGACTTCTCCGGGAACTTTACCTCGGCGCTCGAATTCGATTCGGAACATCGAATCGTCACGAACTCCTACTCGAAGACGTTCGCCATCACGGGCTTCCGCGTGGGCTACGCCATCTTCCCCGACTCGCTGGTGGACGTGGCGAAGACCCGCCACATGCTGACCAACGTCGCCACTACGCGACCCGGCCAGTACGCGGTCCTGCACGCGCTCCGGGAGACTGACCTCGACTACTACGAGCGCAATCGGCAGTTGTTGGAGGAGCGCGTCGAGACGTTTACGTCGGCGTTGGATGCAGCGGATGCTGACTACTCCTCGCCCGACGGCGCGTTCTACGTGATGGCGCGGTTCCCCGACTTCCCCGGCACGCTGGCGAACGTCGAGCGACTGGTGGACGAGGCTGGCGTCGCGGGCATGCCCGGCGAGGCGTTCGGCGAGTCGCGCGACGACTGGCTTCGGTTTGCCTTGGTGTCGCCTCGGGTCGAAGAGGCGGCCGAGCGACTGGCGGAGTACTTCGCGTAGACGTAGCTTTTAGGGTTGTTTTGGTGGCTCAGCCCTCTCGGGTTAGTCGGACTGGTGGTCACGATTTGGTGATTCGTGACCGAGAGCGTCCGGGACGAATTGGCCTCGGTTTGGTATTTGAAGGTTCGTGGTATGGAGAGTGTAGATGAAGTTTTGGACGGTCGTGTGAACGAAGAGTTGAGGCTAACTACTCCCGAAACCGAGGAGAAACCGCACCGCAACCGCGAGGGCCACACGCCTCCCCAACCGATTCCCGCCGCTCCCTGCGGTCGCTTCGGTCATCCACCGGAAGACTGCGCTTCGCTTGTCTTCCGAGCCTTCAGTCGCTACGCTCCTGAAGACCTCGCACGGGGTTTGGCGTGACCCAAGTGGTCACGCCAGCGCGCGCCAAGGTGGTGATCCCTTTTCGAATTTCCACCTTCCAACTGGCGCGTGCGGTCGCGGCCCCGTGCCGCGACCTGTCCGTGCGAGGGACGAGCGAAGCGAGTCGGCTGGGGAGGGTGTGGCTGTCGCGGTGCTGTTCGGTGCGGTCTTCTCGGCACCGGGAGTAGCTAGCTCCGACTTACCCGCGACTCATCTTCCACTGCTCACCTTGACGTGCCAGGAAAAGCAGACACAAGTATTCGACTTCACTTCCCGACAAACAGAGCCATCCGAGACACTCCTTCTCCAACCCACCAATTTCCCGAACAACTAAGCACCCCGAATGGACGCTACAGAACAAGCAATGAGCAACACGACGGACGAACTCGCCGGGGTGGTGGACCTCTTCGACGCGCTGACCCACGAAGAACTGGAGCAAGCACTCGTGGAACTCGCTTTCAAGCAGGGCAAAGACGTAGACCGCGACGCCTTCGCCGCCGTCATCGAGCGCGCTGTCGAGCAGTTCCACCTCGTAGAGGTCGAACGTGGAGAGGGAGAGGAAATGCTCTTGCTCGCCGGACCGGCCGCGTTTCCAACCGTCCCGGAGAACGGCACCGACTTGCCACACATCATGGACGTGCCCGAGCGGGACATCGACCGCGAAGGTCTCGGCGAGCAGGTAGCCGAGCGACTCCGCGAGGAGAGCAGGGTCGTCGCCGCCAGCGGCGACGCCGAGCGCGCCGAGGAGCTGATGGACGTGAGCTACGACCTCGAAGCGTGGGCACCCGTCGAGACCGACGACGTGCGGGCGAATCTGGACCGTGCGTTCGACTGATTCGACACTCGACCGCCTCCGACTGAGTTGTGTCTAACGCACGAATTAAGACGCCCGAGTCCGACCATCTGGTATGAACTTGGGTCGCGTCGCAGCGCACACTCCCCGGCAGGTGACCGACGAGCGCCGCGACGCCGCGGTTCTCGCCCCGGTCGTCGAACGAGACGGGGACCCCTGTTTGCTGTTCACCAAGCGCGCGGACCACCTTGGCGAACACGCCGGGCAGATGAGTTTCCCCGGCGGTGGCCGCGAACCGAGCGACGGCGACCTGCGCGACACGGCACTCCGCGAGGCCGAGGAGGAAATCGGCCTCCGTGCCGAGGAGGTCGAGTTCGTCGGCCAGTTGGACGACATTCGAACGACGACGAGTTACGCCGTCACGCCCTACGTTGCCGAGATTCCCGACCGTAAATACACGCCCGACGAGCGAGAGGTCGCGGAGATTGCAGTGTTGCCAGTCGCAGGCTTTCTCGACCCCGAAAACTACGAATGCGAGCATCGAGAGCATCCCCGCTACGGCGAGGCCGTCGTCCACTTCTTCCACGTCGGCGGCTACACGGTGTGGGGCGCGACTGGGAGGATTGTGGTCCAGTTGCTTGAGTTGACGACGGACTGGCGCGCGCCGGAGAAAATCGATAGGGTGCTGGACCCCGACGCGGACGTACGGAGTGGGTGAGGTTTCAGGAGTGTTTCGGTAGTTGCTACAGTTATCGCTGGATTCTCGAAGGTTGCTGCATCGAAGCTAGCAATCGCTGTCAGTTGTTCTGTTGCAGCTTTTTCAGAAGAGATGATTCCTGCGTCGAAGCTAGCTATTGCCGGTGCTTCGGAGAGACCGCACCGCACAGCACCGCATGAGCCACACGCTCGCGGCTTCGCCGCTCGCAATCCGAGGCCCGCTCTCCGCACCACCGGAGGACAAACCGCGTCCGCCGAGGCCACCCTCGCATTCGCTCGCGTGACCGCCCGCGCGCCTCGCGTTCCTCCCCACCCGACTGCGGTCCTCAGTTTCGGACGACGCGACCCGACATGGTCGCGTCGTCCGCGTTGTGGTCCTCGTCCCTCGCGCGGAGTTTGGTCGCGGTCTGCCGCCCGCGACCACCGCGCGCCAGGTTGGAAGACGAATCAATCGAAATTCTCCAAAACGTTCCATCGAAACCCACTCCCAAATCTCGCGCTGGTAAGAATCCCCCAACGCCGACACGCTTTTGCCAGTGCCGACAGTACCGTTGGCTACATGGTCGCACAGACGATGGATCGCGTTCCGCACGAATCGTAGCCGACTACCCCTGATTACTGGAGGTGTTCACACATGCTGAAGACTGGTAAGACTCTCGCGCAGACCGGACTGGACGCCGCCGCGCTCAAGCCCGCCGAATGCGACGTGGGCCGCGCGGCCGAACTACCCCTCGACACGGTGACTATCGACTACGAGGGCCGGGAACACCTCCCCGAAACGGAGTTGCTCGCCGACCTCGCCGCGGAGAAAGAGGTCAGAATCACCGCGCCCGTCAGAGCCGACGGCTTCGACCCCCTCGGCGACGACGCACTGTACGACGAACTTCCCGCGGACGTGGGACTCGTCGCGGTGGCCGGACACGCCGCCTACCTCACGCCCGAGGAACGAGAGAAGGCAGTCGCGCCCCGACTCAAGGCCGCCGTCGAACGAGGCACGAAAGACGACGCTGGCGGCGTATGGGTGGGCACCGAGAGCGTCGAGCGCCTCGCGCTCGCCACGGGAGCAACCCAGTTCGAACTGCTCTCTCGAACTACCGAGCGTGACCTGCGCGCGCTCCGAGCCGCTGGATTCGACGGCGAAATCGCTGTCTACGCGCCCACGGTACTCACCGACGACGAGGACGAGGTACTCGACGCGGTGGGTGGCTACGCCGCCCGCAGAGGTCCCGTCCAATCGGCACTTCCCGACGGTGCCAAAACAGACGCCACCGCCACGGGACGTGCCCGGGAAGTCCTCTCGGCCGCCACCCGTGACTACGCGCTGGTCGGCACCAGAGAACGTGTCGGCGAGCGCGTCACCACGCTGAGAGACGCCGGGGCCGACACCGTAGTCGGCTACCCCGCACGCGGTATCGAGGAGTTCCTGTAACGTCTCCTCGTTCACCTACTGTTCGTTTCCCAATCTTCGTTCCGCCACTCCTCGTTCCGGGGGGCCTAAGTTCTCGACTACGAAGTGAGGGTATGCGTCGCACTCACTTGCACGAACACACCACGACGACGGCGGCCGACGCCCTGGCGGACGCCGAAGTCGCACTGCTACCGACGGGGAGCGTCGAACAACACGGCCCGGCGCTCCCGCTCGGGACCGACTTCCTCGCGGCCGAGGCGACCGTCGAGCGGTTCGCCAACGAGAACGGCGAGGACCACGACACAGTCGTTCTCCCCACCGTCCCGGTCGGCGTGAGCGCACACCACCGGCAGTTCGATGGAAGCCTCTGGACCGACCCCGACACCTTCGCCGACTACGTGGCCGACATCGCCGCCAGCGTCGCCAGCCACGGCGTCCGAAAGGTCGTCGTCGTGAACGGCCACGGGGGCAATTCTGACGCGCTCCGCAGAGCGGCGCGTAAATTGCGAGACGAACAAATCGCGTTCGTCGCGCCGTGGAACTGGTGGGACAATCTCGGCACGCTCATCGAGGAATTACTCGACACCTCGCTCGGCCACGCCGACGCAGTGGAGACCAGCGCGATGCTCGCCGCCGCGCCAGCGTTGGTTCGCGAGGCCGCGCTGGAAGAGGCAGAGCAGAACGGACCCGACTCGTGGGGCAAGTCGGTACAGGGCGCGTCGGTCGGTTTCGACGCCATCGACTTTACTGACAGTGGTGCGGTCGGCGAACCGACCAACGGCACTGCCGAGATAGGCAACGAACTACTCGACCGAGCGGGCGAGGACCTCGCGGCGCTCGTGGAGTGGCTGGCAGAACAGGAGCAAGCGGACCTCTGGCCGCGGGGGCACAAGTGAACATGAAGGTAGCCGTTATCGGCGGCGGTGCAATCGGCGTCACGGCGGCCTACGACCTCGCGTGCCGCGACGCGGATGTGACACTCTTCGAGAAGGGCGAGATTGCAGGCGAATCGACCGGGCGAGCGGCGGGCGTCCTCTACGACGCCTTCGCCGCGCCGGAGGATGCTCGGGTCGGCGAACGTTCCATCGAGCGGTTTCGGGAGTTCTCCGGCGAGGGCGACTTCGAGTTCCACGAGACGCCGTACGTCTGGTTCGCCCGCGAGGGCGACGAGAAGCGCGCAGAGGCGATTCGTGAACAGGTGCCTCGAATGCAAGAGCAGGGCCGAGACGTGGCGTTCGCCGACGCCGCCGACCTCGAAGCACGCTTCCCCGCGGTCGATTGGTCAGACGTAGCAGTCGCCGCCGTCGCGGAGAACACCGGCCGGACGATTCCCGCGACGTACGCCGAACTGCTGGCGACGAAGGCGAGCGAAGAAGGCGCGACCGTCCGGACTGGCGTCGAAGCGGCCATCGAACTCGACCCGCCGCGCGTCGTCGCGGGAGATGACGAAGCGAGCGAAAAACAGGCGTTCGACGCGATACTCGTCGCCGCCGGAGCGCACACGAAGCGACTGCTCGCGGACGCTGGCGTCTCGATTCCGCTGAAGCCCTACCGCGTGCAGGCGGTGACTGCCGAGTTCGGAGACGGCGAGAATCTGCCGATGCTGTACGACGCGACGGAGGGGTACTACGCGCGACCGCATCCCGAAGGCCTACTGGCGGGCGACGGCACCGAGGAGTTCGAGAGCGACCCCGACGAGTGGCGGCGGGACGCCGACGAATCGTTCTGCAAGGCGATGGCCGAGCGACTCGACGCGCGACTGTGGGAGTTCGACGACTCTCCGGACGACTTCGAGCGAGCGTGGGCGGGCCTCTGCGTGGCGACGCCGGACTACGACCCACTTCTCGGCGAACTGCGCGACGGCCTGTTCCTCGCGGCTGGCTGGCAGGGCCACGGCTTCATGCGCGCTCCGGGACTGGCCGAGGCGGCCGCTGAGGCGGTACTGGACGAGAATCCACTGCCGGAGTTCGACCCGACGCGTTTCGACGGCGACGAAGAGTTCGACATCGTGGAAGGGATGGCCGTCGAGTAGCGAGACGAAGCTAGTTGTCTACCGTTTCGGTCGGTCCCGACTCGGAGGGGGAGTCGGACCCCGAGTCTTCTTTCGGGACGTGAACTTGCAGGGTGCCGTCTTCGGTCAGCGTCGCAGTCGCCGACTCGGCGTTGACCATGGCGTCGCTCGGGAGGTCGGCGCGGCCGTCGAGAGAGAGGCCGCGACCGGGGAACAGCATCTCGAAGCCGTCGTGGAAGTCGCGGAAGCGGTCGATGCGCACGAGAACCGCCCCGTCGGCGTACCGGACCTGCACGTCGCTGCCGGTCGCACCTGGCGCGTCGAAGACGACGAGATAGGCGTCGTCGCTCTCCAGCAGGTCCACGGGGAGCGGTTTCGACTCCTGCACTTTGCTCGCGGCGCGGCCGACCCGTTGGAGGACGGCGTTGCCGACCGACCGGCCGATGTCTCTGAGCGTCATAGTTCGATTTCTTGCAGCGTCTCGGTTTCACGACAGTACGGGCACTGGAAGTCAGCGACCCCTACGTCGTCCGGCATGTCGTACGTGTAATGCATCTCGAACATGTCGAGTTCGCAGTCCTCGCTCGTACACTTCACTTCCAGCGTGGCGGGCATAGGGAAAACTAACGCCTGCGTGACTATAAGCACGCGGGCTTCGGCGGATACTGACTAGTCGTCTTCGGCCGACTAGTCGTCGTGACCTCGGCCGTGGTTCTTCTCGTGGCCTTTCCCGCGACCTTTGTCGTGACCCTTGCCCTTCCCTTTCTGGTGGCCCTTCCCTCGGCCCTTCTCGTGGCCCTTGCTCTTTCCATTTCCGTGCCCGTCCTTCCGACCACGGTCGGATTCGTCGTCGGTGTCGTCGGTGGCTGCTTTCTCCTCGTGCTTGTCGTCGTCTTCGTGGTCGTCTTCGTCTCGCTCACCTTCGCTGTCTCGGTCGTCTTCGTCTCGCTCACCGTCGCCGTCTTGGTCGTCTTCGTCTCGCTCACCGTCGCCGTCTTGGTCGTCTTCGTCACGTCCTCGTGGAACTAACCGAACGTCTGCGCAGCCGGTGACTTGCCGATCCTCGTCGGTCTTCGCAGTGAACTTCAGCTGGTCGGTGTCCCAATCCACCCCCGTCTCGGGAATGCGGAAGTGCAGGAGCACGTCCGCGAGGTCGTCGCCGTCAACGTCGGGTTCCTCGACGTGCTCGACGCGCGCTCCGCCCGGTCCGAATCTCGCCGTGCTGGCGTCGAGGTTCCCCGCCGCGAACGTCTCGGTCGAGAAGAGCGCGAGTTGCAGACGACCGTTGCTACGCGGATTGATGCGGTCCTGCACGATTCTCACTGTCGCATCAACTGGACCCGAGCCTTTGGCGTTCGAGTCGTCACTCTCGTCTGAGCCACCTGTTCCACCCGAACCGCACGCACCCGCTCGAATCGTAATCGGTTCGTCCATCGCAAGCGAGACTCGCTCTGGGTCACTCCGGTCGCCGGAGAGGACCCGCCAGTCGGTAATCTCGCCCTCGTAGTGGTCGCCGTACAGTTCGGCTGCCTCGTTGAACGCGGGGCGAATCGTGACTTCGAACGCCTCGCCGAGCGGGCTGTAGACCCCGCCGTCCGACCGGCCGCTGGTCCACGTCCAATCGACCTGCCAACCGGAGTCTGTCTCAGTAAACTGGTCGTAATTGCTCGGCGCGTCGTAGATGTCGTCGCCGACGACCCACTCGCCGCCGGTCAGGTTCTCGAACTCGAAGGTGACCGACCCGCCGCTGGTTCCGTCGTTCAGCTTGTCGTGGAGGACGACGAGACTCAGCCCCTCCGGTCCGTCGTAGAGGAACAGTAGACTCGTCTCGGGTCGCTGGAGGTCGGTCGTTCCGTAGGAGCTGTACGCCGACCCTGACGGGTCCGAAAAGGGCGTCCGGTAGTCGTAGAACTCCGACACTGGTTCGTCGCCGGAGAGTGCGGCGAGCGGGACACAGCGGTCGCCCTGCTCGACGACGTAGTTCGACGCTGTGGTGGTCGCGTTCGCACCGGACAGTGACCCGCGAGCAAGTGGGGCGAAACCGCTGACACCGAGACCGATTGCAGCGGCCGAGAGGAACTGGCGTCGCTCGACACCGTCAGCGGAGGGAGGTCGTTCGGGCATCTGAAAGCACCGACTGTGAATCGAGTCGATTCGACCATTGTTCTGCGCCGCTTACTTTCGTGCGAGTAACAACTCTCGAAAGTGGCACGAACGACGGCTACGTCACCAGTCGCTCGAACGCAGATGAACGATTCGAACGGTCGCTTTAGGTGGCGTAGAACGCGTCTGAGTCGGGTGGTTCTGGCGACGACGACGCTTCCTGTGGCGGCAATGCAGAACGTCGCGGGACGGCCATGGCGCGAGGTAGTCACCGTTTTACCCGTCGAGTCGCAACGAATGCCTATGACTGACCTCGCGGCCCTCGACGTGACCTTGGTGGACGGCTACGTCGATGAACCGGCACACTTCGGCGTGCCACCGTACATCTCGACGTATCCCCGATACACCGCGGGGGCAATCGTGGACGCGGGCGTCCCCGAGGAGAACGTCACTTACCACACCATCGACGAACTCCGCGAGGACGTGCACAAATGGCAGGACGTAGAGGACGCCGACCTGTTCGTTTACCTCGGCGGCATGACCGTCCCCGGCAAGTACGTCGGCGGCACGCCTGCGGAACCCGACGAGGTGCGGAAGATGGCGTGGACCGCCAAAGGAACGAGTCTGATGGGCGGTCCCGTCAAGTTCGGCGTCGGCGACGAGAACGCGGGCGGCACCGAAACCGAGCGCGACGACTTGGACTTCGACTTCGTGGCGAAAGGCGACGTGGAAGCCGCGGCCTACGACCTGCTCGACAGTGGCTTGGAAGGCTTCGGCAACCGGATGCGGGACAACGAAGAAATCGACCGGTGGGCCGAGAACGGTGCCTTCGTGGTCGAACAGCACCCGAACCACCCCGAATATCTCATCTGCGAGATGGAGACCAGCAGAGGCTGTCCGTACCGATGCTCGTTCTGCACGGAGCCCCTATACGGAAACCCATCCTTCCGTCAACCTCGCTCCGTAATCGAAGAAGTCGAAGGCCTCTACGAGCGCGGCGCGCGACACTTCAGGTTGGGCCGACAGGCCGACATTCTGGCCTACGGTGGTGACGGCGAGAAGCCGAAGCCCGAGGCGCTACGCGAGTTGTACGGCGGGATTCGAGAGGTCGCACCGGACCTCGGCACGCTCCACCTCGACAACATGAACCCGATTACGGTCGTGGAGTGGCCCGAACTGGCCAGAGAAGGGATTCGGATCATCGCCGAACACAATACGCCGGGCGACACCGCCGCGTTCGGCTTGGAGTCCGCTGACCCGCTCGTCCAAGACGAGAACAATCTGAACGTCACCGCCGACGAGTGTTTCGAGGCAGTGAAAATCGTCAACGAGGAGGCCGGATGGCGACCCGGCGAAAATTCAGAAGACGCCCCAACTCATGGCAAATCCGCCGCGAACCGACTCCCCAAGCTTCTGCCCGGC
Organism: Halorussus halophilus; assembly: GCF_008831545.1. NCBI lineage: Archaea > Methanobacteriati > Methanobacteriota > Halobacteria > Halobacteriales > Haladaptataceae > Halorussus > Halorussus halophilus. Next base: position 2,462,604 of record NZ_CP044523.1, read on the forward strand.
ATCAACCTCCTGCACGGTCTCAAAGGCGAGCGCACGGAGACGTTCGACCACAACAAGGAGTTCCTCAATCGAGTGTACGACGCGGGCCTGATGCTCCGTCGGGTCAACATCCGACAGGTGATGGCGTTCGACGGCACCGAGATGAGCGACGTGGGCGCGGACATCGCCAAGGACCACAAGAAACTGTTCAAGCAGTACAAGACCGAAGTCCGGGAGAGCATCGACAATCCGATGCTCCAGCGACTCGCGCCCGCAGGAACCGTGCTGCCCAACGTCCACCTCGAATACCATCAGGATGGCAAGACGTTCGGGAGACAGTTGGGCACCTACCCCCTGCTCGTCGGGATTCCGGGCGAACGAGAACTCGACCGCACCATCGACGTGGCGGTCGTAGACCACGGCTATCGCTCCGTGACTGGCGTACCGTACCCGCTGGACCTGAACAACGCGAGCATGGACGAACTCACCGCGATTCCGGGGCTCGGCAAACAGCGCGCCGGAAACGTGGTCGTTAATCGGCCCTACGAATCGCCCGACGACGTAGGCGCAGATCTAGGGGTAGACCTCGCGTCGTTCACGACGGCGGAGAAACCGGAAGGCGCAGATTGAGCGAAAAACAGCGAGTCGATTAGGCGAAGCGAGCGACTACTTTTCGGGTGACCATCCCAGTCGAGAGCGAACAGCCGATGTACCACGCGAGCCAGACCTTGATTGGCCCGACGAGCGACGCCGTCCACGCGATTTGGCCGACGATGGGGAGTGCGAACGCGGCGGGTGCGATGGCAACGCTCGGTGCGAGGAACACCCAGCGAAGCCAGAGGAACGCCGGAATCGAGACCAGCATACTCCACGCCATCGGTCGCAACTGCCCTTTCATGACGCCGAGCATGTCGCCCATCATCTCCTGCTGTTCGACCTGTAGCTCCTCGATGGCCTCCTCGTCGTCGCGCTCTCGCGCGTCCGAGAGACGCTCCTGAACGTCGTTCATGCGCTCTTGGAGGTCTTCCATCCCCTGTTGGCTCCGCAGTTTCACGCTGAGGACCGCCGAGGAGAGCCCGGTCGTCCCCGCGAGCAGGAGTATCAGGAGCGAGAACGGAAGGAACGTGGCGGCAGGTGCGAGCAGTGCTTGCATCGCAGTGCCGACGCCTTGCTGAATCGGTTGCACGTAGTAACCAGTCATCAGCAACAAAGCAACGACGCCAGCGAGTTTGTCCGCTGGTCGCCAGCGATTCGCCGATTGGTCACTCATATTTCACCCTTCATACTGTGTTCATATCAATCTTCTTCACGTTGACAGGACCTGCACGTTTGCATAAACTTGTGACCGGCCGCTACGTTTATAGATAATTCGTGAGAATTTACCAGTAACTCGCGCCAATGACCTTTCCTCACGTCGGTGGCCAGCAGGCGACGACGACCGAGTCGGTACCGGATGGACTCACGCTCTCGGCGTTCAACACTGATTGCTCGGACGCTGCGCTCGACACGCTCGCTGGGACGCTCGCGCAGTATCTCGACATCGAGGACGTGACGACCGGTTCGACGGTGACCGACGCCCAACCGGACGAGTTTCTCACCCTCCACAACGGCGTCCTCATCGACGGGACGCTCGTCCACTCCGAGCGAGAGCAGGAGGACATCGAGGCAACCGCGTCGATGTTCAAGCCGACAGACACTATCTTCTTCTCGGGGTATCACGACCACGAGCGACTGCGCGCCCTCTCCCAGCGCGTGGAGAAACGGGCGTGGCAGGCGGGTGCTGGCAACCTCTACACCGTCGGTCAACAACGACTCTCCACGATGGACGACCACTGGGGCCTCTACGCGAGCATCGCCGGGCAAGGCACCGAGGTCCACGTCTACGAAGACGAATCGTACGTGCCGGGCGACACCGATCAGTTTACCATCCACCAAGAGACCGACGGCCTCGCAGGCACGTGGTTAGTCGCCTTCGACGGCGACGGTAACGACGCCGCGAAGGGCCTGCTCCTCGTGGAAGAACGGGACCCGGACCAGTACTTCGGCGTCTGGACCGTCGAACCAGACCTCGTAGACGAAGTGCTCTCGCAGGCGGTCGGCCACTCAGACGTGGCCGACCCGACGGAGTAGCGACGACCGTTGCTGTTACGCGCCGGTCAAATTTCCATCAGAAAGTAAACTGAGAAGAGGTCAGGCGGTAGTCGCCTACGTTCTTCACCGGGAGTGGGGTGACGCCCGCCTTTTTCATCGACGCTTTTATCGAGCGTTCGCGGTGCGAACGCTCGCAATAAAAAGGTCGTTTAGAACTCCTCGTCGATTATTTCGCCCACTGCGAAGTTCGACTTGACCTCGGTTATTTCGACTTTGACGCGCTCGCCGATTTCGGCGTCCGGGACGATGATGACGTAGCCGCGCTCGACGCGAGCGATGCCGTCGCCCTGTTTGCCGATATCCTCGACTTCGACGTAGCGAATTTCGCCCTCCTCGACGGGGGGTTGCGGTTCCGAAGGCGCGCCACCGCTCGAACTACTCTCGGGAGTCGTCGCGGATTTCGACGGACTGCTCTCGTCGGCCTCGTCGTCGGCCTCGCTCGAAATGAGCGCGACACGGTAGGTCTCGCCGGGGTCGATAGACCCGGTGTCGATTTCTTGGCGCGGTACTTCGACGACGTACTTGTCGTCTTCGATAGTCACATCAGCACTGAACAGACACAGGAGTTTGTCAGAGATCTCCAAGCTAATACGCCTCCATGCGAATGCAAGTAGTCATCCAATAAAGAACTTTATCAACGGCCTTTTTAACGGGGTAGTTTCTGGCGCGACCGCGCGGCGAAACACCTGCTCTCGAACGAGACAGTTGACAACTCTGCGCGGCCCGTGTGCTCCTCGCTCCGTCTTCACGCTGCTGCGCTTCTCGCACGCACCGGGCGGAGATTTATCACCGAAGCCGAGACCAACTCGCTTCGTGACCTGATCACTGCCGCGAATCGGTTCGCGGGTGTACGGCACCCCGATTCGCGCGACAATCGTCTCGCGGACGAACGCCCGCTCGACGGTTTCGAGGCCATCGCTCACTGACGTGTTCCGGTCTCGCTCGTGCCGTCTGTTCGCCTTCGCTACTCGTACCGAGAGCCATCTGGTCGCTTCGCCCCCTCAGAGTCGTGGACAACCACACCCGTCTCGGGGTCGGCGGGCGCGTAGTTGTCCCGGACGGCGATAGCTTCCTCTAACTCGCGAATGGCGCGCTCCTTGAGCGCCGCGGCGAGCTCTTCGGCGTGGTCGCGGTCGATATCGCGTCCGAGACCCTCACACTCGTGCGCGCGGACCATCCCCGCTTCGTCAACAGCTTCGCCCATCGGTTGGCTGGTGCCTCCCAGAGCTACGCTGAAGGGGTACGTCTCGCAGATGAGCGGCCGGTCGTCGTGGACCGAACAGGCCCCGGTGCCGTCGTCGGCTTCCTGGTAGAACGCGCAGTCTCCGCAGGCGTCGGTCTGGAGTGCCCATTCGAAGGTCTCGCCAGCGCCGTCTTCGATTCCGTAGGGCATCGGCCGAGCGACGTCTCTCCAGTCGTAGTCGCTAGTGTCCCGTAACTCGCGCACTTCGTCGGGGAAGACGGTGGCGGTGTGTGGGTCGCCGGATTCACCATCTGCTCCCTTACAACACGCCCCACACCGCGTACACTCGAAGCCGATGGACTCGATAGCGTCTGCTAACTCCTCGGGGTCCAACTCGCGGGCGCGTTCCAGTTCGGCTTCGAGACTCTGCACGCGTAGAGGTTCGTCTGAAGAAGCAAAAGCACCGCTATCGCGTTTCGGCCACCGACCCGTCCCACGCGACTTTCTGCTCGACCGCCAACTTTTCGAGGTGCGCCGCGACCGTACTGCAGGCGAGTTCCCGGACCCCAGTCAGGTCCTTCTCGTAGGCGGCGTCGAGAATCTCGTCTAGCGTGGTCGCTCCCCCTCGGACTGCCGCGAGAACCTTCGCCTCCCGCGCGAGACGGTGGCGAATCAGTCGCTCGACGGTCGCTCGTGAGTCGTCGATTTCGGGACCGTGACCGGGGTAGAGTCGGTCGGGATTCCGAGCGTAGAGTCGCCGGAGCGACGTGAGATAGGCCCGCACGTCTCCTTCGTCTGCACCGACGACGACGCTCCCCTCCGCGACGACGAGGTCACCAGTCACGATGCCCGAATCGAAAACTAGGGCGACGTGGTCCGGAGCGTGACCGGGCGTCTCCATCACTGTCGCGTCACCAATCGTCGTCCCCTCGCGGAACGTCCGGTCTGGGACGACGTTCGTCGCGGCTTCGAAGCGGTCTTCGCGGCCCGCTCGCGACCAGACCGTCGCGTCGTACCGTTGTGCGTAGTGAGCGACTGCGCCGACGTGGTCGGGGTGGCTGTGGGTCACGAGAACGTGGTCGATTCCACGACTGTCTGCGAGTTCGTCTAGCTCGTCGGTGCGCGCAGCGGGGTCTACGAGAAGCGACTCGTCGCCGTCCAGTAGGTAGGCGTTGGTTGTTCCACCGGGTGCGAACGTCTCTACTGGCACTGCAATCCGGCGAATCTCCATACGGTGATGGAGATGCTTGGGGGAGAAAAGCGTGGCCGAACTCCCTCAGCGTTCGAGGAAGTAGACCTGTTTGCGGGCGTCCTGGAAGCTGTAGCGCGAATCGACGAGGTCCTGCTCTTCGAGACGGTTCAGCGCGTAGCGAACCGTCCGGTCGGGCAGCAGCGACTCCTCGGCGAGTTGTCCCTGCGAGAGCGGCGCGTCCATCTCCAGCACCTTGGCGACCAACTTGGCGCTGGGCGGCAGTTCGCGCAGTCGTTCGCGGTAGTCTTCGGCCGCCTGTTCGGCTACGGGTGGCTTGTCCGTGGTGGTACTCATGCTCGAATCAATTCGGAAGTCGTTGGTAAACCTTGGCTATATGGGGGTCTGAACAATTTAAACACCTTTAGGCAATATATATATGTTCCTTAAAGTCATCAAGATACTGACAAAGCGGCAAAAATTACGTGCGTGGCGTGCGTGAGTGGCGTATGGAATCGATTCCCGAATCTTTCCACGACTTGTTCGAGCGCAAGACGTTCGCCACCTTCGCCACGCTGATGCCTGAAGGGACGCCGCAGTTGACGCCCGTCTGGATAGACGTAGACGAAGAGGGGTATCTACTCGTCAACACTGCGCGTGGCCGTCAGAAAGAGAAGAACGTCGAGCGGGACCCGAAGGTCGGCGTCTGCGTGATAGATCCCGACGATCCGTATCGGTACGTCTCCGTTCGGGGTGAAGTCGAGGAAGTAACCGAAGACGGTGCAATCGAACACATCGACAAACTTGCCCAGCGGTACATGGATGTCGAGGAGTATCCGAACCACGGCGAAGAGTCCGGGGCGCGGGTCATCGTCCGTATACGACCCGACCGCGTGACGACGACCGGCGAGTAGTGAGCGCAGAGAATACAGAAAGTGAGTCGCTACGCCTCTCTGTTGTCCGTTTTCGGGTCGTCGCCGTGGCGGTTGTACTGGCCGAGTAAGCACTTACACTCTGGACAGTGAACGACCACGAGTCGCCCTCGCTCGTGGCGAACGAGGTCTTCGGCGTCGAGCGTCCGGCCGCAGTGTTTGCACGTCGTCATCGAATCCCCGAGCGGGGTACGGCGGCGAGGGCCAAAGCCGTTGGGTCCGAGACGTATCCAGTACCGTTTTAGTCCCCCGGCGGCCTACGATGGGGTGAGAAGTGTGAAAGGAGAGGAGTGGTACCAGGCTGACGAAGTCGCCGAGGAGTACGACGAAAAGCGATTCTCCCGCGGTGGACGGCTCATCGACCGCCGGGAGAAGCAGGCCGTCCTCGACGCGCTCGGCCCGCTGGAAGACCAACGGGTTCTCGAAATCGCCTGCGGGACCGGCCGGTTCACGGTGATGCTCGCCGAACGCGGCGCGGACATCGTCGGGTTAGACATCTCTGCGGCGATGCTCCAACAGGGTCGCAAGAAAGCGCAAGCCGCTGGCGTCTCGGACCATCTAGAGTTCATGCGCGGCGACGCCGCACGACTGCCGTTCCCGGACGACCACTTCGATACGGTGTTCGCCATGCGCTTTTTCCACCTCGCGGATACGCCCGCGGCCTTCCTATCGGAGATGCGGCGAGTCGCCAAAGAGCAGGTCATCTTCGACACGTTCAACGCGACCAGTACGCGGAGCATCTACAACTGGTTGCTCCCGATGGGCTCACGTCTCTACTCCCGAACCGAGGTGGAGAAACTGCTCGCCGAGGCGGACCTCGAACTCGCGGAGGAGGACCACGACTGGATACTGCCGTACGGTTTCTATCGGAAGATTCCCGGCTCTATCGCCGGTCCAATTCGGGAGTTCGACGAGTCGGTCGGCGAGTCGGTGGTCGGCGATTCACTCGCGTCCGTCTCGTACTGGGCCGCGAGCGTGGAGTGAGAAAACGTATCGAAATAATTTACGTTCCAGCAGACACCCCTTGTCTTTGCCGCACAATTCTTGCCGACTGTCCAGAAAATTCGACGGAAAAGTACGATACTTTCGATAGCGCAGGCCGAACCGCTTTTACGTCTCGGGTGGGTGATTCGGGGGTATGAAGCTGTCCGTGGTGGTGCCGACGCTCAACGGGCGGGAGCGGCTAGCCTCGTCTCTGGACGCGCTGGCCGCTCACGCGCCCGACGCGGAGGTCGTCGTCGTCAACGGCCCCTCCGCCGACGGGACCACCGGGATGGTGCAGGCGCGCGACGACGTGGACGTGTTGCTCGAAGTGTCCGACAGAACGTTGAACGTCGCGCGTAACGCCGGTATCGCGGCCGCGAGCGGTGACGCCATCGCGCTCGTCGGCCACGACACGGCCGTCGAACCCTCGTGGGCAGACGCGGTTCGTAAACGATTGGGCGACGACGAGTCGGCGGCGGTCACGGGACCGATTCATCGGTCGGTTCGAGCAGGCATGACGACCGAGAGCGAAGAGTCAAGAACCATCGACGGCGTCGAGGTAACGTACTTCGACGGGACGAACGTCGCGTTCACCCGCGAGGCCATCGAAGCAGTCGATGGCTTCGACGAGTATCTCCGCACGGGCGGTGCGAGAGACTGTGCGCACCGACTCGCCAACGCCGGATACGAAGTTTCGTGGCGCTCGTCGGTCTGCGTGAGCAAACACGACGGCGAGGAAGACGAGAACGGGTCGAACGGAGCGGCCGAGACCGAGAACCGCGACTGGGGCTGGAAGTACCGCGCGCTGGCGTACCGACTGGTCAAGAACTACGGGCCACGACCCGGCGTCTTCCGGCGGACCGGTCGAGACGCTGTGAAAGACGCCGCTGGAACCGCCTATCGAGTCCTTCGCGGCGAGGGCACGCCCTCCGAGTGGATGGGCAGCGGTAAGCAAGTGGTGACGAACACTATCGTCGGCTGTAAAGACGGACTGGTCGCGCGCCTGAGAGACAGGACCGAGTCGCGCAATCCGCGCGGACTCTCCTCGCGCGCCGACCGCGTCGTCGAACGCTACGACTGGCGGGAACGCGAGAAGGAGTAGGCTTCGCGCGGGTTCTTACTCCTCGTTCTCTTCTGACTCGTCCGTCTCCGGTTCTACGAAGATAGTCGCCCGAGCGAGTGCTTCGGTCGCTCTGCGAACCCGCTCTGAGACCGCTTGGCGCGAGACGCCGAGTCGCTCGGCGATGTCTTCGAGTTCGGCCCGGCGTGGCACTTCGAAGTAGCCCATCTCGGTGGCCAACTGGAGCGTCTCGGCCTGTCTGTCGGTCAACCCGAACGACGCCGAGTCGCGGCCGCCCGCGTCGTACAATTGCCGGAGGTCGAATTTGAGGCCCTTCTCCTCGCAGAACTCCGCGTACTGTCGCAGGCTCTCGCGGTCCGGGAACCGGATTCTGACGTGCCACCCGGCGTCCATCCGTTCCGAGGAGACGAAGACGCCGCCGACGTCGGCCCAACTGTGGTACGTGATGAGTTCGTCGCCCTGCTCGGTCAACTCGACTTGGTAGAGTCGCTGGCTGTCTATCGACGCCAACACTTCCGGGTTCGTGACCGTCGGGTCGTCGTCGATTGCGTCCTCGAACGCGCCGAAGTCGCCACCCTCCGCCCAGAACGTGATTGCGACCGGTTTCGACTGCTGGGAGGTGTGTTGCTCGACGGCAATCTGCATGTCGGGGACCGCTTCGAGCGTCGCGGCGAGGACCGGCGTCTCCAGATAAAAGTCCGCGATGAGGGTCATAGTCCGGTTACGACGCCGGGAGATAAAATCTGCCCGGCCGTAGCGGTCGAATCTGTTCGGATTAGCGGCCGTCCCGCGAGAGAGCGGGAATGACGCGGCAAGGGTTCTTGTCGAAGACCTTCCGCATGGCGTCTTCGGGCACGTCGAGGGTCAGAATCTCCATGACCGCGACGTTCGGGTGGGCACTGGGTGCGCCACTGCCGAACAGCACTCGGTCGGGGTGTTCCATGACCGCGCGTTCCAGCAGGTCCCGATACCGGACGTAACTGGTGTCGAGGTAGCACTCGTCGTGGCGTTCGAGGAGGTCCACCGCCTCGCTCATCAAGTCGCGGTCGAGCGGGTGGCCGCCGAAGTGGGCGAGAATCACGGGGAACGACCGCGTGAGGAGGGTGTCTGCGACCTCGCTCGGCGGGTAGCCAACTCCGGCGTGGACGAGGACCGGCAGGCCGACTTCTTCCAACTGGTCGAGGACCGGTTCGTCCGGAAGTCCGTCTTCGACGGGATGGAGCTTGAACCCGTGGAATCGGTCGTCGTAGGCGTACTGCTCGATGTCCTCCGGCGTGGTGTGGTACTCCTTGCGGCGCGCGGTGAGGTTGCGCAGTCGAGACGCGCCGCCACCGGGGTCTCGTGGACCGTTGATGCGAGCGAACGCCAGAAACGGTCGTTCGACGCTCCGGCGCGCGACGGCGTTGTTCGCGCTCACGTAGCTATCTTCGCCTCGCGGGCCGGGGAACACCACCGTCCGGACGACCCCCGCTTGATGCATCTCCCGTTCGAGTCTGTCGGGACTGATGGCCCGGCCGCGAGTCTGTACGCCGCCTGCGTCGGCGTTGAACCGCGCGTGTACGTCCACCACCCTGAAACGATGCTCCAACTCCAGCATCAGACACGACTTCCTGAGACCAGTATTTTATTGTATCGGTTGTGTGGTCCGAAAGTTGCCAGAGTAACTGGTTTGTGGGATTGTGGTGTTGCTATCACTACCTCGAAATCCCTCGCAGGTCGGACGAACGGCGTTCTTCCGGCGCGCGGTGGAGCGAGTTCATCTCGCGCCAAGTTCGCGCGAGGTCTTGGCGAACGAATGTGAGCCAAGGCTCGGAAGACAAGCTAAGCGCAGTCTTCCGGTGGATGAGCGAACGAACGTGAGCGAATCGGTTGGGGAGGTGAGTGGCTGATGCGGTTGCGGTGCGGAGCGGTCTTCTCGGTTTCGGGAGTAGCTAGCATCACCGCGTTCGTCGTTACGTAGTAACCAGTACGACCGCAGTTTCTTCTTCGAAAGCGCACGGCCCCTTTCAGTCCCACCGTCGGTTGTGTCACCGGGCGTTTCCGGTGGATTGTGTCACCGGGTGTTTTCGCTGGCAGGTGACCCCGAGCGTTCCGGCGTTCGGGGGTTCTCAGTCGCTACTGTGAGCAAATTCCCCAACTTTCAGCACCTGTGCCACCCAAATTCAGTGACGCGTGTTCGCAAACTGCGAGAAATCTTTTTATAGAATATCAAACATACTTACTGTGGGGATACACATGTCAGAATCACAAATGGGACAGCGACGCATGGGCGGCCGACCGATGTTCATCCTCTCGGAGGACACACAGCGGTCGCACGGCAGAGACGCCCAAACGTCCAACATTGCGGCAGGCAAGGCAGTCAGCGGCGCGGTACGCACGACACTCGGCCCGCGCGGGATGGACAAGATGCTCGTCACCGACACGGGCGACGTGACCATCACGAACGACGGCGCGACCATCCTGAACACGATGGACATCGAGCACCCCGCCGCCCAGATGATAGTCGAAGTCGCAGACGCCCAAGAGGAGGAAGTCGGCGACGGAACGACCACGGCGGCGGTGTTGGCGGGTGAACTACTGGCGAAAGCCGAGAACCTACTCGACGACGAAGTACACCCGACGACCATCGTGGAAGGCTACGCGATGGCCCGCGACATCGCTCTCGAAGCCATCGACGACCGCGTACTCGACGACGAACTGAACGACGAACTGCTCCGGCAGGTCGCCGAATCGAGCATGACTGGCAAGGGAACCGGCGACATCACGACCGAACGCCTCGCCGAGGCAGTCGTGAACGCCATCCGCCACGTCGAGAACGAGGACGGGGTGAACCGTGACAACGTTCGCATCCACACCCAGACCGGTTCCTCCTCGTCGGCCACGGAACTCGTCGAGGGCATCATCAGCGACGCCGAACCGGCCCACGACGACATGCCCTTCGAAGTCACCGACGCGACGATTGCAGTCGTGGACGAGAAACTGGGCGTGCGCGAGACCGAAATCGACGCCGAGTACAACGTCGAGAGCGTCGAGCAACTGACCGCCGCGATGGACGCCGAAGAGCGCGGTCTCCGGAAGTACGCCGAAAATCTGGCCGACGCGGGCGTCGAAGTCGTCTTCGCCACGGACTCCATCGAGGACCGCGTTGCGGCCTACCTCGCAAAAGAGGGCATCCTCGCGTTCGAAGACGTGAGCGACGACGAGGCACGCGCCATCGCCTCCGCGACCGGCGCGAGTCGGACCGGCAAGGTCGAAGACATCGAAGACGCCGACTTGGGACGCGCCGACGAGATTCGCGTGCGACGGTTCGGCGAGAACGACCTCGCGTTCGTGGAAGGCGGTGCGGCCGCAGAGTCCGTCACCCTGCTCGTCCGGGGCGGCACCGAACACGTCGTGGACGAACTCGAACGCGCGATTCACGATGCGCTCGACGTGGTGACTGCAGCACTCGACGCAGGTGGCGTCGTCCCCGGCGCGGGCGCGACCGAAATCGCCGTCGCCGACCGCGTGCGCGAGCAGGCCGCGAGCATCGAAGGCCGCAAGCAACTCGCCGTGGAAGCGTTCGCCGACGCCGTGGACGTGCTTCCGCGCACGCTCGCGGAGAACACCGGCATGGACCCAATCGACGGCCTCGTGGACCTTCGGGCCGCGAACGACAAAGAAGAGGGCCATGCGGGCATCATCGCCACCGGCCAGCACGGCGAAATCGGCGACCCAATCGAGGCGGGTGTGCTGGACCCCGCGGCAGTCAAGCGCGAGGCCTTCGAATCCGCGACGGAGGCCTCGACGATGATTGCCCGCATCGACGACGTGATTTCGGCGGAGTAGAACGCCCCAGTTTTCTTTTTATCTGAGTTCTGCGCCTGCCGTCGAAATCTCCGTCCGATTGTCCAGTACGCCCTCGACGCCAACCGCGAAGACCGTCTCGCCGACCATCGCCATGCTGGCGGTGCCGCCCGCCGATTCGACGTCATCGACAGTTTCCTCCACCTCTTTCGTCGGGAGGCCGGTTTTCCGGGCGAAGTTCCAGCCTTCGACGGTCAGTTCCCTCGGCGTCGGTTCCGCAGGGAGCGACGCAAGTGCCGTCCGGCCTACTTTCTCGATGCGTGCCAGCAAGTCGTCGTCGCTCAGCACTTCGCTGGTGTCGATGCCGCCGTAGCTCTCGTACTCGATGGTCGCTTCGGGGTCGTACCGTTCGACGCCGGTGTTGTTGCCGACCAGCAGGCCGCCCTGATTCTGGATGAATACGTCGCCGAGTCCGGTGCCTGCTTCGACTTCCGCGCGGTGGGAGAGTTGAACCAGTTCTTCGCGGGAGTAGTCGAGGTCGAACTCCGCGTCGGCGGCGAGTGCGGTGGCGAGTGTGGCGGCTCCGCTCGCACCGAAACCACGACCGATTGGTATCTCGGCGTCGAGTTCGACGCGGGCGGAGACGTCGAGTTCGTCGAGCGCGAGTTCCACGGGTTCGAAGTCAGTGGGGGAGCCATCGACTGTGACGATGCCCGCTTCGTCCCCGAGTCCGTCCCCGCCGTCCGCGGGACCCACGTCCGCGACGACGCCGTCGGCGATGGCGAAACTCGCGCCGAGCGACTCGTCGGGGTGGTCGGCAGGGGCGAAGATGGCAGTGACGCTTCCGGGGGCGAAGGCGCTCATGGTCTGTGTTGGAGTAGAAAGGGGCTTCAAGCCTTGGATGACAGCAAGTCTGGTTGTCGAAGCTGTTCGCGGCGTTAGACGTACGCCGAGGTGTTCTCCATGTGGTAAACGACCTCGTCGGAGACGTTCGAGAGGTAGCCCGAGTGGTCGTCGCCGACTTGGGAAGTCACGTCGAGTTCGTGGTGGTTCGGCGCGGGCGTATTGCCGTCCTCGTAACCCGTTTCGCCGAGTGCTTGGTCGAACTCGATGGTGTTGTACACCCACTGCAGCACGTCGTCTTCGTGGTTGTGGTAGTTGAACTGGCTGGTCACCTCGTTGGTGACGGCGTTGTAGGTGTCCATCCACTCTTGGGTGGGCGCTTCGTTGTCCTGTGCCGCGCCGAGCAGGTGCGTCGAGTACACTTCGTGGCCTTGGTCGTCCCACCACGAAGTCACGTCGAGCGAGCGGAGCGAACTGAGAAGCACCTGCGCACCGAGCGAGTGACTGGCGAAGCGGAGGCTGACGTTCGGACAGTAGTACTTGAGGTCTACGGCGAACTGCGCGAGTTTGAGCCCGTTGTTCTGGGCGGCCGTCTGTGCCTCGCCCCACCCGTAGTCCGCGCCGCCGCCGACGTCGTTGTCCCACGTGTAGCCGACGACAGTGCCGTCGTAGCCCGAACCGGTCAGTTCCGTCTCGGCCTGCTGAATCTTGTCACGTGCGTCCTGTTCGGCGTCCGAGGAGCTACTGCTCTTCTTGTCCCAACCGTGGATGAAGACTGTCAGGTCCGAGACACAGCTGGTGTCGATTCCGGGGACGAGTCCGTTCGTCTCGTAGCTGTACTGAGAGACGCCGGACTTCAGCGAGCCGTCGTCGCTGCAGTGGCCGCGCGTCGAGACGAGCGGCACGTCGTAGGCGGCGGCCGTGCCCGAGGCACCGACGAGCGTCGTCGCACCGACCGTTGCAACTGCACTCCGCTTGAGGAACTGCCGTCGATTGGCGTTCATGTTCGAATCGACGTGTTTCGCGTTTTTACTTAAACTTTTCTGCGTAGAAATAAATATGTGAACAAAGCATCTGCTATCGAACTCACCGACGAACTCACTTCTGCGAAGAAATTCGCGTGACGGCGGCAGTTTCTAAAATCAGGTCGTGTGGTTCGTTCACGGGTTCTCACAATCTGACTGGTTCCGTCGGCGTGGCCCCGAGTAGCGACGAACAAGTGTCGAACGCCGCGTTTCCGTCCGAGAGGGCGTACCACGGCCCCGTCCCGAACCAAACGGGTTTTAAGCCCCGCGCCGTAACCTCACGGCAAGGTCGATATCTATGGAGATGCCACGACGCTTCAACACGTACTGTCCCCACTGCCGCGCCCACGAACAACACGAAGTCGAGAAGGTCCGAACGGGCCGCTCGACCGGTCTGAAGTGGGACGAGCGCAAGCAGCGCGAAGGCAGCAAGGGTATCGGGAACCGCGGCCGGTTCTCGAAGGTGCCCGGTGGAGACAAACCGACGAAGAAGACCGACCTCAAGTACCGATGCAGTGAGTGTGGCAAGGCCCACCTCCGCGAAGGATGGCGCGCTGGCCGACTCACGTTCCAGGAGTAAATCTATGGCAGGTAATTTCTTCACCGTTCAGTGCCCCGACTGTGACAACGAACAGACCGTCTTCGAGAAGGCGGCGACGGAAGTCGCCTGCGCCGTCTGCGGCGCGACGCTCGCTCGCCCGACCGGCGGCAAGGCCGACATCGAAGGCGAAGTCAAAGAGACTGTAGAGGCCCGATGAAGTACAGCGGCTGGCCCGAGACCGGCGAACTCGTCGTCGGAAAAGTCGAGGAAATCGAGGACTTCGGCGTCTTCGTGGACCTCGAAGAGTACGAGGACAAGCGCGGTCTCATCCACGTCAGCGAGGTCGCCAGCGGATGGATCAAGAACGTCCGCGACCACGTGAGCGAGGGCCAGACGGTGGTCTGCAAGGTGCTGGAAGTGGACGAGGACGCCCAGCAGATCGACCTCTCCTACAAGGACGTCAACGACCACCAACGCTCCGAGAAGATTCAGGAGTGGAAAAACGAGCAGAAGGCCGACAACTGGATGACGCTCGCGTTCGGCGAGGACATCAGCGACGAGCAGTATGCCTCGGTCGCAAACGAACTCATCGCCGAGTTCGGGAGCCTCTACGACGGCTTCGAGCAAGCCGCCATCCACGGTCCGGAAGCGCTCGACAGCACCGACCTCGACGACGACGAGGTCGAGCAACTCGTCCAGACGGCCCGCGAGAACGTCTCGGTGCCGTACGTCACGGTGACCGGCTACGTCAACCTCGAAAGTGCCGCCGAACATGGCGTGGACGACATCAAGGAAGCACTACAGGCCGCCGAAGGCAACGGCGACATCCCCGAAGAGGTCGAACTCGACGTGACCTACGTCGGTGCCCCAGAGTACCGCATTCGGGTGAAAGCGCCGAACTACAAGACGGCCGAGTCCCAGCTCGAAGAGAGTGCGGCCCGCGCCGAATCCGAAATCGAGAGTCTCGGCGGCACGGGGTCGTTCCACCGCGAGCGCCAGACCGAAGAAGAGTAGCGGATGAAATCCGACATTTTGGTCTGTTCGGCGTGGCGCGAACGACACTCGCGGCCGGTGTACACCCTTTCTGCGGAGTGCCCCGAATGCGGAGCCGACGCTGTCAACAGCGCGCCCGCGCCGTTCAACCCCGAGGACCCCTACAGCGAGTACCGACGGGCACTTAAGGAGCGCGCCCGCGAGTAACACCACATGGACGAACTGGACATCGAGGTCGTCGCCGACCCGGAGCTACGCGACCCCGTGCTGGTCGAGGGACTACCGGGTGTCGGCCACGTCGGAAAGCTCGCGGCCGAGCAGTTGCTCGAAGAGAAAGACAGCGAGTTAGTGCGTCGAGTGTACTCGGAGTTCTTCCCACCGCAGGTCAGCGTCGAAGACGACGGCACCACGGAACTGGTGTGTGCGGAGATTCACGCCGTCGAACTCGAAGACCGGGACCTGCTCGTGCTGACGGGCGACCACCAAGCCAGCGACAACACCGGTCACTACCGACTGACGAACGCCTTCCTCGACATCTGCGAGGAGTTCGGCGTCGAGTCTATCTACGCGCTCGGTGGCGTTCCGACCGGTGAACTGCTGGACGAGTACGCCGTCCTCGGTGCCGCGACGGACACCGAGTTCGTCGAGGAACTACAAGACGTGGGCGTCGAGTTCCGCGAGGACGAACCCGCTGGCGGCATCGTCGGCACTAGCGGTCTCCTCTTGGGTCTCGGCGAACGCCGCGGCGTACGCGCGTCGTGTCTGATGGGTGAGACCAGCGGCTACATCGTGGACCCCAAGAGCGCCCGCGCGGTGCTGGAAATTCTCCAAGACCAACTCGGCTTCGAGGTCAACTTCGACTCGCTCGAAGAACGCGCCGACGAGATGGAGGACGTGGTCGGCAAGATTCAGGAGATGGAGTCCCAGCAGGGGATGCCCAGCGAAGAGGACCTACGGTACATCGGTTGAGCGGTCGTATCGGATTTTCTGCGGTCTCGTCGGAATCTCAGTGGTTGCTGAGAGGAATCACCGTGGGACTGTAGTGTGTCTTCCTCAGTCCCCATTCTCACGGTAGCGGTCGTGTTGTCGATAGACGAACCAAAGAAACGCTGGTATCGGAAACACCCAGATGGCGTGACTGTTGGTGAAGTGGGGAGAGAGACGCACAGCGAGCGGCCAAGAGACCAAAAACAGCGTCCACCAAATCAGTGCCCAGCCCCAGGTTCGTCGCCTCAGTTGCCATAGTCCAACGAGAACTGCGGCGCTGACACTGGCAAAAAGGAGCGGGAGTCGAGTTATGGGGCCGCTTGGTGTCGTTGCGGTCGTCCCATAAGCGAAGAGCGTGAATGCACCCCAGTAGGTAGCCATGAGACCGATAACGACCCGAACACGAGCTGGCGGTTGCGTAGCACAATCACGACAGTAGGCACCATCTCGTCGCGTGCTCGCTCCACACCGCTCGCAGGTCATGATACGCATGCACCATGCTATTGCTATTGAGAGTTTCGACGCCGCTACCGCGTTCGCGCTTGGCAGTGACGAGATTCAGACGGAGTCCCAGCAGAACGTACTACTCCAAAACCCGCTGACTTCGCTCGCTGTAGGCGTGGTACAGCGCCGACAGACCGAAAAGCACGAGGAAGTACCAGGACCAGAATTCGATGCCGAACGAGGAGATGAAAAGGAGACCGAACTTCGCCGAGAGGAGCGTGACGACGCCGAGCAGACTGATGCCGAGGTAGTACGTCGCCCACGAGATGTCCCCCTTCGGCACGACTTCCATGTACACCTCGACTTCTTGGGCGCGGTCTAAGAGTTCGATTTCCTGAGAGCGCTGGTCGTAGTCGATGATATCGAGTTCGTCAAGTTTCGGGAGATGTGTCTGGTGGAGTGAGACGTAGACGCTCTTGCGAACGTTTCGCGGCGGGGGCGACTCACCGGTCTCGATGGCCGCAATGTGTTCCGCGAGCGTATCGACCGAAATCACGCCCTCGGTGTCTCGCAGGTGCTTCAGCGTGTGCCGACGGCGGTCGTTCCGGAGTACGTTGTGTATCTCACTCGGCTCTAGCTCCGCGTCGTAGTCCGAGCTTGGGTCTTGTACTGTCATTTCTCGGAGTGACGATTCAGAGCTGACATTTACTGTTCACTACATCCCACCGACCGACCATGAATGTTACCATTAATTCACTTCACAAACTATTACAATTATCGTCGGCGAGAGATTCTTTACCACGGGGTTCCTACCCCAGAACGTGCTGCCGGAATGGCTGGTGGTCGGGTTGTGGCTGTCCGCCGCAGTCGGCGTCCTCATCGGGGTGATTTTCGTCGCAGGGTCGCGGCTCTACCCGACGGTGTCTCGGTCGGGACCACGTACCTCGGGGCAGGGTCGCCGCCGCGTCGAGATTCGAGAGTACCTCTCGGCAATCGGCGAGGAGTTCGCGGAGGACCACTTCGTAGAGGGCCAGCACGTCGCGTTCTACCTGCCTAAGCGAGACGTTGCAATCACCTTCGACGCGCGGGCGTACTTCCGCATCGAGCGCTCGCCGACCTTTGCAGTGCTGGTCGAACACGAGATGCCGGGCATCCATCTGGGCGACCGACTTCCCTTCGAGACGCCCGACGTGGAAGACGACGAGGAGGAGAATACCATCGACCCCGCGAAGGCCGCCTTCGCAGTGTTGGGGGTCCCACAGAATTCCAGCGTCGCTGAGATACGACGCGCCTACCGCGAGAAGGTCAAGGAAGTGCATCCGGACCACGGCGGCGACCGCGAGGACTTCCAGCAAGTTCGAGAAGCGTACACGGCGGCGAAGAAGCGCGCCAGTTAATCGGTTAGCTCGATTTTAGCTCAAATCGGTCACTTCGTAGGTGACGTCACCTTCACGCAAGGCATCAGTAACCCGCCCGACGCCATCCGCAGTAGCAACCACGACGACGCGCAAGCCGCGACTTGCGGCGGCCGCGGCGACTTCGCCCGCCGCGAACGTCGTCGCGGGGTCGTGGCCGACTTGCCGAAGCGCGACGACAGCCTCGACGCCAGTCGCGCCGACGAAATCGGCGTCGTCGCAGGCGGACGCCAGTGCTTGCTCGTCTACGGCGCGACTCCCACCTGAGCGAACCGGCGGCACCTGATAGACGGTGACGCTTCCGGGGTCAATGTCGATGATACCCTCGAAACCAGTGACCCCGACATCCTCGCCCGCGTCGGCGTCGGTCGTGGTAACGCCCGTCGCCGGACCCTCCTCGCCGGGCGTGGCGTGAAGCAGTCCATCACGCAGCGAGAGCGTCACCGAGTCGCCTTCTGATACGTCGTCGGTGGCGATAGCGGCGTCTTCTTGCTGGCTTCCGAGCACGTCTTCGGTGACGTGGTCGGCGTAGCGGCGTACGTCCGTCGCCTCCTGCAACAGCCAATCGACGCCTTCCTTGGTGACGCTGTACTGGGAGCGACCCGCCTTCTCGACCAGTCCGTCCTCGACGAGCGCGCGGATGTACTCGCTGACGGCTTGGCTGGTGACCCCCACCGCCTCCGCGATTTCCCCTTGGCTCACCGCCGGTTGGCGCTCGGCGATCTCCGTGAGGATGCGAAAGCGCGTCGCGGCACGCTTGTTCTCCAGAACGTCGGCCATGAGCGGAACTGTCGGGGCCGAGCAACAAAACCTCCGCGGTGTGACCGAGCGAACCACGTTCGGCGCTGTCGCCTCGGTTCGATGCCCGAATTTTATACCGAGCAGTCCGTACTCGGGCGTGAGCCATCACAAGTACGACCTCGACTACGACCGCGGATTCCGACCCGAAGACGGTCGTCTACGACACGAACGTCCTCGTCGCGGAACTGGCGTTTCCGGAAGAGCGAGCGGTTTGCTTGGAACTCGTTGAGTCAGCGGTCGTAGAGTTGGTCGTCTCGGACGCGACGCTCCGAGAGTTTGCCGCCGTGCTTCGGTACGACCACCTGCCGTTGCCGAGCGAACGACGAGCGACTGCCGTCGAGCGAGTGGTACGAGCGGCGCGCGTCGTCTCCCCTGCGATAGAACTCGCAGTCGCCGCCGACCCCGACGACGACGCGATTCTGGAGGCGGCACTGACGGCTGGGGGTAACTGTGTCGTGAGCGACGACGCCCACCTCCGGGACGTGAGCGGCGTCTGTGGCATCGACGTGGTTCCACGCGAGGCGTTTCTGCTCGAATACCAAAACTCGGAAGACGACCGGAACCATCTCGGCGGGTGATGTACGGACAGTTCCGCGACCGCGCGCTCTACCTGCCCCAGCGCGACGCGCTCGTCGTCGCCGACCTCCACGTCGGCCGCGACGCGACGTCGCCGGTAGAACTGTCGCTGGGCGAACGAGCGGACCTGACCGAGAGGCTCTCGGTGCTTCTGGAGGCGTTCGACCCCGAGACGGTCGTCTTCGCTGGCGACGTGCTGCACGCGTTCGACCGCGTTCCGGCGGGCGTCGAGGAGACGCTTCGAGGCCTTCGCGCGGTCGTGGAAGAGAGCGGTGCTGAACTGGTCGTCGTCGAAGGCAACCACGATTCGATGCTGGATGGCGTCGGTATCACTGCGCGCGAGTCGTGTTCCCTAGGCGGCGGGACTGTCGTCGTCCACGGCCACGAACGAGTGGAGATGGAGGCAGACTGCTACGTCGTCGGCCACGACCACCCGACGATCGAAATCGAGGGGACGCGGCGACCCTGCCTACTGTACGGGCCGGGCGCGTACCGCGGGGCCGACGTGCTGATGCTCCCGGCCTTTAATCGACTTGCGCCCGGCGTGGTAGTGAACAGAATGAGCGGGCGTGACTTTCAGTCGCCGCTCGTGAATCGGGTGGGTGAGTTCTGTCCGGTGGTCTGGGATTCGGAGAGGTCGGAGATGCTGTCGTTTCCGCCGCTCGGAAAGTTTCGGAAGATGTTGTGAGGTGGTTTGAGAGTCAATAGAGTCGATTCGAGAGTAGTTGACTTCGTGAACTTCGAACTGAGTGACTCTGTGAGGTTGCTAGCTACTACTTGAGCAAATGGAGACGGCACAGCACCGCCACCGCAACAGCCACACGCCTCCCCACCCGATTGCGCGATTCGGTTTCGGAAGACGCGACATGTCGCGTCTTCCGCGCTCCATCGCTCATCCCTCGTGCGGACGTCGCGGCGATCACGCGCTTCGCGTGACCGCCATTGCCGCGCACGCCGGTGGTGAATCCCCAATTTTCTACGGCAGTCCCAAGTCATCGACCACCGCTCGCGCCGCCTTTCGCCCGCTCTGCATCGCCGCGTTCACCGACGAGGCGTCCGTGTACTCGCCCGCGAGGTAGACCGGGCCGTCGGGGTCCCGAATCCACGGCAGTCGGTCGAAAATTCCGGGGGGCTGGGCGAACTGCGCGAACTCGATACGACTCGTGTGCAGGTGCCGGAGGTCCAGTTGCCGCTCGGGATACCACGACGCGAGGGTTCGGCGCGTCTGCTCGGTCAATGTCTCGTCTGGGTCGTCGGGCACCCCCAGATACGTCGCGCTCAGCAGGACCTCGTCCTCGGGTGCGTACTCCGGCGCGACCGCAGAGAGTTGGGCCACCTGATTCGGTCCCTCGTCCCCCTCCGCGTTCAGCAGCAATCGCTCGCCAGCGTCCAACTCCTCGCCTTCGAAGGCGAGATACTGCGTGACACAACCCTTCGCGTCGGTGGGAATCGTCTCCACGCCGGTCAACTCGCGGGCCTCCTTGGGGTCGGTGGCGACCACGACGGCGTCGGCAGTCGTCGTCTCGCGACCGAGTTCGACGGTTGGCTCCTCGGCGTGGGGGTCTAGCTCGGTCACCGTCTCGTCGGTGTGAATAGTCGCCCCAGCCTCGCGGGCGCGCTCGGCGAGTTGTTCGCTGATTTTGCCCATCCCCTGCGCCGGGACAGCAATTTCCCCGGTCGAGAGCATCTTGAACGTGAACTCGAAGACTTTCTTCGACGTGCCGAGACTTCGGTCGAGCGTGATGCCGCCGTAGAACGGCGCGGCGAACCGCTCGACGAAGTCCTCGGAGAAGCCACGCTCTTCCAGATACTCGCGAGTCGTCTGGTCCGGCCCAGAAAAGATGTCGCGGTCGGGTTTGTCGGACAGTTCTTGGCGCAGTTTCAGCACGCGGAGTTTGTCCAACGTCGTCACGTCGCGGGTGAACAGCGATTCGAGCGCGCCCCCGAAGTCACGGAACGGGTCGGAGAGGACCGCGCGGTGGTTCGGCGCGGCGACGACTGCACCGGGGTCGAACGACCGCAAGTCGAGCGCGTCGAAGTCGAGTTCCCGACGTGCGGCGGGATAGGCGGTGAACAGCACCTGAAACCCGCGGTCGAAGACGTAGCCATCGCGGCGCGTCGAGCGCACCCGACCACCGACTTCGGAGTGGCGTTCGTAGCAGTCCACTGTCGCGCCCGTCTCGGCAAGACGCCGAGCGGCGACCAGTCCGGCGACGCCACCGCCCGCGACGACGACTCTGCTCATGTCTCCCCTTTCGGCGTGTCCGCACAAAGTCTCTCTGTTCGGAGAGGTCCCACGAGACGTAAGTCGGGTGCCGTCGTAGCGACTCGCATGGGACGGGAGGTCAAACTCAGCCGCGTGGACGACGTGCTTTCGGAGCTTTCGTACCCGACGACCCGCGACGACGCCGCAGGGGAGTTCGAAGACGTGACGCTGCTGCTCGCCGACGGCGAGCGAAATCTGGGCGAGGTCGTGAGCAACGTTCCGGAGACGCGCTTCGAAGCGATGGACGAACTGGCGGACGAAATCAACAACGCCCTGCCGCGGGAGGCGGTGGGCGAGCCGTACCAGTCGGAGGGTGAGGGATAAAACAGGGCGCTTAACTGGTCGCGTCGGCTACGCCGTGCCAACGATGGAATTCTGTGACGAGTGCGGCTCGATGATGAAAGCCGAAGAAGAGTTGTGGGTCTGCGGTAGCTGTGGCCACAAGACGCCGAAGGACCCCGACGCCGAGTACGTCCTCACCGAAGACCAAGAGGCGAGCGAGGTCATCGAAACCGACGAGAACTCCGAGAGCGCGCTCCCGACCACCGAGGCACACTGCCCTGAGTGTGGCAACGACCGCGCGCGCTGGTACATGCAACAGATTCGGGCGGCCGACGAGAGCGAGACGCGATTCTTCATCTGCACCGAGTGCAGCCACAAGTGGCGCGAAGACGACAATTAACCGCGACCTTTTTTCTCGTCGGGTGCCGACGCGCCGCGAAGCGGCGCTCGGCACCACTCCTCGAAAAAACGTCGATGAAAAAAGCGATACGAGAACGCAGCGCGTCACGCGCTGCGTTCTCGTATCGTTGGCGTACTGGTGCGACTTCGGCACCGCACCGCGACCGCTTCAGCCACACGCCTCCCCAACCGACCGCGATTCTCGGGTCCGGAAGGCGCGACCACCTCGGGTCGCGTCTTCCGCGCTGTGATTCTCATCCCTCGCGCGAGGCTCGGCGAAACACCCTTCGGGGTTTCGCCGTGGGAGCAAAGCTCCCACGAGCCTGCGTTCACTTCGTTCACGCAGACGCCAGCGCGCGCCGATGGTCAACACAGAATTCGAGAAATTTTGTGTATGCCCCACTTCTACCCCGAGTAAACACGGCCTACCCGACGACGTTCCGAACTCTTCCAACGCCTTCTTTTACGACGTACTTCACCACGTCACCGCCTTCCGGGATGTAGTAGAGGTCGCCGAGTTCGTCGGGCGACTGCGGTTCGAGGCCGCTCGCGACGTTCTCGACGCCCGTGGCGAGCATCCCCTCGGAGGTGGCGAACAGTCGCCGTCGAATCTCGCCCCACGTGTGCGCGTCGGCGATGTCTACCGGTTCGTAGGCGACGATTTCTCCGCCGTCGAGCGTCTCCGAGATTCGCTGGAGCGTGACGCCCGCCGTCGATTCGCCGTGGAGGAACTCCCAGAATCCGCAGGGTTGGCCACGATACTCTCGCAGGTCTCCGTGGTGAAAACTCAGAACGCCGTGTTCTGGCGCGGTGAGCGCGTCACCTTTGACGAAACCGAATCCGAACCGGACCCCGACATCAGTCTCCGCGAGTGCCTCAACCCCTTCTTCGGGAACGAGACTGCCGAATCCCTCGGCCGGTTCCGCCTCGCACTCGACTAGCTCCGGTTGGCCCAGCCCCTCGATGGACGACAACTGACGAGCGCGGAGGTACTCCGGTGGCCCCCGCAGCATGTGCGCGGCCCCGACCGGTGCCCACAGGGGTTTCTCGCGCAGTCGCTGGAAGTAGTGGCCGACGCCCTGCTCGTTCGACTCGTTGTTGAGAACGACGTGCGTCACCTCGGCGTCAGTCCGGGCGAGTAACTGTTCGACGGCACGTGCCTGCCACGCCGGTACGTCGTCGCCACGGACGAGCAGTCCGACCTGTAGCTGTGTAGATGTCATAGACGTCCTCAATCGCTACCTCCTCGTTGGATAGAATCGGGCTTTGTTATGCGGAGGCTTCTGGTCGAATTCCACTACCTACTCGGTAGTAGCCCCATGCAAAAGAGACTGGAGAATCGTTGCAAAGCGTTGCGCCGAGTCTTCGCCGACGTTACGGCCGCCGGGCGAACGTGAGATAGCCGGTGTGACCGACGCCCGCCGTCGAGGGCCGAGAGCCACGGTCGTCGAAGTCCATCTCGCGCTGAATCGTCTCCAACGTCTCGACGTTTGCGAGACCGACCTCGCGCGCGGTGTCCACTGCTTCGCGGGTCTGTTCCACGAACGGTGAGTACACCGCGAGATAGCCGCCGCGAGAGAGCAGGTCCGGCGCACGAGCGACGACTTCGGCGGCGTCGCCGGTGTCGAGAGTCAGCACGTCGAAGCCGTCGTCGTCCTCGAATCCCGCGACGAGGTCGTCCAACTCCTCGGTCAAGTCGCCGACCCGCACGTCCACGCGGTCGGTTACGTCTGCCAGTTCCATGTTCCGCCGCGCGACCTCTGCGAAGTCGGGGTCGCGTTCGTACGTCGTCACGTCGGCGTCCATTCGACCGAGATACGCCGACAGCACTCCCGTCCCAGTTCCGGCGTCGAGGACGCGGTCGCCGCGTCCGATACCGGTGTGGCCGACGATGAGGCCCACGTCGCGGGGCATCATCGGCGCGCCGGTTCGCTCGAAGTGGTTGAACAGGTCGGGACCGCGAAGCCGTCGCACCTCGAACGGTTCACCCAGATGCGTCTCCAACGTCTGGCCGGGTTCGACGTCTTCGGGGACGTCCAGCACGCCGAGGTCGGTCTGCAACTCTTCGCCCGGTTTCCGCAGGTACTCTCGGTCGCCGTGAACCAACAGGACCGTCACTCTAGACGCTCGACTGCCGCCGCGAGGTCGCCGTCGGCTTCTTCGAGGGCCTCACGCGCGTCGTCTTCGGTCGCACCGGTTCGCTGCGCGACGATTTCGACGTCCGAGTCGGGGATCTCCGAGTCACCGGAGCTACCAGCGTCGTCCGATTCGTCGGCGTCCTCGACTGCGCCTGCAGTCCCCTCGCGGGACTCGGGGTCGCCGACGACCTGGTACGTCTGCTGGCCGCGCGCGTCCATCACCGTGATGTCGGGGTTCTGGAAGACCAGTTCCTCGCCGTCGCTCTTCCGAATGATGACCTCCTCGGCATCGAGTTCGTCTACGTCGATGCCCATCTGCTTCATCATCTGCTGCATCTTACGCGGATTGAGTCCTCCGCCGCCGCCTCCTCCAAACATACTCGAACCGTCGGAGGCTGGCAAAATAAGGCTGACGAACAACCTTTTGCTGCGGGGTGGGTCGCCGTTGGCGACCACCCGCTGGCAAAACGTTGATGAAAATCACGTCGTCACCGCCTACGGAGCGCGCAGAGCGCGCTCCTTCGACGGTTCCTCGGACGCGCTCGCTTAGTGAGGCGCGCTTCGCGCGCCTCGCATCGCTCGCGGTGGAGTCGCTAGTTCGACCGCACAAAATCGGTCGGGCAAAACTGGCGGGAAGTCAATCGGCCGAAACTGCTCTATTCCGCATCACCAGCACCGTTCCGGACCATCACAGCCATCCCGGTGTCGAAGTCGGCCATCGCGTCGGCGGAGAGTTCTGCGCGGCCGACAGCGAGGAGCGCACCGTCTTCGTGGACGACAACGACCTCGTCGCCGGGCCGGATTTCTGGGCCGACTTCCGCGACGAACTTGGCGAAGACGTTCTTGCCGTCGCGAACGAACGGTTCGCTCTCGTCGCCGACGACGACTCGGCCAGCGGGCGCGTCGAGAGCGTCCAGTACTCGGTGACCGCCTGCCAAGCCGAGTGTGAATCGCCCGTCGGTGCCATAAGTGACGAGTCGGCCGCCCTCGGCGTGGACCTGCTGTGGCCGCCCAGTCGAGGACCGTTCGACCTCCAGTGGTTCCTCCTCGGGGAACAGGGCGTCGCCGACGCCCGCCCCGAACTGGTAGTCGGCGGTCGTTCGGAGCGCGGGTAGGTCCTCGTGGGCGTCTTGGGTACTCATTTCCCGGCGATTGGGTCCGGGCCTCGAAAAGACTTCGTCCTCGTCGCCGGGAGTGTTGGTTGGTACCACGAACCACGACAAACCAAGACAATATCATTATTAATCATAACTCTCGCTGGCGGTTTGAGTGCGATTTATAATCTTCGAGCAATTAGGCTTAGCTACTATGAAAACACAACTTGGCGCAGTACTCCTACTGGCGGCGTCGGTCCTCATCTTCGCAGTCGCTGGCGAGTGGGGTCTCATGACCAACCTCGCAGCAGGCGCGGCGACGCTCGCCATGGCGGCAGGCGCGCTCCTCATCGGCACGGACGGCGAAGACGGCCGCCCGGTCTAACTCGCTCGGTCTAAAGCAGGAACGTCTCGGGTCGCTCGGACATGTCCACGAACGCGTCCGCGGCCTCCAGCAGTTCTTCGGACGTCGATTCTTTGAAGCTCGTCACCTCGGTACGGACGCCTGCGTGTCGAAGATGCGAGCAGAGCCGCGAGAAGTCCCCATCGCCGGTGCAAAGGATGACCGTATCGACGTGTTCGGCAAGCGTCACGGCGTCGAGGCTCATCCCCACGTCCCAGTCGGCCTTCTTCGTGCCGTCGCCGAACGTCTTCAGTTCCTTGATTTTCGTCTCGAAGCCAATGTCTGCCAACGCCTCGAAGAACCGCTCCTCGTCGGGACTGTCGGCTTGGATGACGTACGCGATGGCGCGCGTCAACTCGCGGTCCTGCACGGACTTCTCCAAGAGAGCAGAGTAGTCGATGTTACGGCTGTAGACGCTTTGTGCCGTATGGTAGAGGTTTTGCGCGTCGGCGAGAACCGCGACACGCTGGTTCGGGTGAATTTCTGTCATACGCGAGAGTGGAACCTACGGACCTAAATAACAACCACCTTTTTTCTCGTCGGGTCGCTGTGCGCGGCTTCGCCGCGCTTTGCGACCACTCTCTGCTCACGGCCGTAGGCCGTCTGCTCGCGGCTTCGCCGCTCGCACGGTCCGCGGAACGTCGTTCCGCGCTATTCGCATGGTTCGAGGGACGGAGTCCCTCGGCACTCGAAAAAATCTGGACTAAAAATCGACACTCGAAATTAGCGCGCACAACGCGCGGATTTCTCGCGTCTGCTGTGCGCTGGTGCGACTACCGCACAGCACCGCCTCAACCACACGCCACTACACTCGACTGCATTGCTCAGGTTCGGACGACGCGACCAAAGGTGGTTGCGTCGCCTGTGTTGCGTTACTCATCCCTCGCACGAGCATTGGCGCGGCATGAAGTCGCTCCAGCACGCGCCGGGTAGTCTGACCAGTGTCACGTGTTTCCACAATCCGGGTGGCCCGTGGGGTCGCGGCCATGTGCCGCGACCGGTTCGCGCGAGGTCTTGGCGAACGGACGTGAGCCAAGGCTCGAAAGACGAGCGAAGCGAAGTCTTTCGACGGACGAGCGAAGCGAGTCGGTTGGGTGGGACGTGGTGCGGTATCATTTGCACCGGAATTAGAAGCGGTCACAGTTGCGTGAGTCACTGAAGTCGCGGTGGCAGTTGCTGAACGAACTGAAATCGCGGTCGCTTTCGATGGAGAAACACCGACTCACGCCACTAAATGAAATCTCGAAATCAAGCAGACGGCGTCTCGTGGCTCGTCAGTTCCAGCGTCTCCGGGTCGAGATGGTAGTACCGCTCCCACGCGGGCGCGATGCCGACGACTCGCGTGTCACCGAACGTCGATTCGGCGTGTTCGTGGTGGTGGCCGACCAGACAGAGGTCCGGTTCGACCGCTTCCAGCAGTTCGTCGATGTACTGACAGCCAACGTCGTAGTCCTCCGAGACCGGCAGTCCGTGGGGAGCCTCGTGGGTCAGCATCACGTCGATGTCTTCCAGTTGCTTCGCTTTCTCTACGTCTTCCTTGACGAAGTGGCGACGCCGCTCGCCGTGGAGGTTCGTCCGCGGCCTGTCGAACTGCGTCGGTGCGTAGTTGCCAGAGAGGCCGCCGACGCGCAGACCACAGACTTCCGCGGCGGTGCTGGCGAGCAGATGGACGTTCTGGACGCTCGAACTTTCGAGGCGGCCGTGACGGAGCGCGTCGATGACGTCGAAATCTTCGTTGTTGCCCGCGATGAAGTAGGTCGGAATCGGGAGGTCGTAGTAGATGAGGTCACCGAGTTGCAGCGCGACGTCCTCGCCAGAATCCCGGTAGGCGGCGAAGAGCGCGCGCCTGTTGTCGGGGTCGCTGGCGTGGGCGTCTCCGAGGACGAGCATTGGATTTTCCTTCGCTCGGGAGAGTGATAAAACCACCTTAGGTAAGTCCGGCGACTGCCACGAGCGCACCGAATCCGAACACTACCAGTCCGACTCCGTAGAACAGCAGTTTGATGTCGCCATCCATCGCCTTCGCTTGCAGGTCGTCCTCGACAGGGTCTACCACGGCCGTATTGTAGCCCGCCGCGTCGGCGTTCGCCATCGCCGTGCCCATTCGCACTTCTCCGGTCCCACCGGCGACGAACAACAGCAGCACGAGGCCGACGCAGACGAGTCCGAGTAGTAGCATCGGTGAGCCGAGTAGGGCAACGACTGCGGCAGTCAGACCACCGTAAACGACGGTGTAGCGCGTGCCACAGCGACCGATGAGTTGCCAATTGACCATGCGAAGTGTGGTATCTGTTACCTAATAATAATTCGCCGACACCAGACGGCAGGTTTCGCACTCGGCACAAGAGCTAAGTTGGCGCAGCAGAATCTCTGTCACATGACGTTCGGCGCTACCGCGACTGGCCAGCAGGCTCGGCCAGCTGGTGGCGTCCCGACCGCTTTCGGTTTTAAACCCACAAAACGCGCGTACTGATAGGTTCACGGCGGAACTGGCGATTCCGTCGCGGGCCCTCTTCGACTTCTGCACCGCGCGACGATTTCACCACACATCCGAAAGCGACAGATGACACACACTACATCCACAGACGAACCGTTCCGCGGGGTCTACCCCGCGATGACTACACCGTTCGACGCGAACGGAGCGATAGACTACGACCAACTCCGAGCGGACGCCCAGCGACTCGAATCGGCGGGCGTAGACGGCCTCGTCGCCGTCGGTTCGACCGGCGAGAGCGCGACGCTGACCCACGACGAACACGTCGAAGTCGTTCGCGCAGTGGTCGAGACCGTTGACGTACCGGTTATCGCTGGCGCGGGAAGCAACTCGACCCGCGAGATGCTGGAACTCTCCCATCGCTCGGCAGACGCCGGGGCCGACGGCCTCCTGCTCATCTCACCGTACTACAACAAGCCCGAACCGGCGGGAATGGAACAGCACTATCGAACCGTCGCCGACGAAATAGACTTGCCCCAGATTCTCTACAACGTTCCGTCTCGCACCGGTCGCAACATCGAAGTCGAGACGGCCGCCTCGCTCGCCGAACACGAGAACATCGTCGGCTACAAGGCCGCGAGCGGGGACCTCAGCCGAATCGGTGAAGTCATCGAGCGCACCCGTGACGAAGCGTTCTCCGTCCTCTCGGGCGACGACGCGCTGACGCTTCCGATGCAGTCGCTCGGTGCGACTGGCGTCATCAGCGTCACGGCGAACGTCGAACCCGAGCGGTTCGGCGCACTGGTCGGGGCCGCCAACTCTGGCGACTTCGCCTCCGCCCGCGAGGTTCACGAGGAACTCGCGCCGCTGTTCCGCGCACTGTTCGTGGAGACGAACCCGATTCCGGTGAAGGAAGCCATGCAGATTCGGGGCTACGGTCCGGCGCACCTGCGCTCGCCGCTGACGCGCCTCTCCGAGGAGTACCGGGCAGAACTTGCGGGTATCCTCGCCGAGTTATCCGAGGAACCGAGTGGGGTACACGTATGAGTGTGAGTGTCGCAGTCACGGGCGCAACTGGACGGATGGGGCGAGCCGTCATCGACGCCGCGAGCGCCCGAGCGGACGTGGAAGTCGCCGCCGCGGTCAACCGCGACCCGGAGGGCGGGGACGATGCTGTCGCGGGCGTCCCCGTCGCCCCCACCCAGGAGTTCGACGCGCTACTCCGCGAGCGCGACCCGGACGCGCTGGTCGATTTCACCGGGCCTGAAAGCTCCCAGAACTACGTCGCCGTCGCCGCCGAGGCGGGCGTCGCAAGCGTCGTCGGCACGACCGGATTCGACGACCGGGGCGAAGCGGCACTCCGCGAATTGGCAGAGTACGCGCCCGTGCTGAAGGCCTCAAACTTCGCGCGCGGCGTGCAGGCACTGCTGGGCGCAGTCGAGTCGGCCGTCGCCGACCTGCCGGGCTACGACGTAGAGGTCACCGAGACCCACCACAACGGCAAGCGAGACGCCCCGAGCGGGACTGCAAACACGATTCTGGACGAGATAGAGAGCGCGAGGGAGGAAACGACCGAGCGCGTTCACGGCCGCGAAGGCGACCAACCCCGCGAACCCGGAGAAATCGGCGTCCACGCACGCCGAGCGGGCAACGTCACTGGCGAACACGAAGTCCTGCTCGCTGGCAAGCACGAAGAGGTCCGACTCACCCACCGAGCAGAGAATCGCGGCGTCTTCGCGGAAGGCGCGCTCGACGCGGCAGTCTGGCTCGCTGGCCGACAGCCCGGGTGGTACGACTTCGCGGACGTTCTCGGAGGTGAACAATGAGCCTCGAATCCGAGATTTCGGACCTCTGGCAACGGTACGACGCTGGAGACATCTCCGCAGAATCAGCAAGTACGGACGCGCTCGACAGTCTCGACGCGTTCCTCGACGCGCTCGAATCGGGCGAGGTTCGGGCCGCGGAACCTCGCGACGGCGACTGGGAAGCCAACGAGTGGGTCAAGCAGGGCATCCTGCTCAACTTCGGCCTGCGCGAAATCGAGGCGAGAGAGTACGGTGACGTTGCCTACCACGACGTGCTTCCTCTGCGCGAGACGGGCGACTTGCCAGAAAGAGGCTCCCGAAACACGCCGGACGGCACCGTCCTCCGGCGCGGTGCGTACCTCGGTGCCGATTGCATCATGATGAGTCCAAGTTTCGTGAATATTGGAGCCTACGTCGGCGACAGCACGCTCGTGGACTCCTGCGACACGGTCGGCTCCTGCGCCCAAATCGGCGCGGACGTGAAGTTGGGCGCGAACACCCTGATTGGCGGTGTCCTCGAACCGGTCGAGGATGCGCCGGTCGTCGTAGAAGACGGCGTCTCGCTCGGCGCTGGCTGTCGGGTAACCTCGGGCTTCGTCGTCGGCGAAAATTCGATTGTCGCGGAAAACACCCTTCTCACGCCCCGAATTCCAGTGTACGACCTCGTCGAAGAGGAGATTCTGTACGGAGAACTGCCGCCGGAACGCCGCGCGTTCACTCGATTCGTGGAATCCTCGGTCGGCGACCACGACCTCTTCGACGGCGGAGCGTACAAGCCCGCGGTCGTCGCCATGGACGTTGAAGCAACGACGCTCGAAGGCACCGAACGCGAGGAGGCGTTACGAGAATGACCGTCGAGGCCGCCCCGAATCCCCCGGTTCGACGACTCGCCGACTGGTCCGCCGAGCGACTCGGCGACCTCGCAGACGAGTACGACACGCCGCTGTACGTCCTCGACCTCGACAGAGTGCGCCAGAACTACCGCCGGATGGCCGTCGAGTTTCCCGACGCGGACGTCTACTACGCGGCGAAGGCCAACACCTGTCGGCCGGTTCTGGAGACGCTCGCAGACGAAGGCGCGGGCATCGAGTGTGCCTCCGCGGGTGAACTCCAGCGGGCAATCGACGCCGGAGTACCGGGCGAGCGGGTACAGTACACCGCCGTCAACCCGCCCGCACGGGACTTGGACCGAGCCGTCGAGATTGCTGATGAGCATTCTATCACGATTACTGCGGGTGCGGAGGATACGGTCGAAAGACTGGCCGAGCGCGACTACTCCGGCCGACTCTGCGTCCGCGTGAACCCCGGTGTCGGCGCGGGCCACCACGAGAAGGTGGCGACCGGCGCGGACGCGAAGTTCGGCGTGCCGATAGAGCGCGTCCCCGAACTGGTCGCAGATGCGCGCGAGAACTTCGACGTCGTCGGTCTCCACGCCCACGCCGGGAGCGGCATCTCCGGCGAGGACCTCTCGGCCCACCGCGAACTCGTGGCCCGGATGGGCGACCTCGCACGTGAAGTCGGCGACCTCGAATTCCTCGACATCGGCGGAGGCTTCGGCGTGCCGTACCGACCCGGCGAGGACCCGCTGGACCTCGTGTCGGTCGCCGAAGCTACCAGAGAGGCAGTCGGCGACCTGTCGTCGGCGACGCTCACGGTCGAACCCGGCCGGTACCTCGTCGCCGACGCTGGCGTCTTGCTCACGGCAGTGAACACGGTAAAGGACGCCCGAGACGCGACAGTCGTCGGCGTCGGTGCGGGAATGACGACCTTGGCGCGTCCAGCGATTTACGGCGCCCACCACGAGATTCGGAACCTCAGTCGGTCGGGTGGACAGCAGACGGTCACGGTCGCCGGACCGGTCTGTGAGAGTGCGGACACCTTCGGCGACCACGAACTCGCCGCGCCGGAGCGTGGCGACCTGCTGGCCATCGGCAATGCCGGAGCGTACGGCTACGAGATGGCCAGCCAGTACAACTCGCGTCCGCGCCCGGCCTCGGTCGTACTGGCACGCGGCGAGGCCAGACTAGCGCGCCGACGCGAGACGAATGCGGACGTAACGAGACTCGAACAGGAGGACCAACGATGAGTATTTCCTACGAAAAGTACCACGGAACCAGCAACGACTTCGTAATTGTAGACGCAGACGAGTACGTCCCGGACCGGGGCGCGTTCGCCCGGGAGGTGTGTGACAGACGCGATGGGGTAGGGGTCTCCGGGAGTGGAGCGACCGGAGGCTCGACGGACGAGTCCGTCGGTGCAGACGGCGTCCTCTTCCTCGCGCTCGAACCGCGCTTCTCGCCGCCGCGTGCGGTGATGACGCTCGTCCAGCCAGACGGCTCGACTGCCAAGATGTGCGGCAACGGCGCGCGCTGTGCGGCCAAGTGGGCCGCCGAGCGAACCGGCGCAGACACCGTCATGCTCGACACGCAGGCGGGCACCCGCCGGGCCGAAATCGACGGCGAGCGCGTGACCATCGAGATGGGCCACGTTTCGTTCGACGCTCGGGGCGTGCCGCTCGGTGCCGAAAGGGAGTACCCCATCGTCGCGGAGGAAGTCGAAGGTCTCGAAGTGACGGCCGTGAATACGGGCGTCCCGCACGCCGTCGCGTTCGTAGACGACGTAGCCGACGTAGACCTCGAATCGGTCGCGCCCGCAGTTCGAAACGCCGACGTGTTCCCGGACGGTGCGAACGTCACCCTCGCATCTCGACGCGAGGACGGAAGCTTCGACCAGCGAACCTACGAGCGCGGCGTCGAAGGCGAGACCCAATCGTGTGGCACCGGTGCAGTCGCCATCGTCGCCGCGGCCCGGCGACTCGGTCGAATCGAGCGACCGACGGCCGCCGTCTTCCCGCCAGGCGGTCGCCTCGACGTGACTGTCACCGACGAGAACGAAGCGGTCCTCGCAGGCCCCGCCGAGCGCGAGTTCGAGGGGGAAGTGAGTTCGACGCCGAAGCCACGGCGCGTCACGCGAGCATGAGCTTTGGCACCGAGACGACCTTCGACCCGATTTCGTTCCTCGAAGACGCCGTGCAGATACAGTCCCACGAGGACGTGACAGCGATGCGCGGGTTGCTCGTTCAGACGCTCGAAGCCGAGGGCGTCCCCGTCGAGGTAGACGGCGCCGGAAATACGATAGCAGTCCGTGATTCAGGGAATGCAGGCCCCCACGTCGTGCTAAACACGCACATCGACACCGTGCCGCCGCACGTCGAATTTTCGCGCGACGGCGACGTAATCCGTGGGCGAGGGTCCTGCGACGCGAAGGGACCGCTCGCCGCGCTGCTCGCTGCTTTCCTCACAGTAGAGCCAGAGCGGGGAAAAGTAACGCTCGCCGTCACGCCCGACGAGGAGACTGACTCGACGGGTGCGGCGGCGCTCGACTTCGACCCCGAACCGGACGCCGTCGTCGTCGGCGAACCAACGAATCTCGACGTGTGCAACGCCGCGAAGGGGCGATTTCAGGCCACAGTGCGCGTTCGCGGCGCGAACGCACACGCCGCCGAACCGCACGAGGGAATTAACGCGTTGCGGGCCGCTGGCGACTGTTTGGCGGCGCTCGACTCGTTTTCCGAACGCGAGGACGCGCCCGCGCCGAGCGAGTCGCTCGGCGCAGCGACGCTCACCCCGACGACGATAGAAGGCGGGACGGCGACGAATCAAGTCCCGGCAGACTGCTCGTTCGTCGTAGACCGCAGGAGCGTACCCCCCGAAACTGCCGAGGGCTTTCGCGAGTCCTTAGAGGCACATCTTCGAGCACATCTCGCCGACGCGTCGTCCGTCGGCGGCGACGCCAGCGTCGAAGTCGCGCTCGCAGAGCGCGACACGCCGTTCTTGGCGGCGTTCGAGACGCCAACGGATTCGGCAGTCGTTCGTGCCCTCGCCGACGCGAGCGGCGGCGAGGTTCGACCGTTCGAAGCGGCGACGGAAGCCTCCTACTTCGCTCAGTCTGCGCCGACAGTCGTGTTCGGACCGGGCGTGCTGGCCGACGACGAGGGCGCAGTCGCCCACGCACCCCGCGAGTACGTGCGCGTCTCGGAAGTCGAAGCGGCCGCCGATGCGGTCGAAGGGACGCTACAAACTCTTCTTCGTTGAGAATTCTGTGGGACTGTTATCGCGCCAATCTCGCGGGCAGTAGTCGTCGATTCGGGAAGTGGTGTCGCCGAATCGACTCGAACGTCGCACCGAGACCAGCGAGTGCCATCGCAATCGACGCCATGCCGAACGACGTGCGCCAGTTGAAGAAGACGCGCCGCGTGATGAGGTACGTCTCGCCGTCCCGCTCGACGGCTATCTTCCCTTTCGCCTTGCGGGACCCTGGCAGTTCACCGGGGTCGCGGTAGACGAGTCGCTCGCCCTCGATGACGCGGGCGACTCGCCGCTGGTCCCGGTCGGAGAGATACTCGAACGCGACGAGTTCCTTCGTGTCGTCCGGAACCGTCTCGACCGTTCCGAGCGACTTCACCTCGTACTCGAACGCGCCGACTCCCGAGATGACTGCCCCCGTCAGGAGAAAGACACCCGCAAAGAACAGAAGCATGTGCCACGATTTCATAGCGGAGACGTGTATCGCTTGTCACATATCAGTTCCGTTGCCACCTTTTTTTCTCGTTGAGTGGTATCGTGCTCGAAGACAAATCACATCTTCCGAGCAGTTCAGACCACTGCCAAAATCAGCCGAAGAACACGTCTACCACGTCACTCCCGCGGTTTCCGACGTCGCGGTACAGTTCCGAGTAGCCGCAGTTGTCGCAGGAGACGACCGTGAACTTCTTCGTCTGGATGTCGAACATCTTGCTGAGACCACTGCCGGTCGTCGAGATTTCGTCGGTGCTGGCGCTCTGGTGGCCGCACTTCTCGCAACCGAAGCTGTCGTCGGGGTGGTCAGAACTCATACATGAGTCGTGTCGTTCAGATAGTAAGTACTTTGTCGCTGTCGGAGCGATGGTTGACGGGTCAGCAGTGTTCCCACTGCACCGCTTTCCCGACGAAACACAGTCCGAGGAGGGCGAACCCACCAGACGCCGCGGCGAACTTCGTCTCGTAGTTGAAGAAGAGGTTCTCTTCGACCAGATAGCGATTTCCGTCTCGCCTGACGACGAAGTCGCCTTGATGGACGCCGGTCGGCTTGTTCCCCGGCGCTCTGAAGACGAGTCTGTCGCCTGCGATTGCGCTATCGACGATTCGCTGGTCGCGCGGGTCCAGTTTGTCGTACTGAAAGGACCGAACCTCGGAGGTCCCGAACCCGTTCAACTCGTGGGGAGTGTAGTCGATGGGTCCCGACGCGACGACTTCGTATTCTAACGCTCCGATGCCAGTGGCGAACGTCGCGAAGAACAGCATGACGCCGACGTAGAAGGTGAGGAAGCTACTCCAGTTCACACGCCGAGCGTGGTCCCGTTCTGGTATTTGAATGTACGTGACGTTCTGAACTGCGTACGGCTCCGTTCAGGTGGCAGAGCGAGTCGAATCCCTGAAATAGCAGATAGTTTATGTAGTGGTGGCAGACAACATGTCGTTCGATGAATGTGGTAGCAACGGTTCGTCCAATCGTCCTGTTCTACGGACTCGTGTTGTTCGGCGGCTACGCTTGCGCTCGGCTGGCTGCCAGAAGTGCAGTACGTCATGAACCAGTAGCGGCGGCCACGAAACTCCGGCAACGAAATTTCTTTCTCGGTGCTCTCTTCGCGGTCGTGATGGTACTCGTCGGCGTCCCGACAGGGGTCTTGGCCATCTTAGCGCAGTTGACCGAGCAGATTCCAGTACTGGGTTCGACGGCAGTGCAGGACGTATTGTTCTACGCGAGCGTCGTGTTTGGCCCCGCCCTATTGGGGTATCTCACCGTCTCGCTGGCGATGCTCCCCGCGTGGCGTGAACTGAAAGACATCGAAGTTTCTGCGTGGTCGGGAGTACGAAATACGACGCGCGGATACGTCGCAACCGTGGCCCCGAAATTCGGTCTCTTCGTGTTGGGGATGACGCTGTCACCGGGTATCGCCGTCGTCGTTGGTACTGCTGTCGCATATACCATCTACGCGGTGAGTTCCCCGTGGGTGTTCGAACGCCTGAACGATA
The DNA here is from genome assembly GCF_008831545.1 of Halorussus halophilus. Taxonomy (NCBI): domain Archaea; kingdom Methanobacteriati; phylum Methanobacteriota; class Halobacteria; order Halobacteriales; family Haladaptataceae; genus Halorussus; species Halorussus halophilus. The sequence continues at coordinate 2,498,409 of NZ_CP044523.1, forward strand.
GTCGTCCGCTCGATGCCGACGAACGCGAACGACTCGGGGAGACTGCCGACCGCGACGTTCCAATCCGCGTCGTGAACGCGAGTGACGTGAAAGAGAGTCAAGGGTTTGCCGTCGGCGTCGTTCCGGGCTTCAGACGCGTCTATCTCACCGATTTTCTCCTCGACGAACTCACCGCCACAGAAGTTAGAGCAGTCACCGAACACGAGTTCGCTCACTTTCATCGTGGACATCTCCTCGTCCGGATGGTCGTCTCTGGACTCCTCGTGGTCGGAATCGCCGCAACGATTGCGGAAGCATCCGCTTGGAGTCTCTTCCTAGCGGTCGTGGTCGGTATCCCCTATTGGTTGGCTCTCGCCGCGGCCTCGCGGTGGACAGAGTACGACGCAGACCGGCAAGCCGCAACGGCCGAGAGTGCGACTGCGATGGCCGGGGCACTCGACGCGCTGGGCGAACACAACCTGCTCCGACGAGAACACAACGTCCTCGATGCACTGCTGGAGACTCACCCGTCCATCGAACGGCGGACGGCGAGACTAGGGGCAGATGAGAACAACTCGACTTCCCAGACAGAGACGACCGACTCGCCTGTCTAACCACGGTTTCTACGGCTTCCAGACGGGAGAATCACGGTCGAAGATTCAGTCGAAGTCTTCAGCCATCTCCCCAGCAACCCCCGTATACCCCGCTGGCGTCAGCGCCAGCAACTCCTCGCGGGTCTCGTCGTCTACGTCGAGTTGCTCGAACAACGCCCGGAAATCCTCCAACGTCACCCGCCGTCCGCGGGTCAACTCCTTCACTTGCTCGTAGGCATCGTCGTGGCCTTCACGTCGGAGAATCGTCTGGACGGCTTCTCCGATAATCTCCGGCGTGGCTTCCAACTCGTCGCGCATGACTTGCTCGTTCGGGACGACCTTCGAGAGACCCGCCTGTAGCTTGACGTAGCCCAGCAGGCAGTAGGCGAACGCTGCACCAATGTTACGCTTGACAGTCGAGTCCGAGAGGTCCCGCTGGAGTCGCGAGGAGGTGACGTAGTCGCCCAAGAACACGAGGTCCGAGTTCGCCTTCGAGAGGTTGCCTTCGCTGTTCTCGAAGTCGATAGGGTTGACTTTGTGGGGCATCGTGGAGGAACCGGTCTCGCCCTCGGTGGCCTCCTGTCCGAGGTACTTGTCGCTAACGTAGCGCCACGCGTCCCTGTCGAGGTCGAGGAGGACGTTGTTCGCCCCGCGAAGCGCGTCGAACAGTTCTGCGAGGTCGTCACAGGGGTTGACCTGCGTCGTCGCCGGTGCCTGCTCCAAGCCGAGTTGGCCTTCCACGAACTCGCGGGCGAAGGCGGGCCACTCGACTTCCGGGTAGGCGACGTGGTGGGCGGCGTAGGTTCCGGAAGCACCAGCCAATTTACCCTGCAAGCCGTCACGAGCGTCTTTCACTCGCCCAATAGCCCGACCGAGTCGGGCGGCGAAGACAGCCATCTCCTTGCCGAACGTGGTGGGGGTCGCGGGTTGGCCGTGGGTACGCGCCAACATCGGCACGTCGGCGTACTCGCTGGCGAGGTCGGTAAGGGAGTCTCGAACTTCTCGGAGTTCTGGCAGGAGAACGTCCTCTGTCGCGCCCTTCACGAGCAGGCGATACGAGAGGTTGTTCACGTCCTCACTGGTCAGTGCGAAGTGAATCCACGCGGAGGCCGCTTCGAGGCCTTCTGGAAGAGCATCGCGGATGAAGTACTCGACTGCCTTCACGTCGTGGTTGGTCGCGGAGTACTCTTTGTAGCCTTCCGTCTCGATTTGCTTGACGACTTGTGCGTCCTCCTCGTCGAACTCCTCGTAGAGAGTTCGCAGGAACTGCTCGTCGTCTGCGTCCAGTTGGAGGGGTGTCGCGTCCAACTCTGCGAGTGCAATCAGGTACTCGACTTCGACCTGCACGCGAGCGCGCATGAGTGCGGCCTCGCTCGCGTAGTCGCGGAGCGGTTCGGTGCGACCGGCGTACCGGCCGTCCAGCGGCGAGACGGCGTACAGCGAATTCATGCCCGACACTGCCGGGGCGCGAGGCAAAAGCGTGTCGGTCGAAGGTGGCACAGTCGTGCATACTCAGGCTCCCAAGACAAGAATAGAGCTCAATTTTAAGCATGTTTTTGCACACTTCTTCGTCTGCAACCGCAACGCCTTTCCTTCGCGCCGACGCGCTTTCGATCATGACCCGAATCGCTGGACTGGCGAGCAATCGCGGTCGGAACCTGCTGAACGTCGCCGACCGCGCTCCGGGCGGCGCAGAACTCGGAGTCGTGCTGAGCAACGACGCAGACGCGCCCGTTCTGGACGACGCCGAGGAGCGCGGAATCCCGACGGAAGTTGTCGAGCGCAAGGACGGCGAAGACCGAGCGAGTCACGAGCGTCGTATTTTGGACGCGCTCGAAGAGTACGACTTCGACCTCGTCTGCCTCGACGGCTACATGCGCGTGCTGACCGACGAATTCTTAGACGGCGCACCGCTGACGCTGAACGTCCATCCCTCCTTACTCCCCGCATTCCCCGGCATGGACGCCCACGAGCAGGTCGTCGATGCGGGCGTGAAGACCACCGGTTGCACTGTCCACGTCGTCACCGAAGAGGTCGATGCCGGACCAATCGTAACCCAAGAGCCGATTCCAGTGTACGAGGGCGACGACGAGAGCGACCTGAAAGAGCGCGTCCTCTACGAGGGCGAGTTCAAGGCGTATCCGCGCGCCGTGAAGTGGTTCGCGGAGGGCAAGTTGGAGGTAGACGGAGAGACAGTCCGAGTCGAAGGTGACGAGGACGGCCAGTTCCCCGCACGACAGGTGCAGACCAGTGACCGCGCCTCGGACCTGCGATACGGTGAGAACCCGCATCAGGACGCCGCGCTGTACGCCGACGCGACCTGCGAGGAGGCCAGCGTCGTCGGCGCGCCACAACTCAACGAGGGCGCGAAGGGGATGGGCTACAACAACTACAACGACGCCGACGCCGCGCTGAATCTGGTCAAGGAGTTCGACCGCCCGGCCGCAGCGGTCATCAAGCACACCAACCCCGCTGGCTGTGCGACCGCAGAGTCTCTCTCACAGGCCTACGCAGACGCGCTCTCGACGGACGCCAAGAGCGCCTTCGGCGGCATCGTCGCCCTGAATCGGGAGTGCGACGAGGCAACCGCCGAGCAGATAATCGACTCGTTCAAAGAGGTCGTCGTCGCGCCGGGCTACACTGACGACGCGCTGGCGACGCTCCGGGAGAAGAAGAACCTGCGCGTGCTGGACGTGGGAAGCGAGGAGGACTTCGGCGAGGTTTCGGAGCAGACCACCGAGAAGGACCTCGTCGGTGGCCACCTCGTCCAAGAGCGCGACCTGCAAGCACCGACCCGCGAGGACCTCGAAGTCGCCACCGAGAAGGAGCCAACCGACGCCCAAATCGAATCGCTCCTCTTCGCGTGGCAGACCATCAAACACGTCAAGTCGAACGCGATTCTGTTCGCCGACGGAACCGAGACGGTCGGCGTCGGCGCGGGACAGGTCAGTCGCGTGGACGCCGTCGAAATCGCGAAGATGAAAGCCGAGAAGGACGCCGACGGCAAGTCCGCAGAGGGCGCAGTCATGGCGAGCGACGCTTTCTTCCCGTTCCCGGACGGCATCGAGGCCGCGGCAGAAGCCGGTATCGAGGCCGTAATTCAGCCCGGCGGGTCGGTCAACGACGACGACGTAATCGAGGCCGCCGAGGAACACGACATGGCGATGGTGTTCACTGGTCAGCGTTGCTTTAGACACGACTGAGCGTGGGGCAGTAACGCTACTGCGAATTTTCCACCCTGCCGCAGGCCCGAAGTATATGAGCATCAACCACGAACTGCCGAGTAGATGTTCGAGTGGTTGACGCAGGCGGCGCTCGACTTCGTCCACCAGTACGGCTACGCCGCGCTGTTCGTCTTCATCATCCTCGAAACCGCGTGGATAATCCACTTCGTGCCGAGCGAGATTATCATTCCTGCCACTGCGGTCTTTCTCGTGGACGACCCCGCGTCGTTCGCCTTCTTCGTCGGCGTCATGACAGTCGGCGCGATACTCGGCAGTCTGGTCGCCTACTACCTGTTTGGGGTCAGCGGCGAAGAGTTCCTGCGCGAGTACGGCCACATCGTCAAACTGCCCGAATCCGAAATCGAGCGCAGTCAGGCGTGGTTCCAACGGTGGGGCGAGGGCCTGATGTTCTGGGGTCGCGTCGTTCCCGTGGTTCGGACGCCGATTTCGATTCCCGCCGGGTTCGCGCGGATGCACCTCGGAAAGTTCACCCTCTACTCCGCGGGCGGTTGGCTCGTCTACAACGCCGCGCTCGTCTGGTTGGTGTACGGCAACGCTGACGAGAAAGCACCCATCGACATGGTCGTCGCATGGCTAGCCGACGCGACAGCGGCCTACGGAACTGGCGTAGTTGCGGGGGTCGGAGTGGTCGCGCTGGCCGCGTTCGGGGTCGGCTGGTGGAAGCTGACCCGCGGAGAGGTCTCGAATCCGGTGTCGTAGGCGACGATTCGGTACTATTCAATTTGACCAATCAAAAACTGCGTATCCGAACACAACCCCGTGGAGACGGATTGAAGTATTCGCCCCAACTACTCCCAGGCAATGGGACTGCTAGGCGACTCGAAGGTCAAGGCGATGCTCGTGGGACTGCTCCTCACGATATTCGCACTCGTCGGCGTCAGTCTGCTCGGTATGCTGGCTGCGCTCTCCGCGCTCGGGTCGGCGACGGGCGGGACGCCGCTCGCCTTCGTCCTGCTCAGTGCCGCCGCACCGTACATCGTCATCGACGTGTTGCTCGGACTCGTCGTGGCGGGACTCCTAGTCGGCCTCTCCGTCGCCATCGCACAGCAGGCGTCGATGCCCCGCAACGACCGACTGGCGCGGATGGCCCGCAAGGTCGAGAACTACTACCCTGAAGCTAAATCCGTCGGCCTCTCCGAGCGCGTCGAACCGACCACTGAGGACCGCATCGACCAACTGAAACAGCGCTACGTCGAGGGCGAAATCGGCGAAGCGGAGTACGAACGGCGGTTGCAGGAGTTGATGGACGACGAGGGCGTGAGCGACGAGCGCGTCCGCCGCGAGCAACGGCAGTTCGACAAGCAGTTCGAGTGAGATTCTAACAGCAGGGGTTCGCGTCCCCCTCTGGCGGGTCTGCCGACCCCGCAAAGACCATGTCTTCGATTCGTACGTAGAGCAGGTAGTACTCACCCTCGTAGCGGAGAGACGACGATTCTGGAGTCACGCGGTCCGCGAACGAGCTAAGTGCCTCGGTCGATTCGGTGTCGTCACGCATGCACGCTCGGGCGACACCTTCCTCGACGGCCGTCCGAACCAGTGACTGCTCCTGTGCTGGCAGCTGCGAGAACTCGATACTCGTCGCTTCCTCGGGAACTGAGTTCGCAGTTTCAGTGGCGAGTACCCCGTCGTGCGGCATGTTCGCTCCGACGAACGGGATACCGCCACAGCCACCGGTACAGCCAGCGAGCGACACTGCACCAGTCGTCGCCCCCGAAGTCAGGAGTTGACGGCGAGTGAGTTTCATGTGGATTGGGTCACATCGACGGTCTGTTCCAGCGACGACGACCCCCAGTTCAGTTGCACAGTGAAGTCGTCCGCCCGCTCGGGATAGTACGGACTGAGCGTTCGCGTCGCCGTGACAGTCTCGTCTTTCGGCACATCGACGGTGACCTCAGGCGTGTCCGAAATGACCGTCGCACCGAGTTCCGCGAGGAAGGTCCCGTCTGCGTGACCGACGTTTTCCACTGTAAATTCCACGTCGAAGACTGCCCCTCGTTCCACCTCGTCAGGGACCTCGAAGTTCCGGACCTCGAACGCTGGCGGGTTGGCGAGCGCGTCGAGGTGCGTCGAGTCGAACGACCACCTTCGTTCGTCTCCCCCTCCGACTTCCCCGGTCCAGACGAGCGAGACGCCGTCGGCGTCGAGCGGGGCGGGGACGGCGAACGCAATCTGGATACCCGCCGGTTCGCTGTGTAGCGGTTCTAGCGGAGACCACACCTCCGTATCGACGGCTTCACCGTCGGCCACGACTGCAAACGCCTTCTCGACGGCGAACCCTAAGAGATGGTCTCGTTCTCCGATAGACGCGTCGGCCACGACGAACTGAACGTCTGGCTCGTAGTAGGGGTCTTTGTGGGTACCGCGATGGACAATCGTTCGCCGAACGTCGAGCGAATGGACCGTGACGGACTCACTGGTAGGTGTGATGTTGCTCGTAGACTCCTCGTCGTCCTCGTTCGGGGACGTATCGTCGTCACTCGTCGGTGTATCGTCACTGGTGGTTGGGTCGTTCGCTGTCGTCGGAGTGCCAACGGCCTCGGAGCCAAGACATCCCGAGAGCGAGAGGGCACTGCCAGCGAGGGAGGCGAGCAGGTGGCGGCGGTGCATACCCTAGCTGGAAGCCCGCCGAGTAAATGTTTTCAGGAGACTGAAATAGCCGTTTCACCGATGACCGACTCCGACACGCTAAAGCAATTCCCGTTAGTCTTCGCCAATATGGACTATCACGAGGCGGCGAACTTCGTCTTCGACCTCCGTCGATTCCGGCCGAAACCGGGGACGGAATCGACTGCGGACCTGCTCGCCCACCTCGGGGACCCCCACGAGGGCGTCGAATACGTGCAGGTCGCGGGGTCGAACGGGAAGGGTTCGACCGCCCGGATGACAGAACGCGTCCTGCGGGAAGCGGGACTCTCTGTCGGCATCTACACCTCGCCGCACTTCGACGACGTACGGGAGCGAGTGCAGGTGGACGGCCGGAAGATATCGAAGCAGGCGCTCTCGGAGTACGTCGAAGCGGTTCGACCGTACGTCAACGACCGCGCCGCGGACGGCGAGGCACCGACGTTCTTCGAGGTAATGACCGGACTCGCGCTGTGGTACTTCGGCCGCGAAGACGTGGACGTGGCAGTACTCGAAGTCGGCATCGGCGGGCGACTCGACGCGACCAGCGTCGTGGACCCGGTCGCCAGCGCAGTCACGAGCGTCACGCTCGAACACACGGGCATCATCGGCGAGACCATCGAGGAAATCGCCCACGATAAGGCTCACGTCGCGCCCGAGGACAACCCCATCGTCACCGCGACGACCGGCGAGGCGTTCGACACGATTCGGGCCTACGCCCGCGACACGGTTCGCGTCGGCGAGGACAGCGACGCCGACGTTCGAGTGAGCTACGACGGCCGGACGAACCACACCGAGGCCGCCGTCTCGCTAGCGGCCGACGACTGGCGCGTCGAGACATCCATTCCCCTCCTCGGAGAGTATCAGGCCCGCAACGCTGGTGTAGCCGCCGCGCTGGCCCGACAGGTTGCCGAGGAGAGGGAAGACGCCGAAGTCGATGAATCGACGCTCGCTCGCGGCCTCCGCAAAGCCGACTGGCCGGGGCGCTTCGAAGTCATGGGCACCGGGCCGCTCGTCGCACTCGACGGCGCGCACAACCCCGGTGCCTGCGAAGCCCTCGCCGAAACGGTCGCGGAGTTCGAGGGCGACTACGACGACCTGCATCTCGTCTTCGGCGCGATGCACGACAAGGACCTCCGCGGGATGGCCGACGCACTCCCGACACCCGACCGCGTGGTGGCATGCCAACCGAATCTGGACCGGGCAGAAGACGAAGCGGTCGTCGGACAGGTGTTCGAGGAGTCGGGCGCTGGCGAAGTCGTGACGCGAAACGCAGTCGAGGGCGCGCTGGAGAACGCTCTCGAATCTGCCTCCGAGGGCGACTTCGTGCTGGTCGCCGGGTCGTTGTTCGCGGTCGCAGAGGCACGCTCGCGGTGGACCCGCGCCGAGATACCGAAGCGAATCAGCAACTTGTCGGAGGCCAGAGAAGCCCTCGAAGGCTCGCACGTCACCGACCCCGGCGTCTGGCGGATGCGCGGCAAGGCCGTCCACCGCGTGCTGAAGAGTCGCGTCCAGACGCGGCAAGCCCGCTATCTCAAAGAGGAGATGCTGAGTTTGGGCGGCGAGTGTGCCCTCTCGGGCCTGAACGAACAGGACGAGGAGAACATCGACGTCGTGCTGATGGGCACGCTAGCGCAGTTCAAACGCCTCGCGGAGAAACTGGACGGCCAACCGTACGGCCTGTCAGTGTTCGCCGACGAGGTTCGCGAATCGCTGGACATCCAACAGGACCCCGACCTGCGGGGATATCCGTGGGAAGACGGCACGGCCGTCATGGGCGTCCTGAACGTCACGCCAGACAGTTTCCACGACGGCGGCGAGTTCGAAGCCGAGGAGGCCGCAGTCACACACGCCGAGGAGATGGTCGAAGCTGGCGTCGATATCATCGACGTAGGCGGCGAGAGTACGCGGCCCGGCGCAGACGAGATTTCCATCGAGGAGGAGATTTCGCGGGTGGTGCCAGTAATCGAGGCGATTTCGGACCTCGACGCGTCGGACGAATCCGACGCGCCCAACGCGCCCGACATCCTCGTCTCCATCGACACCCGGAAGGCCGAAGTCGCCGAGGCCGCACTGGAGGCTGGAGCAGATATCCTGAACGACGTGTCCGGACTCGAAGACCCCGAGATGCGCTTCGTCGCGGCCGATTACGACGTGCCAATCGTCGTGATGCACAGCATCGACGCGCCCGTGGTACCGGACCGAGACGTGCACTACGACGACGTAGTGGAGGACGTGATAGACGAACTGGAAGAGCGCGTCTTGCTGGCCGAGAAGGCCGGACTCGACCGCGAGCAGATTATCGTGGACCCCGGACTCGGCTTCGGGAAGCAGGCCAGCGAGAGCTTCGAACTGCTCGGGCGCACCGACGAGTTCCACGCGCTCGGTTGTCCGGTCCTCATCGGCCACTCCCACAAGTCGATGTTCGGCCTAATTGGCGAAGACGACGACAGAACGGCCGCGACGGTAGCGGGGACGACGCTCGCCGCCGAGCGCGGTGCCGACATCGTCCGCGTCCACGACGTGCCGGAGAACGTCGCGGCGGTGCGAGCGGTGGAAGCCGCAGACGACGCGGAGCAGTTCGAAGAGTGACGACGAGTTAGATTTCGTTCAGTTTTATCCCGGACGCGTGCGGGACCTCAATCGTGTCCCGCTTCGAGATTCACCCCAGCACGAAGCTCTTCTTCGTCCTCCTCGCCGGTCTCGCCCTCCTGTTCAATCCCTTCGTGCCGGGCATCCACATCGGCGACGGTGACGTGTACCGCTACGAGGCCGCACAGGTCGAGTATCAGGACGACGGGAGTTTGCAGGCGACGAGCGTGCGGAGTGGCGAGGTGCGCGAGAATCTGCCGATAGACGACGAAATCATTTGCACTCGTCTCGGTGTCAGTCGCAGGTGCCAGTTCGAGTACCACGTCCTGAACGGCGGTAACGTCTCGACTATCGGAATCGGCGGCGCTCGCTACGAGTACGCGTATCTCGGCGGGCGACTGTATCGGCCCGACTCTGTCGGCGAGCGCGGCGACGAGCGGATGACGCTCGAACCGGTGAACGACTCGGACCCGCTCGCATCCGTCGCCACGCAAGACACCTCCTCGACAGAGCGTCGCCTCGTGAACGAGGGACGAATCAAGACCTACCGCGAACTGCCGCACGAAGAGCAACTCGTCGAAGTAGACGGCGAGTACTACACCATCTACGCGACCGCACACCGGTCGTTCTACGGACTCGGCGGCGCCAGTCGGTGTGTCAGCAGCGGAGACGGCTTCTGCGAATCCGCCAACCAGAAACGACTGGTCGATACCGGCCTCACGCTCGCGTCGTGGCTCGCTGGCTTGTGGCTCCTCCTACGAGTGCGACGTCGAATGCGGCGGTCGTAGTACCCGGTTCGACCATCTCTCGCCTATATTATTTTCGACACCACATCCGAAGATTATATCATGCGAAAGGCAGTAGCATTGGAGAAATGAAAGGTTTTCGATAGACTCGCTCGAACACGCGCGAACCGACCGCATCGGAGAGTTGTTCCTCCGCGAGACGCTCCGAAGCAAGGGCGTTAGTTCCGAGCGTGCGGTCGCCGCGGCCGACGGGTGGACGAACGACCGGATGGACTACTTCCAGACGAACGAGTCAACGGTCGTCACGTGGAGAGTCACTTGGCAGAACGCGGACGAACGAGCCGAGTTCGTCGAGACGTACGACTCTGTGTACGACTACGAACGAGTGAACTCCCTCGATGCAGTGAGTTGTCGAGAACCGGGACGGTACCTCACGACCAGCAAAAAAACGGTAACCGTCGTGCAGTGCGGCGATTAACAGCAGGTAATCGGGTCACAGCACTGATCGACGGGTTGTTCGTAGCAACTGGTCGAACCGTCGGGGTACAGACAACAGATGCGCTCGTGGAGCGTCTGCATCGACTACAGAACGTACAGCAGGCACTCGGCGGACACGTGTAGCCGTCCTGACCGCACGTCTTCTGCGTCGTCACGTCGTCGCTTGAGGGTCGCGGCGGTCGCCCCGATTGCCTTCAGGAAGTTACGTCGGTTATGTTCTTTCGTCATGGGTGCTTCGACTCGGACGAGGGATCAGCGCAATTTGATATTTTACAGAAATAGATGAAATTATATTTCTAGTCGCGTACACCATCCTACGGACAACTACGTATCGTCGGGGCTAGTTGGAACTGCAACAAGTTCTCGAAGCCACGACGCAAAATCATCGGGGCGTCAGAACATGACAACCAGCAACGCGACCAACGCGACGACGAGCACGACGCCACCGACGACTGCGGCGGGCACCAGCAAATTCTGCTGCTCGCGGGCGTCGTCGTAGGCGTCGAGATACTGCTGTAACACCTCGCGCTCGTCGTACTCCGCGAAGTTCTCGTTGAAGTCCATCTGCTCCATGTCACCCGCTTCCCGGAGTGCGTCGGTCAGTTCCTGCTCGCTAGTCGTGCGGAACGCACGCTCTTCTTGCTCGACCAGTTCGTGGGCGCTCGACTCGACGTGATACTCCACCACGCCCGCACAGCCACAAGCCAGCGCGCGGAGCAAATCGGTCGGGAACGCCTCGCGGCGTGCGGTCTGGGCGTAGACGTGCGCTCCTTTGAACGCCGCCAACCGGTTTTCGAGCGATTGGTCGCCTGCGAACTTGACCCTGTCCTCGATTCGCAGGTCTCGGACCTGTCGTTCGTAGTTGTCGCGCTCCGGACCGTCGCCGATAACGACCGCCGACCAGTCGCGGTCACGGAGTTCCGCCAAGGCGAGCAACAGACTCTCCAGATTGGCGTCCTCGTCCAGTCGGCGCGAGTAGACGATTTGGGCGGCGTGGCGCGGTTCGGTCGATTTGATGGTGTCGATGTCGATGCCGTTGGGAACCACGCGAACCGCGTCTTCCTCCGCACCGAGTTCTCTGATGCGGGTCTTGACGGTGTTCGACGGCGAGAGAACGAGGTCCGGGACGCTCGCGGCGAGTTTCCACATCGGGTCGTTCTGGTCGCCGGTTTCGGGTGCTTCGTACCAATCGACCACCAACGGGGCGCGAAGGGCGGTGCTGGCGGTTTTGGCCGCCAACACGTGCGACGGAACTGGGACGGCTTGAATCACGTCCGGGTCGATTTCGCGGAGAATCAGCGGGAGCGACGCGGCGAACTTCCTCGATTCGCTCGGTGGGTCGGTCGTGACCGCTCGATAGGTCACGTCGTTCTGTTCGAACTGCTCGTGGTCGCCCTCCCACCACTGGGCACAGCAGACGAAGACCTCGTGCCCTCGTCCGGCGAGCGCCTCGGCGACCCAGCGGGTGCGACGAGTCGTCCCCGTCGCACGGTGTTGGGCTACCGTCTCCGAGACGAGCGCGACGCGCATACGAAGCGCCACGAAGCGGCCCCCTAAAAACCCAACTCTTTTGCTCGGATAGAACGCCAGAGCCAGTCAGTCGTTCAGTTCAAGAATGAAGTCCGGGGCGGCGTTGTTGGCACGCCGCCGCCACCGCCGCAGGTCGTAGGTGTGGCCCATCGCGGTGAGGCCGAAGACGGTGATGATGAGCAGTGCGTACTGTACGCCAGAGAGTAGCGTGAAAGGGTAGACTCCCTGCCAGACCGAAGCGAGGAGTCCGAGACTCACCGCGGCGAGAATGAGATACACTTGGTGCCACGGCAGCGTGGTCTGTGGGTCGCTCGCCAACTGGAGGTCCATCCGGGCGGCGTCGTCCGTGCTGGTTATCAGACTCCGGTCGGGGTCGTACTGTAACACTCCCGCGGACTGGAGTTTCGGAAGATGCGTCTGGTGGAGCGCGCTGTAGACCGACTTGCGCTCGCTCGGCGATACGTTCCGCACTGTCGTGTCGTTCTCCCACGCGGCGACTTGTTCTGCCAGTTCACCGAGTTCGACTGGTCCAGTGTGTCGCTGGAGATAGTAGAGGACGTAGCGACGCCGGAGATTCTTCACGGCGTCGAAGACCTCGTCGCGGGAAGGTGGCGTGTTCTCGGAGGCCATTGCTCGCAGAGAACGGACAGTAGAAGCACTGATAAACCGATTCGACCGTTTACGATACCACCGAATCGTTCGCCATTTCAACCGAGAGTTGTGTCCCCAGCGCACAGGGAAACGGGAAGTTCCGTCCCGAATTCCGCGAAATCAATCCGGAAGACGACATCGAGCGAAACCGGGTGTACACCTCTGAGGAGCGGGTCTCCCGAGTCCCTCGCAAGCACTCTTTCAGTTTCGTTGTCACGACTGGTCGAGTCGGTCGGTCGGAGTTCTCGGAACGTATCGTTACCCGCTGTTCCATTGGAAGTTTCGCCCGAACGAATGGTATAGCCACCTCCTAACCGCGCGAACGACTCATGTGGCAGTATTATTCAGTACGAACGCTCGTGTCAGTTCGACCCCTCACGACGGCGCGTTCCGCGTTCCAAACCGATTTATCGCTCGGTTTGGTAGCTTGGGGCATGACGTACGAGTTCGAGCGATACCTCAACGTTCGGAACGCTACTGGTCCCTCCTTCGGTCCCGACGGGGAACGACTCTCGTTTCGATTAGACACCACGGGCACCTCGCAGGTGTGGCGACTCGGCGAACCGAACGGGTGGCCCCAGCAGTTGACCTTCGAGGACGAACCGATAACGCTCGCCTCGTGGTCACCAGAACGCGACGAACTCGTCTTCAGCATGGACGAGGGCGGCAACGAGCGCGCCCAGTTGTTCCGTCTCGACGGGGACGGCGAGACTATCACGCCGCTGACCGACACGCCAGAGGCAAAACACTACTGGGGCGGGTGGAACTCCGACGGGTCGCAGTTCGCGTTCGCGTCGAATCGCCGCGAACAGTCAGTGTTCGACGTGTACGTACAGGACCGCGACGCGACGGGCGACGACGCCGAACGCGTCTACGAGGGCGACAGTTGGCTCAGCCCGGTCGGCTGGAGTCCCGACGACGACCGCCTCGCCGTCATCGAGATGCACTCCGGGTCGGACTACGACGTGTACGTACTGGACCTCGAAACTGGCGAACTCGACCACCTGACCCCTCACGAAGAAGACGTTCGCTACAACGCCATCAACTGGGGACCGGAAGGCGACGCACTGTATCTCGTCACCGACCGCGGCGAAGACACCCGCTATCTTGCCCGACTGGACATCGACACGCTCGAACTCGACGTCGTCGAGGAGGGCGGCGACTGGAACGTCGAAGGACTCACGCTCGACGAGGACACTGGCCGATTCGTCTACGAGCGCAACGTAGACGGCTACAGCGAACTCACCGTCGGCGAACTGACCGGCGAGACGACGTTCCGGGAGTTCCCGACGCCGAATCTCCCGCGCGGCGTCGCCGGTGGCGTCAGTTTCGACCCGGACGCCGAGCGGTTCGCTATCGCCGCCACTGGGAGCGCCGAGAACACGAACGTCTTCGTCGTGGACGTGGAGACGGGCGAAACCGAACGCTGGACCGACGCCGCGACCGCTGGCATCCCCACGTCGTCGTTCGTCCGGCCGAAACTCGTCCACTACGAGTCGTTCGACGACAGGGAGATTCCCGCGTTCTTCTCGGTTCCGGACGACGCCACGCCGGGCGAGACGCCGGTCATCGTGGACATCCACGGCGGTCCCCAAGCCCAGCGCCGTCCCACGTTCCACGCGGTCAAACAGTACTTCCTGAACCGCGGGTACGCCTACTTCGAGCCAAACGTCCGCGGGTCGGCGGGCTACGGCACGGCCTACACGAAGTTAGACGACGTAGACAAGCGGATGGACTCGGTAGCAGACATCGAAGCGGGCGTCGAGTGGCTCCACGACCAGAAGGCAATCGACCCTGACAGCGTGGTCGCCATGGGCGGCTCGTACGGCGGCTTCATGGTGCTGGCCTGCCTCACGGAGTACCCCGACCTGTGGGCCGCTGGTGTCGATATCGTCGGCATCGCGAATTTCGTCACCTTTCTCGAAAACACCGGCGAGTGGCGGCGCGAACACCGCGAGGCGGAGTACGGGTCGCTCGAAGACGACCGAGAACTGCTCGAATCTATCAGCCCGATTCACAAAGCCGACCGCATCGACGCGCCCCTGCTCGTCCTCCACGGTGCGAACGACCCGCGCGTGCCCGTCGGGGAAGCCGAACAGATCGTCGAGACGGTTGCCGAGAGAGGCGTTCCCGTCGAGAAACTCATCTTCGAAGACGAGGGCCACGGCTTCTCGAAACTGGAGAATCGCATCGAGGCGTACACCACCGTTGCGGAATTCCTCGACGAACACGTCTGAGCGGGGAGAAAACGGACCATTCGCGACTACAACGTGTTCGGCGGACGACTCGCCGCGCCGAGGCGCATCTTTCGGTTCACGTAGACGTGGGCCGCGGCCGAGACGAGGAACAGCGCCGCGACGATGCCTGCGACTGGGACGCCCGAAACCGAAGCGAACGGCGGCACTCCGGCCCCAGCGGCCAGCGTCAACGAACCGCAGAACACCCCCAGCAGGAGATAGTAGTGGCTCCACGGAATCTCCTTGCCGGGGACGACTTCGAGATATATCTGTAGTTCGTCGAGGTCCTCGGCGGCCGCGACGGTGCTTCGAGCGGCGTCGTACTGGACGACGCCAGCGTCGGCCATTTTTGGTAGATGTGACTGCTGAAGGGCGTTGTACACTCGCCTGCGCTCTTCGGACGTGACCCTCTCGACCTGTTTGTCGTTCTCCCACGCCGCGACGTTGCGCGAGAGCGTTCGAAGCTCTACGGTTCCCGATTCGCGGAGCAGATAGTGGACGACGTGTCTGCGACGGCGATTGCTCAGCATCTCGAACACGGTTTCGCGCGCGACGTTACGCGAATCGGCAGTTCCGTCCTCGACCCGACTCTCGCGGCCCAACTTCTCGGCCACCGACCCGTTTCCCGACTGCTGGCGTTTCTGTTCCCGTGTCGATTCCTCACGCTCTCCCTCGTCCCGGTGTAGCTTCTCAATTGACATTTTCGGGTACGCCCGGCTTAACATCCCTTCGATGGGATGAAGCATCAGCTACGAGATGTGATTGAGAACTTAAATAATCGGCCGACGTTTCACCAGATTGTCGTGAACCCGTGGTCCCGTCGATCGGTTTCAGGGAGGCTCTAAACTCCCGTAACCAGTGCTTACCGGTCTTCAGGGATGGGCTACCGAATCCTCTCGGCACGCCAGAAATTCTTGTCGGAGTTTATGAATAAGGACGGTCCGACCATCGACCTGAACGAGTACCCACGACCGACCGGCGCGGGAGACGGGAGCGGGACGGCGGTGGGTACGAAACCACATAACCATGAAAGACAGCGTAAATCTCGACCGACGGAAAGTATTGGGCACAGTAGGCGGCCTCGCGGCCGCAGGGAGCGGACTCGCGGCATTTTCGGGAAGCGCGGCAGCGACGGTGAACACGAGTTTTACTGCGAACAACACTGACACTCTGACGACGGCCGACGGGAGTGTTCGGAAGGTCGTCGTGGAAACGGACGGGACGTACTCGTGGAAGGGACTGGACTCGCCGGCGAAGACGGCGACCGTGACCCTCGAAGCGAAGAAGGAGGGCGGGAGCTACATGCAGGTGACTTCGAAGTCCTACCGTTGCAACGGGCTATCCGGCAAGAAGGACTTCGAACTCGACACGGTGGACCTCACCGAGAAGTTCAGCGACGACCACTTCGAGTCCGACTCGGACGGGAAACTGAAGGAGACGGACATCGATCTCAAAATCTCGGTGACCATCACCTCCGCTGACGGGAGTACCAACGGTGCGAATGCGTCCGATTCGATGACAGTCTCCGCGGAGAACCGCGCAGCCGACGCGAACATCGACGGCGAGTCCAACGCGAGCGCGTCGAGTTACGATCAAGTGTACTCCTTCGATGCAGGAGGCCACCCGAACTTAGACAGCGACGGCAACGATCACGATGGTGACAGCGAAGACGCAGACACGTACCTCGCAAGCAACGTCCTCGGCAAACCGCTTCGCGTCGAAGTTTGGCACGACGACCCTATCGTCTATCAGTTCCGACTTCCGGCGGCGTTCACCACCGGATCGCAGGACAACCTCGGCGTTTTCCTCGACGTGAACGACTCCGGAACCGGGAACTATCAAGCCATCTACCACGCGTCGAACGGTGTCTCCTACCAGAAGAACGAGAGTGGCTGGACCGACGTCAGTTCGGTCCCCGGACTGGACATCTCCATCGACAGCGCCATGGAAACGGTTACACTCGCCATCGATCCGAGTCTGGTCGATTCGACCTATCGTATCGGCTTCCGTCTCGGCTACGCTGGTGGTAGCGCAAGCGGGTACGATACACTCGCAAACTGGTACCCATCCGGGACGAACTTCGCGCTCTACAACGTCCCGAGGTCCGACTTCCGTGACGACAGCGACGGCTACTTCGGTGCAGACTGGACGTCGAGCGAACACTACATGACCCAATCGTAGAAGTGCATCACGCGAACGGCCGGTTCGCGCTTCGACTCCCCGACCTATTTCGGCAGTGCGGAGGTTCGACTCCTTCGGTAGGTCCTCCATGAACACAAACCGACGGAAGGTTCTCGGTGCCCTCGCAGGCGTAGCGGTTGGCGGGGCCAGTGCAACCCTCTTCACCCGTTCGGCCGGTGCGACCGTCGAGACGGAGTTCACCGCCGACGACTTGGCGGTTGAGACCGCAGACGGGACCGTCCGGGGGCTGACGGTAGCACCAGCAGGAAGCATCGCTTGGGACGGACTCGAAGAGCCAGCAAGGAGCGTCTCGCTCACGCTACACGCGAAACTCGACGCCGACTTCAAGTTCCACCGACTCGCCACCCGGACGCTCACCGCGCGTGGCCTTCACGGCGAGACGGCGTACGACTTCGGGACCCAGCACCTCCTCCGAACCGACGGCTTCGAGGCCCCAGATTTCGAGGCGCCGGACGGCGAGACCCGAACCCGTCACGTCCGTCTCAGGCTCTCCTACGAGGTGTTCGCCGGCGACGACCGGACGTCGCTCGCAAGCGGGTACGCCGACACCGCATTCTCCGTGACCGTCGAGAACATCGCCCAGAACGGGGATGTTTCCGGTGAGGCGAACTCCGGCGTCACGGCCGAAACCGAGTCGTCCGCCGGCGAAACCCAGACGACTTCTACGGCGGCCACCGCAGATGGGCCGACGACCACCACCGAGACGACGGAAACGACGACTACGGGGACGACCGATGACGGTCAGTGATAGCGCGTGAGCAGGACCGTCTTCGGCGTCCTCGTCACCAAGCGCGCCGTCATCCTCGGTCTCGTGGCCGTCGCCGCCGTCCTCGGTGCAGGCGTGGGGTTCGTCTTCCCCCTGCTGTCGGATTCGCCCGCCGCGACGGACGCTTCGGGTGCGACGACGCAGACGACCGCACCCGCGACCACTGCTGACGCGAGCGGCGGCACCGGAGAAACCGACACGAGCGGGCCGGACTCATCGACCATCGCCGAATCGGGAGACTCGACCACAACCGACGCGACGGACTCCACGACTGCGAACCCGAATTCGAACGGGCCGCCTTGGGACGACGGGAAGAAGTCGAGCGACGAGAACTCGAACGGAGAGAAAGAAAGCGGCGGGCAGAGCGACGATAACGACCAAAACGCACCGAGAGACGACCCCGACGACGAAGACGGACGGTCTGGAGACCCACCCGACAAGTCGCCGAGTAGCGGCCCACCGACTGTCGGCGTTCACGCCGAGTCGAACGCGAGCGTTTCGTCGCTTTCGTCGGTTCCGCCGGTTCTCTCAGCCGAGGAGTAGCCGAATATTGAATGCAGTCGTGAACGCACCCACGACGGCGAGCAGTGCAGGCGGGCCGTACGCGACGTACGGGTCGTCTTCGCCCATCGCGTAGGCCTGCACGGTGATGCAGAGGACCAGGACGCCAATTTTTAGACCGACCAGTCCAGTGAGGCCGAACGTCTCGACGGCACCCCGAACGAGGACGTTTGCCTCGCTGACCGCGGCGTCGAAGTAGATGAGCGCGACGGTGGTGACCACGTCGCCGACGCCGTACGTAGTTGTCGCAAGTATCCAGAGCCAGTAGAACTCGTCTCCTCGACTCTCGAACGTCGTCCCGTCGAGCGAGAGCCACGCTGGCACGTCCATCGACCGAATTGTGTCTGCTATCCGATAAATACGTGTCGGTGGTGCTGATGAAAGATTATTTATACGACGTAGGAGTGGGTCAGGTCGAGACATCCGTGTCAACGAGAGTCGCTACCGGTGCGCCACCCCTGCTCGCTCGCTTTCTCGCGGTCGTCGCGCGGGGACAGACGTATCGGAACCTGCTGTATCTGCTGATAGCGTTCCCGCTCGGGACGTTCTACTTCGTCCTCCTGACCAGCGGGTTCTCGGTGGGTCTCGGACTCCTGATAACCGTCGTCGGGGCACCGCTGTTGGTGACACTGCTCGTCGTCACCGTCCCGCTGGCGAAGGTCGAACGCTGGTTAGCAGTGCATCTACTCGGCGTCGAAATTCCGGTTCCCGACGACCCCGAGCGACCGTCCGGTCTCTGGAACCGTCTCGTCGCGCTCCTGACGAGCGTCCGCCACTGGAAGGGCATGCTGTATCTCGCCAGCAAGTTCTTCCTCGGCCTGTTCTCGTTCCTCCTCGTCGTGATTCTGGGCGCGATTTCGGCGTCACTCGTCACTGCACCGTTCTACTACGCCGACCCGAACACCCAAATCGTCGCGCTCGCCCCCATCTTCGACGTGGTGACGCCCGTCGCGGAATCGACCGGCGTGTCGCTCTATCAGACGCCGCGTCTGCTCGTCACTGCCGACCTCGTCGTCGTCGATACACTCCCGGAGGCGCTCGCCATGTCACTCGCTGGTATCGCGCTCGGCCTCGTCTCGCTCCACGTGTGTAACTTCGTCGCGCGTCTGTACGGCGCGTTCACGCGGTTCATGCTCCGCGGGCGACGCGAGAGCGGGACGTTCGGAACTGCGAAGTGAACGGCGAGGGGAGCGCGAGGACTTTTCGACTGTTGTGACTTCTTCGAACATCGCCAACTGCTGGTCTTGGACAGTAGGCGCGCGCTGGCGCAATCCGAAGTGATTGCGCCGAAACGTGCGAGGGACGAGTGAGTGCCAACGAACGAGTCGGTTGGGGAGGACGTGGTTCCTGCGGTGCGAAGCGGTGCTGTGCGGTCTCTCCTTGGTTTCGGGAGTAGCTAGATTCTCTGCGTTCGTCGGTGCATCGAGGGAGTCAGCACAACCGACGTTTCCTTGTAGAAAGCCCCCGCCCGGTCGCGGTCGTCGGTTGATCCACTGGGCGATTTCGGTAGAAATTGACACCGACCGAGTCATATTCTCTAGGTCGAAGTCCTGTTCAGCACGACCCAAAACCTGCCTCACGCGTACTTGATGGCGTACAGAATCGAGAGCAGGCCGAGCAGTTCGCTCGTCAGTCCGAGCAGGTAGCGCAGGTCGGCGTTCTGAACGCCCAAATTGACGAGTAGGGTCGTGATGACCGAGGGGACGCCAGTGATGAGAATGATGCCGACGGCGAGAAACAGCATCGGACGGCTCTGGTTGCGCCGGTAGCCGCGATACGCTTGATAGCTGATGTACGCGCCGAGGAGCGTGACCAACAGCGCGCCGACGAAGATGTACGCCTCCGCGGGTTGGTCGAGGACGCGCAGTCCGTCTTGGGCGAGCGCGACTCCAGAGAAGACGATTCCGACCATCTCAGCGCAACCCCTCGAACAAGTCCGTGAAGCGGTCGGCGGGGTCGTCTTCGGTCAGCGACACGTCGAGGTCGAAGGTGCCGTCGTCCAAGTCGATGGTGAGTCTGTCGAGGCGCCCGGCGTAGACGCTGTAGTGGTCGCCGCCGCCGTCCAGTTCCGTGCGCTCGGTCAGCAGGTCGGCGTCGGTGAGCGCGTTGACTCGTCGGTAGATAGTGGGGAGAGAAGCGTCGCACCGTTCGCTTAGCGTGCTTGCGGACATAGGTTCGATACTCGTTTCGCGGAGGATTGCGCGGGCGTACTCGTCGTCCAACAGCGAGACGACGTCGGTCAACTCCCAATCCTCGCTCACGATGCGTGTTCTCTCTCGGACACGTTAAATAAGCCGTGCGATTTCTGACCCAGAAAACGCGAGGGGGTATTTACCGTGTCTGGACGAGACGTTGCAGTCGTGACATCGACGACCCCGCCCAGACGCTCCGAGAACCCGCCAGAGTCTTCCAGACGATTCGACGCGAGACCCGACCGCGACCTGTTGCCAGTTCGAAAAGATATAACCGACCGACGTTCGACAATACAAATATGTCAGCGATAGAAACATCCGGGCTTACGAAGCGGTTCGGCGAGGACGTCCTCGCCGTCGATTCGCTCGACCTTCAGGTCGAGGAAGGCGAGATATTCGGCTTCCTTGGCCCGAACGGTGCCGGAAAGTCCACGACCATCAACATGCTACTGGACTTCCTGCGGCCGACAGAAGGAACCGCGACGGTGCTGGGCTACGACGCCCAACGAGAAACCGACGAGATTCGCCAGCGCATCGGCGTGCTGCCGGAAGGCGCGGCGCTCTACGACCGCCTGACCGGCCGCGAACACGTCGAGTGGGTCATCGAGACGAAAGACACGAACGACGACGCCGACGCCATCTTGAACCACGTCGGACTCGAACCCGACGCCCGCGACCGGCGCGCTGGCGGCTACTCGAAAGGGATGGGCCAGCGACTCGGACTCGGGATGGCGCTGGTCGGCGACCCCGACCTACTGATTCTGGACGAACCGTCCTCGGGACTGGACCCGAACGGGATTCAGGAGATGCGAGAACTGCTCAGAAACGAAGCAGAGAACGGCACGACCGTCTTCTTCTCCAGCCACATCCTCAGCGAAGTCGAAGCAGTCTGTGACCGCGTCGGCATCATGAACCGTGGCAACCTCGTCGCGAAAGACTCTATCGAGGCGCTCCGCGACTCCGCGGAGAGTGGGGCGTCCATCACGCTCACCGTCGAGAGTGTCCCCCAGAGCCTCGACGTTGCCGGACTCGACGGTGTGACGGACGTGTCCATCGACGGGACGACTATCACGGCGACCTGTGCCGACCCGGCGATGAAGGTAGACGTGGTGCGACACGTCGCCCGCGTGGCGACGGTGCTCGACATCCACTCCGAAGAGGAGTCGCTCGAAAACCTGTTCAACGCCTACACTGGTGGCGACCCCGACGGCTCCACGGTCGAGAAACAGGAGGTGACGGCATGAGTCTCGTCGCCGTCGCGCGCAAGGACTTCAAGGACGTTCGCCGCGCGAAACTGCTGTGGTTCGTCGGCGGTATCTACACGCTGTTCGCCGCGCTGTTCTTCTACACAGGGTCCGGCGCGGACGCAGACGTGCGCGTCCAGCTCTGGAACATGTCCGGCCTCGCGATTCTCATCATCCCGCTCGTCGCGCTGGTCGCGGCCTACCTCTCGGTCGCTGGCGAGCGAGAGTCCGGGAGCATCCGGTTCCTGCTCTCGATACCGAACGACCGCAAGGACGTCGTGTTCGGGAAGTTCCTCTCGCGGGCACTGCTCGTGAGCGGCGCGATTCTGTTCGCCTTCGCAGTCGGCGGCGTGCTGTCGGCCGTGCTGTACCCCTCGCTCGAACTCGCGACGTTCGTCCGCGTGGTCGCGTTCGTCCTCTACTTCACGATGGCCTACGTCGCCATCGCGGTCGGCATCTCGTCGCTGACCGCCACGCGCTCGAAGGCGATGGCCGCCTCCATCGGCTACTTCTTCGTCTTCAACGTCCTCTGGATTCAGGGCTCTGCGTTCTCGGCGGTCGGCGCGCTTCGCTTCGTCTTCGAAGACACGCTCGGCGTCCAACTCTCGCAGAACACCGAACAGTTCGTCCAGAGTCTGAGTCCCGCGGTGTCGTACCTCCAGTCGCTCCGACTGGCGTTCCCGGACGGCTTCCAAGGTCTGCCGCCGGTAGACCCGAGTACGCCGTTCTACCTCGAACCGTGGTTCGGCTTGGTCATCCTCGCGGCGTGGATAGTTCTGCCGCTCGGACTCGGCTACTGGCGCTTCGAGCGTGCCGACCTCGGATAACCCCGCTTGACGCTTCGTTTCTACCTCCATTCACGCGATTTTCGAACCCCGAGAAGCGGCAAGTCCGCGCGGAGAATCCAAAGCTAAGTCCGAGACTGCCCTTCCTTCGAGTATGTCTGACGGCGACGCAGCACGACAAGCGACTGCTTCGACGACGTTCCGCCTCGCACGAGCGCTGTTCGGCGGCCTGCTGGCGTTCATGGCGCTCGACAACCTCCGGAACTTGGAGGGTCGAATCCAGTACGCCGACGCGAAGGGCGTGCCCGAGGCCGAACGCGCCGTTCCGGCAGCCACCGGGTCGCTGCTGTTCGGCGGCATCGGCATCGCGCTGTGGAAACTCCCGACGCTCGCGGCGGGTGCGGTGGCGACCTTCCTCGCTGGCGTGACTCCGACGATGCACGACTTCTGGAACGAGGAGGAACCACAGCAAGAACAGATTCAGTTCCTGAAGAACGCCGCCCTGCTCGGTTCGGCGCTCGCCTTCCTGAAAATCGGCCGCGAAGAGTAGACGACCGACCCGGCGCAGTTCAGTTTTCTTCCCGACTACGGGACCGTCACGTTGAAAGGTTGACTTCTCATCAGTTCGACGCATGACGAAGCGAGCGCAGGGCGTCGGGCGAGAGACGGCGAAGACGCGAGCGACGAAGGAGGAGAGACGCTGATGGAGGAGAGACGCTGATGGCCGGTAGTTCGGTGACGACTGGCGTCCTCTTCGTCGGGGCCTTCGCGGTGCTGCCCGCACCACTCTTCTACGCTGTCGGCGCGCTACTGCGGCGCAACCGCAGGACGGCGACGACGCAGGCGACCGGAATCCGGAAAGCTCGGCGGTTCGGCTACGGTCTGGTCCTCGTGTCGGCGCTGACACTGAGCGTCATCTTCTCGCCCTTCGAACCGCTCTCGACGGCACTTCGCCCGTTTCTCGGCGACTACGCCGCCGGGGCGGAGACCGTAGCCGTCCTGTTGGGACCCGTTCTCCTCGGCACCCTCGGCGTCTACCTCGGCGTCTTTCCACACTGGCAGTCGGTCCGCGATATCGACCAGTCGATGCGCGACGCGGCGAAGAGTTTCCTGAAAGCTGCACTCCTGTTTCTGCTCACGGTGGCCCTCACGCTCACGCTCGTCGTGGCCGTTCCGTGGCCGATGCAACTCGTCGTCGCCACGGCCGCACTGCTCGCCGTCCCCGCACTGATGCCAGCAGTCGTGATGCTCCTCGCCGACACGCGGCCGCTCGCGGAGACCCATCCGGGACTGCTCGCCGACTTCGAGACCGGCGACATCTCGGTTCACGTCCTCGAAGCGAAGAGCGCGAAAGTCGCCAACGCGCTGGCGACGGGACTGCCGCCGTGGCGGCACGTCTTCGTCAGCGACTACCTCTTGGCGGAACTCGACGCCGAACAGTCGCGGGCGATTCTGGCCCACGAGTTCGCACACCACCAGCGATACCACATCCCGGTTCGGATAGGCGGACTCTTCCTCTACGGGACTCTGTGGGCGGGTGCGGTCTTCCTTGACGTTCCCTACGCGCTGTGGGGCGGAGTGCTGTTCCTCGTTCCCCTCCTGTTCGGCCTGTTCTGGGTCGCCCGACGCACGGAGCGCGACGCCGACCGCATCGCCGCCGCGCGAACCAGTCCGGAAGCGATGGCGTCGGCACTGTGGCGACTCACGGAGTTGAACCTCATTTCGGGGAACCGTGGCGGGTTTGCCAGCAAGCGCAAGAACCACCCCTCGACGCTGCGCCGAGTGGAAGCCTTGGGCGTGCCGCCCGGTCCCGAGAAAGTCGCCGAATCGGAGACGGTGGTTCGCCCGGCGAAGCGGCCGTGGGTTACGGGCCAGCAGTCGCCCGATTCGAGTTGGTGGCTCGGCGTCGCAGTGTTACCATTACAGGCCGCGTTGGTCGCGTTTCTGGCCGCGTACAACTGGACGCGGGAACCGGCACTCTCGGGACTGCTGGTCCTCTTGTTGGGCCTACTGTCTGGGACGCTCATCGTCGCGCCGATTCTCACCGCAAGCCTGTTCTTCGACGCCCGCGCAGTCCGAGACAGCGACGACGAGTGGGACCCCAGTTCGTATCGCTACGGTGCGGTCGGCGTGTTGCAGTTTTTCGCCTTCGCTGGGGGTCTCGTGTATCTCGTGACTGTACCAGTCTCGCTCTACTACCTCTGGAAGCGCGGGAAACTGGATTGGCTGGCGACAGCCCATCTCAGACGAGTCGGCGAGAAAATCAGATGACGCCCGTCGTCTCCACCGCTTCGACGGCCGCCGCTTCGCTCATTCCATTGCCGAGAATCGTGTAGCGGTCCCGAATCTCGTGGGCCGAAGTGAGTGCTTCGACCACAGTCCGGTCGTCGATTCCCAACTCGTCAGCAGTCGTCGGCGCACCGATAGTGGCGAGCGCGTCTCTGACCCCCTCCCAGTTACCGCCGTGGAGGTACTCCGCGACGATGGTGCCGACGCCGACCTGATGGCCGTGGAGCGCCGCGCCGGGGACCATGCGGTCGAGTTGGTGGGAGAACAGATGCTCCGCGCCGCTGGCGGGCCGCGAGGAGTCTGCGATGGACATCGCCACGCCGGAGGAGACGAGCGCCTTGACGACTATCCACGCCGACTCTTCGAGACCCTCCTTCACCGAATCGGCGTTCTCGACCAACATCTCGGCGGTCATCTCAGCGAGTGCGGCCGAGTAGTGCGAATACTCGACGTTCTGGAGTCGATTCGCTAACCGCCAGTCCTTGACGGCTGTGTAGTTCGAGATGATGTCGGCACAGCCAGCAGTCGTCAGTCGCCACGGCGCGTCGGCCAGAATTTCGGTGTCGGCGACGACAGCGAGTGGCGGTTCGGCCGCGACGCTATGGCGGGTGTCGCCCTCCGGAACTGACCCACGACCAGAGACGATGCCATCGTGGCTCGCGGCGGTCGGCACCGAGACGAACCCCCGTCCGAGGTCGTCGCTGGCCATCTTCGCGATGTCGATGGCTTTCCCGCCGCCGACGCCGACGAGGTAGCCGGGGTCGGTCTCCTCGGCGATTTCGAGAACGCGTTCGACTGCACCGAACGTCGCTTCCTCGATTTCCACGACGACGGGGTCTTCGCCCGTCTCCTCGAAGTCCGCGACGACGCGCTCGGCGGCCACCTTCCGCGGCGTCGGACTGGTGACGACCAGCGGTCGGCCGTGCAGGTGGAGTTCCGAGACGGCCTCGACGGTGTCGTCGAGGACGCCGTGGCCCACCAACACGTTCCGCGGCAGGCGTATCCACGTAGTTTTCTCGAACATACCCGATACTTCTCTCGGGGCGGGTGAAACGCTTTACCCTCTCAATCTGGCCGTCGCTCTCCGCCGCTACTCACGTACAGTCCCCTGCGAAGAGCGCCAGCCGACGGCGACGCGTCGGCGAGCAGTCCGCATCGCCAACCGAACTGCGAGCAGTCGCTGGGCGAACAGCGCGGCGCCTAGCAGTGCCGCCCCGACGACTGCCCGCGGTTCGAATCCAGCGACCGGCACGGAGAAGAACCAGTCCGGAACCGCGACGAGACCCGAGACGACGAGGAGCCACGCCGTCGCGCCGACTGTCTCGACGACAGCGAGCGCGCCGTGGTTCCGACCGACGAGCGTGGCGAGTGGCTCTCGTCCGCGGAGGACGCTGTCGGTGACGGTAGCCAGTACGAGCAGTCCACCGGCGAGGACGACGCCCGCGAGGACGACGCCGAGAACGCCGCCGAGCCACTCTGCGACCGCGAGCCAGCCGACCCAGACGGCAGTTTCAGCGACTACGAGCGCGCCGACGGCCGCGGCCGGAACCGGGTACCGGCGGCCGTTGACCACGAGATGGGTGAGTAGTCCAGCGAGCAAGAGTCCGGCCGCGAGTGCCGCGACGCCGACGAGGTCGGCCAGCGAGAGTCCGATGCCGTCCGCCAGCGTGAGTTCGGCGTCGTCGGAGAGTCCGAGCCACACGGACAATGCGAGCAGTTCGACGCCTGTCGCGCACCCGACGCCCAACCCTCTGACGGCCGTTCGAACGACGCGACGAATCATCGGTAGTCCCGTACAGCAGGTAGTTGACTCCGCGTGCTGAGCGACCGACCTCGTTGCGCGGACGTCCGTCGGCGACGCTGGAGTGACATAGGCTAACATGCTCGTAGAGAGGTTTTGTTATCACCTGCCTGATGGTGCTAGTGTGAGTCTACAATCGGTGTATATCGAGTCGAACAGGGACTAGAACGGTTCTGAGAATTTGGGACTGAGTTAAGTTGTGTTTTTCTGACTGTATTGCTGTCGTGAGGTTGTCCTCTGTAAGGTCTCTCTACTTACTGAGGAGCGGTGTGGTCTCCGGGACGTCACAGGCGTTTCGGGAATCTCAAGACCGAGTTCGAACCGAATCAACTGACTCAGAGCCACTACTATCACGAACTCATGGAACCGCGCGGCACCCACAGCCGTGCCCCAACCCGACTGCACGACTCGATTTCTGGAAGACACTACAGAGGCGCGTTTTTCAAACCACAGAGTGGTACTTTCCAACGTAATCCGGCGTGCGCGGCCGAATCCTACGGGGATTCGGCCATTCGCACGAGGTCTTCAGGAGCGTAGTCGTTCGAAAGGGCGAAGCCCTTTCGTGATCACGAGAGAGCGACGCTCTCTCGGACGACGACTGAAGGCTCGGAAGACAAGCGAAGCGCAGTCTTCCGGTGGATGAGCGAACTGACGTGAGTGAATCGGCTGGGGAGGTGTGTGGCTTTGCGGTCGCAGGGCTGTGCGGAGCGGTGCGGTCTCTCATTGGTTTCGGGAGTAGCTAGCTTCCTCTCTTCAATTACCCAAACGACCCCGACACGGCACCCGAATCCTCAGTGGGTTCAAAACCGGTAGCTAGCTATTGCGCTTCAAACTCCGGAACCAAGCTCCGAGACACCAAAACACGTGACCCACGGAACCCAAACCCGCCCACAGAAAACCCAACTACCTCTATTTGAACCGGAACGTCTCCAAGTTCTTCGGCGCGAAGGTGCGCATGTTGAACTCGTGGTAGAGCGACGACGACAAGTCCTGCACGCTCGACTCGTCGCCGTGGACGCACAGCACTTTCTCCGGGCGCGGGTTCATCGTCTTCACGAAGTTCATCAGCCCCTGTCGGTCGGCGTGGCCGGAGAAGCCATCGACCGTCTCCACGTCAAGTTCGAGTTTCAGGGTGTTGTTTCGGCCGCCGCCTTGGCCGCCCATCGGAATCTCGTCCCAGCCGTTCTGGATGCGTCGGCCGAGCGTCCCTTGGGCCTGATAGCCGACGAAGACCATCGTGCTGTCCGGGTCCGGGCCGATGTGTTCCAGCCACGACATTATGGGGCCGCCAGTAACCATACCGGAGGTCGAGAGGATGATGGCTTGGTCGCCGTCCGCCACGTCTTGGCGTTCTTCCTCGCCGCCGTCGATGTGGTTGAACTCTTCGGCGAGGAACGGGTTCTCGTCGTCGTGGAAGATGCGGTCGCGCAGGTCGTCGCGCAGGTACTCGGGATACGTCGTGTGAATCGCCGTCGCCTCCCAAATCATCCCGTCGAGGTGGACTGGCATCGACGGAATGTCGCCCTTGCGCATCGCCTCTTCGAGGACGAGCATAAGTTCCTGAGAGCGACCGACCGCGAACGCCGGGATGACGACTTTGCCACCCTTCTCGTAGGTCTCGTTGATGACCTTCTTCAGGTTGCGCTCGGAATCTGCTTGGTCGGTCTGGTAGTCGTTGCGACCACCGTAGGTCGATTCCAGAATCAGCGTCTCGACGCGCGGGAAGTCGTTGACCGCGCCGTTGAACAGGCGGGTGTCCTCGTAGTGGATGTCACCCGAGAACGCGACGTTGTAGAGGCCGTCGCCGATGTGGAAGTGCGTGACCGCAGAGCCGAGGATGTGGCCCGCGTTGTGGAACGTGAGTTTCACGTCCGGCGCGATGTCCGTCACGTCGCCGTATTCGAGCGGGATGGTGTGTTTGATAGCTTCCCGAACCATCTCGGACTCGTATGGCGGCGCGCGGCCTTCCTTGGCGGCCACGTCGAGATAGTCCAGTTGGAGCAGGCCCATCAAGTCCCGTGACGGTTCCGTCGTGTAAATCGGGCCGTCGTAGCCGTACTTGAAGAGTAGAGGAAGGAGCGCGGAGTGGTCGAGGTGGGCGTGTGTCAGCACCACCGCGTCGATGGTGTTGGCACCCGCACCGAGCGCCTCCTCGACTTGGAGGTACGGCACTTCGCCCTCCGCGCCGGGCTTGTCGCCACAGTCGATGAGGATGCGCGTCTCGGGCGTCGAGAGGATGAACGAGGCGCGACCGACCTCCCGGCAGCAACCGAGCGTCGTCACGCGGACGTACTCCTCGTTGGACATCTCTTCGCGGTGAATCTGGCGACCCACCTTCTCCAAGATGTTCCGCCGGTCGTCGCGTTCCTGTTTCAGGAAGTTCCGAACGTTCGAGACCGTGGAGGACTCGATGGGCGGCGTGCGGACGACTTCGGGCGTCCAGCCGACCTGTTGGGTTATCTCGCGGAGCGTCGAACCGTGCTTGCCGATGACCATCCCTGGTTTCTCGGCTTCGATGACGACTTCACCGGTATCGACGTGGAAGTCGAGGTCGGTGACGCCCGCCTCTTCGGGGATGACCTCCAAGACATCCTCACGAGCATCGTCGGGCCGCGAGAGAACGTCCGGGTCCGGTCGAACCGTGATTCGTTTGCGAAGTTGGCTCGCCAACTTGCGGATGAGGTCGCCGTTGCGCGCGAACTTCTTGGGGTCGCGCGTGTAGACGACCAGTTCCGGGCCTTCGTACTTTACGTCCGACACCGAGATGTCGCTCGGTAACTCGCTCTTGATCTCTGTTCGCAGGTCCTCGAGTTGCTGGTCTACTTTACTCATAGTGAAAAAGTCGGCTTCCGTCTGTCACGTGCTGCCCTCGGTCTATGCCTCGATGGCGATAGCTGACGGGCACGTATCGGCCCGGTGTCAGCACCATCAGGACTATGACTCAGAGTACAGCACAGCATAGATTGTCGCTTTTCTGCGGGGTTCTCGAAAACTCACGCGTTAGCGCGAGTCGTCCGCGCCCCCGGCGGAGACGCCGCAGACCGGACGGTCAATTGGGGACGCAGGAAAACCCGCTTGGTCGCCACTAGTCGCTGGTGTTATAAAAGCTTTCTCAAAATCGGTAAGTCCGGCGGGTTCGTCGTTTGGGTATGCAGTTGACACCCCACACAGTCGGCGAAGAGCGCGATTGGGTCCGGGACAGAGCAGACGTAGTCGTGCCGCTTATAAACGCCGTACGGACGGACCTCGGCGAGTTGTTCGGCACGGACGTGAACGAAGTGACGCTCGACCAGTACGAAACCGCCGTCGAGGAAGTCTTCGCGGACGGTGACCTCGCTGTCAACGTCGCGGCACTCGTTCAAATCCTCCGCGAGGTAGACGTAACGGACGACTACCCGGGCTTCGTCGTAGACGAACTTTTGGGTCGGGAGTTAGCTGGGATGCTTGCTGGAAACCAACCGCTGAGACTGCTCGGAGAGGCCACCTTCCACTACGCGGACGTGATAACTCACGGCGACCCCGACGAAGACGCCGCGGGCGCGGACGACTTGGACGCCGCACTCGCTGCAGGGTTCCAGACGCGACTTCCGGGGTGGCAGTGGAAAGCGGGCGAGAGTCCGTTTTCCATAGAAAGAACAGACTAGGGAAACGCTCGGTGCGACAAACCACCTGCAACAGGTCGATCATGCAAGCCATCGTCTGGGCGGACTGAAAGGGGTCAGTCACGCGAATAGCGAGGGACGGAGTCCTTCGGGCCGTTCGCGCGGCAGTACCGCGAGAAGACGGAGTGAGAGTAGCCTCGGAAATCGCCCGCCCGCGAACGAAGTGAGCAGGAACGTCTTCCGGTGTCCGGTCGCGTTTATGTAGTCGTCTCGGCGGCCCCTATCGACGCGAGTGTTGTCTTCACGGGCAGAACGAGTGAAGGCTCGTCGGAACTTGCTCCGTCGGCGCGACGCGCCGTGAACGGGCGGGAGCTTTCGAGGACGTGTTACCGGTTTCCTCGGCTACAGCTACGAAGTTGCAGAAGCAGTGAAGCGTCCTGCTCGCACGTCACGAAGGAGAAACCGCACTGCGACCGCTCCGCACCGGCCACACACCTCCCCAACCGACTGCGGTCCTCGGGACCCCAGTCCCTCGCGCGAGTCGCTCCTGCCGTCGCTCCCGCGCGCCAAGAGTTACTTGAAAATTCCAAATATCCCGGCGAGTGACCGCAAGTTCTCGATACCCGTTTGACATCACTCTTCGCCGGACACCTCGTCGCCTTCCCAGCCTTCGCTGAAAATCCGGTCCTCCCCAGCTCCCTCGTCTTTCAGCACGTCTTCGGTCTCGACCACCATCTGGGGTACTCCGCAGACGTAGAAGTCTCGACTCCCGAAGTCGTCCAGATAGTCGCTCAGGTGTTCTTGGACGTGCCCTTCGTCTCCGGCCCACGACTGCTCGGAGAGGACGTACGTCACGTCGAAGTCGTCGTTTTCGGTGGCCATCTGGTCCAGCGTCTCGCGGTAGATAATGTGCTCTTCGTCCTTCTCGCCGAAGAAGAAGTGGGCGTGACCCGACCCTTCGTTCACGTACTGCTTGGCCATCGCCATCATCGGCGTGATGCCGGTGCCAGTCGAGACGAAGGCCACGTCCGAGTCGAGATTTCGAATGTGCAAGTTTCCACCCAGTTCCTCGATTTCGACGGTGTCGCCGGGGTCGCGGTCGTGCATCCACGTCGAAGCGGTGCCGTCGGGGTACCGCTTGATTGCGAGCGTGATTTTTTCGTGGCCGGGCAGGGCAGTCGAGGTGTACGGTCTGACGACTTCCTCCCCATCCTGCTCGAAGTGGATGTGCGTGTGCTGGCCGGGGGAGAAGTCGAAGGTGTAGTCATCGGATTCGAGGACGAACTGTTTGACGTTCGGCGTCATCTGGTAGACGGACATAACGGTGACTTCGTGAGTGTCGGTCATGGGCAAACCGCTACGAGACGGACGCCGTTAATTCGGTCGGCCGAAAGTATCAGTCGATGACGCCCCCATCCCGGAGTCGAAGACGGCCCAGTTTCCGAACGTCTACGTCCCCCTTCCGTACGGCCCCGACCGAGATGAACCGCGCGTCTGCGGCGTCCGACCCCGCTCGCACTTCGCCTTCGGTCGCCGAGTAGTCGATGTGATAGTTGATGGACCGATAGTTGGCGCGCGGCCCCTCGGACAGGACCGTACCAACGAGCGTCAACGCCGTAGGTGCGACGATCAGTCCGGTCTCTTCGTGGAGTTCTCTCGCCGCCGCCTCGCGGGCGGGTTCGTCGTACTCGGGGTGACCAGCGGGGAGGTCCCATCGACCGGCGCCGCGGCCGCTGGCGCGCTGAATCAACAGGACGCGGTCGTCGTCCCGGACGGTGACGCTCGTCGTCGGGACGGACTGTCGCCACCACGTCCGGTCACACGACGAACAGTGCGCCCGGTCTCGACCTTCGACTTCGACGCTTCCGAGTTCGCTCCCGCAGTCTGGGCAGTAGTTCGCGTCGCAAGCGAGCATCGCATCGCAATCGTCGTCAACACCGAATAAGTTACTCGACATTCGACAGGACTATTTTCTCTACGTTCGACCGAGACGCTATGCAAAATGCCACGCTCTGTTACCTCCTCGAACCCGACGCCGAGGAGGTCCTCCTCATCGAGAAGAAGCGCGGCCTCGGCGAAGGGAAGTTCGTCGGTCCCGGTGGGAAAGTCGAGGACGGCGAGACACCCCACGAATGCGTCGTGCGCGAAGTCGAGGAGGAAATCGGCGTCGAGGTTCCGAATCCCGAGAAAGTCGGCGAGTTCGAGTTCGTCTTCGGTCAGGAGTCGGATATGTTCGTCCACGTCTTCCGCGCCGAGGAATTTGTGGGAACTCCTGAGGAAACCGAAGAGGCAGACCCCGAGTGGTTCGACTTCGAGTCGGTGCCCTACGACCAGATGTGGGAGGATGATAGGTACTGGATGCCACACCTGTTCGAGGGCGAGACGTTCTCCGGGGAGTTCGTTTTCGATTCGGACGGCGAGGAGTTGCTGGAGTGGGACGTGGAAACCGATTTCGAGCAGTGACCCCCGCATACGGGTCGCTCCGGCCGGACCTTGAGTTGTAGGTGGTCGAATTAACCATGTCGAACCCCTTGGTATAGAGGACGACGAACGGTCTGTTCTCAACTCATGACACATATAGACAAGCAAAACGGAGCGGGAGAAATGCAGTACGACCCCGGTGAAGAGGCGTACGTTACCGTTCATAGCGACCGAGACCTCGAAGCAGTCGATTCGACTATCGTAGAAGCCGTGGCGGCCGTCACAGACTCGGAACCGACCGAGATTCCGCCACTCCACAACGTGATAGACCCCGAGGCGCTCGGCGAACTGTTCGCTCAACCCCGCCGGGCCGAGTATCGAAATCGAACGGAGGGAGCGGTCACCTTTCGGTTGGCTGGCTGTGAGGTCCGCTTCCACGCGGACGGACGAATCGTCGTGACACCCCCCGAAAACGAGTAATCGGACGTCTGGTCTACCCGCCGGACCTGAATCGGCGACCGGTCCTTCGGTCCTCAGCCTCGCGAAGTTTGCCCGTCGAATAACACGGTTAGCAGTTTCCGCTCGGCGTTGTGGAGGTGTTGTGACAGCGTCGCGGAGCTAATGTCGAGTTCGTTCGCCAGTTCCTTGCCGGAACACTCCCGTGGCCAGTCGTAGTAGCCCGCGTCATAGGCGGTGCGCAGCACTTCACGCTGGCGCTCCGTCAGCCGGTTCTGGACGACGTACTGGAACTTCCCGTTACCGAACGGCGGTCTGAACGGTGTACCGTTCCGCTTGGCGACGAACTCCGCGTCCGGGTACTCCTCAAGGAACGCTTCGACGACCGGCTTGGCGTCGTAGCGAGCGGGTAGCACGGCGGTGATTCGGCCGTCACCGGTCACGCTGTGGACGTCGTGGGGAAGCGCCCCGAGTTCGGCCAGCGAGACGGCCGGACAGTTCTCGGCGACCGAAAATTCGAGTAACCCACCGTTCTCGTACGTCGAGAGTATTCGCGGCTCGACCGACTCATGGGCCGCCGCGTGGTCCAAGATGGTCGCCGGGTCAGCGTCCGAGATGTGGAAGAACTCGGCATACCGACCGCCAGTTCGGGGAATCATCTCTTGGAGGTCGAAACGACAGTTCTCGGCCGCCGACGCCCCGACGAACGGATGCGACACGTCGGTGAGCGAGAACTCCAGTTCGGTCGCGGTTTCGCGCGCCGAATCCTCTCCCTCTTTCATCGTGACTCCCACTAACCGGGGGCAGGTAATCACACTTCTGGCGTCGTAAGTAAACCCGTTAAATCGGCTCGACGGCTGGCGTTCGAAACGGTACCACAGCTTCATCGCATTTAAGAGCGTATCGGCGAAATCTGTATCTAATGAGCAACGACCAGGACCTCGGCATCACCGAGTCCAAAGAACACAGTCCCGGCGACTGGTACGCGGAAGTCGTCGTCAAGGCAAAGCTCGCAGACTACGCGCCCATGGGTGGGTTCATCGTCACCCGACCCCGCGGCTACGCGCTCTGGGAAGGGATTCAGGACCACCTCGACGGCTGGTTCAAGGACACCGGCGCGCAGAACTCCTACTTCCCCGCGCTCATCCCCGAGGGCTACCTCGAACAGGAGAAGGACATCGTCGAAGGCTTCGACCCCGAAGTCGCGTGGGTCACCCACGGCGGCCACGACGAACTCGAAGAGCGACTCGCCTTCCGGCCCACCAGCGAGTCCATCATCACGCCGTTCATGAGCCAGTGGGTCCGGAGCCACCGCGACCTGCCCCTGCGCCTGAACCAGTGGTGTAGCGTCATCCGTTGGGAGGCCACGGAAACGAAGCCGTTCTTCCGCACCAAGGAGTTCCTCTGGCAGGAGGGCCACACCGCCCACGAGACCGAAGACGAAGCGTGGGACGAGACGATGACCCGCCTCGGTCAGTACGAGAAACTGTACGAGGACGTGCTGGCGATTCCGGTCATGCGCGGCCGCAAGCCCGCCCACGACAAGTTCCCCGGCGCACACACCACGACGACCGTCGAGGCGCTGATGCCCGACGGCAAGTCCGTGCAGGGCGGTACCTCTCACTACCTCGGCCAGAGCTTCGCGGAGGCCTACGACCTCACCTACACCGACGAGGACGAGGAGGAGAACGTCGCACACACCACCTCGTGGGGTCTCTCGTGGCGCGCACTCGGCGCGCTCATCATGACCCACAGCGACGACCAAGGGTTCGTCTGCCCGCCCAAAATCGCGCCCGAGCAGGTCGTCATCGTGCCCATCTGGAACGAGGACAACGAAGAAGAGGTGCTCGACTACGCCGAAGGCGTGGCCGACGACCTCGAAGACGCCGACGTGCGCGTCGAACTGGACGACCGCGACGAACGCAACCCCGGCTTCAAGTTCAACGAGTGGGAGCTGAAGGGTGTCCCCGTCCGCATCGAAATCGGCCCCAACGAAGTCGAAGACGAGGAATTGACGGTCGTGCATCGCCCCGACGGCGAGGACACCGTGGAAGACCGCGACGACATCGAAGAGTCCATCGAGGACCACTTCGAGGAAGTCCACGACAAACTCTTCGAGACTGCCGAAGAGAACCTCCAAGAGAACGTCCGCGAGGCGAGCGGCCGCGGCCAGATTCTCGGCACCCTCGGCCAGCACGGCGGCTACGTCAAGACGCCGTGGTGTGGCGACGAGGATTGTGAGGAAGTCATCAAAGACGAAATCGCGGCAGAAATCGTGATGGTCCCGATGGACCGCGACGAGGAACCCATCGGCGACGACTGTGGCGTCTGTGGCGAGGATGCCGAAGAGACGGCCTACTTCGCCCGGTCGTACTGAGTTCGCTACTCTTCTCTCTTCAGTTTCGGCGACGTGCGAGCAACGCGCTTGCGAGCAGTGCGACGATTGCCGTGAAGACGCCGAAGCCGGGAATCGGCACGCTCGGCGGTTCCTCGGGTGGTTCTTTCGTCGGGTCTACGACTGTTTCGATGGTCGTCGTCTTGGTAGTCGCCGCAGTGGTCGTCTGTTCGCTCACGTACTTCACCCAATCCGAGACGACGCTTCCGTTGTCCGTGTACGGTTGACCGAGCGACTCGTCTGAATCGGCGTGGTGTGCGACTGCGACCAGCGTCGCGTTGCCGTCGAGTTCCGAATCGAGTTCCACGAACTGGTCGAACTCCTCGCCGGGTACGACGTACTCTGACCGACCCAGAACCTCACCGTCGGCGAACTCGCGGTGGATGACGACGTAGCCACCGTGAGACAGCGTAGCGTTCTCGACGAGGACCCCATTCTCGGTGAGTTCTCGTTCGACCACCTGCACGGAGGCGTGCGGCGGGCCGATGACCCCGGTCGCTCCTTCTTGGCCGGTTCTCGACCCGTAGAGCATCGAGTCGTCGGGACCGCGGACTGTCACCGTGAACTTCTCTCCAACCTGAAACTCACTGAAGTCGAACTGCGCTGAGAACCGACTCTTGCCCTCGGTTCCATTGTTCACCTCGACTGTCTCAGTCGCCACTTCGTTGCCACCTTTGTCGTACACCCGGACGGTGAGGTGGTTTCCGGGAACCAGCGTCGTTCGACCTTCGATGGTCTGATTCTCGGCCGAAGCGACGACAAAGTGATTGCCCCCGCGGGTCCGTTCGAAAGAGGCATCGAGATACTCGATGGTAAACTTGGTCGTAGCTCGTTCGGTAGCCGTCCCGGCACCGGACTCCGTCGGCAGCGTGACGTTCGCTTGGTACTCCCCGCCCCTGAGTTTCGCATAGTACAATTCTTCGCCGTCGGGGCGAGTCATCCACCCGTTGGACAGATTCGTCACGATAAAGTACGAGTCGTTGACCGAGTCGGAGACCACCGTCGTCGCGGAGTGATTCCGCACGTCGAGAACTGCTTCTGACTGTTCGGTTCCCGGATGCAATTGACGAACGGCTATACTGCCCGGCGCGCCGTCGAACGCCGCGAAGAATCGAGCCGTGGTGTTCGAGCCGTTCTGGGCGAGAAGCGCGCCTTCGAGACCCGACGCGCGGAGTTCCAGTACGAGCGTGTCTCTCTCGGAGACGAACGGACTCGCAGTCAGATTGCCCGACGCCTTCGCCGCACGAATGGCACTCCGATTCGACAGTTCGACGGACTCTGGAGCGACCAAGGTGCGAACCGAGTCCGTGCTTCGCTGGTTGAGTGCGAGCGTGGCGACGTCCCACCGCTCGCCGTCGGCACCCGCTCCTTCCCAAAGGTCGAGGTCGTACGAATCGGCGGAGAGGGGCGTCGAGACGTTCGAGCGTTCTCGGACGATGAGACTGTCACCGCCGCTCGCGCTGAGATTCCCGTCGTAGGTGTTCAGTCGGACTGTCACGTCTCCATCGTCGTTCTCGTCCCGGACGACGACTGTCGTGACGTGGTTCGACCCGTTTCCGATTCGAACCGTGGCAGTGTCCGTCTCATGCAATTCGACGGAGAGTTCGGCGACGTCGCCTCGCTGTTCGGAGTAGACGTTTTCAGTGAAGGCGACCGGTAGCTCCGGGTCCGACTGACTGGCGACCGAAGATGTTGGTTCAGACTGGCCGACGACCGCAGACGGCACCGCGGCGGTCACGAGCAAGACGGCGAGCGAGCAAATCAGTAGTCGTCTCGGATGGAGGGCCGGAGACATACGTTACTCGCCAGACTGGTCAGAAAAGTATCTTCTGGTCGGTTGCAATCGGTTACGACTCGTGGGGCACCGACATGACGACCGCTTCGCCCGACAGTACCTGCTCGCCGTCTGCCTCTGCGACCGTCTCGACGCGCAACTTGTCGTCGCCTAACTCCTCAACCACAATCGCACTCGCCGTGACGGTCTGACCGGGGCGAACCGGATTCTCGAAGGTCAAGTCCTGCGAAAGATAGACGATGTCGCCCGGCAAGTCTGCGAGCGCGGCACTGACCGCGCCCGCGGTGAACATGCCGTGCGCGACGCGGCCGCCGAAGAACGTCTCGCCCGCGTAGTCGTCGTCCAAATGAATGGGGTTGTCGTCGCCCGTCAACTCGGCGTAGGCGTCGATGGACTCCTCGGTGACGGTCAGAGCAGACTCGGCAGTGTCGTCTACAGCTGCGACTGGCATGGCCGAAAGTGGCCGCGCGCGACGAATCAATCCCGAGGTTAACATGTGAAACCCGGCTTTCAATACAGCTTCGTCCGTCGGTTGGGCCATGGCCTACGCGGACAACGACGGAATCTCTCTCTACTACGAGGTAGACGGCCCCGAAAACGAGGACACTGTGGTCCTCGTCGAAGGACTCGGCTACGGCCGATGGATGTGGAACTGGCAACGCGAGCGACTGACTAACGACGGGTATCAGGTCGTCGTCTGGGACAACCGTGGCACGGGCGACTCGGACGTTCCCGACGGCCCGTACACGATTTCCCAGATGGCGGGCGACTTGGAAGCGGTTCTCGAATCTGCGGACATCGACTCGGCGCACGTCGTCGGCGCGAGCATGGGCGGGATGATAGCCCAGCGGTACGCGCTCGACTACGACCGCGCGGAGTCGCTGGCACTACTCTGTACGAGCCCCGGCGGCGACGACGCAGTGCCGACGCCGCCCGAGACGCAGGCCCGGATGTTCGACGTGCCCGAGGACGCAGACGAGCGCGAGGCGATTCGCTACAAGATGAAGCCCGCGATGAGCGACGACTTCTGGACCCACAACGACGACCTCGTCTCGGACATCGTGGACTGGCGCGTGGAGAGCGACGCCCCAGAGTCGGCGCGGGAAGCGCAGGCCGCCGCAGTCGCAGGTTTCGACGCCAGCGACGAACTGGCGAATGTCCACCTGCCGACGCTCGTCGCGCACGGCGATTCGGACAGCGTTCTGCCGGTCGAGAACGCGGACCTGCTGTACGAAGGACTACTGAACGCTCGACTCGCTATCTTCGAGGACGGCCCGCACCTGTTCTTCATCGAGCAAGCCGAGTCGGTCAACGACGCACTCGTGGAGTTCGTGGACGATGCATAGCCACAGCCAGCGACCGTACGAGTGGGTCGGCGCGTGGAGCGAGAAGCGCGCGCAGTTGTCTCCCGGGAAAGTCGGCCTCGTAGACGCCACGACGGGGGTGCGCTACACCTACACCGAACTGGACCAGCGGGCGAACCGGACTGCACGGTTGCTTCGAGACGAAGGCGTAGTGAAGAACGAGAACGACGAGGACGGCGAGCGAGTCGCCGTCCTCTCGCGGAACCGACCCGAACTCGTAGACTTGTTCTTCGCCACCGCGAAGACTGGGGGCGTCTTGGCACCGCTCTCGCACCGTCTCGCGGCAGGCGAGTTGGTCGAGATGCTGAACGACGTGTCGCCGTCGCTGCTCGTCGTCGAGGAACCGTTCGCGGACCTTGCGAGGAGCGTCCTCGACCACGAAAGTCGAGCGTTCGACTGT
Organism: Halorussus halophilus; assembly: GCF_008831545.1. NCBI lineage: Archaea > Methanobacteriati > Methanobacteriota > Halobacteria > Halobacteriales > Haladaptataceae > Halorussus > Halorussus halophilus. The sequence goes on from NZ_CP044523.1 coordinate 2,537,375, forward strand.
TCGGTGCTGTCGTTGGAGACTCGGGCGTCGGGAGACGACACTCGTTCGGGCGATACCGTCGGGTGGCCCGCGTGGAGTAACGCAGTTCCCTCCGACGGTTCGCCGGTCGATACGGCGGACGTGTCCATGGACGACCCGCACCTGTTCCTGCACACCGGGGGTTCGACGGGCGTGCCGAAAGAGACCGTTCTGACCCACGGGTCGATTCTGTGGAACTCGTTCAACACTATCACCGCGTGGGGGCTTCGGCCGAAAGACACGACGCCGATGGTGTTCCCGATGTTCCACACGGGTGGGTGGAACGTACTGACGGTGCCGATGTTTCACCTCGGCGCGACGGTCGTGCTCGCCCGCGAGTTCGAACCGGGCGAGGTGCTTCATCTGGTGGAAGACGAGCGCGCGTCGGTTCTCGTCGCGGTCCCTGCCGTCCTGCGAATGATGACCGACCACGACGACTGGGACGACACCGACCTCTCCAGTCTGCGGTTCGCAAAGTCGGGTGGTGGCCCGTGCCGCGAGTCCGTGATGGAGGAGTGGTGGATGCGCGGCGTGAACCTCTCGCAGGGGTACGGCCTCACCGAGTGCGGCCCGAACAACTTCACGATGCCTTCCGAGTGGCCGTCCGGGAAGGCCGACAGCGTGGGCGTTCCGGCGATGCACGTAGACGCGCGAATCGTCGCAGACGACGGTGAAGTACTCCCAGACGACGAAATCGGCGAACTCGAACTGTCGAGTCCCCACGCCGGGGACCGCTACTGGAACGCGCCCGAGGAGACCGAGGAGACGTTTGGTGAGTGGGTCGCCACTGGCGACCTCGCGCGCAGAGACGAAGACGGCTACTACTACATCGAGGGTCGCAAGAAGAACATGTACGTCAGCGGCGGCGAGAACGTCTATCCCGCGGCAGTCGAGGACCGAATCGCCGACCACCAGAAAGTGGAGGAAGTCGTCGTCGTCCCCGTGCCGGACGACCAGTGGGGGCAGGTCGGCAAGGCCGTCGTGCAGGCCGACGAGTCGCTGACCTTGGACGAGTTGACGGAGTTCCTGGACGGGCGACTCGCCCGGTTCAAGCACCCGCGACACCTCGCCTTTATCGAGAAGATGCCGACCTCGGGACCGTCGAAGATAGACCGTGAGGCCGTGAAAGGGGAGTTTGGTGGGAAGTGAGGGGAACGACGGCGACACTCGGCCGACCAAGCGACCGCAAGTAAGAGGACACAAACCACCGGAATCGCCCGGCCGACCAATCAGTAGGGTGGGACTGAAAGGGGCCGCGCGCTCGCGTTCATCGTGGTCGGTGCACGGGCACTACTCGCGCCGGGCGTTGTGAGAGGCGCGAGTATCCCGCGCCAGCGACCGCGAGCGCGCGGGGGCTTTCGAAGAAGAAACGTCGGTCGTGCTGGTTGGGTTGGAGAAGTAGTAGTGAGGCGAGTTACTCCCGAAACCAAGGAGAGACCGCACAGCACCGCACCGCGAGCGCCACATCCTCCCCAACCGACTGTGTTACTCAGGTTCGGAAGACGCGCCACTGCGCGTCTTCCGCGTTGCGTTACTCGTCCCTCGCGCGTTTCTCGCGCGCCGAGTATCCATGAAGAACCCCGAATTAGCTTGGTCGGCGACAGCGAGCGTACAGGGGCGTTCGAGGCGGCCACAGTTCAACCGAAATCCAGAGAAATTCGTCACCTTCGTCTCAGCACGAAATGCTTTTGTGGCTCCTGACGTATGGTGGGCAGTAGCAAGGGGAACCGATGATAGACATCACGATGGACATGGAGCAGTACGACTGCCCGTTCATCGACACCACCGACGACCACGAGGTGGCGTTCTCGGCCATCCAGTGGGACTTCGACCGGGTCGAAGAGCAACTGGAGACCCGGATGGTCGTGGAAGGCGACGACCGGTCTGCGCTCGACGCCGGACTCGGTGCGTTAGACGACCACGACAACATGCGCGACTACAAACTCCTCACTCGCCGAGACAACGTCGCCCGCATCCGAACCGTCATCTCCGAGACCGACGCGATGGGGACCATCCGGGAGAACGGTGGCTACGTCACCGGTCCGTTCTACATCGAGAGCGGGAGCGAGGTCTGGCACGTCGGCTTCGACGGCGTCGAGGAGGCCGACACCACGCTGTCGGAACTCGAACGGGGCAACGAGTACGACGTGCTCGAACGCAAGAACACCGAACTCCCCGAGATGCAGGGGTTCGTCCAGAACGCGGGCGCGGCGATGACGCTCATAGAGGGCTGTCGTGACCTCTCGGACGTGGAGCGCGAGACGCTCGAAACCGCCGTCACCGACGGCTACTTCCAGAGTCCGCGCGGTGCGACTCTCGGGAATTTGGCCGACGAGTTTGGCGTCTCGAAGCCCGCGGTGTCGAAGAACCTGCGGCGGGGCCAACAGAAGATGATTCAGCGCGTCGTGGACGCACTCGACGAGTTAGAGGAGTAAGGTGGACGTTCGCGCGCTGCTCCGTTCCGACGACGACAACTCCGAGCGCTGGCGGTCGGTGTTCGCCATCGCTGGCTGGCAGACTGCGGCGAGTCTCTGCTACTACAGCATCTTCGCGGCCACCGCGTTCGTCCGCGAGGGGTTCGAAATTTCGCGCACCCTGGTCGGCGTCTTCCTGACTGCCGCGATGGTCGGCTACACGCTCAACCTCTTTCCGAGCGGCGCGGCCGTCGATGGGTTCGGCGAGTCCAAAGTGATGATTGCAGGACTGCTCGCACTCGGTGGCGGCGTCGTCGCCGTCTCGCTGGCACCGACCTACGCCATCCTACTCGCAGCGAGCGTCCTCCTCGGGGCGGCCTACGCGACGGCGATGCCAGCCTCGAACAAGGGCATCGTGGCCGCCGCACCGAGAGGTCGAGAAAATCTTGCCATGGGCATCAAGCAGGTCGGCGTCACCGCCGGAAGCGGTGCGGCCTCGCTCGTCGTCACGGGCGTCGCGGCCGTCGCCGCGTGGCAACTCGGCTTCTGGACAATCGCCGTCGTTGCAGTTGGCTACGCCGCCATCTTCGCGCTGACGTACAGTGGCACCGACGGGTCGGGGTCGCTTTCGCGTCCGGACTTCTCGGGACTCGGCCAGAACAGGGCCTATCTGCTCTTGGTCGCCGCAGGACTGTTCGTCGGCGCGACCATCTTCTCGATGCTCGGCTACGTTATCCTCTACGTGCAGGACGTGGTGGCCGCGAGCGCGGCCGCTGGGGGCGTCGTCCTCGCACTGGCGCAGGTGACCGGGAGTGTCGGCCGGGTCGGAAGCGGGTCGCTCGCGGACCGCCTCGGCGACGCCCACGGGGCGGCGACCGTCTCGCTCGCGCAACTCGCGGGTGCCGTGGTGCTGTTCGCCCTGCTCGCGTTTGGAGACCTTTCGCTCACCGTCGCCGCAGTTGTCTTCGGCGCGCTCGGTCTCACCGTCCTCGGGATGACCGGCGTCTACTACTCCTGCCTGAGCGACATCGTGGCCAGTGAGGACGTTGGGACTGCGACTGCTGGTGGGCAGACTGCAATCAACGTGGGTGGACTGCTGACTCCGCCTGCGTTTGGGTTTTTGGCCGATACTTTCGGATACGATGCAGGATGGGCGATGCTCGCGGTGTTGACTGTTTGTGGAACGCTGTTGCTGTGGGGCGTTCGGCGGGAGACAGCGAGGGAGTGAGAAAAGAAAGTGCAGATGCCAACGTGACTACTACTTCGAAAGCCTCGCTCGCTGCGAGTTTCAGAAGAAGTCGAAGCCGCTGCGAACACGCCGAAAGCCCCCGCTCGCTACGAGTTTCAGAAGAAATCACTGCGAACACACTGAAAGTCCCACCCTGTCGTTTGCGTCCTCTTACTCGCAGTGGGAGCGATTCAGTCGCCCGGCCAGACCCCTACTCGTACGTCAACGTCATCCCGTCGTCGAATTTCAAATCGCCGCCATTGAGATGACTGGCGTGCTTCGAGAAGCCGAAGACGAACAGGTTGGCGACCTCCGCAGGCGTCATCATTTCGGTCGTTCGAGACTGCCCCAGCATCACGTCCTCCACGACTTCTTGCACCGAAATTCCTCGCTGGTCGGCCGTATCCGGAATCTGATCGGTGACGAGCGGCGTCTTCACGTAGCCCGTCGAAATCGAAAAGGAGCGCACGCCGTCTCCCTCCGCCGCAATCGACTGGGTGAGTCCCCGGAGGCCGAACTTCGCCACGTTGTAGGCCACCTTGTCGCTGGTGACGTAGTGGCCATGGACCGACGCCATGTTGCCGACGCAACCGAAGCCGTTCGAAGAGTCGCGCATGTCGTCGCCCGACTCACGCATGTGGGGCAGGCAATGCTTCGCCAGTTCGACCGGCGCGCGGACCATCACGTCCTGCATCGCGTCGTAGGTGTCCATCGGGAACTCCTCGATGGGGTCGATGTGCTGCATCCCGGCGACGTTGGCGAGGTAGGTGATGTTTCCGTGGTTGGCGGCCCTCCCTACGATTTCCGGCACGTCTTCGCGCAGGTCTCCGACGACAGTCTCCACAGTTCCTTCTACACCGAGATCGGCGGCCTTCTGGTCTGTCCCGGCGAGACCATCCTCGTCCATGTCGGTGCCGACGACGGTCAGACCGTTCTCTGCGAGGGCGAGTGCTGTCGCGCGTCCGATACCGGAGGCCGCGCCAGTCACGAGCGCGACGTTTTCGGCGACGAATCGGTCGTCGTCGATTCGCAACACGTCGTCCGCTGTCAATTCGGGCGAGGAGACTTCGTCTGTCACGTGCTGTGTCACTCGTCGGGCGAGTGAAAAACCGGAGGTTAACGTATGAAGCCCACCCAGCCGTTTACATGTTAACCCCCCAGTATTTGCCGGATACGAGGGATGTATCTAACCTGTTATGGTGGACGAGAACCTTTCACGACGACAGTGGCTCACCGCACTCGGCGCGACCGGAACGGCCGGTCTCGCTGGCTGTATGGGCGGCGACGAAGGTGGACAGAACACGACGACTGACGGCGGCACGACGAACTCCGGCATGAACGACACCACGGCGAAGACGACGACGGCGGCGAACGTCTCCGGAAAGGTGAAAATCGGCGTCCTTCAGCCGACCTCCGGCGACCTCAAGTACTACGGTCAGCAGGGTCTCTGGGGCTTCTACTCCGGGCTCGCCTACAAGGGCAACACCGACCCCATCACCGGGTCGAGTACGGGCAAGCAGACGGTGACGGTCGGCGACGTAGACTACGAACTCATCGTGCGCGACACGAAGTTCAGCGCCGACACGGCTCAGTCGCTAGCGACCGACCTCGTGAAGAACGAAGAGGTAGACATGCTCTTTGGCTGTGCCTCTTCAGGGTCGGCCAACCGCGTCATCAAGACGGTCGTCAATCAGGCGCAGGTTCCGTACATGGCCGGTCCCGCCGCGTCTGCCGACATTACGGCGAGTTCCGAGACTTGTGGTAACCTCGTCTTCCGAGCGAGCGAGAACACCGCGATGGACGCCCGCTCGGGCGGGAAGTACGTCGCCAACCAGACCGACGTGAGCAAGGTCTACCTCTTCGGAGCGGACTACTCGTTCGGCAAAGCGGTCGTGAACAACTACGAGCAGGTGCTGAAAGACGAGGGCATCGAAATCGTCGGCAAGAAGTTCGTTCCGCGCGGCTACAAAGAGTGGAAAGGACTGCTCGACAACGCCCAGAAGGCGGGCGCAGAGGGCATCGTCGGTGGGTTCACCGTCGCCACACTGCCCGCGCTGTTCACTCAGGTCCTCAACGGCGACTACGACTTCCGCGTGTTCGGCGGCTTCGCGACCCAGATTACCAACAGCATCGTCGGCGGCACGCTCAAGAAGGCGCTGGGCGACCTGACGAAGGAGAAGTTGGCTAACACGAAACTCGGGCCGTTCACGACGCGCTACCACTGGAACCAGTACGACAACGACATCAACAACAAGTTCGTGGACATGTACACCAACGCCTACGGCGTCGTGCCTGACCTGTTCACCTCCGGGACGTTCACCGCCGCGTCGGCCATCGTGCAGGCGGTCAACGCGAGCGGTTCGACCGAAGGCAAAGACATCGCCAACGCGCTCAGTGGGATGACGGTCAAGGACACGCCGAAGGGCGAAGGCGGCTACGTCTTCCAGAAATACAACAATCAGGCCCGGTCCTCGATGACCGTCGCGGACCCGGTGCCGACCACCGACGAGTGGGCGGAAAACTGGGACGCGCCGATAATGCCGGGCAAACCGCTCACCACGATTTCGGGCAAGAAATCGACCATCCCGAAAAGCGGCGTCGATTGCTCGCTGTGACATGTTGCGAACCACGGGCTTGACGAAAGAGTTCGGCGGTCTCACGGCCGTCGATGACGTAGACTTCGCGTTGGAGGACGAGGAACTCTGCTCACTCATCGGACCGAACGGCGCGGGCAAGACGACGTTCTTCAACCTCCTGACGGGGACGCTCACCCCGACGCGGGGTACTGTCGAGTTGCAGAAGGAGAGCGGTTGGCGCGAGATTACCGAAGAGGAGCCACACGAAACGGCCAGCCTCGGTCTGCACCGCTCGTACCAGATTACGAACGTCTTCCCGACCAGCACGGTGTTGGAGAACGTCCGCGTGGCCGCACAGTCACATAGCGACGACTCCGCGAAGTTCTGGCGCAACGCCGGAGCCTTCGACCGCCACACCGAGGAGGCCCACGCCATCCTCGAACGTGTCGGACTCGCAGACGAAGCCCACACCGTGGCCCAGAGCCTGAGCCACGGCGCGAAGCGCCAGCTAGAGGTCGGCGTTGCGCTCGCTGGTGACCCCGAAGTGCTCCTGCTGGACGAACCGAACGCGGGCGTCTCTTCGGAGAGCGTGGACCAAATCATCGACCTCATCGAGGACGTGGCGACGGACCACGCGGTCCTGCTGGTCGAGCACAACATGGACATCGTGATGAACGTCTCCGACCGCGTCGTCGTGCTGAATCAGGGCGCGGTCATCGCAGAGGGCGAACCGGAAGAAGTCCGGGGCGACCCCACAGTGCAGGAAGCGTACCTCGGCGGCTACGAGGCCGGAAGCTTGAGCGCCAGCGAGTCCGAGGAAGCGACCGACCCAGAGGAGGGAGCGGCGTGAACTCGACACTCCTACAGTCCGCGAGTAAGCGGACACAGACCAGCAAGTTCCGCCCGGCGACACAAACACAGGGCGGGACTGAAAGGGGCCGCGCGCTCGGCGAACCCCGACGACGTAAGCACCGCAGCGAAGCGAGGAGCGCAGCGAGTCGTGGGAGTCGAGCGCGGGGGGGCTTTCGAAGCGGTCGAAGTCCCTGTACTTCCTGCGGCCGCACCAAGACCAACTATTCGAAGAAGGAGGTCACAAAATGACCCTTCTCGAAGTCGAAGACGCCCACACGTACTACGGCGAGAGCCACATCCTCGAAGGCGTCTCGCTCGAAGTCGAAGAAGGAGAAGTCGTCGCTCTCGTCGGCCGCAACGGCGTCGGCAAGACGACGACGCTCCGAACTATCCTCCAACTCACCGCGCCCCGCGAGGGAACAGTCAGATATCGCGGGGAAGACGTGACAGGCCACAACACCCACGAAGTCGCGGACATGGGCGTCGGTTGGATTCCAGAAGGTAGACGAATCTTCACGCAACTCTCCGTCGAGGAGAACGTCCGCGTGGCAGTGCCAGACGGAAGAAACGTCTCGGAAGCGGTCGAAGACGCCTTCGAGACGTTTCCGGACCTGCGCGAGCACGCCGACAGAGACGCCGGAAATCTCTCTGGCGGCCAACAGCAGATGTTGGCCATCGCTCGTGCGTTGGTCGGCGACAACGACCTGCTGCTCGTAGACGAACCGAGCGAAGGTCTCGCGCCGCTCATCGTCGAGCGAGTCGCGAACGCGCTCAACGACGCGGCCGCCGACACGACGATTCTGCTGGTCGAGCAGAACCTGCCGCTCGCACTCGACTTGGCCGACCGCTTCTACGTCATCGACAACGGACAGGTCGTGGAGGAAGGTGACGCGGACGCCGCGTCTGCGGACGACGAGCGACTCAGGAGGTATCTCAGCGCATGAACTCGATACTGTTCCTCGACGCGCTCGGGCAGTTCCTCCAACCGGACAACCTCGCGTCCGTCCTCGTAGACGGACTCGCCAAGGCCGCCCTCTACGTGATGATTGCGGGCGGACTCACGCTCATCTTCGGTCTGATGGGCGTGTTGAACTTCGCACACGGCTCGCTGACGATGATCGGCGCGTATCTAGGCGGCCTGTTGATGGTCCTCGCCGTCGGGCAGGCCAGCGGTCCGGGCACGCGACTGCTGACCTTCTTCCTCGCGCTCGCCGCGACGTTCGCGCTTCTCGCCGGACTCGGCGGTGCGATGGAGGTCACCTTGATACGGCGACTGTATGACCGGCCGCCGGTCTACCAGATACTGCTCACCTTCGGGCTGACCCTCATCTTGGACGAACTGGTCCGTATCGTCGTGTTGTTCTACGGACTCCAACCGACCAGCGAGTGGCAGGCCGCACTGGGCACGAAACCCGGTTTCCTCAGCAGTTCGGTGGACCTCGGCATCATCTCGGTCGCGGGGCTCGACCTGTTCGAAATCGCAGTCGGCGCGCTCACGGTGGGCGCGCTGTGGGCGTTCCTCACCCGAACGCGCTACGGCCTGATAATCCGCGCGGGGAGCGAGGACGCTGAAATGACCGAAGCGCTCGGCATCGACGTGCGCCGCGTGTTCACCGTCGTCTTCGCACTCGGCGCGGGCGTCGCGGGTGCGGCGGGCGTCCTGCTAATGTGGGACGCCTCGTGGGGTGCGAGCGTGCCGTTGGCTTCCCACACCCTGCTCCCGGCGTTCGTGGTCGTCATCATCGGCGGTCTCGGAACGTTCCGGGGCACCGTCGTCGCGGCGGTCATCGTCGGCCTGACCGACGCCGTGATGTCGTGGTGGTTCATCAACGAAATCGACTTCGCGGGACTGCCACAGATGACCATCTTCCTCATCCTCGTGGTGATGCTCATCCTGCGCCCACAGGGACTGTTCGGTGTCGAGGAGGTGGGCGGCCATTAGCACCGAAACGTCGGACTCTGCGGACTCCGCAGAATCCGCGGATTCGGAGGCCGACGTGGCCCCCGAGACGGAAAGCGCGACTGGGAGTGGCGAAACTGCCACCTCGTGGACCGTCCGCTACGCCCGCGAGCATCTGGCGCACCTCGGCGTCATCGTCTTCCTCGCGGCGTATCCCGGCATCTACACGGTCCTGCTGAACTCCCCACTGAGTTCCGAGATGGCGACGGTGCTGCCGGACATCGAGACGATGATAACGGTGCTGTACTTCGCGCTGTTCGCCATGTCGTTCGACTTCATCAGCGGCTACACGGGCTACCTATCCTTCGGCCACGCGGCGTTCTACGGGACAGGCGCGTACTTCGTCATCCTCACGTCGAACGGGAAGATTCCGGGACTCGCCACGGGCACGCCGTTCATGCTGATGCTCGTCTTGGCAGGACTCGCGGCCGTCGTCTTAGCGCTACTCATCGGCGCGGTGTCGTTCCGACTGTCGGGCGTCTACTTCGCCATGATTACGCTTGGCTTCTCACAGGTGCTGTACGTGTTCATCCGTGGGTGGGACTACGCGGCGAGTAACCCCCGCGACGGCCCGGCCGTGTTGGAACGAACCGACCCGTTCAGCATCGGAATTCCTGGTGTAGACTCGCTGAACCTCGCCATCGGCCAACTCGCAGGCGACGAAGTAGAGGGCCTGCTCGGTGTCCTCAACTTCGGGACGACCGAGGTGTCCTACTACATGGTCGGCCTCGTCGTGCTGGTCTGCTACTTCGCCATGCAGCGCATCATCCACTCGCCGTTCGGCAAGGTGATGGTCGCCATCCGCGAGAACGAAGAGCGCGCCGAAGCCATCGGTTACAACACGTTCTGGTACAAGCTCGGCGCGTTCGGGGTCAGTGCGTTCTTCGCTGCCGTCGCTGGCGGCCTCTTTGCAGGCTTCCAGCGCTCTGTCTCGCCGGAGAGTACGTTCTACTTCACCGTCGCCGGGGACGCCCTACTCGCGTCCATCATCGGCGGGTTCGGCACGTTGGCCGGACCACTGTACGGCTACCTCTTCGACGAGTCGGTGACGGAGTTCCTCTCGAAATCCGGAGAGGGAGGGGGACTGCTCCCGTACCTCCGAGACCACCTCGGCGAAGGGACGCTCTCGACCGAGGTGTTCAACGGCCTCACCGTACAGGAGGGCATCGACACCTTCCTGAACGGCCACGCAGAGCTGTACGTCGGCGCGGTGTTCATCCTGTTCGTGCTGTTCGTCCCGAATGGACTGCTCGGCACGGTCCGGGACCGACTCGGCGGCCACGTCGGCAAGCAAGTCGCCGCGCGACTGCGGGGTGACGAACGATGAGCGAGTCACGACAAGTGACTGACGCAGACCCCGTCGCGCTCACCGGCTACGGCGTCTACGTGCCCGAAGAAGTTATCACGGGCCAAGCAATCGCCGAGCAGAGCGGGGTTCCCGAGGAAGTCGTGGTCGAGAAGATGGGCGTCCGAGAGAAACGCGTCTGTCCCACAGACGGGGACAACGTCACGGACATGTCGGTGAAAGCCGCCGAGCAGGCACTCGCCGACGCCGAACTCGACGCCGAGGACCTCGACATGGTGCTGTACCATGGGAGCGAGTACAAGGACTACGTCGTCTGGAGCGCCGCGGCGAACGTCGCCGAGCGACTCGGCACGGACGACGCATTCGCAGTCGAGAGCTACGCACTCTGTGCAGGCGCGCCGCTGGCGATTCGACAGGCGAAATCGCAGTTGCTCGCCGACGCGCCCGAAACCGTCCTGCTCGTCTCCGCGAGCAGGGAGGAAGACCTCGTAGACTACGAGAACGAGGCTTCGTCGTTCATGTTCAACTTCGGGAGCGGTGCGAGCGCCGCAGTATTAGAAACTGACCCCGCCAACGAGCGCGCCCGCGCCGTCGTTCGCGAGAGCGCGGCACTCACCGACGGCAGTTTCTCGGAGGACGTAATCATGCCCGCAGGTGGGTCTCGTGAACCGACCACGCACGCGACGGTTGACGCGGGCTTGCACACCCTCGACGTGCCCGACCCCGACGGCATGAAAGAACGCCTCGCCGACGTGAGTTTGGCGAACTTCCTCGACGTGGCAGACGACGCCCTCGAACGGTCCGGCTACGACCGCGACGACCTCGATTTCGTCGCGCTTACGCACATGAAGCGGTCGTTCCACGATCTGCTTACGGAGAAGTTGGACGCGAAGAACTACTATCTGGACGAGTACGGACACGTCCAGAGCGTGGACCAACTGCTCGCGCTGGACGAGGGGCTTGCGAGAGGCAAGGTCGAGTCGGGTGACACCGTTCTGTTCCTCGCCGCGGGTACCGGCTACACCTGGGCCGCGACGGTGCTTGAGTGGCGGGGTTGAAAGGTTCCTTTCGAGTCGTGGACGAACTGCTCCCGTCCACGGTTCCGAGGTGCGACAAGAGACGGTAACTGCAGACTACCACGAGTAAGTGCCTGAACAGGTCACTCCGTCCACGAAGGCTTTCAATAGAGTGGGGGATGTTGACGAGCCATGAAGGAGTTCGACTTCCTCGTCATCGGGTCGGGTTCCGGTCTCGACGTAGCGAACGTCGCAATAAATCGCGGCCAGTCCGTCGCCGTCGTGGAAAAGGGGCCACTCGGCGGAACTTGCCTCAATCGCGGCTGTATCCCTTCGAAGCTGTTGCTGTATCACGCGGACGTTCTCGAAACAATCGAGCGCGCGGACGAGTTCCATATCGACGCAGAAGTTAGCGACGTCGCGTTCTCCGACATCGTCCAAGTGGTGACAGAGAAGGTGGAAGGAGAGGCCGAGTCTATCCGCCGTGGACTGCGCTCTTCCTCCGGACACGAACTTTTCGAGGGCGAAGGTCGATTCGTAGACGAACGTACCATCGAAATCACTGACGGTGTGGACGCAGGCACGCGAATTCGAGCCGAGACGGTCACCATCGCAGCCGGAACGCGCCCGGCGATTCCACCCATCGATGGTCTCGACGAGGTCGATTACCTGACGAGTACCGAAGCACTCAAGCTGGAAACAGTACCGGACCGCCTCGCCATCGTCGGTGGCGGATACATCGCAGCAGAACTCGGACACTTCTTCGGGACGTTCGGCGGCGACGTGACGATAATCGGGCGGCGACCGAACCTCCTCCCAGAAGCCGACGAAGAGGTCGCTGAGGCGTTCACCGAACGATACGCCGACCGATTCAGCGTTCACACCGGGTACGCAGCCACCGACGTTTGGGAGGAAGACGGGTCCGTAGTCGTCGAAGCACGTCCATACGAATACGGCGAGCGAGGAGGAATCATCGAAGATGGCGACTTCATCACGGTGACCGGCGACGAGTTACTGATTGCGGCTGGACGCGTTCCAAACTCCGATACGCTGAATCTCCCGACTGCTGGCGTGGCGACCGACAACCGGGGATTCGTCGAGACCGACAAGTACCTGCGAACGACCGCGGAGAACGTCTGGGCACTCGGCGACATCGTCGGTGAATATCTGCTGAAACACAGTGCAAACCACGAGGCTCGGACGGTCGCTCGAAACATCTTCGGTAGCGAGCGACAGCCAATCGACTACAGTGCGATGCCGTTCGCCGTGTTCGCTTCTCCCGAGGTTGCTGGCGTCGGAGCGAAAGAAGGGGACCTTCGAGCTGCCGGAAGAGAATATGCGACGAACACGTACCAGTATCAGGACACTGCTCGTGGGGACGCGATGAAAGCCGATGGCTTCGTGAAAGTTCTCATCGACCTGGACGGGGACATCCTCGGCTGTCACATCATCGGCCCGGACGCCTCGACGCTCATACAGGAGGTCGTCGTCGCGATGAAAGCAGGGACCGGGACGATACAGGATATTCGGGACGCAGTGCACATTCACCCGGCACTTCCAGAGGTCGTCCAGCGAGCGTTTTCGGGACAGTTCACCCGGAGTAACCAAGGCCACGACCACCACCATCACTGAACCCGCACAGTTAACCGACAATTCGATAACGAATGGTGAACACGAACGCGGCGTCGATTGATGTTTTCCCACTGTCGAACGAGGAGGGAATGACCCACAGCGGCACCGCTATGGTAGTCACTAACATATTAATCTCCGCAATGGTCAAAGCAGCAATCGTACTACTCGCAGACGTTGACACCGACGAGGGCGTCGGGCGTATGGTCAACAGCCTGGAGACCGCCAAAAAGTTCGCCGAGAACCCCGAAGACGACCTCGAACTCGTCTTCGACGGGACAGGCACTCGTTGGATACCCGAACTCGAAAACGAAGATCACGACTTCCACGACCTCTATGCAGCCGTAGAAGGAGACGCCTCTGCCTGCACCTTCTGTTCGGATGCGTTCGGCGTCGCGGACGCCGTTGGAGAGTCGAACGTGCCCCTAGTCGATGAGTACGACGGCCACCTCAGCATCGAAAAGCTCGTCAAAGAAGGCTACGAGGTACTGACGTTCTAAGGATTTGGACTATTTTATTCGAAATCGAGCGGAGCGACGGGGTCCGTCACTGGGTCGTGGTCGGCTGAGTGGTCGTCATCGTGTCCGAGACAACGAACGGTTGAACGAGTTCGAGGACCTCATCGGGTTCCAACGGTTCGTCGAACGCACTGGGGAACGGCGACCGCCGCGTCAGCGTGTTGAGGTACGACGAGTGTCTTGCCTCGACCGTAGCGATCGACGCCGCCGCGGTGATCAACTCACCGTTCCCGCTCAGCGTGTCTATCGCACCGTCGTAAGCGGAGACCCCGGTCGTTTCGAGCGTCTGGGCTGTCCGGATGAAGCGCCTGGGGTTTCGGAGGTCGAACTGGAACTCGACGTCGTCTGCGGTCACCGGGTCGCCGCCGAGACTTTCGACCGTCTGGGTAAGCGTCTGGACGTGCGCCTGCTCGTGGTCCCGAATCTCTTCGAACCGCTGGTACATGGACGACTGTATCTCTTCCCCGAACCGTTGTCCGATTCGAGAGTTGACGAGGTCGTCTTCGCTGAACTCTTGTAGCCCGCGCCTGTAGAACGTCGCTTCGAGTCGTTCGAGGGTGAGCGCGTAGTTCAGCGTATCGACGAACCGTTGGTCGTCTCGACCCTCCTCGGTCGTCACAGTTCCCTGCGTCGTCTCCTGTGCTCCCGTAGCGGCTCCCGAACCCGCCGAAAGTCCGAATCCTATCGCCGACGTGGCGAACCCTTTCTTCAAGAACTCTCGACGGGAATCAGCCGAACCGCTTCCGTTCTCCGCTGATGAATTGCCCCCTTCGTCCCCACCGTCGATTTCGAAGTCATTTATTTCGTTTCTCATAATTTGGCCGAATACGGTCTCTAAGCGCCAATTACGTCGTTTTCCGACGTCGGTCGTCTCGCTGCGCCCGGTGAGAACACCCGCGGGAGGATAAAGAACGAGTACCGTTTCCGTTTTCTCGAATCTCATTCTCCCGAGTAAGGGACGTTACCCGGACGCCCTTGTTTCAGCTGCCGTGCGAATTGAAGTATTACGACCGCCGGTCGGCGGGCGAGATACGAACACGCCAACCACCATCTCGCTCTCCCGTCAAAAATCAGGCACCGCCGAATTTCAGGCGAAACTGCAACGGGGAAATCTCGGGGACCTATCCAACAGCACAGACATCTGTTCGTCTCCCGAGTAATGAATAGTCGCTTGCAGGACGAGGACGTCAGAAGCGGCCGACAGGGATGCCGAGGAGTTCCTCGCTGAACGGTTGTGTCGGATTGGAAGGGAGCAATACAGGGTATCTATTTCTCGATGTTGTCCTGTCGGTGTCGTCTTAGTACTGCTCCGCGACCCTTGTCACCAAATCCCACCAACAGTAGACGTATATATTCAAGGAATTCCAAGCTAGGTACGATTACCGGGAGAGCATTAGTCGAAATACCGCCGTATTCTTCGAGCTTCTTGAACAGTCTACCGGATTCATACGTCGATAACTCGATAATGGTACGACCATGAGACGCGCCAATAGGAGCCGAGTTTCAACAGTGACCCGACGCACCTTCCTCGGCGGCGTGGCTACCGCCGGAGTGGCTGGGCTCGCAGGAGGTCGGCTACAAGAGGACGACGACGCGATTCCGTCGCGGTTCGCTAGTGCAGTCGAGATAGACACCGAGAACGACACCGTCACGCTCCCGCTCTACCGCGGCCAGAGCCCGATGGGAAACGTGTTCTACGTTTTGTTCGAAACGACCAGTCTCCGTCGCGCTACGAGGCGAGGAATCAACTGGTCGCCGAAGCTGTCCAACGCGCTCGGCACCGACGCCGTACAGCAGGTCGACGGACGACAACCCCGCGCCCGAAATCGGGACCAGGCGGGTATCGCGTTCCGCGCGACCCCGAACTTCACTCCAGAGCGCAACGTCGTCCCTGGCCCGGAAGGGTTCCCGCTCTCCACCGACACCCAACCGGGAGCGACGAGCGAGACGTACACCCCGTTGATTACGCGGGACCAAGACGTGGTGTACAACGCACCGCACGTCGCGAACGAGACGGGCGAACACGACAACGTCGTCTCTATCGACCGTAACGCGATGGAGGTGACGATGGCGTTGACCGCCGGGTTCTACGAGGGTCAACGAACCCTCTATGTCAGTACGGAGGCGTCCGCGCCCGACGTCGCGGCGCTCGAAGGCGCGACGTACGCCCCCGCCCTGAACGCGGCACCAGCGGCGGCGGACCGAAGCACGGCCACGTCCGCCCGCGAATCGATCATCCCGGTGGTGAACGGCCCGATGGGTGCAGACAATCCGAACCGGCAGGGGTTGCGGTCGGCAGTGGCGGGCGAGGGCAGTCCGCTCAACGTCGTTGCGGAGGAACAGGAGTGCGGTGACCCCAGCTTCCGGTCCGACTGCGAAGCACTGTTCTACAGCCCACTCTGGGACGTCCATCCGGTCGTGTGGACGCAGCAGGCGATAGACGAGGGCCAACGGCGACGGTTGACTAGTCATCAGGATGCCATCACCGCCTTCCGACGAGGGCAACTGGAGAGCGGTGCACCGGACGGTCCGGTCAACGACCTCCTGGGCGGCATGCGGGCGGCGGGGGCGCTCGTCAACTGTCCCCTGATACTCGTCGGGTGACCCCGCGAGGCGCGGGATGCTGTCCCCGAGTCCATGCGAGCGCCCGTACCGAGCACGAAGTGGCGGAGGCGGTTCGGGCGCGAGATATAACATGTGGCGTCCTACATCTTCGGGACGACATGTGCGAACTGGCGATTCGTCGAGCGACCGCCGCAGATGCGAAGGAACTCACGAGCGTCTTGCATAGTGCGTACCGGGAGAACCGCGAACTCGGCTTTCCGGCCAAAGCCGAATCCGTCACGGAGAGCGAAGTCGCGGAGTGGAGCCAGGAAGCGCGAATCTACGTCGCCGAGAGCGACAGGGAACTCGTCGGTGGTGTCCGACTCGAAGAGACGGAACCCGAACGTGTGAAACTCAGTCGCCTCGGCGTCCACGAAGACTGGAAAGGTGAGGGCGTCGGCAGTCGGCTACTGAGTCACGCGGAGGAAGTCGTTCGAGAGGAGGATTATGAGACTATCTGGCTGACGACACCAGAATCACATCCGTACCTTCCCGAGTTGTATCGGCGGCGAGGGTACGAAGAAACCGAACCGTACCCGCTGGAGTATCGAGAATACGACGAAGTCGTGATGGAGAAGTCGTTTCGAGACTGAACCCGCGCTACAACCCGATTCGTTCCTTCGCAAACTCCGCCAGCAGCGGGATGTCGCCCCAGTGAATCAGCTTTCGAATCGCGGCCCGACTCCCGCCGTTCGCTTCGCTCAGCACGTCCGCATCGACGCGTTTGAGGTCGCGCAGGAGCGTGTCGTAGCGTTCGTTCGGCGCGAGATAGAGTAGTTGGGTCATCAGCAGTCGCGTGCGCATCTTCGGCGCGACGTCGCTGTGCCAGAGGTCGTCGTAAATCGACAGTTCCTCCGCGGAGGTGTCTCGCTTCTCACCCATGAAACAGCGGTCGGCCATCACGGCGGCGGCGCGACCGGACTTCATGCAGGTGTGGATGCCCTCGCCCCAAAGTGGGTCGATTGTCGGCACCGTGTCGCCGATAGCCATGAAGTTGTCCGTGCTGAGGCCGGTCGGCATCTGGATGTGGGCCGACCCGCGGTGCTGTTTCCCTTCGATTCGCTCTGCGTTCTCGAAGCGAGGGTCCGAGTCCAGCCAGTACTGCAGGTAGTCGTCGATGCCCATGTCCTCCTTGCCGTAGTCGCGGTGGGCCTGATTCTGGATGTAGCAGAGGCCGACCTTCGCGGTGTCCTCGCCGGTGTGGAAAATCCACGAGTAGCCGCCGGGCGCGAGGTCGTGGTCCAGACGGAGCATCATGCCGTCCGTCAAATCCGCGTAGCCGGGATGGTCGATGTCGATGCCTTCCATCTCGAACTCGACGCCGATGGCCTGATTCTGGCGCTCCAAATCGACCACGCCGAGTTTCTTGGCGAGCGGCGCGGCGGGACCGGTGGCGTCGATGATGATGTCGCCGTACACTTCCTCCTTACCAGCGTACCGGACGCCGACGATTTCGCCGCCCTCCATCACGGGCTTGTTGACCCGCGAGTCGAAGCGGTACTCCGCACCTTTGTCGCGGCCGTCCTTGACGAGGTAGCGTTTGAAGTCCGCGAATTCGAGAACCGCACCCGGCTGATAGCGGGAGAAGTACTCGTTCGGTGATTCGAGGACGACGTTGTCGGTGTAGTTCATCACCACGTCGTCGGGGATGCCGAACGACCCCATCATGGAGGGGAACGTTCCGGCGGTCGATTTGTTCGACTGGCGCGGGAACTGGTCTTCGGGTTCGGCTTCGAGGACGACGACGCCGTAGCCTCGGCGGGCCACGTCGCGGGCGCACTGCGCACCAGCGGGTCCAGCACCGGCAATCACGACGTCGTAGTGGTCGGTCATGGTCGCTCCCCCCGCACCACTCGCACGGGCGCACTGGTCCCCGCGTCGCCCCCAGCAATATCGTATTCCGCAGTCATCTCTATCGCGTGGTTAACAGACGCCCAATAAAAAACACGCGGGAACGGTTCTGACGCTTGCGAACGGACGGAATGGGGGATGGGTGATGTGTCGGTTCGCGGTGGCGGGTTCCTTACCGAACAGTGTCGCTGAGAACGCGGTGCGCGATTGCGACGAGTCCGCTCATCACGAGGAAGAACCCGACGAGGAAGAGGAGCAACTGGAGTAGGTCGTCGAAGACGGAGAACGGGGCGAAACCGACTGACCCCGAGAAGCCGATCATCACCCACCCGGCGAGGACGACGGCGTACAGTCGGAGCAGTTCTCTGGTGAGTGCGTACTGGAGCGAGCGGGGAACGCTTTCGGATGACATGGCCGTGGGTTCACGGTGAGATTAGAAATATCCTGCCAAATTCTAGAGTTGGAAAATTTCACGCCCTTAATTGAGAGATTGTTGCTTTGCAGAGCCACTCCTCGTGATAACGTAGATACCCCCTAATAGGAATACAATTTGTAAGATTGCAAGGACTGTTTCTAAGCTTCCACTCTCGGTGAATCTCATTGCGACTAAACAAAGCATAGAGAGGAAAATTAAGAGAACAAATCGCTTTGTATTCTGTGCTTTCTCACTCATCCATGTGTAGATCACTACTACACCGAACAGCGTTATGCCAACGAATTGTATCAGTGATTGTATGCTACTCATAGAGTAACGTATACCATATTACGACTGACACTACTACTGCTTTATGCTCTCAGAGGGTTCGAGAAAGAAAGCGAGTGGTTCTATGTTACATTCGGGATGTTCTTACACTCGTAACACCCAGTGACCGTTTCGCAACCACTACCGATGTTACAGTCAACCCCGTAAGCAGTCATCACTGCAAACATGCAAGCAGCACATGTAGTGTCATCAAAGAACGAAGCCGCGCATTTACCACACAAGACAATTGCTCCACCGTACGCACCAGCAATAGCTGACCAGCACTGGTAGTTTGGAGAATCACACACCGTAGCTTCGGCTTGACAAAGATCACCACATCCACCCCCACCATCGCCCGGAAGATGGGCTTGTGTGCCGACGTTGCCACCTTCGAGTGTGTGGTAGTCTGACTCTTTTGTTTTTACTTTACCATCGTCAACGACGTACCGCTCCGAGTATTCCGTCGATGGGTTCGAAGAAGTCGAAAGCGAGTTGCTTGACCGCTCGAACCGGAAACCAAGTACCCTGTACGTTCCAAAGCTTTCGTCTAACCAGAGGATGTGAGCACTCTCCGACTTTGAATTCCTGCCAGATTTCTTGAAAGGAACAACAACGGTTCGATGACCCTCTTCCTCCGTGGAGGTAGTTCGTTTACAATCCGCCTTTTGTGCTTGAGGAACAAACCCATCAGCGGAAAGGGCTGCGGAAATTTTCTGGTACACTTCGTCAGACTGCGCAGCCTCAATCGCGTTCTTACGCGCTTTTCCAGACATGGTCTGTACTTTAAGGCCTCGTTCGTCTGCGTCCTTTTTCAGTGCGGCGACAGTTTGACTGAACCACGTTGTAGTAGCAGTCGCTGCTCCCACTGCTTTGAGGCATTTTCGTCGATTGACTCCCTTTTTCTCACCTCTACCGCCACTTGTTATCTTTTCTAACACCATAGAAATTTTACTTTTGGTGTAGGTATTTATATTTTTGTGTTATTACATCTCGTAGAACATAGTTATCGCTACGGAGTTGTTGGCACTGAAGCGCAATCAAATTTCGAGGAAAGCGAGAAAACGCGAAGACGACCGGTTAGTAGAACTCTCGAACGAGATCCATCGCGCCCTCGGGCGCGCCGTCCGGAATCTCGGCCATGTTGCCTTCGATGCCGTGGAGTTCCGAGTAGGGCACGCTGTTCTCGTCCTGATAGAGGATGCCCTGATACTCCTTATCGGCGTCGAGAATCTTCTCTTTCGCGGCGTCGCGGTCGGTCGGGTCGTGGTCCGTCTCGTCTAAGTCCACGATGGCGTCGCGGAAGTAGTCGTAGGTGTCCACGTCGTTGAACGTCACGCACGGCGAGAAGACGTTCACGAAGCCGAAGCCGTCGTGTTCGATGGCCTTCTGGACGAGTTCGGCGTGGCGCTGGGCGTCCGTGGAGAACGACTGGGCGATGAAGGTGCCACCCGCCGAGAGCGCGAGTGCGAGCGGGTTGACCGGCGGCTGTTTCGGGCCTTCCGGCGTCGTGGAGGTCTCGAAGTCCTCGCGGCTGGTCGGGGAAGCCTGTCCCTTGGTCAGGCCGTAGATACGGTTGTCCATGACGCAGTAGGTCATGTCCACGTTGCGGCGCACCGCGTGGATGAAGTGGCCCGCGCCGATGGAGTAGCCGTCGCCGTCGCCGCCCGCGACCATCACTTCGAGGTCGGGGTTGGCGAGTTTGACGCCCGTCCCAACGGGGAGCGCGCGGCCGTGGACGCCGTGAATCGCGTAGCTGTGCATGAAGGTGCCGATCTTGCCCGAGCAACCGATACCGGCGACGACGAACGTGTCGTCGGGGCTGTTGCCCGTCTCGGCGAGTGCCTTCATCATGCCGTTCATGGTGCCGAAGTCGCCGCACCCCGGACACCACGTCGGCTGTTTGTCTGACTTGAAGTCGGTGAATCGAATCTCGGAACTCATGCTTGAACCTCCTGTGAGAGCTGCTGTTTGATTTCGTCGGCCAGTTCGTCGGCCTTGAATCGAACGCCGGTGTACTTGTTGATGCGGTCGAGGCGGGTCAGCGAGTCGTGTTCGAGGACGTTGGCGAACTGCCCGGTCTCGTTACACTCGACGACGATGGCGTTGTCCGCCGCCTCGATTTCCTCGGTGAGGTCGGGGCGCGGGAAGATGTACGGCACCGAGATGAACTTCACGCTGATACCCTCGTCGCTGAGGAACTGGTTCGCTTCTCGGAGCGCGCCTTCGTTCGAACCCCACGTGATGACGAGGTCGTCTGCGTCCTCGTCGCCGAACGTTCGGGGAGACCAGTCTTCTTCCTCTTCTGCGGTCTTGACCTTCTGGTTGCGCTTGTCTACCTGCTCGACGCGGATGTCGGTGTCTTCGGTACGGCGGCCGAGCGCGTTGTGTTCCAGACCGGTGGACATGTGCGCGCCGTCCTTCGTGCCGGGGAACGCGCGCGGACTGATGCCGTCTGCGGTCGGGAAGTGCGGTTGGAACCGACCCTTCTCGTCGGTCCACGCTTCGATTTCGTCTTCGTCCACGACCTTCCCGCGGTCGATTTCGACCTCGTCCATGTCGAACTCTTCGGGTTCGAACGTCTGCTCGGTGACTGCCATCGCGAGGTCAGAGACGAGGAAGACGGGCGTCTGGTACTTCTCCGCGAGGTTGAACGCCTCGATAGTCTTGTGGAAACACTCGCTGATGGTGGTCGGTGCGACGACGAAGCGCGGAATCTCGCCGTGGCCGCCGTACAGCGTCATGTTGAGGTCGCCCTGCTCCTGCTTGGTCGGCATCCCCGTCGAGGGACCCGAGCGCATCACGTCGCAGATGACCAGCGGCGTCTCGCTCTGGGCGACCAGCCCGAACGTCTCGGTCATTAGGTCGATACCCGGACCGGAGGTGGCGGTCATCGAGCGCGCGCCGGCGCGCGCCGCACCGAGCGCCATGTTGATGGCCGACAGTTCGTCCTCGGCCTGAACGACGGTGCCGCCGTACTGCTGGATGCGGCCCATCAGGTACTCCATCACGTCCGTCGCGGGGGTGATTGGGTAGCCCGAGTAGAACCGACAGCCAGCGGCGATTGCGCCCATGCCGATGGCTTCGTCGCCGTTCAGCAGGACGTAGTCGTTGTCCGTCGTGTCGATGTCGTAGTCGAAGTCGTAGTCGTACTCCTCCTGTACGTACTCTTGGCCGAGACGGGCGGCTTCCTTGTTGTTCTCGACGATGGACTCGCCCTTGCTCCCGAACTTCTTGTCGAGGGCGCTGTCTAAGTTCTCGATGGGGAAGTTCGTCGCTTCACAGGCCGCACCGAGCGCGACGGTGTTCTGCATGATGGCCCCGCCAGCGTCCTCCGCGAGCGATTTGAGGGGGACGTCGAGACCGATCATGCCCTCCGGAACTTCCACGTCTGCCATCTCCGTGCGTTCGCCGTCGTAGATGATGACGCTCCCGTCGTGGAGTTCGTCCATGTTCTCCTCGATGGTGCGCTCGGTCAGCGCGACCAAGATGTCGAGGCGGTCCACGACGCTCTCGACTCGGTCTACGGAACTCCGAATCTTGTACGCCGTGTAGCCACCGCGGATTCGGGACGCGAAGTCCTTCGAGGTGAATACGTGCCGTCCTGCGCGGGAAAGGGCCTGTGCGAAGATCTTCCCCGTCGAGTCGATGCCATCGCCAGCCTCCCCGCCGATGGCCCAGTTCAAGTCTTCTGGCATTCCTAACTAGCGGTTTACCCACGCCAAATCAAAAGCCTTCTGAAGCCACGTAGGTCCGACCTGTCGGGCAATTGTCCGAGGTTTTGTGGCACGCGTAGTATTACCACGCTTGGAACGCCAGTGTTTCGACTAAAACGAGCCCTCACTGCCTGAAACGCACGTTTCATCATCGCAGAAGCCTTTAGTCGGGCCACCGCAACCTCCGGGTATGGACGGAACCGCAGTCGAAGTTCGCGCAGTCGAATCAGTCGGCACCGACACGGTCGCGTTGACGTTGGAGACGCCCCCGGAGTTCGACGCCGAACCGGGCCAATTCGTGCAACTCGGCGCGACGGTCGAGGGCGAGGAAGTCGCCCGCTACTACACGCTCTCTTCGCCAGACATGGCGGACACTTTCGAGACGACGGTCGAGGTAGACCCAGACGGTTCGCTGACGCCGTATCTCGCCAACCTCGAAGCGGGCGACACCGTGGAAGTCGCAGGCCCGTTCGGTGAATCCTACTACGAGGGCGAACAGTCGGTCGTCGTCCTCGCTGGCGGGCCGGGCGTCGGTCCCGCGGTCGGCATCGGCGAGCGCGCGCTAGCAGAGGGCGCGGACGTGACCATCGTCTACGAGGACGCGGACCCCGCGCACGAAACTCGACTGGCCACCTTGGCGAGCGAGGGCGCAACGGTCGTAATTACGGACGACGTGAGTAGCGACGACGTGGTGACGCTACTGGCGGACTCGCTCGGACAGACGTTCGTCTACGGCTTCGCGAACTTCGTGGACGAGGCGACCGCCGCGCTCGACGCGGCGGGACTCGACACCGCCGACGCGAAAGTCGAGAGCTTCGGCCCCGCGCCGGAGTGAGCAAGAAGGATGAACCTCGGGGAGAAGACCCGAACCGACGTAGACGCTCGAATCGACCAGTTTCGAGAGAAGTACGGCGAGTTCGAACTGGTCGAACGAACCGTCGAGAACGACCCGGAGTACTTCGAACACGGGCGAGAGCTGGCACAGCGTGGCTGGCGCGGCGACGCGTGTACGTGGGTTCGTTCTGATGACGGGAGCGACCGACTGTTCATCAGACATCCAGAAGCGCCCAAAAAGTGGGGCATCCCCGGCGGTACCCACCAAGGAGACGAGTCGTTCGAAGACACCGCGCGCCGGGAAGTCCGCGAGGAGACGGGTCTCGACTGCGAGATAACCAACCTCTGGCGCGTCGTGCGCAGGACTATCGTGCTGGAGACGAACCCCGAGAAGCGGCTACACGTTTTGACCACGCAGTTCGAGGGGCGCGCAGACGGCGACTCGTCGCCGTCCGCAACGGGAGACGACGAGATTCTGGAGGCGCGTTGGTTCGACAAGCCGCCAGCGTCGGTACACGAGTTTCTAGAGTCGAAGGTCCGAGCGTGGGCCGACGGACACTGAACCGCGTTCCCTACGACCGGTCGCGCGACGAACACCTCGATACAGCGCGTCGGCGAGCGCGAGGAGGCAGAGGAGGGCTTTCAGCGGTGGGCGCACATTCGGAAATTATCAATATGATTTGATGAACGTTCCCGACTGCCGGGAATGGGTGGCTAAATACTTATCTTCTATTCGACTACTCTGTAGTATGACACTGGTGGTTCCGTTCGATGGGTCCGAACTCGCCCAAGCGGCGCTCGTTCGCGCGGCCGAGTTCGGTCGTGCGTTCGACGAAGACGTGCTGGCAGTGAGCGTGATTCCGAAGGGTAACGCGGAGTACGCCCAAGCGCGCGGCTGGCTCGGCCCGGACGAGGCGTTCGAGATGGAAGCCGTCGTCTCGGCGTTACACGAGCGAGTGACGGACCTCTCTCCGAGTAGCGACTTCCGACACAAGGTCGTGGACCGCTACGCGCCGTCCGGGGCTATCTCGAACCACCTGCGGTCGGTCGCGAGAGACGAAGACGCCTCGATGGTCTTCATCGGGAGCGAGAACTCCGGACACATGGTTACGTCACTCAGTAGCGTCGGCAGTGGTATCGCGGCAGACGACGCCTACGACGTGGTCATCGTTCGCAACCGGAGTCCCACGAAAATCACAGAGCTCAAGCGCAACTCCCCGCACCGGAACTCCAAATCGGACTTCTATCTCACCGAGTGACGCGTTCTCTTTCCCGCCGTCGAGCGAATTCGGGCGGCGAAACAGCTATCTCCTCATCGCTTCAGTTACAGATATGATAGTTACGAACACCGAAACCGTAACGGGACGCGAAATCACAGAAAATCTCGGTCTCGTTCGAGGCAACACCGTCCGAGCGCGCAACGTCGGCCGGGACATCACGCAGGGACTGCGCAACATCGCTGGCGGCGAACTGAAAGCCTACACGACGCTGCTGTCCGACGCGCGCGAGCAGGCAATCGGCCGGATGCAAGCGGAGGCCGAAGAACTGGAAGCCGACGCCATCGTCAACGTCCGGTTCGTCACCGCAGAGGTGACCAACGGCGGCGCGGAACTGCTGGCCTACGGGACGGCAGTGCGACTCGCGCCGCGCGAAGAGTAGAACGCGGAGAGTCCCGCTCAGTGCTGGACGAACTCCACCAGAACCCCGCCGGTCGATTTAGGGTGGAGGAACGCCACGTCGTGGCCCCACGCGCCGGGTCGTGGCTCCTCGTCGATGAGTTCGACGCCGTGGCTTCTGGCGGTTTCGAGCGCCGCGTCGATGTCGTCGGTTTCGAGTGCGACGTGGTGGATACCCGGCCCGTTCGCGTCGAGGTATCGCGAGATGGTGCCCTCCTCGACGGGTTCGAGCAGTTCGAAATAGCCGTTTTCGAGTTCGAGGAAGACGACGTGCAGGCCGTCGAACTCCTCTTCGTGGGCGACTGGCGCGTCGAAGAGGTCCGCGAAGAGGTCGGCGAGCGTTGCGGCGTCGTCGGTTGCGATTCCGGCGTGGTCGAAGTGCATGGGTGGGGTGTTTGGGCGAGTGGGCTATAGTTTCGGTGAAAAGTCCGTGGAGTACTGGTCGAAGTTCTGTTGTCCCGGATTCGATAGGATATGTGGCAAGAGATACGAACAGCAACGCGACAGCGACTGCGAACAGCACTGTTGCCGATACCAACGAGACCGCACCGCTCCGCATGGGCCACACACAACCCCAGCCGACTGCGGGCTTCAGTACGAACGACGCCCCGTAGCGCGCCGTCCGGCCTTGCAGCCCTCATCCCTCGCACGAACTGGTCGCGGCATGAACGCCGCGACCGCGTACGCCCGGTGGTTTGAACAGTATCTCGAACTTCCGCTAACGAAGTGGCGCGCGGTCAAATCCCGAATGTGGATTCGGCCATTCCATACGAGGTCTGCGCGAACGAAGTGAGTGCAGGCTCGGCAGACGCGGTTTGTCTGCCGGTGGACGAGCGAACGAACGTGAGCGAGTCGGGTGGGGAGGCGTGTGGCTGATGCTGTGCGGTCTCATTTGTGACGTGTGAGTAGCGGTTCTGTTCGAGTTGCAGGAGTTCACCGTTGTTTGGCAATTCCCAGTGACTAACTCGTGGTCACACCCAACTCACTCCCCACCGAACGCCTCTTCCCGGACCTCAAGCGCCCACTCTGGCCACTCTCGGCGCTCCTCACCTGAAAACGACACCTCGCCCGACATCGACTGAATCCCCCGGGCGTCCTCAAGACTCCAGACCGCACCGTCCTCGTGGAACAGTCCCCCGAGAACACCTTGGTCGCGCTGGGCGTGGACGTAGGCCGGTTTGACCATCAGCGACCAGAAGAAGTTGCCGACGCCCGCCTTTCGAATCTCCGGCGCGAGCGAGGCGTAGTTCGGTTGCCACTCGTCGCCGACCACCTCGGCTTCGAACCCCTGTCCCGAACGGCAGCGTTGCCACTCGGTCAGCCAGATTGGGCAGTCCATCGAGTCGGCGAGGTGGTTGGCGTCTCGTAGTAGTCTCCGATACGTCTCCCTGCTCGATGCGAAGTTGTAGTGGAACTGCAGCACGTCGCTTCCCCAGTCGGTGTACTCGACGTTGTTGGCCAGACTGGTCGAACCCACGGTAAGTGGAACGCTCGGCCGCGCAGTTCGCAACGTGAAGAACATCGACTTGGCGAACTCCTCCTTGAAGGGAAGCCACCCCGGTTCGTTCATCACCTCTATCGCCAGCAGTCGGTCGTCGTCGCCGTACCGCTCGGCGAACCAGCGGACGAACTCGCGCGTCTCGCCCCAGCGCGAGGAGTCGAGAAGAATCTTCCGCGAGGGAGACTGCACGGGAGTCGCGGTCAGCGGGTCTCTGTTCGTCAGATTCTCCTCGTTCGGGTTGAGACCGACGCTTTCGAAGAGGCAAACCAGCACCTCGATGTCCTGCTCGTCCGCGGCCGACAGCAAGTGGTCAAGGCGGCGTTCGTGTGCCTTCGGATTCTCGACCCAGAATTCGTAACTGCAGCAGAGTCGGATGGCGTTCAAATTCACCCTCGCGGCGTAGCCCAGATCGCGCTCGATGACCGACTCGTCGTAGTCGTGCCACAACTGGTACCAGTTGAACACGCGCGTCGGCAGGTAGATAGCTCCGCGGACATCGACGGGAGGGCCTGATGACTCCTGTAAAGGACTCGTACCGAGGACTCCAACGCTTGCGACACCTGTCGCACCCAGAAATTCGCGGCGTGTCACCCGCTCGGTCATAGCCGTGCCACGACGGCGGGTCTCTTAATGATACAGGCGAGTTGTCACGACGAGAGAGGGAACAGAGTTCGAGCGCGTTAGACCGCCGCACCGGGCTTGTACTCACCGAAGGTCTCGCGCAGAACGTTGCAGACCTCACCGACAGTCGCGTACACCTTCACGGCGTCCACGATGTACGGCATGACGTTTTCGTCGCCCTCGGCGGCCTCACGGAGCGCGTCGAGTTTGGCTTGAACTTCTTCGTCGTCGCGGTCCTCTTTGACCGACTCTAGTCTGCCAATCTGGCGCTGTTCGTCCTCCTCGGTGACTTCCTGAATGTCTACCTCTGGCTCTTCGTCCACTTCGAACTCGTTGACGCCGACGATGATGCGCTCTTGTTCTTCGATTTCGCGCTGGCGCTCGTAGGCCGTATCCTGAATCTGGCGCTGGACCCACTGGTTCTCGATGGCCTGCAACATGCCGCCCTTCTCGTCCACCGTGTCCAAGATGTCGAAGGCGTCCTCCTCGACGCCGTCGGTCAGACTCTCGACGTAGTAGCTCCCCGCGAGCGGGTCGATGGTGTCTGCGGCACCGGACTCGTGGGCCGCGATTTGCTGGGTGCGCAGGGCAGTTCTGACGCTCTCTTCGGTGGGCAGGGCCAAAGCTTCGTCCTTGCCGTTGGTGTGGAGGCTCTGGGTGCCGCCCAGAACTGCGGCGAGGGCTTGGTAGGCCACGCGGACGATGTTGTTGTCCACCTGTTGAGCGGTGAGCGTCGAGCCAGCGGTCTGGGTGTGGAACTTGAGTTGTTTGCTCTTGGGATTCTCGGCGTCGAATCGCTCTTCCATAATCTTGGCCCACATGCGCCGCGCGGCGCGGAACTTCGCGACCTCTTCGAGGACGTTGTTGTGCGCGTTGAAGAAGAACGAAAGCTGGGGCGCGAAGTCGTCAACGTCCAGTCCGGCGTCGAGTGCGGCCTCGACGTACTCGATGCCGTTGCCCAAGGTAAAGGCGACTTCTTGGGCGGCCGTCGCGCCCGCCTCTCGGATGTGGTAGCCAGAGATAGAGATAGTGTTGAACTTCGGCGTCTCTTGGGCGCAGAACTCGAAGATGTCCGTGATGATGCGCATCGACGGCTCCGGCGGGTAGATGTAGGTGTTGCGCGCGACGTACTCCTTCAGCAGGTCGTTCTGAATCGTCCCGCGTAGCTCCTCCCTATCGACGCCCTGCTTGTCGCCGACTGCGATGTACATCGCCAGCAGGACGGAAGCGGGCGCGTTGATGGTCATCGACGTACTCACTTCGTCCAGCGGGATGCCGTCGAAGACGGTCTCCATGTCGTGCAGGGAGTCGATGGCGACCCCGGACTTGCCGACTTCGCCCGCGGCCATCGCGGCGTCCGAATCGTAGCCCATCTGAGTCGGCAGGTCGAACGCCATCGAGAGGCCAGACGACCCGTTTTCGATGAGGTACTCGAATCGCTCGTTGGTCTCTTCAGGCGTGCCGAACCCGGCGTACTGGCGCATGGTCCAGAGTCGCCCGCGGTGCATCGTGGAGTAGACGCCGCGCGTGTACGGCTCTTCGCCGGGGAAGCCCAAATCCTCGTTGTAGTCGAGGTCTGCGACGTCGTTGGGCGTGTAGAGGCGGTCTACTTCCTGTCCGCCGGTGTCGGTCGTGAACGTCTCCTTGCGCTCGCCGAACCGCTCGACTGTGGGTCCGACTGTCTCGTCCTCCCACTCTTCGCGGGCCGAGCGTATCTCGTCGAGGTCGTCCGCGTCGAACATTGGCTAGAAAAACGTGGGGGTCGGTCTTAACGGTTGGCGGATTGAGTTGGAGATGGGGTTTGGTGTGTTGGTGGTTTTGGAACAGTGAACTCGGACGTTTCGACAGCCTCGGAACTGTTCAGAATCATAGCAGACGATGCAACCGGGAACAACCCGAAAGCCCCCGGACTACGCAGAGAGACAGCAGACTACGTGACTTAGAACACCCGGAAAGCCCCCGGACGACCACGCCCTTCGGGCGCGAACGTCCGGCCCCTTTCAGTCCCGCCCTGTGGTCAGTTCCACCGGCTGATTCCGGTTGTTTGTTTCACCGGTTGTTTCCACGGTGAACAGTTCACCCGGCGCGCGCTGGCGCGACCACGAGGGTCGCGCCAAATCTCGCGCGAGGGATGAGCAACACAGGCCCGGACGACGCGCCGGAGCGCGTCGTCCGTACTGAGTAGCGCAGTCGGTTGGGGAGGCGTGTGGCTGTCGCGGTGCTGTGCGATTGGGTGGGACCGAAAGGGGTCGCCCGGTCGCGTTCACTTTAGTCGCTTCAGCGGCCCCTATCGGCGTGCGGTTTGCGCCGATATGTCGCTGAGCGACCGCGAGCGGGCGGGGGCTTTCGAAGAAGTCAGAGTCACAGTAGCTTCTACAGTCACAGTAGCTTCTACAGTCACAGTAGCTTCTACAACTGCTAGCGAGGGCTTTCGAGGTAGTCACCAAAGTAGTCCAAAAAACGTAATCAGTACCCCAAAAAGTCACTCCACCTAGTTCCCAGTGTCGTACTTATAGGTCGCGCGGTCGGGGTCGATGCCGAAGTCCTCCGCGCTCTCTTCCGGTTCCGACTCTTCCTCGCTCGGTTGGGCACCCTTGAACCGCTCGCGGAGTCGGGGCGGCATCTCGAAGCTATCGACGGCCAGCGCCATCCCGACTGCGTCGGGGTCGAGACTCCCGCGCTTGGCTTCGAGTCGCTCTTGGAGTTTCGCGGGGAGTTTGGACGTGTCGATGCCCCGGAAGCCGAACTGCGAGAGGTAGTCCGTCGCGCTGGTCAGCGCGTAGACGACTTCGAAACCCGCGTCGCGGGCGTGTTCGACCAGTCGCTCGACGACGTGTGCGCCGACGCCCTGCCTGCGCCAGTCTTCGAGGACGCCGATGCTCGTCAGTTCGCAGAGTTCGCCCTCGTCTGTCTTGTGGATACGAATACGGCCGAATCCGGCCTTCGCGCCGTTCGTCTCGTCGATGGCGACGACGTAATCGCGGGAACGGAACGCTGTCTCGTCGAGGCCCATCGCTTCGATGTGGTCGAGTAGCCAGACCTCTTCTCTGTTTTTCGCGTCCCGGACGTACATAGGAGGGGGTTCGTCGGTGATGGGTAAAAAGGTGTGGCGCGCCAATGAACTGTGGCGCTACGAAAGAGGGAGACAACAGCGCGTCAGTCTGCGTTCTGCGGGACCGAGTGGGGAGATGCGTGGTCCTGCGTGGTCGAATCGTCGTTGTACGGATGGGGCGAACGGAGGAACGCGATGAGACTCCACATGATACCGGTGAGGAACGAACCGACCGCGGAGAGCGTCATTCCGAGGGTGAAGAACGTCGTTCCGTAGACGATACCGATAGTCGCAGAGGGAAGCGTCGTGCCGAGCGGGATGTTCGCCATCGAGTCTCGAAGCGTCGGGACGAGAACGACGAGCGAAAAAACGCTTCCGCAGAGGAAGATGAGGTCTTGCCACATCATCGTGTCAACTCCATCGTGTCTTTGGGGGTGGGAAGTTCTTTCATCAACTACACGTAATAGCGAGGAATACAAAAAGTTTACTCAATGCCGAGTAAACAATTCGTTAAATTTCCATTCGGTAGCAAATCACACAGTAGACCGACCGCTGTCCAATGGTACCAAGCGAACCTGCTCGCCGCAAAATAGTCTGTTTCGGTGGCGTTACAGTCCCTCAAGCGACCGCAACTTCTGCTCTATCGCTGGAGGCGCGGCACTCGGCCCGTCCCGCACCCTGTGGTCCGGAATCAACAGCGGCGCGGGATTCTGGTCGAGCGCGGTGCGCACCGTGTTCAGGTCGTCCTCGTCGGTGTGGTCGATGCCGCTGGTCATGCGGGCCAGCGTCTCGACGTTTATCTGGTCGCCGTAGGGAATCTCGCGCACGCGGTCCAGCGCGCGCCGCTGGTCGGTCGGTACCGTCAGCGCGATTTCGACGTCCGAGAAGTCGTCTTCGACGCCGCTCAGATAGTCGAAGATACGGTCTAACAGTTCGTGGTCTACCTCTGCGTCTTCGTCGGGCGCGTCGGGGAACGAGACGCTAAGCACGCGCCCACTGGCGATACCGAGTTGGACGTACCGCTCCAAGTACGGTGACTCGCGCGCGAAGATACCAGCAACGTCGTCCATGGGTGGCGTTTCGGTCGGTTCGGACTTGAATATTCCGCGCCTACTCCGAAGTCCGATTCACCTTCGAACTACGCGTCGGACCCCCAAGTCGAGACGAGCGGGTGGGCGTCAGCATCCAGAGAGACGCGACATCCCGTCCACCCGACGGCGCAAGCCTTATGTACAATTCCGTCCGTCAATGTACAATGATGAACGAGAGCCAGGAGCTCGCGCCCGCCGTTCGCTCTATCCTCCGGACGGCGGAGGCGCGAGGAGACCCCGGCGCCGAGAGGCTGTCGGTGGACGCACGGTCGTTCCCCGACGCGCTCGCGGCGGCCGAAGCCGACGGACGCGTTCCGGTAATCGCGGAGGTGAAGCCGACGAGTCCCACGACAGAAGGAACTCGCGAGGCGGACCCCGTAAAATTGGCCGAACAGATGGTCGCGGGCGGCGCGGCCGCCCTCTCGGTGCTGACCGAACCCGAACACTTCGGCGGGTCTCCCGAGAACCTGCGGCGCGTGCGCGACGCAGTAGACGTACCCGTGCTTCGGAAAGATTTCGTTCTGGAGGAATCGCAACTCGACTCTGTGGAAGCCGACCTCGTCTTGCTCATCGCGCGCTTCGTCGGTGACGACTTGCCGGGCTTGGTGGCGGCCGCAGAAGAACGGGGCTTCCAGCCACTCGTGGAGGTCCACGACCGAACGGAGTTGGAGCAGGCAGTCGAGGCGGGCGCGAAGCTAATCGGCGTGAACAACCGCGACTTGGCGAAGTTGGAGGTGAACCTCGAAACGTTCGAGTCCGTCGCGCCCCACGTTCCGGACGACGTGACCCTGATTGCTGAAAGCGGCATCTCCTCGTCGGCGGACGCCCGGCGAATGCGGGATGCCGGGGCCGACGGCTTGCTCGTCGGCTCTGCGATAATGGACGGAGAAATCACGGAGAACACGCGGAGGTTGACACAGGCATGAGTAGCAAATCTAAATTCGGCGAGTACGGCGGCCAGTACGTCCCCGAGGCACTGATGCCCGCCATCGAAGAGTTGACCGACGCCTACGAACGCTACGTCCTCGACAACGAGGACGGCTTTATGGACGAGTTCCGCGGGCGTCTGCGCGACTTCGGCGGCCGGCCGACGCCGCTCCAGCGCGCGGACAGATTGAGCGAGCGATACGACCGCGAAATCTATCTCAAGCGCGAAGATTTGGTCCACGGCGGCGCGCACAAGTTGAACAACGCTCTCGGACAGGTCCTGCTGGCGAAGTACATGGGCAAAGACCGCATCGTCGCCGAGACGGGCGCTGGCCAGCACGGCACCGCGACGGCGATGGCCTGCGCGCATCTGGGTATCGATTGTGAAATCTACATGGGTCGCACCGACATCAATCGCCAGCGGCCCAACGTCTTCCGGATGCGAATCCACGACGCCGAGGTGAACCCGGTGGACATCGGTTCGGGGACCTTGAAAGAGGCCATCAACGCCACGATGCGCGACTGGGCGACCAACGTCGAGGACACCCACTACGTCATCGGGTCGGTCGTCGGGCCCCAC
This sequence comes from Halorussus halophilus, assembly GCF_008831545.1. Taxonomy (NCBI): domain Archaea; kingdom Methanobacteriati; phylum Methanobacteriota; class Halobacteria; order Halobacteriales; family Haladaptataceae; genus Halorussus; species Halorussus halophilus. The sequence continues at coordinate 2,570,084 of NZ_CP044523.1, forward strand.
CCGTTCCCGAAGATGGTCCGGGACTTCCAGTCGGTCATCAGCGAGGAAGCCCGCGAGCAGATTCGAGAGCAAGCGGGGCGACTCCCCGACAGCGTCGTCGCCTGTGCGGGCGGCGGGTCGAACACGATGGGTGCGTTTCACGAGTTCGTGGGCGATGAAGAAGTGAGCCTCTTCGCAGTCGAAGCAGGTGGCTCCTCGCTGTCGATAGACGAAGAAGAAGGCCTCGCACCACACTCCGCCTCACTCTCGACCGGCGACGAGGGCGTCCTGCACGGTGCCCGGACGAAACTGCTTCAGAACTCGGAGGGGCAGATTCTCGAATCGCACAGCGTGAGCGCGGGTCTCGACTACTCCGGGGTCGGCCCAGAACTTGCTCATCTCGTGGACGAGGAGCGCGTGACACCCGTCAACGTCGGCGACGACGCCGCGCTGGAGGCGTTCCACCGACTGTCGAAGTTGGAGGGTATCATCCCAGCGCTCGAATCGAGTCACGCGCTGGGGTACCTCGAACGCGCGTCGGAAACCGACGCGCGTTCTGGCGACGTACCAGACCTCGGGGACCTCGTAGTCGTCAACGTCTCCGGGCGCGGCGACAAGGACTTAGATACCGTTATCGAGGAGAGCGACCGACGGGACATCGACGCCGCGCCGTCGATGGAGGTGTTCGAGGGATGAGCGGGAGTGAGCGCGAACGAGAAATCGAGAGCAAGCACGAGAGCGACATCGAAGCGGCGTTCGCCGACGAACCGGCGCTGGTTTCCTACGTCGCGGCAGGCGACCCGAATGCCGAGGAGACCAAAGAGTACGTCCGCGCGCTCGTTCGCGGTGGCTCGGACGTGATAGAATTAGGTCTCCCCTTCTCGGAACCCATCGCGGAAGGCCCCACCATCCAGCAGGCGATTCGGCGGGCGCTCGACGCGGGCATGACGCCCGACCGGTACTTCGACCTCGTGGCCGATTTGGACGTTGACGTGCCGCTGGTCTGCATGACCTACTACAACCTGATTTACCAGTATGGGACGAGCGAGGCGCGACGCGCCTCGGAACACGCGAGCGGCGAAGCCGCGAGCCAGCGAGGCGTCGAACCGTTCGTCGCGGCCGCGGCGGAGGCAGGCATCTCGGGCCTCATCGTCCCCGACCTGCCAGTAGACGAGAGCGCCCCGCTAAAAGAAGCGTGCGACGCGCACGGACTCGACCTGATTTTCATGGTCGCGCCGACGACGACGGACGACCGACTCGAACGGATGCTCGACCGAGCGACCGGCTTCGTCTACGTGCAGGGCCGTCTCGGCACGACCGGCGCGCGCTCGGACGTGAGCGACGAGACCCACGTCAGTCTCGGCCGACTCGACCAGACTGAACTGCCGAAAGCGGTCGGCTTCGGCATCAGTGAGAGAGAACACGCCCGCGAAATCGTTGGCGGCGGCGCAGACGGCATCATCGTCGGGAGCGCGTTCGTAGATATTGTGGCGTCCCAAGAGAACGTCGCCGAGCGCCTCGAAGCGAAAGCCAGCGAACTCAAGGCGGGCGCGCTCGAAGCACGGGCAGAAGTACCGGAACCGGAACGAACTTAACGACAGCTTGCTAGACTTTCACACACTTATGGACGCAGGAATCGCGGCACGGCTCGAACGCATCGGCACAGGCGGGCGATACGTAATCGTCCCGATGGACCACGGCATCACACTGGGGGCTGTCAAAGGCCTCAAAGACATCGAATCGACCATCGACGCGGTGACTCGCGGCGGCGCAGACTCGGTACTGACCCAGAAAGGCATCGCACCACGGGTCCACGACAACAAGAACGGTAAGGGCTACATCGTCCACCTGAACGCCTCCACGACGATTGGCCCGGATTCGAACGACAAGCGCATCACCGGCACGGTCAAGGACGCCGTGCAGGCCGGAGCGGACGCAGTTTCTCTCCATCTCAACGTCGGCAGTAACTACGAACCGAAGCAAATCGAAGACTTGGCGGAAGTGACTGCGGAGGCCCAGGAGTACGGCATGCCCGTGCTGGCGATGTCCTACGCCCGCGGGCCGGGCATCGACGAACACGACGCCGAGAGTCTGGGCCACGCGGTCAGACTCGCGGAGGAGTTGGGCGCTGACGTAGTAAAGACGGCCTACAGCGGCGACGCGGCGAGCTTCGAACACGTCGTGGAATCGACGCGCTTGCCGGTGGTGATTGCTGGAGGTTCGCCAGAAGGCGATAGGGCGACACTGGAGGCAGTTCGTGGGGCGATGGACGCGGGTGCGGCGGGAGTCTCGATGGGTCGGTCTATCTTCCAGCACGACGACCCCGAGTCGATAGCGCGGGCGGTTGCGAAGGTGGTTCACGAGGACTGGTCTGCGGAAGACGCGCTTCGTGAAGCGGGATTGGTCGTCGAGGCGTGAATCGGTAACTTGGGTTTAGGTAGTGGCGTCGGGTTTGTGGAATCTGCTTTCATATCGAGTGACATTTTTGCAGTGTCTGCATCAGAGAGATTTGAGCCATTGGAGCTAGCTACTCCCGGTGCCGAGGAGAGACCGCACAGCACTGCAACCGCGACCGCCACGTCCTCCCCACCCGGCTGCGGTCTTCGGTACGAAAGACGCGACGAGTCGCGTCTTTCGAGCCTGCGGTCCTCGTCCCTCGCGCGACGTTTGGCGCGACCACAGGGGTCGCGCCAGCGCGCGCCGGGGTGGTTTGGTCAGTTTCGTGAATTCCGACAGCCGAGCTGGCGCGCGGTCGCGGCGTTCATGCCGCGACCTGTCCGCGCGAGGTCGTGGCGAACGACGTGAGCCACGGCTCGGAGGATGCGGTTTGTCCTCCGGTGGATGAACGAGCGAAGCGAGCGAATCGGTTTGGGAGGGTGTGGCTCAAGCGGTGCGGTAAGTAGCAGCTTGAAGACGTGAGAAATCCGTGCGCTTTGCGCTCGGATTTCGAGCGTCCCTTTTTTGGTCCAGATTTTTTCGAGGAGGGTGGCAAAGCGCGCCAGAGGCGCGCACAGCCACCCGACGAGAAAAAAGGTGGAATCAGAACGTCTAAACAGACCCAACAAAAATTACCAGTCATGCAGCGTGAGTCGCAGGAGTTCGGGCAGGTTCTCTCCTCGATGTGTACGGAGCCCCACCCCCGTGCCGCGGAGGCCGCCCAGCAGTTCCTGTCGAGCAACCCCGGCGACCCGACCACCTACCCAGCGGTCGCCGAACTCGAAACTGAGGTCATCGCCACGCTCGGCGAGTTGACCGGTCTCGACTCGCCAGAGGGCTACGTCGCCAGTGGCGGCACCGAGGCCAACCTTCAGGCCGTCCGCGCCGCGCGCAACCTCGCCGAGAGCGACACTCCGAACGTCGTCGCGCCCGAGAGCGTCCACTTCAGTTTTCAAAAGGCCGCCGACGTACTCGACGTCGAACTGCGCGTCTTCGAGGTGGGCGACGACCGGCGCGCGGACCCCGCCGACGCCCTGCGACTGGCCGACGAGGACACGGCCCTCGTAGTCGGCGTCGCCGGAACCACCGAGTACGGGCGCGTGGACCCGATTCCGAAACTCGCCGACGTGGCACGGGAAGTCGATTCACTCCTGCACGTGGACGCCGCGTGGGGCGGGTTCGTCCTGCCCTTTACCGACTGGGAGTGGAACTTCGACCACGCGGCGATTGACACGATGGCTATCGACCCCCACAAGATGGGCCAAGCGCCCGTCCCGGCGGGCGGGTTCCTCGCGCGCGACGAGGCGATTCTCGACGCGCTCGCGGTCGATACTCCGTATCTCGAATCGACCAAGCAGGCGACGCTCACCGGCACACGGAGCGGCGCAGGGGTCGCTGGAGCGCACGCCGCCCTCGAAGCGCAGTGGCCCGAGGGCTACCGCGAGAACTACGAGCGCGGGCAGGCCAACGCTGACTGGTTGGCCGACGAACTCGTCTCGCAGGGGTACGACGTGGTGGACCCCGTCCTGCCGCTCGTGGCGGCCGACATCCCACACGAGACCGTCGAAGCACTGCAAGACCAAGGCTGGCGCGTCTCGCCCACTGGCTCTGGCGAGTTGCGCGTCGTCTGCATGCCGCACGTGACCCGCGAGATGTTGGAGCAGTTCGTGGCAGACGTAGACGACCTCTGAGTCCTACTTGTACTCTTTCTGGGGCACCTCGACGACTTCTTCGCCAGCGTCCTGCCACGCGGTAAAGCCGCCTTCGAGGTGCGCCACGTCGGGATAGCCCATCTCTTCGAGTCGCTTGGCGGCCAGTGCCGAGCGTCCGGCCTCGTTGCAGTAGCAGACGTAACGTCTCTCTGTCGTGAAAAACTCCTTGTAGTACTTCGTCTCCGGGTCGGCCCAGAACTCGATCATGCCGCGCGGTGCGTGTTCGACGCCGGGAATCGAGCCTTCGAGCCACACTTCCCGGATGTCGCGCACGTCTACGACGACTGTCTCTTCGTTGTCCAACTCGGCCGCCAGTTCTGCGACGGTCACCGACTCGACTTCGGCGTCGGCCGCCTCGGCCATCCCCCACGCGGTCCGGTCCAGTTCGGTCATCGACTCCGGGTACTGCAGCAGAGAGGAAGAGTGTTGTGCTGCGGTAACACTCGACAACTTAGCGCCCAATCACTTTAGCGTCCAATCACTTATCTGTTCGTCCGTCGTCAGAAGTGGTGGTACAACCGATGCCTTCGCCAGAGTCGTCCCAGTCGTCACAGAAATCGCGTCTATTCGACGGGGCTGACGCGTCCGACGCGTCCGAAGAGGAACGCGCGGATCCAGAACCACCAGGCCCACCCGAGACGCCGCAGGGCTACCGCGACCCCGTGGAGTTCAACTATCCGCCGCTGTGGCTGGCCGTGGGGTCGTTCGTCCTCTTCTTCACCGCCGTTGTGGGGTTCGGCTGGCTCATGGGCACGCTCCGGAACGAGTTGGTGTTCGAATTTACGCTCGGACCAGCAGGAATGGCAACCGTCGTCGTCGCACTCGGGGCGACGTTCGTGGTCCACGAACTGGTCCACGGGACGGTCTACAAACTGCTCGGCTACCGAGTGAGCTACGGCGTGGCGATTAATATCGGCGCGCTCTACGCCGCCGCCTTCGGCCAGTTCCAGACTCGGCGGGACAACGTTCTCTGTGCGATGGCTCCGCTGGCCGTGTTCACCGTCGTACTGACGCCACTGCTCGCTGGGCCACTGCCGGTGGCACTGCTCGCGTTCTTCGTGCTGGTGGTCAACACCTCCGGCGCTATCGGCGACCTCTACATCACGTGGCGACTCCTGCGGATGCCACCGGGCACGCTGCTGTACGACGTTGACGCGCGACACTCGTACGTCTTTTATCCCAAACGGGACTAGTGTTCTCGCTCCTCCACAGCGGCACCCAGCGCGTTGCGCTTGACGCTCCGAATTCCCTGTTCGGCGGCGCGCTTCGAGGAGTAGCCCTGGTTCGAATCGGCGATGACGTTGCCGTTGTCGTGGACGAGTCGCCAGCGCCACCCCTCGCCTGCTTCTGCTTCATACACCTCGAAGGTGGCCTGCGCAGGTGGTGCGAGCGCTTCGACGGTGGTGCCGTCCGACTGTGGCATCTCGATTGGCGTCGCGGTTGTTCGTTCTGGAGTCGATTCAGCGGTTGACTTCGACCGTCTCTCTGTTACCTTGCCGACCAACTTCCGGCCGCGGTCGGCGAGCGCGGGCGCGAACCTATCGACCGTATCGACGGCCTCGGCGAGTTCCGAGACTACTGAGAAGTCCCGCGCGACCACCTCCTCGTCGTCGCGGTACAGCGCGACGTGAAACCCCTGCCACTCGACGCCCGCCTCTTCGGGATGTTCGGGAAGCCCGACGGTCGTCCCTGCTTCGGTCCACCGGCCGTCGGCGCGGTAGTCGAAACAGCAACTGAGTGCGGTGAGAGGCGTATCAGTCGCCTCGCTGTCTTCGGCGCGACGGTACGCCGCGCGCAGTCGGATGCGGGGATGTGCGACGAGCGTGTACTCGTGGTCGAACATGCTACCAGTGACCATGTGAGAGAGTATCAGTCTGACCGCCGTGCAAAAGGCCTATGTCGTCGTTGTTCATCGCAACGTACGTGGGAGCAATCGCCGGATTCGTCGAGTTCGTCGCCCTCTTCTCGTTCGGCTGGATGGAGCACGTCGTCGAGACGGCGACCGGTTGGGTCGGTCTGGCGATTATCTTCGTCTACTCGTTCCTCATCGCGTTCGCACTGCCGGGCGTGAGCGAAGTCGTGCTGGTCGCGCCACTGGACCTCGGACTCAGTCAGTTCGGGCGACTCGCGCTCATCATCCTCGTCAGCGCGGTCGGCAAAGCCGCCGGGAGCGTCTTCGCGTTCCACATCGGCCAAGAAGCCAAGGAGTCCGGGCCGGTCATCAAGTTCCTCAGAGAGTCGCGCTTCGACGTAATCGAGTGGTCCGAGAAGAAGACGCTGAAACTCGCGCGCAAGTGGGGGTACCTCGGAATGGCGCTCGCGCTCTCGGTGCCCTTCTTCCCCGACACGCTCTCGATTTACGCGTTTGCGGTCCTCGAAGAAGATTACGTCAAGTTCGCGCTGGCGACGTTTGCGGGAAGCGTCGGCCGTCTGCTGGTGACGCTCGGAGTCGTCGGCGCGGCGGCCGGAGTCTCGGTCTGACAGTACGAGTTATCCCTGCGTGTTACCGCACTCGGTGCACGTGAGTTCGAACGAGCCAGCGCCGAGTCTCACGTTCTGTTTCGTCTCTTCCTCGCACTCGGGACAGTACGCGAGCGAGTAGAGTTCGTCCCAGTCGTGCATCGCGCCGGGCGCGCCGAGTGCCCACCCGACGACGGTGTCTTCCCCATCGTTGTACCCCTTCTGGAACTCGCCCGGCGGGAAGCGGATGAGTTCTCCGTCTGCGACTTGGACTTCTTCGCGCTCTTTCGTGACTTCGAAGGTCGCGATTCCTGACTCGACGTAGAAGACTTCCTCTTGGTCCTCGTGGGTGTGCAGGCCGCCGGAGAAGGACTCGCCCACTTCGAGTTCGAAGTAGTTCATCGCAAACTCTTCGGTGCCTAACTCTCGGGAGATGGGCTTGCGAACGCTGTGAACCTTCATCGGGTTCTGCTCGTTTTCGACGTCCTCGATTGCGACTTTCTCCATGTGTCCGTGGGTTGGGTTGTCGGTCGGAAAGGTCTGTGGCTGTCGGAAGGTAGCGCGACTGCTTTATCCAGCACCGCCGTTTCCACCGTAGCCACCTTTCTCCATCTCCAGTTCTTTTTCGCGGCGACTTCGCTTCTCGTCTCTGTCCGACGGGGGTTTCTGCGCCTCCTGCTCGGATTGGCGAATCGCCAGCACCCAGCCGAGACTGTAGACTGCGACAGCGAATCCGATTCCGGGTACCGTGCCGAAGAGCGAGGCCCCCACGAGAAAGGAGATGAGACCGAGTACCGGGCCGCCGAGAAGTGCGTACCCGAGGTTCTCGGTTAGGTGCTGTCGCATCGTCATGTTGGGATTTTGTGAACGAGAGTGGAAATGCTTTGGCCCGATTCTACAGACGAGCGACGTAGTTCATCGGTCAGTATTTCCGAGACTTACGTTCGTGTAGCCGAATCCGACGTAGTTGAATTGAAGCTAGCTACTGCTCAGATTCTGCTCGCTCTGCATAACTCTAGTAGTCTTTCTCGGTCCAGTCAGAGCTAGCTACTTCCGATACCGATGAGAGACCGCACAGCGACCGCTCCGCATGAGCCACACGCCTCCCCAGCCGACTACGTTTCTCAGGTCCGGAAACCGCGGCGTGCCGCGGTTTCCGCGTTGCGATACTCATCCCTCGCGCGAGTTCGGCGCAACCACTTCGGGTTGCGCCAACGCGCGCCGATGACCGAAGAACAATTTCGCGCATTTTCACAGATTTCTCGGCGCGTGCGGCCGAATCCCGTGTGGATTCGGCCATCCGCGCGAGGGACGAGCGAGCAGTGCGAGCGAGTCGGATGGGGAGGACGTGGTTCGTGGTTGCGGTGCTGTCTCTCCTAGGCACCGGCATCAGTGCTGTTCGCTGTGCTGTCAGAGTTCCTGTCCTCACCACTAACCGAATTCCCACTCGGAACTCACCAGACTACCCACGAAACACCTAGCCACTAGCTACCACCCCGAGCGAAGCCTTAAGTAGCAAAACGAACAACTCTGAGTCGTGCGAATCACGGTCCAGAAATCATTTCAAACCCGACTCGCCCGCGCTATGCGCATGCAGATGCAGAGCCACGCGTAGCGTCGGGAGGACCCACCGGACCGTGACAACTCTTCTGCGGTGGCGAAACCCGACTCGCTGATTGAACCACCAACCAGTCACAACCAGTCACGAAACACAGAATCCAATGCACGAATCACCGAGTCGAATTCACAGCCCCCAACACCGAAATCGGCGGGTTTTACACCCGCGAGAGAGGACCAGATAGTATGAGCCACGAGGACTTCCCCACCGAGGAACCGGCCGTGGTGACGTGCGGCCTGCCGTACGCCAACGGCGAGTTGCACATCGGCCACCTGCGAACGTACGTCAGCGGCGACGCCTACGCTCGCGCGCTGGAGAAACTGGGCCAACAGACGGCCTTCGTCTCCGGGTCGGACATGCACGGCACCCCCGTCGCTGTCAACGCCGAGAAGGAGGGCGTCACGCCCGAGGAGTTCGCGCTCCGGCACCACGAGAAGTACGAAGAGACGTTCCCCAAATTCAACGTCGAGTTCGACAACTACGGACACACCCACGACGAGACGAACACCGAGTTGACACAGGAGTTCGTCCGCTCGTGGATAGCAAACGACCACGTCTTCGAGAAGGAGATTCAGGTCGCGTGGGACCCCGAAGCCGACCAGCCACTGCCCGACCGCTACGTCGAGGGGACCTGCCCGTACTGCGGTGCGAAGGCCCGCGGTGACGAGTGTGACGAAGGTTGTCAGCGCCACCTCGAACCCGGAGAAATCGAAGACCCGCGCTCGACGCTGACTGGGAACCCCGCCGAGTACCGCGCACGGGAACACGAGTTCCTCAGATTGTCGGACTTTCAGGACTACCTGAAGGGGTTCATCGACCGCTTGGAGGGCACCAGCAACGCGCGAAACCAGCCCCGAGAGTGGATAGAGGGCGAACTGCAGGACCTCTGTATCACCCGCGACATGGACTGGGGCATCGACTATCCGGGCGAAGGAAAGGAAGACCTCGTGCTGTACGTCTGGGTAGACGCGCCTATCGAGTACGTCTCCTCCACGAAGCAGTACAGCGAGCGCGTCGGCACAGACACCTTCGACTGGGAAGCCGCGTGGAAGGACGGCGCACCCGAGGCCGGAGCGGACGACGAAGCCGACACCGAAGCGTGGGCAGACGCCGACACGGGCGAAATCGTCCACATCATCGGCCGCGACATCATCCAACACCACACGGTCTTCTGGCCATCCATGCTCCGCGGTGCGGGCTACAACGAACCGCGCGCCGTCATGGCGAGCGGGTTCGTCAACTTGGACGGCAAGGCGTTCTCGACCAGTCGGAACCGCGCCGTGTGGGCCGACGACTACCTCGACGAGGGCTTCGACCCGGACCTCGTGCGGTACTACCTCACCACGACCGGCGGGTTCCAACAGGACGTTGACTTCTCGTGGGAGAAGTTCCAGGAGCGCGTCAACGGCGAGTTGGTCGGCACGCTCGGTAACTTCGTCTACCGGAGTCTGCTGTTCGCGGCGCGCAACTACGACGGCGCGCCCGAGGCCGAGACTTCCGAGGAAGTCGAAGAGCGAATCGAGGAAGCTATCGAGGAGTTCGAAGCCGCGGTCAACGACTACTCGCTCAAGGAGGCGGGCGATACCGCAATCTCGCTGGCTGGCTTCGGCAACGAGTACATCCAGCGCAACGAACCGTGGAACCTCGTCGGCGAGGAACCCGAGCAGGCAGAGCAGGTCATCTACGACTGCGTGCAGTTGGCCAAGGCCGTCGCGGTCCTCTCTGCACCCATCCTCCCCGGCACGGCCCAGACGCTCTGGGAGCAGTTGGGCGAGGACGGTACGGTGGACGACGCTGGACTCGACGCCTGTCTCGAATCCCCCAATGGAGAATTCGACGAACCGGACGAACTGTTCGAGAAAATCGAAGACGAGCGCGTCGAGGAACTGAACGCGAAGTTGCAGGAGCGAATCGAAGCGGCTACGGAAAGCGACGACCAAGCAGACACGGACGAAGCAGACGCGGACGAAGCCGAATCGGAGGACATCATGAGCGAAGACGCAGACATCGAACCCATCACGGACGACCGCATCAGTTTCGAAGAGTTCCAAGACCTCGACATCCGCGTCGGGGAAATCGAAGTCGCCGAACCCATCGAGGGCGCGGACGACCTCGCGCGACTCGAAGTGAACATCGGCACCGAGACCCGCCAAATCGTCGCGGGCATCAAGCAACTGCACGACTTGGACGCACTGCCGGGAACGAAGGCCATCATCGTGGCGAATCTGGAGAAAGCCGAGTTGTTCGGCGTCGAGAGCAACGGCATGTTGCTGGCCGCGGGTGACGAGGCCGATATCCTGACGACTCACGGCGACAGCGTGCCAGGGACGAAGGTACAGTAAGTCACACCGACCACGTTTCTCAGCCAGACCGGAGATACAGCGCGGCGAGAACGAGCACGAGCGCTAGCTGGACGACTTTGTCGAAGAGACCGATGAACTCGTAGATGTCTGGCCAGCGAAGCACGAAGTACGCGACGAACTGAATGCCTGTGAAGACGATGCCGGCGAGGTACAGCGGTCGTTTCGGAGCGCCGAGGAAGAGCAGTACGATAGCCCCGAAGAAACCGAGTCCTGCCAGTACGAACAGTACCCCGATGAAACCCTCTCCCCAGTCTTCGACTCCCTCGTAGAGGTGGATGAGTCCGGTGATTGCTGCGAGTAGGGCACCGACGTAGTCGAGCGAGGTGAGCGATTCGTCCCGTTGCAACCACGTGCGAGTTTCGGTTGCCATCGGAGCGGGTACGACGAACTCTGTAAAGAGGATACTGGGCAGTTGGCTGGGAAAAGACTGGTCGGTTCGCCAGAGTTGCGCGAACCGACAGCTATCACGCCCCAGAGAACCAATTTCCAGATATGAACGACGCCGACCGGAAACGGGAGAACGTCGAATCCTTCGGTGGGGCCGCCGACGCCTACCGAGACAGCGCGGTCCACCGCGAAGGCTCGGACCTCGACACGCTGGCGGCGTGGTGCGAGGACGCGACCCGCGCACTCGACGTGGCCTGCGGCGGTGGGCACACGGCAGGCGCGCTCGCGGAGGCAGGCGTCCCGACCGTAGTCGCAAGCGACCTCACGCGGGAGATGGTCGTGACAGCAACCGCGACCTTCCCCGTAGAAGGGGTCGTTTCGGACGCCGAGCGACTGCCGTTCGAGGACGATAGCTTCGACGCTGTGACGTGCCGCATCGCGGCGCATCACTTTCCGAACCCCAAAACGTTCGTCGCGGAGGTCGGGCGCGTCCTCGCACCCGGCGGCGTCTTCGCGTTCGAGGACAACGTCGCGCCGGAAGACGAGGGACTGGCGGACTTTTTCAACGAGTTCGAGGCGCTACGAGATTCGACGCACGGCGAGGCGTACTCGCAGACTGAGTGGGAGGGAATTCTCGGCGACGCAGGGTTCGACGTCGAAGAGTCGCTGACGATGCGCAAAGAACTGGACTACGAGTCGTGGGTCGAACGCACCGACCCCGAGGAAGAAGCGCGCGAGCGACTCTCCGAACTCGTTCGCACCCCCGAAGCACAGCAGGTGTACGGCGTGTCGGTCGAAGACGGTAACGTGCAGAATTTCGGCAATCGGAAGTTGATGGTTCGAGCGCGGAACTGAGAGGGAAACGAGAACGGTTCGGTTCCCGGCGATATTACGATTTCTCGGAATCGTAGTAAGGAAACATTTCAAGTCGCTGGAGTACTGCGTCGAGTCGATGACGACGCTCGGCGTGACCGACGGACTCCCCGACTCCTCGGTCCTGACCTACTACCTCTACAAGGCGACGAAAGCGGTGGAGTTCTACCGGCCGGTGATGTATCTGTACTTCCTCTCGCTGAATCTGTCGTTCGCCCAGATAGCAGTGCTGGAAGCTGTGTACAACCTCGCGACAGTGTTGGGGGAAGTGCCGACCGGCTACGTCGGCGACCGAATCGGCCGCCGGAACAGTCTCGTCGTCGGGACGGCGGTCATCACCGCGACGCTGGTCGCCATCGGCCTCGCGTCGTCGTTCCTCGTGTTGGTCGCGCTCTACGCCTGCTGGTCGATGGGCTACAACTTCCGGTCAGGGAGCGAAGACGCGTGGCTCTACGACACCTTGACTGACGACGACGCAGCGGACGACTTCTCCGAGATACGCGGCCGCGGGGAGTCGGTCTCGCTTCTCACTGGCGTCGTCGCCGCCGTCGCTGGTGGCTATTTGGGGAGTCTCGACTTGGCGTATCCGTTCTTCGTCGCGGCGGGCGTGACGGCGCTCGGCGTGCCGATTCTGCTGTCGCTCTCCGAATCGGGCACCTACGAAGCAGAGACGCCGGACCACCTCTCGCTCGGGCGGACGCTCGACATCGTCCGTGACGCGGTGACGGATAGACGAATTCGGGCGTTCGTCCTCTACTACTACGTGCTGTTCGCGGCGGTGCTGTACCTGGTGTTCATCTTCGTCCAGCCTATCTTCGAGACCGTCGTCGTCGATTTGGGCGTCGCCGAATCGCGCGTCGAACCGCTCTTGGGGTGGTACTACGCCGGTATCAGTCTGGTCGGTGCAGGATTGAGTTATCACGCGGGAACGATTCGGGAACGCGTCGGCCTCCGAACGTGGTTCCTCGTGCTCCCGTTCGGGGTCGGCGGGGCGCTCGCGGCGATGTACTTCGCGCCGGTACTGGCGCTCCCGCTGCTGTTGCTCGCACGGGGCATCGCAGACACGACGCGCACGTTCGCCAGCCAGTACGTCAACGACGGGGTCGAGTCGCTCGGCCGGGCGACCGTTCTCTCGGCGATGGCGATGGTCAGCGGACTGGCCGTGATTCCGTTCCAGTTGGCGAGTGGCGTTCTCTCGGACCTGTCGTCGCCCCTACTGGCGCTCGCTGTGGCTGGCGTAGCACTGATACTGGGCAGCGCGGCCGTCCTCGTTTGGGAGGTGCCCGTCGCTAAGCGCGCTGGCGGTTCGACAAAATCTGAAGGCTAGCTACAGGTCGTCTACGAGCGTGGCGAACTCGTCGGTCGGCACTATCTCCATGGTTTGGAGGTCGAGTCCGTGTCGCTCGATGGCCATCGAAGCCTTGTACACGTCGTCGCGGTCGGGGGCGTCGATGATGAGGAGGAAGTCGTACTCGCCGAGGATTGCGTAGGTCTCTTCCAAGTGCGCGTCGTGCTCTTCTAGCTCCGCACGGATGTCGCCCCAGATGGAGGTGAGTTCCTGGACGTTCTGGAAGTCCTTCCGAATATTGACGAGGGAGGCGTATTTGGGCATACGTGACCAATTGCGAAGGACGCAAAAAGTGATTGTGGCCCGAAGCCAACAACTCACCTGCGAGTTAATCACTGGGGTTTTTTGCGCGTAGCGGCAAAGAGGCGTCCATGAGAAACGCGAAAATCGTCTGTACGCTGGGTCCCGCTTCTGACTCCCGGCGTACCATCCGCGACCTCGCAGACGCTGGGATGACGGTGGCTCGGCTGAACGCCAGCCACGGTTCTCGGGAAGACCGAGCCAAGTTGGTAGACCACGTCCGGCACGTGGACGACACCACCGACGACCCGCTGGCCGTGATGATGGACCTCCAAGGGCCTGAGATTCGTACCGCCGAGATAGAAGAGCCAATCGAACTTGCGAGCGATTCGACGGTTCGGTTCGTCGCTGGCGACAGCGCGACCCCCGAAGAAGTCGGTCTCTCCTACGCGATACCGAGTGTCGAGCCAGGCGACAAGGTACTGCTGGACGACGGCCGCATCGAGACGACAGTCGAGCGCGTCGAGGACGAGACGGTCTTCGCGCACGTCGAGAGCGGCGGCGAACTGGGCAGTCGGAAGGGCGTCAACACGCCCGGCGTGGACTTAGACCTCGACGTCGTCACGGAGAAAGACCGCGGTGACCTGAAGTTGGCGGCCGAGAAAGAGGTTGACTTCGTGGCTGCGAGTTTCGTCCGGAGCGCCGACGACGTGTACGAGGTGAGCGAAGTGCTGGAGGAGTTCGGCGCTGACATCCCCATCGTCGCCAAAATCGAGCGCCGCGGCGCTGTCGAGAATCTGGACGAACTGGTCGAAGCCGCCTACGGCGTGATGGTCGCTCGCGGGGACCTCGGCGTGGAGTGTCCGCTCGAAGACGTGCCGATGATTCAGAAGCGAATCATCCGGAAGTGCCAGCAGGCGGGCGTGCCGGTCATCACGGCGACGGAGATGCTAGACTCGATGGTTCACGCGCGCCGACCGACGCGCGCGGAGGCCTCAGACGTTGCCAACGCAGTGCTGGACGGCACCGACGCCGTGATGCTGTCGGGCGAGACGGCCATCGGCGACGACCCCGTTCGCGTCGTGGAGACGATGGACCGAATCGTCCGGGAAGTCGAATCGAACGCCGAGTACAGCGAGATTCTCGAACAGCGCGTGCCGAAGGCCGAGGACGCCCGGACCGACGCCCTCGCTCGCTCCGCTCGCTATCTGGCGCGGGACATCGGCGCGTCTGCGGTCGTGGCGGCCAGCGAATCCGGCTACACCGCGCTGAAGGTGGCGAAGTTCCGCCCCGAAGTGCCCGTGATTGCGACTACACCCAACGACGAAGTCCGGCGGAAACTCTCGCTCTCGTGGGGCGTCGAGGCGCGCTACACGCCGATGGCCGAAGGCATCGACACCATCATCGAAGACGCCGTGCAGGCCGCACTCGACGCGGGGGCCGCAGACAGCGGCGACACGGTGGTCGTCCTCTCCGGGATGATGTCCGAACTCGAAAGTGCGAGTACGACGAACATGCTGAAGGTCCACGTCGCCGCCGAGACTATTGCCACGGGCCGGAGCGTCGTCACCGGTCGCGTTTCGGCGCCGATTGCCCGAACGAAGGACGGCGACCTCTCGGACGTCCCGGAAGGGTCGATTCTGGTCATCGACCCGGCGTTCGACGGCGAGTTCGAAGGGGACGCCTCGAAGTTGGTCGGCATCGTAGACGCGCGGCCGGGCATGACTGGCTACCCCGCGCTGGTGGCCCGCGAGTTGGAGATTCCGATGGTCAGCGGCGCACCGCTCGACCCGGGCGTTCACGACGGCGACGAGGTCACCATCGACGCCGAACGCGGCGTCGTCTACGAGGGGAACATCGGCGCGAACGAGCAGTAACAGACGGAGCGACGGCCACCAACGACGGTGCTAGCTTTTCGAAACCAGTTCGCCATTCCGAGTCACGTAGCCACAAATATTCGGAAACAGTTATATTTCTGTATGTGAATATATCTGACGTGGCCGACGTATTCCAACTGCTGGCGGACCCGACCCGTCGCCGTCTGGTTGAACTGACCGCGAGCGAAGAACGGAGCGTCGGCGAACTCGTGGAAGCCACCGAACTCAGCCAACCGGCCGTCTCCAAGCAGTTACGGCAACTCAGAGAGGGCGGACTCGTCTCCGTCCGGAAGTCGGGGCGCAAGCGGTTCTATCAGGCCGAGACCGAGGAGTTGCAAGTGATGGTCGATTGGCTGCTGGAGTACGGTCCCCGCTGGTCGGACCGATTGGACGCACTGGAAGACCACTTAGACGAGATGTGATACGATGGACAGAGAACTAAACAAAACCGAAGATGCCTACGAAGCGCGTTTCGAGCGCGTCCTCGACCACCCCGTCGAGAAAGTCTGGGAGGCACTGAGCGACCCCGAACACCTGCGTGAGTGGCTCGATGTGGTGGAGTTCGAAGGCGAACCCGGCGGCGAGTTCGTCACAGAACACGACGAGGACGTGTTCGCCGAGGACCGCATCCTCCGAATCGAACCACCCACTCTCCTCGAACACACGTGGTGGGAAGAAATGAACCCGGACGGTGTCGTCCGGTGGGAACTCGACTCTCATCCGGACGGCTGTTTCCTGACGCTTACCTACACAGCACCTGTCGAAAGCTCAGACGACTGGGCCAGAGACATGGCAGGGTGGCACACGATGGTCGAACGACTTGCCTCCCACTTGGACGGGGTTCCCATCAACGAACATCAGCGTCCCACAGTGGGGTCGGATGGAAAGCGGTCGGGCGGAACCGGCGTCTACGCGCAGTTCACGGACCGTCGGGACGCATACGAGGGCGTCGTAAGCGAGACTGAGGAGCAATAACCAGAGTAAGCTGAAGCCGCCAATCCTTTTGCCAGTGGGGGCGAAGGTTTCGCTATGTCCGACTCCGACTGGAAGTACGACCCCGAAGACGTGGGACCGGAGGCCGAGCAGACGCCGCCGGAACCGGAACCCGAGACACTCGAACCGGGGTCGCCCTCCGCCGAGAACGCGCTGTTCGTCGCGCTCGGCGTCTTGACGATGCTCGCAGTCTTCTTCCGCATCGCGCTTCTCGCGGCCTGAGCATGGGTCTCGACGCCTTTCGCTACTACAGCGAGTGGCACGACTGCTGCAATCGGGAACAGTACGGCGCGCCAGGGGACCCGTGGGAACCGATTCGAGTAGACCCCACAGCGGTAGAGTACTACAGCGTCGTCTCGCTCCGCTGGGGTGTCGGTCGAGTTCGGGGCGGAGAGTGGGACCGTCCGGAGAACTGCCAGTTACTCGGCGAGACGACGATGTACGAGGGACTCAGACAGCATTTCGAAGACGGCATGGACTGGGAGGAGACCGTCTACGACGATTGGGCGAAAGAGAAACTGGCCGACAACGACGTGTTTCGCGGATTCGAGAGCATAGAGGAGTTCAGAGCGGAGCGGTACGCAGCGCTAGACGAGTTGGCCGAGAGCGTGCGAGAGCGCTATCGACCGAACTTCGAAACGTCGTACGACTCGGTGACGGACGTGGAGTTCATCAGTGACTTGGAACCGCTGGTACTGGTCGGCAGGTCCGGCGAAATCATCTGGACGGAAGGCTATCACAGGCTCAGCATTGCCAAGGTACTCGGTGTCGAGGAGATTCCAGTGTACGTCCTTCGCAGGCACGAACAGTGGCAGAAGATTCGGGACGAGATTCACGGGACGCCAAAGTCGGAACTGCGTCCCGAACTGCGACAGTATCTGGACCATCCCGACCTGCAGGATATCGTCGGCTGAGGTTCGTCGTTCGGGTGCTCCGTCGGAGTGCGAGCAACGCCCCCGCTCGCGGCTTCGCCGCTCGCAATCGAGACTCCTGCGGGGTCTCGCAGTTCGCGCCTTCGGCGCTCACTTTCCGTTGCCCCTGCGGGGCAACGCCCCTTGCAAAACGTTAACCGGTCGGCATTCCAAGACGAAGGTATGGCACCGCTGTTGGAATCGCTCCCACTGTTGTTGGTCATCGCCGGTATCGGCTTAGCGATGGCCGAAGCTCTCATTCCGGGAGCGCACTTCGTCGTCCTCGGCGTCGCGCTGTTTCTGGCGGGACTCGTCGGGTTGTTGTTCCCGCCGCTGGCGGGGCCGCTCGTGATGGCCGCACTCGTCTTGGGCTTCGGTGCGGCGTCGTTCTACGCCTACCGTGAGTTGGACCTCTACGGCGGGAAGGGCGTCGCTCGGACACGGGACTCGGACTCGATGAAGGGCGAAACCGGCCGCGTCACCGAGCGCGTGACGCCCCACGAAGGCCAGATTAAGCTTCACGAAGGCGGGTTCAATCCGTACTACGCCGCCCGGAGCATGGACGGCGAGATTCCGGAAGGAACCGAGGTGATGGTCGTAGACCCCGGCGGCGGCAACGTCGTCACCGTCGAACCGCTGGAAGCAATCGAGGACCCCATCGACCGCGAGTTGCGGAGAGAACGCGAGCGGGCCGCACAGCGCGACGAAGAGGCCGGTTTCGAAGACGGTGGAGAGCGTGGCGATGCAGTCCGCGAGCGCGAGACGGACTCCGAGGAAATCTAACCGACTGCTTGCGGTTAGTTTTGCTGTTCCTGTAACAACGACGAGCAGAATACTTAACACGTATTCATTCTAACATCCGCGTATGGGAGTCCCTATGCTAGTCCCGCTACAGGCCGCCCCCGGCGGTGGCTTCATGATAGTTGGTCTGCTCATCCTCGTGTTAGCGATTATCACGATTTGGCAGGCCGTCGAAATCGTCGATGCGACTGAAAAGCGTGCGCTGACTGTGTTCGGCGAGTACCGCAAACTGCTCGAACCCGGTATCAACTTCGTGCCACCGTTCGTGAGCGCGACCCACCGCTTCGACATGCGAACACAGACGCTCGACGTGCCACGACAGGAAGCCATCACGCGCGACAACTCGCCCGTGACCGCCGACGCCGTGGTCTACATCAAGGTGATGGACGCCAAGAAGGCGTTCCTCGAAGTCGAAGACTACAAGCGCGCCGTCTCGAACCTCGCCCAGACGACGCTCCGCGCAGTGCTGGGCGACATGGAACTGGACGACACGCTCAACAAGCGCCAAGAGATCAACGCGAAGATTCGCCGCGAACTCGACGAACCCACCGACGAGTGGGGCATCCGCGTCGAGAGCGTCGAAGTCCGTGAGGTCAACCCGAGCAAGGACGTTCAGCAGGCGATGGAGCAACAGACCTCCGCAGAGCGCAAGCGCCGTGCGATGATTCTGGAAGCGCAGGGTGAACGCCGGAGCGCCATCGAGACGGCCGAAGGTGAGAAGCAGTCGAACATCATCCGCGCGCAAGGTGAGAAGCAGAGCCAGATTCTGGAAGCCCAAGGTGACGCAGTTTCGACCGTGCTTCGTGCGAAGTCCGCCGAGTCGATGGGCGAGCGCGCCGTCATCGAGAAAGGAATGGAGACCTTGGAGAGCATCGGTCAGGGCGAGTCCACGACCTTCGTCCTCCCGCAGGAACTCTCCTCGCTGGTGGGTCGCTACGGCAAGCACCTCACCGGCAGCGACGTGCAGACCGACGGCCAGTCGCTCGACAGTCTGGACTTCGACTCGGAGACTCGGGAACTGCTCGGCCTCGACAACATCGAGGAGATTCTCGGCCAAATCGACGAGGAGGCCGAGATGGACGTGGAAGCGATGGAGCAGGAAGCCCAAGCTATCAAGGAAGGCGACGACCCGACGAACATCAAGAGTGCCGACGAAGTCATCGAGGAGATGGACGACGTAGAGGACGTCGAAGACATCGAAGAGATGGACGACGCCGAACTAGAGAAGGAACTCGAATAGTTCGCGTCGGCAGTAGTTTCGCCCTCCACTTTTTCGCTCGTCACGCACTCACCTAACGAATTGCAGATATATCTTTGAATACGGCAAAAACTATTACTTGCACTCTTGAGTTGCAGACGTTAGTGTGGCAGTCGTTCGCACTGCCCGACGAGAGCGGAGCTATGGCACGCGAAAACAGCAACGAACGGCGGAGTATCGAAATACCGTGTCCGACCTGTGACCAGCAGTGGCGACACGGCCAACCGGCAGACGAACCGACCTGCCCCAACTGCGGGGCCTCGTTCTCTCTCAGAGTCCACGACGAGTTCGCGGTAGTCGAACGCGAGGGTTGGGCCGTCACCGTCGAGACGCCGAGGTAACCACCGATGGCGTCTCTCGGGGACGCGTTCGCGGCCGCACTCGACGGACCGGACGAAGAGAGCAGATACGAATGCGGTCACTGTGGCGTCGTCGCGGACAGTTGGCACGACGACTGCAACCGATGTGGCGGGACGATGATGCGAATCGTGACGGAGCCACGAGAAGACGAAATCGAACGTTACGACTGAGCGCCAGAGTAGTAGGTTGGACCAACAATCGGAACCCTCCTGCATGTGACGCTCCCGCAAGCGAAGATGTTTTAGGTGTCCGGAACGACCCTTCTTTTGAAGATGGTTGAGCGCTCCGAGGTGGATGAAAATAAGCGGTCCACGCTCCGCCGGTTCGCGGCACTCGGTGCGGCGACGCCGCTCTCGAAACTCAAGAGTGACGACAACGGCGAGAGCGAGGCCCGCGACGCCATCGCAGGCTACGTGGCGACCACACCCGGCGCACACTTCTCGAAAGTGCGAGACGACTTGAAACTGGGAACGGGGGAGGCACAACATCACCTCCGGCAACTACTCGACGCGGGCGTCGTCGAGAGTCGCCGCGACGGCGACTACCGACGGTTCTACCCCGCCGAACAGTTCTCTTCGTTCGAGCAGGTCGCACTGGGCTATCTCCGCCGCGACACGCCGCGTGGGATGCTCATCGAACTACTGCGAGACCCCGACGCCACGGGGTCTAGCCTCGCGGACGCGCTCGACGTGTCTCGGCCGACGGTGAGCAAGTACGCCGCCAGTTTAGAGGAAGCGGGCTTGCTTGACCGCGAGGACGGCTACGTCGTCCGTCACCCCGAGACGGTCATCACGCTGCTCGTCCGCTACGCCGACTCCTTCGACGCCGACGCGACGGCGTTCGCGGCGCAGGCGGACGGACTGATTAGTTTCGACCCGTAGGTCGTCGCGGTTCGGTTTTGCCGTGAGTAGTGGAACTCGCTAGTCGCTTCGCTCGTCGGTTACGTGGAGAAAACAGAACAGCGTCTCAAGGTATCGAACTGCGTGCCAGCAGTGCGAAGAACTGCCACCGCGTTCGCGAACTCTCAGACGGTGACCTTCCACGTCGTGGACGAGGAGTAGCCCCACTTCTCTACGTCCACGTCGAACTCGCCGTCGGCGATGGTGGTCATGTTCGCGCCGACTTCCTTGGCGGTGAGGCCGAGTTCGTCACCGATGAGTCGGGATTTGAAGTACGTCTTCATCTGACCGTTCTCGCGGAGGTACCGGAGGATTCGCTGTTGTTTGTCGGTCAGGGTGGTCGTGCCAGCAGCGGTGGTGCTCATGGACAGATACACCTAGGTCCCAAACTGCCTTAGTGGGTTTGGTACGAGTAGTTAACACCTCGCCCTCTTGCGTTTTCACACCATAATTAGTTGAACTAAACCGGGGCGAGTGGGGGTGTTGGTACAGCTGGTTAACGCGGGATTTCGGAACCTATCCGGCAACGAGATACCACCGATTTTAGCGAGAGATGTTCACGATGGACACGGCATAACGATAGCTTACACGAACCGTTTCGTTCGAAACGGCAGCACAACGGTCGGACGCGAGGACGAAACTGTACGCCACGGAGTCGAAACGCGCAGACCGGAAAACCGAGATTCGACGCTACAGAGCGTTTCAGCCGACGTGTCGGAACAGGCTGAACTTAGTCATGTGACCGGTTCAGAACGAGGCAGAAGCTACTTAGGCGGCAACGATGTCCATCAAACAATGAGCGGTCGTGCCGTCGAAGTGAGCGTCGTCCTCCCGGCCTACAACGAAGAGGCGACTATCGAGAACACGGTCGAGACGACACTCACCACGCTAGATTCGTTCCTCCCCGCAGGCACGTACGAAGTCCTCGTCGCCGAAGACGGGTGTGACGACAGAACGCCCGAAATCGCCGACAGAATGGAAGCCGAAGACGAGCGCGTTCGTCACTTCCACAGTGACGAGCGCCTCGGTCGTGGCGGCGCACTCAACCACGCGTTCCGCGCCGCAGACGGCGAGACGTTGGTGTACTTCGACACGGACCTTGCGACGGACATGAAACACTTAGAAGAGTTGGTCGAGGCCATTCGGTCTGGCGAGTATCAGTTCGCCACTGGTTCGCGCTGGATGCCCGGAAACGTCGCCGACCGCCCGGCGAAGCGCGACTTCGCCAGTCGCGGCTTCAACGGACTGACTCGACTCTTCCTCTCTTCGGACCTGAAAGACCACCAGTGTGGGTTCAAGGCGTTCGACCGAGACGCGCTGTTCGACGTGCTCGACGACGTGGAAGACGAACACTGGTTCTGGGACACCGAAGTCCTCGTTCGCGCGCAGCGACGGGGCTACGACATCAAAGAGTTCGCCGTCGAGTGGGAACCGAAGGGCGACACGAAAGTCGATTTGGTCCGTGACGTGTTCGGCATGGGGAGCCAGATTATGCGCTGTTGGTGGGAGTTTTCAGTACAACCGCGTATCACCCGCAACGTGTCTATCGCCGCGGGCGTCTTCCTCACCCTCGTCGCGGTGCTGTTGATGGGCGAGTACCTCCCGATGGACCAGGTATTGACCCAGATGAGCAACGCCGACCCGATGCTCGTCGGTGTCGCCGCGCTCGTCTACGTCCTCTCGTGGCCGCTTCGCGGTGCCCGCTACAGGGACATCCTCGAAGAACTCGGCTACACGGAAGACACTGACTTCCTGACGGGGGCTATCTTCGTCAGCCAGACCGGGAACCTCGTGTTTCCGGCGCGCGCTGGCGACGCCGTGCGCGCCTACGTCGTGAAGGCCCGCCGGTCGATACCGTATCCGACGGGCTTCGCCTCGCTGGCAGTCGAGCGCGTCTTCGACCTGCTCACCATCACCGTGCTGGCGGGCGTCGTCCTCATCGGACTCGCCCTGACTGGCATGACCTCGCTGTCCGGCCTGCAATCGACAGTGCTGGGTTCGGACCCGTCGGGTGGCGGCGTGGGTGCGAGTGGCCAGATGGCAGTGTACGTCGCGGGCGGCGTCGGCGTCGCGGCTATACTCGCCGCGGCGGTCATCGTCGTCAGCGCCCGCTCGGACCGCAACTACGTGCGCGCGGTCGTTTCGAAGTTGAGCAACGACTCGTACGCCGACTACGTAGCGGGCGTCATCGAGCGGTTTACCAGCGACGTGCAGACCGTTGCAGGGAATCGCAGCGCCTTCCTCACAGTCGGTGCGAGCAGTCTCGCCATCTGGACGCTCGACGTGGTGACGGCCCTGCTCGTGTTGCTCGCGTTCGACGTGTCGATGCCGCTCGTGTCCCTCGTCGCGGTCACGTTCTTCGCGGTCAGCGTCGGGAACCTCGCGAAAGTGTTGCCGCTGTCACCCGGCGGCGTCGGCCTGTACGAAGGCGCGTTCACCATCTTCGTCGTCGGACTGACGCCGATTTCCGCGGCCGTCGCCATCGGCGCGGCCATCCTCGACCACGCGGTCAAGAACATCGTGACGCTGGTCGGCGGCGTCGTCTCGATGTTCGTACTCAACGTCTCGTTGACGACCGCAGTGGAGGAGAGCAAAGAGGCGCGAGTGGACGCGGAACCGACCGACGACTAAGCGTCCTGTTTTTCGGTGGTTACGTTATCTGTAGAATCCAGTCACGAACGGCCCGAGAGCACCGGCCAGCGCAGAGCGTAGACCGTCTTCGCGGTCGATGATGCCGTTCGTCAGGACGCCCGCCGCTCCGCGCGTTTCCGGCACGTCGTCGGTCCCGAGTGCGTCGTTCATCACCGGGCCGAGTTCCTCGCCGCCTCGAATTCTGTCGGCGATGTTGTCTGGTAAGCGGAGTCTCGGACCCGCGCCCCGGCCAATCTGGTCGCCATCGGTCGCGGCGGCCCACATGATAAGGAAGAGACCGTCCGCTCCTTCGATTTCGGCGACGCCGCCCTCCAGTCCGACGCCGAGCGTAAACTCACCCGCGTCGAGGACGTTCTGGGCACGATTCACCGCACCTTCGACCGTCTCGCGCTCGCCGAAGGGCTGTTCTGAGACGCCGGACTCGACGGCGACAGACTCCACGGTGAGTTCGGGAATCGACGAGAGTGCGGACTCGGTGGCACGTCGCTTGACGGGATTCGTACTGCCGACACCGACTCGCATACACTGAGAGAGATGGTCGGGCGACTTGTGAGTTACTGTCTGGCGATTTCCGGATGAAGACTCACGGCAAGTCTTTCGACGCCGTCGAGGAGTCGCGGACTCGGTTGGTTCAATAGCGAGTCGTGAAGCACGTGGACGTTCCCCCGCTCGACGGCCGGAACGTCCAAATTGCGTTCCACGACCGATTCAGGGTCCGCGCTGTCGCCACGGCCACAGTAGTGACAGACGACGTGTTCGGGGGCGGCCGATTCGATTTCCTCTGTCGAGACTTCGTGGGACCGCTCGCCCGGTTCAACGAAGGGATGACTCCCTCCAGCGACTTCGACTGCTTGTGGAACCCAGTTGCCCGCTGCCATCGGTGGGTCTGGCCACTCCTCGCAGTAGACCACTGGTCGGTCGTACGGCGCGACCAGCGACCGGACGCGGTGGAGTCTACTCCGCGCACGCCACGCGAGGTCGTGGCCCGCTTTGGGGTCGCCGACGGTTCGGCCTATCTCGGCAAACGATTCGACTACCTCGCCGAGTGTCGTGGGTGAAAACTGAACGACGCGGTAACCACGCCCGCGGAGTTTATTCGTCACCTCGGTCTGGAGGTCGTCGGCAGTCAACACGAGGTCGGGGTTCAGTTCGGCTACGGCGTCGTAGTCGGGATTGAGCCACCCGCCGACGCGCGTGGGGGCACGCTCGGCGCTTCTCCCGCGTTCGAAGTCCTCACAGTGATTCGTGACGCCCACGAGGCGGTCGGTCGCGTCGAGAGCGCGCACTGTTTCGGTCGCACTCGGAGCCAACGAGACGATGCGTGGCAGGTCGGCCATCGACTACCCATCGGCGAGCGACCCGAATAAATCGTCCGACGTGCGTCGTACAACCTGATATTATCCAATTTAAATTTTTCCCACCGGAAACCGAGACCGGCGGTTGCGAGCAGTGTGGTACGCATTCTCGTGAATCGCGGGGCTCGATTCCGGAAAATTTAAATATGTTTCGGAGTAACTGGATGTTAAGAACTGAGTCCGGGTTTTTCAGGCTTTCCCTGCCCGGTTAGCTCACGCCCTCTCGTAATCCACGAGGTGTAAGCGATGACGAACACACACATTCGAACTCGACAGTCAGAAGAAGCGGTAGAAGAAGAAAAGACCGACGACGGGACCACCTGTCCCGAATGCACGGGGAGACTCATCAACGACGGCGAACACGGTGAAACCGTCTGCGAAGAGTGCGGCCTCGTCGTCGAGGAAGACAACGTAGACCGCGGGCCGGAGTGGCGCGCGTTCGACGCCAAAGAGAAGAACGAGAAGTCCCGCGTCGGTGCCCCGACGACGAACACGATGCACGACAAGGGTCTCTCGACCAACATCGACTGGCGCGACAAGGACGCCTACGGCAACTCGCTCGGGTCGCGCCAGCGCGAGAAGATGCAGCGCCTGCGCAAGTGGAACGAACGGTTCCGCACGCGAGACAGCAAGGAGCGCAACCTCAAGCAGGCACTCGGCGAAATCGACCGCATGGCCAGCGCGCTCGGCCTGCCGGACAACGTCCGGGAGACGGCGTCGGTCATCTATCGGCGCGCACTGGACGAGGACCTGCTTCCGGGCCGCTCCATCGAGGGCGTCTCGACATCCTGTGTCTACGCCGCCGCTCGACAGGCGGGCGTCCCGCGCAGTCTGGACGAAATCGGCGACGTCTCACGCGTCGAGAAGAGCGAAGTCGCCCGCACGTACCGCTACGTCGTCCGGGAACTGAACCTCGAAGTCAAGCCCGCCGACCCCGAGAGCTACGTGCCGCGATTCGCGTCGGGACTCGACCTCTCCGACGAGGCCGAACACCGCGCCCGCGAACTGCTCAAGACCGCCAAAGAGCAGGGCGTCCACAGCGGCAAGTCGCCGGTCGGACTCGCCGCAGCGGCCGTCTACGCCGCCGCACTCTTGACCAACGAGAAGACCACGCAGGCAGAGGTCAGCGACGTGGCCGACATCAGCGAAGTCACCATCCGCAACCGCTACCACGAGTTGCTGGAAGCCGAAGAAGCGCCTGCGATGGCGTAAGTCGCGCCGAAGTGTAAGCGCGTTCGGTATTTTACGCGGGAGACAGTACGCGAACCGAAAGAGAGTTTTGTCGCCAACGTGAGACAATCAGCAAGCGGAATGGAAACGGAACACCGGATTCACGTCGGCGACGCCCGCGAGATGACTGAGTTGGGAGACGATTCGGTCGAGTTGGTCGTCACCTCGCCTCCGTACCCGATGATAGAGATGTGGGACGACCTCTTCGCCGACCTCGACTCCGAAATCGAATCCGCACTCTCGGCGGGCGACGGTGAGGCGGCGTTCCAGGCGATGCACGACGCGCTCGCCCCGGTCTGGTCCGAACTCTCGCGCGTCCTCGTTCCCGGTGGCATCGCGGCCGTCAACGTCGGCGACGCGACCCGAAGCGTCGCCGACACGTTCGAGTTGTATCCGAACCACGCCGAACTCATCTCCCGGTTTCGGGACGAAGGATTCTCGCTGCTGCCGGACGTCCTCTGGCGCAAGCCCGTCAACAGCCTCACGAAGTTCATGGGGTCGGGAATGGTGCCGCCGAACGCATACGCGACGCTCGAACACGAGTACGTCCTGTTGTTTCGCAACGGCCGTGAGTCGCGGTCGTTCGAACCCGGTGCCGAGCGGCGATACGAGGCGGCGTACTTCTGGGAGGAGCGCAACGACTGGTTTTCCGACCTCTGGACCGACGTGCGCGGCGAGCGCCAACAGTTGGGCACCGACGGCCTTCGAAAACGCTCGGCGGCGTATCCGTTCGAGGTGCCGTACCGACTCGTCAACATGTACTCCGTCTACGGCGACACCGTTCTGGACCCCTTCTGGGGAACCGGCACTACCTCGCTGGCGGCGATGGTCGCGGGCCGCAATTCGGTGGGCTACGAACTCTCGCGGGAATTCCGGGACGTGTTCGACGAGCGCGTGGCGGGACTTCCGGGGTTCGCCGACAGCGTCAATCGGTCGCGGTTGGCCCAGCATCGGGAGTTCGTCGCCGACAGCGAGAACGGAGCGGGCGACTTCGGCTACGAAGCCGACAACTACGACTTCCCAGTGAAGACCCAACAAGAGCGACAACTCCAACTGTACTCGGTCGTAGACTGCGAGCGCGAGGACGACCGATATCTCGTCGCCCACGAGCGATTCGGGAACGAGTAGCCTTTTACACGCGGGAGGCACAGACCACGCCATGGAGTTCGAGGAGTTCGTCTTGGTGGCGAGCGTGACCGACCTCGCCGCCGAGCGTCGCGCCCGCGACCACGCCGATGCAGTCGAGTTTCGAATGGACCTCTCCGAGGGCCCGCAGTCGGACGTAGAGAGCTACGACGGTGAGTTGCCGATACTCGCTACGAACCGGGCGGCGTGGGAAGGCGGGGAGGCCGCAGACGACCACGCACGACTCGACGCGCTGGCCGAGGTCGCCGAGCATCCCGCCGTGGAGGCAATCGACGTGGAGCTACGGAGTCTCGTCTCGGGAGAGGCCGACGAAGTCGTCGGGCGCGCCCGCGACCACGGCGTGAGCATCGTCGCCTCGGTTCACGACTTCGAGACGACGCCGTCCACGATGGAGATGCGCGGAAAGTTGCAACTAGCCACGAGACGCGGCGACGTAGGGAAGTTGGCCGTGACCGCTCACGACCGAAGCGACGTGCTGGACCTGTTGACCGTCACCGACCAACTCGACGGGGCAGGCGAGCGCGTGGCGACGATGGCGATGGGCGAGGCGGGCCGACACTCGCGGGCGGTCGCGCCGCTGTACGGGTCGAAGATCGGCTACGCGCCAGTCGAGTCCGAGGACGCGACTGCGCCGGGCCAGTACGACCTCGAAACGCTGGCAGGGCTCGTCGAGCAACTGGAGTAGGTCGGTTCTCCATAGCCGTCGCTCGTGGATGCGGGATGGCTCCGTCCTTTCGGAGTAGTCGGACTGGCGGATGACGAGGTCATCGACCGTGCTGACTGACTCACCAGCTATCTGCTCGCAACCGCGCGAAACGTCCGGGGCGAGTTTGTCCCGGCTTGGTATTTGAACGTTTGTGCGAGCCGTCGCCGCGCGCTGGCGCGACCCGAAGGGTGTCGCGCCAACTGTCGCGCGAGGGACGAGTAACGGAGCGCGGACGACGCGAACCTACGTGGTCGCGTCGTCCGAATCCGAGTAACGCAGTCGGATGGGGAGGGTGTGGCTGTCGCGGTGCTGGGCGGTCGCCGCACAAGCTACAGAAGACGCGAGAAATCGAGACGCATGCGTCTCGATTTCTCTGCGTCCATTTTTTGATCCACATTTTTTGGCGGAGCGGTGCGCGGGAGCCTTCGGCTCCCAGCGCACCCGACGCCAAAAAAGGTGGTTGTGGAGGCGCAAGTTTTTAACGCAAGCGCCAGTTATCCCCGTCTAGTGACTCATACGAAATCTGGAAAGCGTCCGTGGCTGGGCGCGATACTGGCGTTCTTTCTGCCCGGACTCGGGCACGTCTACCTGCGGGAGTGGCTTCGGTCGCTGATGTGGTTCGGGTTCGTCCTGAGCGCCGTCGTCCTCTTCGTGCCGATTCCGGACTCCGCGATGGCCGCCGCCGAGACAGGTGGCGTCCAGGCAGCGTGGGACGCCGCGATGCAGACGAGCCAGAACCTCCCGATGGAGGCGATGTTACCCATCCTCGTCGTGCGCGTGTTCAGCGCCATCGACGCCTACTGGCTGGCGCTTCAGGGCCAGACCGAAGAACAGGAGGGCGAGCGCTGTCCGGCCTGTGGCAAGCCAGTGGACGAGGAACTCGACTTCTGTCAGTGGTGTACGACGCCGCTGGCCGAACACGAGAACCCGGACCCGGCCGAAAAAGGACTGCTGTCGCGCTGACGGCTGCCTGCGCTGACTGTTCTACTTCTCGATGATGCTCTCTTCGACGCTCTCGCCGAAGTGTCGAGCGCCTTCCTCTCTGTAGAGTCGAATCTCGTCGCCGACCTGCAAGTCAGTCACTGCTTTCCGGCCCTCGCTGGTCGGGACCTTGATTGTCTCTGCGTTCTGCAGTAGCGTCTCGACTCTGTCGCCGTCGTCCGTCTCAGCCTCGACGCGGAACATCGGTCGCTGCTCGATTTTGACGCGGCCGACCGTCGCTTCGCGGGTGGTGCCGTCCAGGTTCACGACCTGCACCTCGTCGCCGGATTTCAGTTCCGAGAGGTACTTCGTGCCGCCGTCGGGCGTGCGGACGTAGGCGTGGACTGCACCTGCGTTGACCCGGAACGGCCGGGAGGCGACGTACGGCGATTCGGCGGTTTCTGCGTGGACGAAGAACAGACCGCGGGACATCGACCCGACGAGCATCCCTTCGTCGTGTTCAAGCAGGTTGCCGGTATCGACGCAGACGCGGTCGGCGCTCCCGGTGCGTTCGACCGTCGTCACCTCTGCCCAGTCTAAGTCGAGCGTCTCGCGTTCTGCTTCGTCGCGGACATCGACGGTGTCTCGAATCTCGTCCGGGTCGTCGCTGTCGAGGAGTACAGCGTCGCTACCGATTTCCAGCGTCTCGAAGGCGGTCTTGGCTTCCTCGGCGCTGGTGACGCCCGCGATGAGGTCGGTCTCCTCGCCGATGCGAGCGATGAGATTCTCCAGCGGGATGATGGTCCAGTCTTCGCCGACGACGACGGTGTAGTCTGCTTCGTCGGCCGCCGCCTCTGCGAACGCCTCGTACTCTTGGCCGAAGATGCGGACGTAGGCACCGTCCGCTCGGTCGTCGGTTCGGCGGAGCGTCGAGAGGTCCGCCGACCCCGAGAAGTCGTTCGGGAGGTCTACTGTCCCGTCGCCCTCGCCCTCTTTGCCGACGAAGTAGGCGTCGGCCTCTGCGGCATCGGCTTCGGCTTCGTCGATGACTTGCGTGTCGCCGTTCGAGAACGCCGCGACGTTCACGTCGCCGAGTTCTCGCACTCGCGCGACGTCTTCTGCGTCTACCAGTACCCAATCGACGCCTGCTTCCAGCCCAGCAGTGATTCGTTTCCGACGGTCGTCCCAGTCGCCGACTGCGTCGTCGGCTTTGAGCCATACAGAGCGGGTCATACTCGCAGGCTTGCGCCGAGTTGGCTTGAACGTGGCGGATGCGACAACAGCTGTGAAAAGAATAGCACTCAGGCTCGTTGCTCGATGGCCTTGATGGTCTGCTGAAGCTGCTGCATCGCTTGCTGCGGTCTGCCGCCCTGACTGTACGCCGAGTTGACCTGCTGTGCAATCTGCGTGGACTCTTGGGGCCAGACGACCGTCACTGGTCGCGGCAGTGCCGCGTTCGCGGCCGTCCGGAGCTGTTCGACGTACCGCCCCATGATTGGCACCTGCTGTGCCCGCTGGCGCTGGAGCAGGTCCGTGTTCGGCGGCACCCAACCCAACAGCTCGAACAGTCGGAACATGAACTCCTCGTTCATCATCGACGTGATGACTTCGAGGGCGGCTTCCTTGTTCTGCGAGTTCGGGTTGACGGACGTGAGCCACCCACCGAGTGCGGAGGTCGGACCACCCGTCGCCGGAATCTGGGCCTGCTGTTCGGTCTTGGCGTACGGAATCGGCATGACGCCGAGGTCTTGGCCGAACGCGTCCTCTGCGCCGTTGATGTTGATGGAGTAGGTCCAGTTTCGGTGCGTGACTGCGTTCCCACTGGTGAACGGCTTGCGTGACGGCTCTTCGGACCACTGAAGCACCGCCTGCGGTGCGATTTGCTGGTAGCCGTCGAGCGTATTGTTCGCGTCCGGCCCGTGGATGAGCGACCGGACCATCCGAATGGAGTCCACGACCGGTTTCTGGGCGAGTGTAATCGGTCGGTCGCCGACTGGTCCGAAGAGGTTCTGTTGCGGGTTGCCGAAGTACGCGCCGCCCCAACTCGTCATGAACTCGTTGAAGTCACAGCACGACAGGCCCTCGTAGGTGTCTGCTTGGAACGTGAACCCGTAGTTCGTGTTCGTCTGGCTCTGCACGTCCGAGACGATGTTCGAGAATCGCTGCCACGTCATCGACTCGGTCGCCCAACTCTGCTGTGGACTGTGGCCCGCCTGCTCGAAGAGGTCTTTCCGGTACTGTATCGTCGCGATGTCGGGGAAGAACGGCACCCCG
Source organism: Halorussus halophilus (assembly GCF_008831545.1). Classification (NCBI taxonomy): domain Archaea; kingdom Methanobacteriati; phylum Methanobacteriota; class Halobacteria; order Halobacteriales; family Haladaptataceae; genus Halorussus; species Halorussus halophilus. The sequence goes on from NZ_CP044523.1 coordinate 2,600,883, forward strand.
TAGATGGCATTGCCGCCCGGTGGCTGGCCCGTCGCTGCAAGTCGCTGTAGATACTGGTTGCGCAGCATCTGGACTTTCCCCTGTGGCAACCGGTCGGTCAAGTCGAGCAACTGGTCGCGGACGATGAACGGAATCGTCCACCCGCTGTCCATCATCATGATGTCGGGCTTGTTCCGACCGGCAGAGAGCCACTGTTGGTACTGCGCACGACGGTTGTCGGTGACGTTCGGACCAGCGAGGACGCTAATTTCGATGTCGTTCGACAGACCGACGTCGCGCAACGCTTGCTGGAGTTCTCCCTCGACCCCCTTCACGTTCGAGTCTGCCGCCCACTGGACAGTCGTCGTGCCGCCCTGATTCTGTACTTCGCCGACGGTATCGCCGTCGAGATACCCAGTCAGACCACCCGCCGCTCCGGACGCCCCGATAGCCTTGACGAACTGGCGTCGAGACGTTCCGCTATCTCGTGTCATTTCGTGTCATACCCCCAAACGGTCCACGGTAGATTTCCGTAAATCCGTTTGGTTCGGACTGCTCATCTGGTTGACTGGAATAAAGACTTGACTGCAGGAATCGTTCGTTGGCCGAGGTTCAGGTCGCCGTGGAACTATTCGTCGCCATGGATACGGCTGTAGTCGTCGCGTTCTGCAGTTCAGTCGTCCTGTTCGGCGCAGTGGTCGCCGTATTCCGCGCATGGGTCGTCGTATTCGAGAGTTCTGTCGTCGCGTTCGTAGCCTGAGAAGGCGGAATCGCCGCGCCGACCCACGGCGGTCGGTCGAGGTCGAGCGGTGCTAACTCCTCGATTTCGAACTCGTAGTGAATTCGGGTCGCGTTCGACTCCTCGTCGGCGTCGTACAGCGCAGTCAGCGAGATTTCGCGGACGCGTCCGCGGGAATCGACGACGAGGCGCGCGTCGAACTCGCTGACGTTCGGATCGACTGCGTCGGTAGCACGGAGGACGGTGACGGGCCGTCCGTCCCGACGCTCTACGTCGGCGACGGTGTAGTTGCCAGCGGCCAGCGCGAGTTCGAGAAGCCACGCGTGTGTAACCTGCGAGTCGAGGTCAGCGCGAGGGAGGTGCGCCCACGTCTCGTCCGGGACACCGAGGTCCTCGCCCGTTCGGTTGTACATACGAAGTCGCGTCTCGTTGTTCCCGCGGTAGCGGACGACGGTCGTCGATTCGTTGGCCCAGATGTCGGTCGCAAACTCGGTGGTCTCGCCACCGACGCGGCGTTCACTCGCCGAGTAGATGACGAGCGGCGTCAATCCCGTCGAGACGGTCCCACACTGCGTAGTCGTCTGGCGAGCGCCGCCGGTCGAGACGTTCGCGAGGAACCGAAACCGGAAGCCAGTGTCGTTGAGCGCCTCGCTGTGGGCGGTCACGAGTGCTTCGTCGTCTTCGATGCCAGATTCCGTGACGCCGGGCGGGAGGGTCGTCTCGTCCACTGTCGTCGTCGCAGGTGGGGCGGCCGCACTTCCTGCCCATCCGGCCTGCGCGAGAACGACGAGGACCACGAGCGTAGCGACTCGGACGTTCATTCGCTCGCAGTGCAATGGCTCGGCCCATAAACAGGCCGTATCGTATCGGTCGTTTCGGGGCGGTAGCCACTGCTTTCGGGCGATAAGTAGCGATTGTAAAGAGAAGGGTCCGCTTAGCGCACCGAGTCGAGCAGGAGTTTCTGCTCGACGCGCTTGACCTCGTGCTGGACGTCGCGCACCGCGTCGATGTTCGCCGAAATCGAGCTGACGCCCTCGTTGACGAGGTGCTGGACCATCTGGGGCTTCGACCCGGCCTGCCCACAGATGCTCGTCGCCACGTCGTGCTCGCGGCAGGTCTCGATGGTCTGGGCGATGAGTTCCAAGACGGCGGGGTGAAGTTCGTCGAACCGGTCTGCGACGTTGCCGTTGTTTCGGTCCACCGCCAGCGTATACTGGGTTAGGTCGTTCGTACCGAAGGAAGCGAAGTCGATACCCTGCTCGGCCATCTCCTCGATGGAGAGCGCGCTCGCGGGCGTCTCGACCATCACGCCCCAGTTACGCTTCTCGTAATCGATGCCCGCCTCGGTCATGAGGTTGCGCGCCTGAATCACGTCCTCGGCGTCGTTGACCAGCGGGAGCATGATTTCGACGTTGTCGTAGCCCATCTCGTAGAGCCGTTTGAACGCCTCCAGTTCGTGTTTGAACACGTCCGGCCGGTCGAGACTGCGGCGGATGCCACGATAGCCGAGCATGGGGTTGTGTTCGCTCGGTTCGTCCTCGCCGCCCTCCAACTGGCGGAACTCGTCGGTCGGCGCGTCGAGCGTCCGCACGCGGACCGGTCGCGGATAGAACTCGTCGGCCACGCCGCGAACGCCCTCGACGATTTCGTTGATGTAGGCGTCCTCGCCGTGGTCGTCGATGTACTTCGCGGGCGTCTTGTTGGTCGAGAGAATCATGTGCTCCATCCGGAGCAGGCCGACGCCGTCGGCACCAGTCGCGGCGGCACGTTCTGCGGCTTCCGGGATGGAGACGTTGACCTTGACCTCGGTTGCGGTCATCGGCTTGACCGGGGACTGCGGACGGACTTCTTCGACGCCTTCGCGTTCGGCTTCTTTCTCGGGGCGGCCCTCCGTGATGGTTCCTTTGTCGCCGTCGAGGCTGATGAGTTGGTCGTCCGCGAGCGTGGTCGTCGCGTCTTGACACCCGACGACGGCCGGGCAACCGAGTTCGCGCGAGACGATGGCGGCGTGGCTGGTCATGCCGCCCTCGTCGGTGACGATACCCGCGGCGCGCTTCATCGCGGGCACCATGTCGGGCGTCGTCATCTCGGTGACGATGATGTCGCCGTCGCTGACCTTGTCGAGTTGGTCGAGTTTGCCGACGATGCGGGCCGCACCGGACGCGATTCCGGGACTCGCGCCGAGTCCGTTGACGAGTACGTCGCCGTTCGACCCGGCGTCGCCGCCTGCGTTCGCGTTCGCGCTCGAACTGCCGCTGGCGGTTTCGACGCCGCTCCCGTCGGCGATACCCTCTGCTTCGGCAGTCCCCTGAGAGTCGGCGCTCGCGCCCTCGTCGATGGTCGTAATCGGCCGGGACTGGAGCATGTAGACTTCGCCGTCCACGATGGCCCACTCCACGTCTTGGGGCGCGTCGTAGTGGTCTTCGACGAGTTCGCCGAGCTCCACGAGTCGGTCGATGTCGGCCTCGTTCAGGACCTGCTGTTCGCGCTTCTCGTCAGGGACCTCGCGCTCGACGGTCTCGCCCGTCTCGGCGTCCTTCTCCATCATGAGCTTCTTGTCGGCGATGGTCACCTCGTCCAAGGTTCCCGTCTCGCGGTCCACGACGTAGTTGTCCGGCGAGACAGAGCCAGAGACGACGGCTTCGCCGAGTCCCCAAGCGGACTCGATGATGATCCGCGGTTCGCCGGTCGAGGGGTGACTGGTGAACATGACGCCGCTCTTCTCGGCGTCCACCATCTTCTGGACGACGACTGCGATGTTGACGACGGAGTGGTCGAAGCCCTTCTCTTGGCGGTAGTAGATAGCGCGCTGGGTGAACAGCGATGCCCAGCACCGCTTGACGCGGTCCACGAGGTCTTGGCCAGTGACGTTGAGGAACGTCTCCTGCTGGCCCGCGAAGCTAGCGTCGGGCAGGTCTTCGGCGGTCGCGGAGGAGCGGACGGCGACGAACGCCTCGCCGTCGTCTAAGTTGTCGTAGCTCGTCAGAATCTCCTCCCGTATCTCGGCGGGCATCTCGGTTTCGAGGATGAGTTCCTTCGCGCGCGACTGGGCCTCCGCGAGCGCGGCGGAATCTTCCGTGTCCACGTCTACAGCCTCGAAGAGTTCCTCGTCGATTCCGGTTTCCTCGATGAACGTGCGGTAAGTGCCCGCAGAGACGACGAACCCCGAAGGGACCGGCAGGCCCGCGCCCGTCAGTTCGCCGAGCGAGGCGCCCTTGCCACCGACCAGTTCGAGGTCGTCTGCAGTGATTTCGTCCAGCCAGAGTACAGCCATTGTGTGCATATAGGAGAACAAGAAGACGAATAAAGAATGTTCCGACCGTCCGCATCCGGAAATATTTACTCGAAAGCGTATTTGGTTGAGAAACGACCAGAGGGAGAGCAGCCCCGAATCGTGTGTTTCCGCAGACACGAAAGCGTGCAAGTTATATGGGTACGCCATAGTGTCCCCGTCAATGGACGCGAGCAGTTCGCTTCGGTGGGCAGTGTACTACGTCGCGCTCGCGGGCGTGGCGACTATCGTCGGCGGCGGATTCGTCGTCGTCGGGATGATGCTCGGCCTCGGCGCGGCAGTCAACCAGTTGCTGTACGAGGGCGCGGGCTTCGGGACGGTCCTCGGAACCGCCGCACCGGGTCTCGTCGTCGCCCTGCTCGGCGTGTTCGTCTGGGCAGTCGGCAGCGCGGCGGCGTTCTTCACGGTCGTCGCCGAGGCCGTAGACGAACAGATGCAAGAGCGGTTCAACGGCGAGAAAGTCAAGAGCGACATTCTGTCGGTGCTGGACGACCGACTCTCGGACGTGGAACACGACATCGAGGAGATGCGCCGGAAAGTCTCGGAGATGAAACGCGAAGACGCCGCGAACGAGTTCGACTTCGGCGACGCCTGACTGGCGTGGGAGTCGTTCACGTACCGGGATAGCACTTTTCAGGACCCCTTCCGAGAATTCGAGCATGAGCGACGACGATGCTGGCACGGAGACAGACAGCGATGCTGACGCCGACGCCGTAGCAGATGCGGAGGACGCGACCGACTTTTCGCCGGAAACGCTCACTCGAATGGTCCGCGAGATTCGACCGGAGTGGCGACTTCGAGAGTCGAGGCTCGCACCCGAAGGCACCGACGCGGTCTACTTCGTGACCGTCGAGACAGGCGAAGGAACGCGCGAGTGCGTCCTCAAAATCTGTGACTTCCTGGACCCCGAGGCGTTCCGACCGGAACCACACCTCGTGGCCCTGATAGACGCCGAAACGTCGATTCCGGTGCCGAGCGTCGTCGGGACAGTGGACTACCACGAGGAACTGCCCGCGCCGTTCTTCCTGATGGAGAAGGTGGACGGCGAGAATCTGGAGAACCAAGCACGGGAGTTAGCCCCCGAAGTGGTCGAACGAGTCGCGCGAAACGCCGGGCGCAACCTCGGCGAGTTACACGCCCTCGGCGACTTCGAGCAGTTCGGGCCGATTCGACTCACGAGTGACGTAGACAGTACTGACGCGGATGCCAAGGTACACGTCGAAGCGACCGACCGACCGCTCGTCGTCGGCGAGACGGGCCAAGACACCTTGCGACCGCGAATCGAAGAGGTGGCCGAATATCACTTCGAGAACTTGGACGAGCGATTCGCCGATTTGGAGTCCGACCTCCGCGCGTTCATCGACGAACGCCTCGACGCGCTGGATTCGCCCGACCGGGCGCTCTCGCCGACTATCACGCACTTCGATTACAGGTTCGGAAATCTACTCGTTGACCCCGAGACGGGCGAGACGAAGGTGGTCCTCGACTGGGGGAACGTCTCGACGAACGACCCGCAGAACGAACTCGTCTACACAGAACAGTATCTCTCCGGGTGGGCGACCCACGACGACCCACTTCGGAGTCGAGTTCGAACTGCGCTCCGCGAGGGGTACAGCGAGACCAACGAACTCGAACGCGACCCAGAGTTCGAGCGTAGACGGGAACTGTACCTCGCGGCGAGTCGCCTCTCACCGCTCGTCTGGTTCGACATGTGGTACGCAGCGGAGAGCGAGGCGGAGCAGAAGGAGACGGAGCGACGACACAGACAGGCGGTACGCGAGTTGTTTGGGTGAGCGTCTCGACGCAGAACGGTCCTTCTGTTCGTTACTTCCGTCTGTGCAGTTCGGTCTCGATTGCGTCCAAACACCGGAGCAGTCGCTCGCCGTAGGCCGTTATGGTGACTGTTCCGGCGTCGGTGTCGTAGCGAATCGCGTTTTCGTCGGCCAACTTCGGAAGGTGGACGTGGGAGAGCGAGACGGTCGTGTGCGTAGTCGAGGCGGCCGGGCGGGCGTCCCGGGCGAGTTCGTGGCTCAGTTCGTCTCGCGTCATCGTCTCCGTGCGTTCGAGACACCGCAGGACGCGCCGCCGGTAGTCGTTTTCGAGTAACGAACACACCGTGTCAGTCTCTCCCTGCAACTGTAGTTCGCCCATGGCACTATGTAACAAGGTGTTCAGAATAAAGATTCGCCGTAGCGCAATACTCTAAATTATTTTTCACTTTCGCGGCGAAACCCTCCCTTACCGAGAGTCCGACGTTCGCCGTGCCGAGAGTACGTCTAACTCCTCGTCCATCGAAACGACGAGGGTGTCGTCCTCGATTGGGATGGTGACTCGGAAGCGAAACGGGTCGGTGTCGGTGACCGTGCCAGTGACGTCCCGGACGAACTGGGCGTTGTCGGACGTGAGTTTGCGAATCGGTATCTTCTCGTCGAGACCGTGGTCGTAGTAGAAACTGACGACCGCGGGGTGGTTCAGTGCGGCGAACCACATTACCGATTTTCGACGGTATCGGCAGTGTTCACACTCGTAGAGTGCCCACACCTCGTAGCGACTGTCGCAGTTCGGACAGATTTTGGAGTCGCCGACCTGATGGTCGTCACAGATGTCGTAGGAGATGTCGATGCCGCTGGCGCACTCGGGACAGATGCCCTTCATCATCGGCGCGATTTTCGAGTCGTAGAGGACGTGTGCAGCGTCGATAGCCGCCTCGGGAGTTCGGTCGGCGAGGCCGGAGGGCGGGAACTGATAGTGCATGTACGTACCGTCCGGAAAGTCACCGCCGATGACGCCGCCGCAGTCGGTACACCGCACCGAAATTACGTCCTTCGTGTACCCCATCTCGACGGGTGCGTCACAGTACGCGCACCGCTCGTCCGTCTCCGCGGGCCTGACGGAGGGTGCGGAGGTGATGGTGCCCGTGAGCACTGCCCGGACTATCTGCTCGCCAGCGAACCGCAGGTCGTAGCCGTCGTCTGTCTTCTTGACGAAGTGGTCGGTGAGTTTGCCGAGGTGATAGTTGAAGTTGCCCTTGTCGTCGGGGGCCACGTCCGAGCGGAGTTCGGCGAACGAACTCGGTTCGTCGGACTGCCACAGCGCACGAAGTATCTCCATCCGGGTCTCGTTGCCCAAGATGGCGAACGCTTCCGTGGCGGTGATTTCCTCGGTCTCCACGTCGTCCACTGGGCCGCCCATATCGCAGTATTATTCCGAACTCACTTGTACGCTAGTGCCCGGCGTAGTTCTCGAACGTACCGTCGTGCCTACTCGTGGCGCTCGGAATCCCTGTAGGCAACCGACGATTACGGACGAAGCCGATTACGCCTCGATGATGTCTCCACCGTCGTCCAGTTCGGGCACTCGAAGCTCTCCGTCCAAGGAAGTAACCGCTTCCCCACCGACCCGTACCTCGTCTCCGATTCGTACTTGGATGTACCCGGGCCGGTCCACGAAGTGCCCCTGTTCGAACACCATCTCGTCTGGGAACTCACCGTCGAACGCTTCGACCTCGCGCAGATACGCGCCGGTCGCACCGCTCGCAGTGCCGGTACAGGGGTCTTCGGGCACGCCTGCGGCGGGCGCGAACATCCGACCGTGGAGCGTCGAATCCATGGCGAGCGCGTCGAAGGAGAAGGCGTAGATGCCCGCCACGTCGAGTTCGTCGCTGATGGTCTCGATTGCACCCAAGTCCGGGTCTATCGCGCTCACGTGTTCGAGGAAGTTCACCGGCACGACGAGGAACGGCAAACCAGTCGATGCGACAGCGAGCGGCAGGTCCGCGCCAACGTCTTCGAGGGCGGCGTGGTCGATGCCCAGCGCGTCGGCGACTCGTTCGTACTCCACGTCCACCTCTCGAATCTCCGGGTCGTCTTGGGTCATCCAGACCGTTCCATCTTCGGCGACCTCGATTTCGAGGACGCCGACGTCCGTCTCCAAGGTGTGCGTGCCCGCGTCGATAACACCGTCTTCGAGCAAGTGGGCGTGAGAGGCGATGGTCGCGTGACCGCAGAGGTCCACTTCTGTCGTCGGCGTGAAGTACCGCACCTTGCGGTCGGCCTCGTCGCTCGACAGGAAGAAGGCCGTCTCGCTGAGCGCCAGTTCGTCGGCGATAGCCTGCATCTGCGTTTCGGACAGTTCGTCGGCCTCGGGGACCACTCCGGCGGCGTTGCCGCCGAACGGTTCGGTGGTGAACGCATCGACTTGGAGCGCGCGCACGGATTGCATGCTGAAGGGGTCGTACGCCGACGGGTTCAATGTACTGTTTGCGACGGCGAGAGGACGTTCGCCACCGAACACTGAAATTGACCGCCATCGTACACGTGGCGGTGAAAGAGCGCGTCCAGCAGTCTGAGGTCGTCAAGAGTTGGCTTCGCCGAGAAGTCCGAAAGCGAGACCTCGACTTCAGAGTCACGGGAAACGAGGAAGACTGGGAACTCACTGGCCGACTGTTCGAACTGCGGCCGTTCCAGTCGGCGTTCGTCTGGCGCTACCCGGTGACGTGGTACCGGACGAGACTCGACGAGTCGGCGTTTCGACGCCTCCGCGTCATCGAAGGCCCGCGAAACGAATCGTGGCGAAAGCTCTCACCGGACGGGACCATCCTCGGCGCGGCACGACGAATCGTAGACGAAGGCATCTCGGGGACGTACGAAGACATCGACGTAGACCACGTTCGACGACTGGCGACCGGCGTTCCGACGGAAGAGCGGGTCGTCTGCTTCCAGCGCGGCCACGGCACGCCCACCGTCGCGGACGGGAACCACTACGCGACGGCCCGCGCGTTGCGACTGCTCCGAGACGAGGAGTACGTCCCACAACAAGCCTACCTCGGCGTGCGCCGGTATCCCCAACTTCGATAAAACGCCGTTGTTGACACATCTCGCACGGAAACGCGCGAACGCTACTATAAACCGTTAAGTGTGCCGGGGCAAGAGACGCAAGGTGGAATGAGTGACCTCCCGGACGATTTCAAGTGTACCATCACCAACTGGGAATACATCTACGGACTCTGCCGCGACGTGAGCGAGCAGGTCAAACAGGACTCTTTCGAACCAGACGTGGTGGTCGCGCTGGCCCGCGGTGGGTGGTTCGCGGGACGCTGTATCTGTGACTTCCTCGGACTGGACGACTTGACGAGTCTGAAGATGGAACACTACGTCGGTACCGCCGAGAAACGCGACGAACCCGAAGTTCGCTACCCGATGCCGGAGGGGAGTGTCGAAGGGAAAGACGTACTCATCATCGACGACATCGCCGACACCGGCGGGTCTATCGAGCGCGCCTACGAGTACGTCACCGACCGAGACGCCGGAGAAGTCCGAACTGCGACCCTCCAACTGCTCCAGACCAGCGAGTTCCAACCGGACTACCTCGGCGAGCAACTCGAAGAGTGGGCGTGGATAGTCTACCCGTGGAACTTCATCGAGGACATGATAGACATCATCTCCGGGGCGATGGACCGAGCAGACGGTGAGACGTTCACCACCGAAGAGATTCGACACCTGCTGAGCGACTACCACGACGTGGAACGAATCGAGATGGAGATAGCCCAACCCGACCGGATGGACGAAGTCACGAGCGAGATGGAGCGCAGAGGAATCGTCGAGTCCGACGGCGAGGAGTGGCGGTTGTTGGAGAACGTCGGCGGGGCGTAGCGTTCGCTTTTCGGTCGCTTCAGTCTTTTACTTCGGTGAACGACAGTCGCCAGTTGTCGCTGTCCAGGAGTTCTGACCGACGAATCGGGCCAGATTCGTGGTCCGGCCACAGCGGCCGAGCCGCCACGTAGGTGGGCGTGCCGACCCGCGACAGCACGGGGTTCTCGTAGCTCAGGAAACCGAATCGAGAGAGCAGTTCGTCCGGAAGCGTCTCGTCGGTGACGGAGATGACGTTCGCGCCGGGGTTGTCGGCGACGACTGCCCCGAGAAGGGTAGCGAGCGCATCCGTCGGCGGCGAAATCATCGGTAGGGCCTCCATGACGTTGACCGACTGGCCGTCCGACGTCCGGGTGACGACGGCGGCGACGGGGTGGCCGTTCTTGCGGGCCACGTACGTCGTGTGGTCGTAACCGGACGCGGTGAAGAACCAGCGGTAGAACTGCGCTTCCCGGTGGATGTGTAGTTCGTCGGGGACCTGCGATTCGTACAGCGATTCGAGGGCGTTGGCAGGCACCGTGTCGTGTCGCGTCACTTCGAACTCGTCGGACCCGCTCGTTAGGGCGTCTCTGACGCCGAGGTGGGCGCTGGCTCCGAGGTCTGCGACTCGACCGAGACCAGCTTTCAATGGACTCGCGTCATCGGACAAGAGTTCGGAGGGACGCTGGAGGCGATAGTAAGTCGTGACCACATCCACCTCGGACCAGCCGAGTTTCTGTTGGGCACCCAGCGACGCGACGTTGGGGAAGTTGTAGAAGAAAGCTGGCTCTCGGTCGGTGTAGAAGTCGATTGCCGCTTCGGTGATTCGAGTGTACAGCCCCTGCTTCCGGTGGTCGGGGTGAACCAGCGCGTCAACCGGCTTGAGCGCGAGCAACGAGTCGTCTCGCGGCCCCTGTCGAACGCGACAGGGCAGATACGCCTGGGCACCGACGATTTGGCCGTCGCGCTCGGCGACGTTGACTGGGACGTGAGAGAGATACGGGTCGCCGCCGAACTTCCAGTCGAACCAGTCGAGAGTCGGCCGCCGGTTCCAGGCCGTCTCGAAGAGGCTCAGGACGCCGTCTGCGTCGCCTGACTCGTACCACCTGATTCGGTACTCCCCGTCGTCGTTCTCGCGCTGTTCCTGAAGCGACATACACGGACCGTGGCAGTGACGTGACTTTGTTATGTGACTGCTACGCGAGCATAGGCAGAAACTGACCGCAGGCGACTCCGTTCAGGCACTGCCAGAAGTCGATGCTTGACTATTTCGGGTCCCCCCCGGACTACGACCCGCCGGACCTCGGCTTCGGAAAAGAGAGCCGTTTAGTATCTGCTCCATCAGTACCCTGTATGACCATCGGCTTCATCGGTGGAAGTGGCATCTACGAGGCACTTCCCCTAGAGAACACGAGCGAAGTAGAGGTCACCACTCCTTTCGGCGAACCGAGCGCCCCCGTCACCGTCGGCGAGATGGCTGGCACGGAAGTCGCGTTTCTCCCGCGACACGGCCCAGACCACCAGCACACGCCGACGAACGCACCGTACAAGGCGAACATCTATGCGCTGAAGAAACTCGGCGTCGAGCGCGTGCTGTCGAGTAACGCGGTAGGAAGTCTCCGCGAAGACCTGCCGCCCCAGACGCTCGTCGTGCCGGACCAGACGTTCGACCGAACGAAACACCGCGACTCGACGTTCTTCGGCGACGGCATCGTGGTCCACATGCCCTTCGCAGAGCCGTACTGTCCGCACATGGTCGAGCATCTCTCAGACTCCTGTGCGGAAGCGACCGACGCAGACTACGAGCAGGGCGGCACCTACGTCTGCATCGAAGGCCCACAGTACTCGACGCGCGCCGAGAGCGAGTTCTACCGCGAGCAAGGCTGGGACGTCATCGGGATGACGACGATTCCGGAGGCGAAACTCGCCCGCGAAGCCGAGATGTGCTACGCGACGGTGACGGGCGTCACGGACTACGACGTGTGGAAAGAAGACAGCGAAGTCACGCTACAGGAGGTCCTCGAAAACGCCGCGGAGAACGAGGAGACAATCAAGCAGGTCGTCGAACACGCCATCGAAAACCTGCCCGAAGAGCGCGACTGCGACTGCGAACACGCGATAGAGGGCACTATCAACACGCCGACCGAGGCGATTCCGGCGGAGACGCGCCAGCGCGTCGAGGAACTCGTCGGCCACTACCTCGACTGAGCAATTTTCGACTGCTTCTCGCTCACTTTCGGCCGCGCACGTAGGACAACGCGGTCGCCACGTCCTCCGGGTTGACGCGACCTTCGGTCTCTTCCAGTCGCTCGCGGAAGCGGTCTGGTGTCATGTGGTAACATTTAGCATGTTGAGCTATAAATCTGTCGCTGAGATGCTGTAAAACCCGAAACGAAAGAAATCAGCTCCTCAATCCGCAATCGCTTCCGGCGGTTCTGGCTCCTCGGCTTCCGTAACCGCGTCGGGGTCCTGCACCCACAAATCGTCGAACAGTTCGTCCTGTTCGAGTAGGACGGTCCCGCGATGCGAGAGGAAGAGCAGCGCGAGGAACGTCTCGATGCGCGACCCGCCGACGGACGCTATTTCGGCGTACAAGACCTCAGTACGACCGTTCTCGTAATGCGTGTCGAGTGCCGCGCCCACGTCTTCGATGACCGTTTCGATGTCTTCGTTGTGGGCAGTGTCGGTCACGTCGCCAGCGGACGGTTCGTCATCGACGCGCATGTCGTCGTCCATCCGATAGTCCAGCGTCTGGGTCCCGCGCTCGAAGCCACGGGGCGACTCGGAGGTGTCGTAGGTCCGCGAGTCCTTCCACCACGAACCGCGCTCGCGTTCGCGCAGTTCACGCACCAACTCGTCCAGCGTCTCCGGTGATCCGCGCGCGCTCTTGCGGTCGAGACGGCGCTCCATTTCCTCCTCTAACTGGTTGACGGGGTCGTACGCCGGGAAGTCGCCCTCGCGCTGGTCGCCGCCTTCCATCGGCGCGTCCCACGTGTCCCACGGGTCCTGCTCGGGTTCTTCTTCCTCCTCGTCCTCGCCGAGCAGGGCGTCGCTCTTCATCCGCAGGAGGACGCTCGCGTAGAACAGCGCGCGACCAGACGTGCGGAGGTCCGCGCCGTCGAGTCTGTCGAGGAACTTGTCGGTGACCGTCACGATGTCGATGTCCCACGGTTCGATTTCGCCCTCCTCGGCGAGTTGGACCAGCAGTTCGACCGGTTCGGCCTCGTCGTCGTCCGTCGCTTCGGGGTCCACATCGAGGTCTTCGCCGAGGATTTCGGTGCGGTCGTCTGTTTCGTCGGTCGTCTCTTCGTCTTCGGACTCCTGCTCGCGCTTGCGCTTCTCTTCTTCGTGGCCCGCGATGTTGAGAGGGACACCGCCGTCAGAGCGAATCTCTGACGAGGCTCGCAGTCCTTCGGACTGCTCACCGCCGTCTGTGTAGAAATCGTCTGCTCGCGGGTCGTCGCTTCGCTCCTCCCCGTTCGTTTTTCGAGATTCCTCCGGAATCTCGTTGCTCGCGGTTCCACCGCTCGCTTCACCGAGGGCCGCTTCGCGCCCCTCGTCAGTCATCGGCAGGGACCTCCCCGTCCTCCCCGGAACCGAGCGCGATACCGGTCACGGTACTCACGTTGTCGCCCTGCATCGTCACGCCGATGGCGCGCTCGGAGCGCTCCATCATCGCAGAGCGGTGACTGACGACGATGAACTGCGCGTCGCCAGCGAGTTCGTCCACCATCTCGCCGACGCGCTCTGCGTTCGCGGCGTCGAGGAAGGCGTCCACTTCGTCAAGCGCGTAGAACGGCGCGGGGTTGTAGCGCTGGATGGCGAAGATGAACGCGAGTGCGGTCAGACTCTTCTCGCCGCCGGACATCGCGGCGAGTCGCTGAATTGGCTTGTCGCCCGGTTGGGCCTTCATCGTCAGGCCGCCCTCGAAGGGGTCTTCTTCGTCTTCGAGGTGGAGTTGGCCGGTGCCGTTCGACAGTCGCTCGAAGATGTCTTGGAACTGTTCGGCGATTGCCTCGTAGGCGTCCATGAACGTCGCCTTCTTCTGGTCCTCGTAGGAGTCGATACGGTCGCGGATGCCGTCTCGCTCCTCCACGAGGACGGCCTTGCGCTCTTCCAAGTCGTCCAAGTCGTCTTTCACGTCGTCGTACTCCTCGATTGCCAGCATGTTGACCGGTTCGAGTTCCTCCATCTGGCGTTCGAGTCGCCGGACGTTCTCCTCGACTTCGTCCAAGTCCGGAATCTTCTCGGGGTCGTAGTCGGTGACGACTTCCTCCAACTCCGAGATATCTTCTTCGAGTCGCTCCGCACTGCGACGAAGGCTGTCCAGCCGATTCTGAACCGACTCAACTTTCGATTTCTGCTTGTCACGGTCCTGCTCGGCCCCTCGGAGTTTTTTCTTGTGCTCTTTGCGCTCGGCCTTCAACTCGGTGAGTTCGCCTTCCAACTCTTCGACTGCCGCGCGCTTTTCGTCCAGAACGTCCTCTTTGTCCTCGATTTCGTCTTCGAGGTCTGCAATCTTCTCCTCCTGCTCGGCCTTGCGGTTCTGGGCCGTCTCGATGTCGTCGTGGAGGTCCTCGATGGCGTCTTCGGCGTACTGTTTCTCCAACTGGAGTTCGTTCAGTTGGCCGTCCAAGTCGTCCATCTTGTCCTCCAACTCGTCGATGTCGGCCTCGATGTCCTCCGCTTCGGCAGTGAGTTCCGGAATCTTCGAGTCGGCGAGTTCCGATTCGAGTTCCGCGATTGCGTCCTCGATTTCGGCGATTTCGTCCTCGTACTCCTCGACCTCGTCTTCGAGTTCCGCCATCTGCTCGTTGACGGCCTCCCGCTCTGTTTCCATGGCGACGAGTTCGTCTTCGAGGTCGTCGATGCGCTCCTTCGTTGACTCTAACTCGTCCTCGACCTGCGAGATGTCCGACTCGATGGAGCGGACTTGGTCTGCGGCGTCGCTCTTGCGGTCCCGAGCGTCGTCCAGTCGGTCCTCGATGCTCCGGATGTCCGACCGAATCGTCTGGCGTTCGTCCTCCAACTCGTTGATGCGCTTGGCGACGCGTTCGAGTTGCCCCTTGCCGGACTTCGAGAACGAATAGCGAGAACCGCTCTTCGAACCACCGGTCATCGCACCGCTCTTCTCGACCAGTTCGCCCGAGAGAGTGACGAGTCGGTAGTCGCCCATGAAGTCCCGAGCGGTCTCGATGTCCTCGACGACCAGCGTGTCCCCGAGGACGTAGGAGAAGATGCCCGAGTACTGGCTGTCGAAGTCCACGAGGTTGTACGCGAAGTCCACCACGCCCGGCGCACTCGGCGCGGACGGGAGGTTGCGGTCGTGCATCTCCGTCATCGGGAGGAAGGTTGCACGACCCGCGTTTCTCGATTTCAGGTGCTCGATGCACCGTTGGCCGATGCCGTCGTCGTCCACGACGACGTTCGCGAGTCGGCCACCGGCAGCTGTCTCACACGCTGTCGAGTACCGCTCGGAGACGCCGCCCAACTGCGCGACCGTTCCGTGAACGCCCTGCATCTCGGCGTTCAGGATGGTCGAGACCGCGCGTCCGTAGGACGAATCACCGCTCTCGTTGGCGTTCGCTTCCAGTTGCGCGTACTCACGCTGTTTGGCCTGCAAGTTCTCTTCGACCGTATCGAGGTCGTCTTGGCGCTCGCGCTTCTGCTGTTTGAGGTCGGCGACGACCTCTTCGATTTGGCTCTCGTTGCGCTCGGCCTTCGAGAGTTCGTCTTCTAACTCGCCGAGTTTGGTCTTCAGTTCCGGAATCCGCTCGCGCGCTTCGTCTATCTCGGTCTCCTTCTCGCTCTCGGCGTTCGACCGTCTGCGCGCTTCGTCCAGCAAGCGGTCTTTCTCGCGCTGGAGGTCGTTCTTCGCGCTCTTGGCCTCCTCTAGTTCTTCCTTGCGCTCGGCGAGGTCGGCCTTCACCTCGTCGTACTCGGTGTCGATGTTCTCGATTTCCTCTTCGACAGATTCGAGTTCAGACTCCTTCTGTTGTACGTCCGCTTTGACAGAGGACTTCTCTATCTTGATGTCCCGAACGTCGGATTCGAGTTCGTCCACCGTCTCCTGCTTGCGGTCTATCTCGACGAACGCTTGCCGACGGGTGTTCTCGGCGTCCTGAATCTTCTCTTCGGCCGACTCGATCTGGTCTTCGAGGCGCGATATTTCGCCTTTGACCTCCTCGATTTCGCTCTTGATGCGCAGTTGCTCGTCTTCGCCCTTGCGCTCGATTTCGGCGTTGAGTTCCTCCAACTCGTCTTCGAGGCGGACGACTTTGCCTTGTTTCTCGTCTAACTCTTGCTGAAGCGTCTTCAACTCCGCCTCGCGGTCTTCGATGTCCGCCTCCGTGTTGGCGAGGTCTTCGCGCTTCTCCTCTAACTCGGCGGCCTTGACGTAGCCTTCGTACTCCTCTTTCTCTTCTTTCAGGCCCTTGTACTCCAAGGCCGTCTCGCGCTCGTCGGAGAGTTGTTCGAGTCGGTCGCGCTTCTCCTCGATTCGCAACTCTGCCTCGCCGACGCGCTCTTTGACGACTTCGAGTTCCTCCAAGGCGTCTGCCTTCTTCGCGTCGAACTCGGCGACGCCCGCAATCTCGTCGATAATCTGGCGGCGCTCGCCAGCAGTCATGTTGATAATCTCGGTCACGTCGCCCTGCATGACGACGTTGTAGCCTTCCGGCGTGACGCCCGCTTGCGCGAGCAGGTCCTGTATGTCCGAAAGGTTTACCGAACGACCGTTCAGGTAGTAGTACGAATAATAATTGTCGTCGGTCTCTTTGACGCGACGCTTGATGGTAATCTCGTCCACCTCGCCGACGCTATCGGTTCCGGCGGCGTTGACGACCTGCGTCCGGTCGAGCGTGCCGTCGCTGTTGTCCAGAACGACCTCGACGCTAGCCTCTCGCGTGCCGGATTGCTCTTCGCTCCCGTCGGCGTGGCCGGGATTGTATATCAAATCAGTCAACTTCTCGGCACGAATGCCTCGCGTCCGAGCGAGTCCCAGCGCGAACAGCACGCTGTCTATGATGTTGCTCTTGCCAGAGCCATTCGGGCCGCTAACAGTAGTGAAATCTTCGTAAAACGGAATCTCTGTCTTTCGTCCGAAGCTTTTGAAGCTATCTAAGACGAGCTTTTTGATGTGCATGGTTGCTCGTAGGCGGGGACCGCGCTACGCGACGATGATGTCGTCGCCCAATCCTGAGTCGTCCCCAGTCTCGTCTTCTTCCTTGGACTGGGTGCTTTTAGTCTCTTCGTCGCGAGCGGGCGACTCTGCGTCGCTTTTCCTCTCTGGGCGGGACTCGGTGGTCGTCTCGGTCCCGAGCGTGGAGTCGTCGCCCTCCAGCGTTTCGAGTCGGTCGTTCACTTCGACCAGTTCCTCTGTCAACCCCTTCACCGTCGCTTCGAGTCGCTCGACTTGTGCTTCGAGTTCTTCGACTCGTTCGCTCTCGTCGGTCATATCAATCAAGCGTTACGGCAGCCCTATAAATCGTGCGTCAGACAACTGTCCCTAAGTTTACGTAATTATCTGTAGTTGAATCGTGGTCTCACACCCTTACAACGACCGACGAATATAAGTAATCAGGATCGGGATACTATCTAATCTAGTATATGAAGGAGAGTCGAGAGAATCACCGAAGACGAGACGACGGCAGTCGGCTTCACATGCCACGAAGACAGACGTGTCTCGTCGTTCTCATCTCTCTCGCGCTCCTCGTGGTCGGTGTCGTCCCGACAGGTGGCTTCGTCTCGGGCGGCGACGTTTCGAGCGTTGCTACCGATACGGCCGCCGTCGAAGCTAACGGTCTCGCGAAATCTGACGGTCCCGTGAAGCCGGTCACGCGACCGCCAGAACCGAAATCGAACGAATCGTTTCCGCTATCGACCTCCGGAAAAGCTGGAAGGCCTGACGAGCCCGGAAAGAACGTGTCCACGACGAACCCACCGGCGAATCGGGGACCGAGCGACGACCCAAGACCGAAGACGAACCCAACGCCCGGAAACCGGTCGGTGGGCAAACAGCCCGCGGACGTTCCGAGACAAGGGCAGGTCAATCGGTCCGAAACTGAGCCACCGTCACTGAATAAGAATGCGGGTCGAAACGGCCAGTTCCGCGGTAACAACCACACGAACGCAACCGTTCGACGCGGGCCGCCGGCGCACGCCAATCAGAACGGAACGGTGAACGTCTCGGTGCGAAACGCCAGAGCGAACGAGGCGGTGTCGCTGAACGTCTCGAACACCGCGCGTCGAAACGAGTCGGTCGTCTTCGACACGCTTGACCTGACGCCAACGACGAACGAGAGTTTCACACTGAACGCGACGGCCAGCGAGCAGGCGATACCGGACAAGACGCCCGCGCTCGACCTCTCGAACGGGACAGAGCCGCTCGCCTACTTGAGCGTCGATCACTCCATCTCGGACTCGAACATCCAGAACGTCACGTTCACCTTCAGGATTCGCAAAGATCGGGTGAACGCCTCCGAGCGGAACGAAATCGCGCTCTACCGTTTCCACGACGAGACGTGGAACGAACTGCCGACGACGCTCGTGGAGACGACCGAAGACCACTACGTCTACCGCGTTCAGTCGCCCGGATTGTCGGAGTTCGCCGCCGGGAAGAAGACGACGCGGTTCGAGATAACGAACGCGACCGTCGAAGTGGACACGCTGACCGTCGGAGACTCGTTGACCGTTCGACTCCGTATCCAGAACCGAGGCGACGCCGATGGAACGTTCACCGCCTCGCTCGCACTCGACGACGAGATACTCTCGGAACGCAAACTCACCATCGCCGGTGGCGGGACGCGACAGTTGACTTTCGACCGCACCGTCTCGACTGCTGGCGTCTATGACGTGTACGTCAACGACCTCCGCGTCGGTGAAGTCGCCATCAACGACAGCGTGGTCGGCGACGATAGCGGGACGAGTGAAACTGGAAGCCAGACTCGGTCAGAGACGGAGAGCGATGAAAAAGCAGATGGAGCGTCCAACGACAGACGGGCGAGTACGGAAGTCCCCGGCTTCGGACTCGGGTCGGCTCTCGGGGCGTTACTCGTTGCACTGCTGGTTGCGAGTAAACTACGCGAGAAAGAGACGTAGCAGTTCGTTACGCCGTCTCCTCGGACGCGGGCTCCAGATACAACTCGACGACAGTCCCGCGCGGTTCGTTTTCCGCGAACGACAACCGACCGCCGGAGCGTTCGACGATCCAACTGACCAACCAGAGACCGAAGCCACTGCTGTGTTCGAGGTCGGTCTCGCGTCCGGACAGTAGCACGTCACGTTCGTACTCGGAGATTCCGGGGCCGTCGTCTGCGACTGCGATGCGGACCCAGCGGTCGGCGTCCTCTGCGACCGTATCGACGGTTATCGTCACTGTCGGGTCGGTCACGTCGCTGTGTTCGACCGCGTTCTCACAGAGGTCCTCGACGGCCGCGTCGAGTGCAGGAATCGCCCGCGCGAGTTCCCTCTCGGGCATTTCGCTGGTGATTTCGGCCTGCGGATACTCCTCTCGGAGCGTAGAGACGACCGTACGTATCTCCGCGCAGACATCGACCGTAACTGGACCGTCGTATCCAGCTAACGACTGCTCGATTTGCTGTGCTTTCTCGCCGAGACCGACGAGTCCCTCGCTCCTCGACAGTATCTTGGCCGCCGCGTCTCGGACGGCTGGGTCGTCGGTCTGCTCCTCGACCAACTCGGCGTAGTTGACGACGACGGTCATGTCGTTGCGCAGGTTGTGCCGGAGGACGCGATTGAACACCTGCAAGCGTTGCTTGCGCTCCCGAAGTGCGGCCTCGCGCTCGTCCAATCCGGTGGCGAGTTCTTCGAAGCCCGCTCGTATCTGTCGCCACTCTTCGCCGGAGGAGAGTTGCGGTGACGCGTCGTAGTCGCCTTCTCGCAGGGACTCGAAACTATCGAGGAGTTTCTGTGCCTGGCGAACGTTCGAGTTGTACTCCAAGACGGAGAGGGCGACGACGAGCGACAGCACTAACGCTAAACTCGCCACTTGCGTGACTGCCATCTCTTGCAGTCGGGCGTTCAGCGGCGAGCGGTCGCGCGTGATTCGAACGCTCCACCCCGTCGATTCCACCGTCGCGGTACTGGTTATCTTCTCCTCGAACGTCTGGTGTGAGCCGTGTAGCGTCCGACCATCCGCGCGAATCGCGACCGCCTGTCGGTCAGTTTCGAGCGGCCCGACCATGGTGAAGAACGTGAACTCGTTGACCGGAACGCCTGCGACGAGGACCCCCGCAATCTCGCCGTCTTCGAAGATAGGTGCGCTGACGACGACGATGAACTGCTCGCTGTCGCCCACGCGTTCGGGAGCAGTTACGATTATCTCGCCCGTTCGTGCGGTCCGCTGGACGTAACTGCGGTTGTTCCGGTCCGCACCTATCGCCTCCTGCCGAACTTCGGAGGTGACGTCGCCACGGAAATCGACCACCGTCCCGTTGGCCGCGATTATCTGCCCGGCAAAGACGTGCGGATTCGCGAGAAACCGCTCCAGAAACGCTTCGGAGTTGCTGAAGTTGCTGGCCGCCGGTTGCGAGGCGAAGAAGCCGACGTAGTTCTTCTCTTGGCGAATCTGGGCGTCTATCTGTTCGGCAGTCAGCGCGGCGGTCTGATCGACGTTCTCCTGCGTGCGAGCGACCGACCGGTCCTTGGCTAGCTCTAGCTGGCCATAGACGACGCCCCCGAGTACGAGCGTGAGTACTAGCAACGAGACCGCGAACTTCGTCCGAATCTTCACTTTCCCGACCCTGCTCACTCGGGGGTAATGAACCTCCTCCCTTCGTTAGCCTTTAGCGGTCCCGCCCCGAACGAGCCGGTAATGACTGCTCAGGCTGTTCAGCAGGGGGACCTCGCCGTCGTCATCGGACTGGAGGTCCACGTCCAGCTGGAGACGGAGACGAAGATCTTCTGCGGTTGTTCGACCGACGTGGCCGACGACGAACCGAACACCCACACCTGTCCGGTGTGTCTCGGCCTGCCCGGCGCGCTCCCCGTGCTGAACGAGGGGGCCGTCGAAGCCGCCGTGAAAATCGGGAAGGCAATCGACGCCGACATCCCAGAAGAGACCACCTTCCACCGGAAGAACTACTTCTACCCCGACCTGCCGAAGGGCTTCCAGATAACGCAGTACGACGCGCCCATCTGTCAGGACGGAAGTCTGGAAGTCGAAGTCGAGGGCGAGCGCCGCGTCGTCGGCATCGAGCGTGCGCACCTCGAAGAAGACCCCGGGAGCCTCCAACACCAAGGTGGCAACATCGACACTGCGGAGTACACGCTGGTCAACTACAACCGTGCGGGCGTCCCGCTGGTGGAAATCGTCACCGAACCGGACTTCCGCGGTGCCGAGGAGGTCCGGGCCTTCCTCGCGAAGCTCGAAGAAGTGCTGGAATATCTCGGCATCTTCGACAGCCAACGCGACGGCAGTCTCCGAATCGACGCCAACCTGAGCGTCGTCCCCGCCGAGGAGATGGACGACGACGGTACCATCAGCGACGAGACGCTCGCCGCCGCGAACCGCACCGAGGTCAAGAACATCTCCAGCCACAAGGGTGCGGAAAAGGCACTCGCCTACGAGGCGACCCGCCAGAAGAACGCCGTCCAGCGCGGCCGCGAAGTCGAGCAGGAGACCCGTCACTGGGACGAATCCCGGGGCATCACCGTCTCCATGCGCTCGAAGGAAGAGGAGAAAGACTACCGCTACTTCCGCGAGGCCGACATCCCGCCGCTCCAAGTCAGTGACTGGAAGCAGAAACTCGACATCCCGGAGCTACCCGACGCCCGCCGCGAGCGGTTCCAGACGGAGTACGACCTGAGCGAGGAAGCCGCGAGCAAACTCACCTCCACGAAGCAGGTCGCGGACTTCTACGAGGACGTCGCCAGCGAGTACGACCCCGACTTGGCCGCGACGTGGGTCGCCGACAACCTGCTCGGCGAACTCAACTACCGCGACATGGAGATAACCGACGTAGCCGACCGACTCGGCGAGTTCAAGCACCTCATCGAGATGGTCGCCGAAGACGAGATTACGACGAAGAACGCCGAAGAGGTCGTCCTCCGCGAGATGCTGGACGAGGGCGAAGACCCCGAGACCATCATCGACCGCGAAGGCCTCGGCAAGGCAGACGAAGGGCAGGTCGAGAGTGCGGTCACCGAAGCTATCGAGGAGAACCCCGACGCCGTCGAGGACTACTACGAAGGCGAAGGTGGTGCGCTGAACTTCCTCGTCGGGCAGGTCATGCAGAAGACCGGCGGCAGTGCCGACCCCGGTTCCGTGAACCAGATGCTCCGCGAGGAGTTAGAGGAGTAGCGAGACCTGAGCAACGCGAAGGTCTCGGACTAACGAACGACGAAGTCGTGAGTAGCCAGTTTCGAACAGGCGGCGCAGTAGTGTTTTTCCGCGAGGGGCGTGCCGCGCTCCCGCCTCGACCCCGTCGCGGCGTTTCGTTAAGTCACGGAGCGAGTTTGTCGCGGCTTAGTATTTGAACGCTCGGCCGGGAGAAGGGTAGAGGACGGTAGGTCGGAGTCAGTCGCTCGGCGTCGGTCGCTTCTCGTCTTCGTCGTCGTCCTCCAAGACGCCCTGCTTCCAGCGGCCGAGACTGAACCACGCGACGCCGACGACGAACGACCCGAGTGCCGAGAACGACCACGCCCACCAGAGACCGCTGACGCCCCAGTCGAACCCGACCAGTGGGACGCCGCCGAGCGAGAGCGTCCAAGCGTACGCGAAGACGAACGCGGCGGGAATTCTGAGCCCCCAGCGCGACAGCACCGAGAGTGCCATCGACACCCGAGTGTCGCCAGCCCCGCGGAATCCTCCCTGAATCACCATCAGGCCACCGAAGAACGCGAGGAACGGACCGATTATCTTGAGGAACTCGACGCCAGCGGCGACGACTGCCGGGTCGTCGATGAACGCTCGAATGGCGTGTGCGGGGAAGGCGTACAGCAGTCCACCAGCCGCGAACAGAACGGCCATCGTCGCTACGGTGGCTTTCCACGTCACTTCCGCGGCGCGGTCGGGCGTCTTCGCACCGAGGTTCTGACCGACTCCGGTCGCTGTAGCCTGTCCGACTGCTCCCGAGACAGTCCACGAGACCGACATCAGACGGAGACCGACGCCGTAGGCCGCCGTAGCGATTGGACCGAATCGAGCGACGAGCGCGGCCATCGCGACGGCGGCGAAACTCCGAGCCAAGCCGTCGAGCGTCCCCGGCGTGCCCACGTCAACGAGTTTTTTGAGGACCGGCAGGTCCGGTTTCAGGTCTTCGAGGCGAAGGCGGACGCCCCATTCGCCGCGCAGGAGGATGTAGATGCCGACGACTGCAGCGAGGATGCGAGCGGCGAGGGTTGCAAGTGCGGCACCGCGGACTTCGAGCGCCGGAAACGGCCCCCAGCCGAGGATGAGGAACGGGTCCAAGACGACGTTCAGTCCGGACGAGAGGACGACGAGCCACATCGCGGTGCGGGTGTCGCCAGCGCCACGCAGGACCGCTCGGAAGACGAAGAAGAGGAACGTGAACGGTATCGAGACGAACAGCACTTCGAGGTACTGCAACGAGTAGGTGTAGACGGCCCCGCTGGCTCCGAGCAACGCGAGCAGTTCGTGACGGAAGAGGTAGCCGAGCGTCGAGAGCGCGAGTGCGACCCCGACCGTGAGAATCGTCGTCTGTGCGACGACGTTGTCGGCTTTCCGGTCGTCGCCCGCACCCACGTGCTGGGACACCAGCGCGACGGACGCCGCGGTGAGTCCCATCGCCACGGACACGAACATCCACGCCGTCGGAAACATCAGCGAGACGGCGGCGACGGCTTCTGCGTTGACTCGCCCGACCCAGAACATGTCCGCGAGGTTGTAGAACGTCTGGAACAGGTTGCCGACGACGAGCGGCCACGACAGCGCGAACAACTTCGGCGTTATCGCGCCGGTCGTCATGTCCACTCTGCTCTCGGCTGGGTCCGACACAGTTCTCGATGGAGAATCGAGTGTTGGGGTCCTAAACGTGTGGGTATTGCACACAGTTGCCGGTTCGTGGCGAGGTGGCGTACCACCTCACACACGCTCGCACACCTACGCGCGCTCGCGCTCTGCCCCGACGCCTGCTTGCGATTTCCCGGCGGCGAAAGCTTTACCCACCCCGTTGGCCTATCGAAAACAGATGACCGACACGAGATTGGATACCATCGGAGGTGAGGTATGGAACTGATAATCACCGAGAAGGACAACGCCGCGCGACGTATCGCAGACATCCTGAGCGGTGAGTCCGCCGACGCCGAACGCAAGAACGGCGTCAACGTCTACAAGTGGGGCGGCAAGCGGTGCATCGGCCTCTCGGGCCACGTCGTCGGCGTGGACTTCCCCGACGAGTACAACGACTGGCGCGACGTCGAACCGGTCGAACTCATCGACGCACCCATCGAGAAGAAAGCGACGAAGGAGAACATCGTCTCGACATTGCGAGTCCTCGCTCGCAAAGCGAGTACTGTCACGATTGCGACGGACTACGACCGCGAGGGCGAACTCATCGGCAAGGAAGCGTGGGAGTTAGTTCGAGACGTGAACGACGACGTGCCGATTCGCCGGGTACGCTTCTCCTCGATTACCGAAAACGAGGTTACGGAAGCGTTCAACGACCCCGACGAGTTGGACTTCGACTTGGCGGCCGCAGGTGAAGCACGCCAAGAAATCGACCTGATTTGGGGCGCGGCACTGACGCGGTTCCTCTCGCTCTCCGCTCGCCAGTTGGGCGACGACTTCATCTCGGTGGGCCGGGTCCAGTCACCCACACTAAAGCTCATCGTGGACCGCGAGCGCGAAATCGAGGCGTTCGACCCCGAGGACTACTGGGAGATGTTCGCGGACCTCCAGAAGCGCGCCGAGGAAGCAGATACCGACGAGGAGGAACTGCCGTTCGAAGCCCAGTACTTCTATCTGGACGAGGACGACAACGAGGCCGAGCGTGTCTGGGACGAGGAGACCGCCGAGGCTGTCTTCGACGCACTCGAATCTGCGACCGAGGCCACCGTCGAGAGAGTCTCACGCCGCACTCGTACCGACGACCCGCCCGCGCCGTTCAACACCACGCAGTTCATCCGCGCGGCCGGGAGTTTGGGGTATTCGGCCCAACGCGCGATGAGCATCGCCGAGGACCTCTACACTGCGGGGTACATGACCTACCCGCGTACCGACAACACGGTCTACCCGGACGACTTGGACCCCGAGGAACTGCTCGACACGTTCTCGGCGAACTACCACTTCAACGAGGACGCCGAGGACCTGCTGGAGGCCGACGACATCACGCCGACGGAAGGCGACGAAGAGACGACCGACCACCCGCCGATTCATCCGACCGAGGACATCCCGACCAAGTCGGACCTCTCGGACGACGAGTGGGAAGTCTACGAACTGGTCGTCCGGCGCTTCTTCGCCACCGTCGCCGATTCGGCGACGTGGGAACACCTCAAAGTCGTCGCTGGCGTGGACGACCACAAACTCAAGGCCAACGGCAAGCGCCTCGTCGAAGAGGGCTACCACGCGGTGTACCCGTACTACAACACCAGCGAGAACTTCGTCCCCGACGTGACTGAGGGCGAGACGCTTGGCCTCAGCGACGCCCGCATCGAAGACAAGCAGACCCAGCCACCCCGCCGATACGGCCAGTCGCGACTCATCGAGACGATGGAGAAGATGGGTATCGGGACGAAGGCGACCCGCCACGAGACGATTCAGAAGCTCTACGACCGCGGCTACGTCGAGAACGACCCGCCGCGGCCGACCCAATTGGCACAGGCAGTCGTGGAGGCCGCAGAGCAGTACGCCGACCTCGTGGTCAGCGAAGAGATGACCAGCGAGCTAGAGCAGGACATGAACGACATCGCGGCGGGCGAGACTGACTTGGACGAAGTCGCGGACAACTCTCGGGAGTACCTCGAACAAGTCTTCGAGGGACTGCGCGAGTCCCGCGAGGAAGTCGGCGACCTGCTCCAGAAGTCCCTCAAAGCGGACAAGACGCTCGGGCCGTGCCCCGAGTCGGGCCACGACCTGCTGGTTCGCCAGAGCAGACACGGTTCGTACTTCATCGGCTGTGACGGCTACCCGGACTGCACGTACACCCTGCCGCTCCCGAACACCGGCAAGCCGCTCATCTTGGAGGAGACCTGCGACGAACACGACCTCCACCACGTGAAGATGCTCGCAGGTAGACAGACGTTCGTCCACGGGTGTCCGCTCTGCAAGGCCGAGGAGGCCGACGAAGAGGAGGACCAAGTGATTGGGGAGTGTCCGGAGTGTGGAGACGAGCACGAAGACGGCGAGTTGGCAATCAAGCACCTCCAAAACGGCTCTCGACTCGTCGGGTGTACGCGCTATCCGGACTGTGACTACTCGCTCCCGCTCCCGCGCCGGGGCGACATCGAAGTCACCGACGAGTACTGCGAGGAACACGACCTACCCGAGTTGGTCGTCCACAGCGGTGACGAACCGTGGGAACTCGGCTGTCCCATCTGCAACTACCGGGAGTTCAAAGCCCAAGACAGCGAGTCTGGCAGTGACCTCGAAACGCTGGACGGCCTCGGCGCGAAGACCGCCGAGAAACTGGCCGACGCTGGCATCGAGAGCATCGACGACCTGAAGTCCGCGGAAGTGGAGACGGTCGCAGACCAAGTGGCCGGTGTGAGCGAGGATAGATTGCGAGGTTGGCAGGCGAAAGCGGATTAAAAATCGGTCTTTCTGCGGTTTCTAACACTCGACTTTCCAATCGGCGCGCGAGAAACGCGCGAGGGATGAGTATCGCAACGCGAAAGACGCGACGTGTCGCGTCTTCCAAACCTGAGCAACGCAGTCGGTTGGGGAGGGTGTGGCTGATGCGGGGCGGTCGCGGTGCCGTGCGGTCGCGGTCTTCCTCGGTTTCGGGAGTAGCGAGCGTCACTGCGTTCGTCGCTGCTACGATGCAATCGAATACAACCGACGTTTCTTCTTCGAAAGTCCCTCCCTGTGGTTCATTTGGCAGAGCGTTCTCGGTGGCGTCACTTTCGCCATCCACAACATCAGTCCCAATTCCCCGTTTCGAGGGGTTTATACACCCACATAGGGTTTGACCCCATAATGACCGAACCGTGGGACGACTGGGACCACATCGTGAAGTTAGACCCAGACAAGACGCTGGCGGACGGCGAAACCTTCGAAGACGTTTGCGAGACCGGCACCGACGCGCTCGAAATCGGCGGCACGCTCGACATGACCACCGAGAAGATGGAGCGGGTCATCGATGCCTGCGCGAAACACGACGTGCCCATCTACCAAGAACCGTCCAATCCGGCCGTCGTGGTCGAAGACGACGCGCTCGACGGCTACCTCGTGCCCATCGTCCTCAACGCGGGCGACGTGTCGTGGGTCACTGGCGCGCACAAGGAGTGGGCGCGCATCGACGACATCGACTGGGAGCGCACCGCCACAGAAGCGTACATCGTCCTGAACCCCGACGCGAGCGTGGCCGAGTTGACCGACGCCGACTGCGACCAGACGCCGGAAGACGTAGCGGCCTACGCCGAAATCGCCGAGCAGATGTACGGCCAAGAAATCGTCTACATCGAGTACTCCGGCACCTTCGGCGACCCCGAAACAGTCGAAGCCGCCGCAAATGCACTGGACGAGACGACGCTGTTCTACGGCGGCGGCATCCACGACTACGAGTCGGCCAAGACCATGGCCGAGCACGCAGACACGATTATCGTCGGTGACCTCGTCCACGACGAGGGCGTCGAGGCAGTTCGCGAGACTGTGAAGGGTGCGAAGGACGCCAAGGCGGCGGCCCCCGAATCGGTCTGAGGATTCTTTCGCATTTTTCTGGCGTTCGCATCGACCACGAGTAGTATAGAATCCATTTCGCGTTAAATGCTATTTTGGACCATTTCAGAGATTCACAAGCCGCTTCTCCATCCTCGTGAACGAAAAAACGAATGATTCATATATTCATAGTGCCAACGTGCTGATGAACAAGCTATGACTGCTATCGAAACCGAGGGACTGACGAAGTACTACGGCGACACTCGAGGGGTCGAAGACCTCTCGTTCGCCGTCGAGGACGGCGAGGTATTCGGTTTCCTCGGCCCCAACGGCGCGGGCAAGACCACGACGATTCGGACCCTGCTAGGGTTCCTCGCGCCGACCGAGGGGAGCGCGCGCGTTCTCGGCCGCGACGTGACCGACGAGTCCGAACTCATCGACGCCAAGCGTCACATCGGCTACCTCCCGAGCGACCCCGGTTTCGACGAAGGAACGACCGGCGAGCGACTCGTGCGCTACCACGCCGAACTCAAAGGCGACGAGCGAAGCGAGGAGCTTCTCGAAATCTTCGACGCGCCCGTCGAGCGCGAAATCGGCGAGTACTCCCGTGGGAACAAACAGAAGCTAGCTATCGTGCTGGCGTTCATGCACGACCCGGACCTCGTCATCATGGACGAACCCACCTCCGGACTCGACCCACTGATGCAGGACCACTTCTACGACTTCATCGAGTCCGAACAGGAACGTGGCACGACGTTCTTCTTCTCCAGTCACATCCTCAGTGAGGTTCGGAAAGTCTGTGACCGCGTGGGCATCATCCGCGAGGGCCACCTCGTGGAGATGGAGGACATCGAAGAACTGCTCGACCGAAGCGGCAAGAAGGTGCGACTGAAAGTCGAGCGGTCCGTCACCCCCGAGGAGTTCGACTTCGAGGGCGTCCACGGCTTCGAACTGAACGGCGAAAACGGCGAGGCCGAGTTCATGTTCACCGGCGCGTACGACGACCTACTCGACCACCTCCAAACGTATCACGTCCGGGACTTAGACATCGAGGAAGCGCCGCTCGAAGACGTGTTCATGCGCTTCTACGGCGAGGAGACGGAGACTGCGGAGACAGTCGGCGAATCGCAAGCGGAGCCGGAAACCGCCACGGCAACCGGAGGTGAGACCGATGCGTGAAATCACCCGCTACGAGTCCGAGCGACGAATCAAAGGCGTGTTGATACTCTCGGGACTGCTCGGCGTGATGTCGCTGTTCTTCGTCGCGCTGTTCCCGTCCATCGCCAACTCGGGCGCGGACTTAGACGCCTACATGGAGAGTCTGCCGCCAGCGATGCGTGTCGCGTTCGGCGCGTCGGGCGCGTTCTCCATTACGAGCATCGAGGGCTTTCTCGCAGTGGAACTCTACCAGTTCTTCTGGTTGCTGATGCTCGGCATCTACGTCGCGTATCAGGCCGGTGGCCTCATCGCTGGCGACGTGGAGCGCGACCGGATGGACACCCTGCTCGCCGCGCCCATCTCGCGGCGGTCGGTCGTCGTCGGGAAGTTCCTCGCGCTCGTGCCGGGTATCGTCGCGCTCAACTTCATCGTCGGCGCAGTGGTCTTCGGTACCGTCGTCGCCATCGGCGAGTCGATTCCGATTGCCGACCTCGCGATGGCACACCTACTGTCGATTCCGTACCTGCTGGCCTGCGGTGGCATCGGTATCCTGCTGTCGGTCCTCGTGGACGACGCAGACGTGGCGAAGCGCGGCGGTCTCGGAGCCATCTTCGGGCTGTTCCTGCTCGACTCCATCGGCAAGGCCGCAGACATGGGCTGGCTCGGTAACATCAGCCCGACTCACTACTACGACCCGACGGCGATTCTGGTCTCCAGCGAGTACGACCTGACGGGCGCAGTCGTTCTGCTGGTCGGCACGGCGCTGTTGGTGGCGGCGAGCGTTTGGTGGTTCGAGCGGACGGACATCCAGTGAGAAACGCGGCAATCAAGACGACGTGAACACGACAATTACGACAAGCGAGACGAAACGCGACCACATGAACACGACGAACACTACGATTTTGGGGGGACGATGAGCGGCTTCGGCGACCAAGAACGCGAACGCATTCGAAACCAGTTGCGCGAGACGGGCAAAGAGCTGTTCGCGCAGTACGGCCTCGACAAGACGACCATCTCGGAACTGACCGACGCCGTCGGCATCGCCAACGGGACGTTCTATCGGTTCTACGACTCGAAAGAGCGACTCTACTTCGAGATACTCCGCGAGGAGGGCGAACGGTTCGCCAGAGAGATAATCGCCGAGTCGTTCGAAGCCGAAGAGGACCCAGAGGACGCCATCGTGGCGTTTCTCACCAGACTGTGTGAGCTGATGGAGACGAATCCGTTGTTCCACCAACTCATCGTGGACGACGACTTTCGCCGACTCACCGAGCAGTTCACCGACGAGGAGATGGAAGCCGAGGCAGAGGAGTCGCTGTCGTACCTCGCACCCTACATCGAACAGTGGCAATCGGAGGGGCGACTTCGAGACGGCGACACGAAGGTCCTCGCGGGCGTCCTCGGCGCAGCGAAGTTCCTGCCGTACCACAAGGAGGACTATCACGACGACGAGTTCTACGAGGACGTGCGCGACGCGTTCATCGAGACGCTAGCGGCCGGGTTGGTACAACGAGCAGACGTGCAGACAGAGGAAGTAGACGAGTCGTAGCCTCCGACTTCGTGGTATTTGTTTTCACACCTCAATCACCGTTAGGAGTCTGTACGAGCGAGTTCGTTCCAAGGAAATGACCGCGTTTAAGACGACGCCCAAGAAACCCGGAGGTATGGAAGACCGCACCTACACAGCGGACGCCGAACCCGGCGAGACGGCGACGGTAGCCGGTTGGGCCCACGAGATCCGCGACCTCGGTGGCATCGCATTCCTCATCGTTCGGGACACGACCGGCAAGATTCAGGTCAAGTTCGAGAAGGACGAGATGGACGAAGACCTCGTGGAAACCGGTCTCGACGTCTCCCGCGAGAGCGTCGTGAAGATTACCGGCGAGGTCAAAGAAGAACCGCGCGCACCGACCGACGTGGAAGTCGTGCCGGAGTCCATCGAAGTCGTCGCGCCTGCCGACCCGGAACTGCCGCTGGACCCCTCCGGCAAGGTGGACGCCGACCTCTCGACGCGACTCGACAACCGCACGCTCGACCTGCGCAAAGACGAGGTGCAAGCCATCTTCGAGATTCGCGCAGAAGTCCTCCGCTCGGTTCGTGACGCCTTCCGCAACCTCGGCGGTACGGAAATCAACACGCCGAAAATCGTCGCGACAGGGACCGAAGGCGGCACCGAGCTGTTCCCCATCACGTACTTCGGTCAGGAAGCGTTCATGAACCAGTCGCCACAGCTGTTCAAACAGCTGATGGTCGGCTCCGGACTCGAACGCGTCTTCGAAGTCGGCCCCATCTTCCGCGCCGAGGAGCACAACACGCCGCGGCACCTCAACGAAGCGACCTCCATCGACTTCGAGAGCGCGTTCTACGACCACGAGGACGCGATGGACGCCTGCGAGCAGGTCGTCAAGGCCGCCTACGAGGGCGTCGCCGAGAACTGCCAAGACGAACTCGAAGCACTCGGCTACGAGGACTTCGAGGCTCCGTCGGGCGAGTTCCCGCGACTCACCTACGAGGAAGCCATCGAGCGCATCAACGCGACGGGCGAACTCGACGAGCAACTTGTCTGGGGCGACGACCTCCCGACCGAGGGCGAGAAGGCGCTCGGCGCGGACGTCGGCAGCCACTACTTCATCACCGACTGGCCCAGCGAAATCAAGCCGTTCTACATCAAGGACCACGACGACGACCCGCAACTCTCGACCGGGTTCGACATGATGGCCCCGAACATGGAACTCGTCTCGGGCGGCCAGCGTGAACACCGCTACGAGAAGCTGGTCGAAGGCTTCGAACAGCAGGGACTCGACCCCGAGTCGTTCGACTACTACACGAAGATGTTCAAGTACGGCATGCCGCCCCACGCAGGCTGGGGTCTCGGTGGCGAGCGTCTCATCATGACGATGCTCGGTCTGGAGAACATCCGTGAAGCGGTTCTGTTCCCGCGAGATCGTCAGCGGCTGAGTCCGTAGAGCCGGTTTTCGGTTACTCTTCTTTCTGGCGTCCGTAACCTTGTCTACGGCGATTACAGGTCCTTTACTGCCTCGGCATCGTCTTCCAAGTCCGCTGGAGACATCCACGACAAATCCTGTTCGACGCGGTTCGGCAACCACGTCTCGTGCAGATGCACCCACTCGACGCCGTTCGGCGTCCCTTCTTTTTCGCGGAACAGAACACTGCTCAGTCTGCCTTCCCACTGGCTCCCCTGTCGTTGCCACTCCTCGTAGGTCAGCAGACAGCTATCCTCGCGCTCGAAGCGGGTCCTGACGTTCTCGATTCGGATTCGAAAGCCGGGGTCCGAATCGTCGGCGGCGAGCGACCCGTGCCCGTTTCTGAGGTCCGACCGAATCGCTGTCCCACTCCGGCGCTCTCCGGAGGGCGAGACGATTTCGAACTCGTCGGGAAGCACCGCTTCGGCGCGCTCGAACTGTTCGTCCGTCTGGTCGAGACTGCCGCCTAACCATCCTTCCAAGAAGTCGTGGAACGCGACGATTTCTCGCTCGGCGTCGTCTACGAGGGTCATCGATAGCGAGTCGTCCGCGGAGTCACTTATCTTTCGACCAGAAGCATCAACCCGATTCTGCAACCCTTAAAAACCCGCGACGCCACCTGCGAGATATGAACGGCAAGTCGGCGCGGGCGTTCGTGCCGGGTCACGTCACGGGCTTTTTCAGCGTCCACGACTCCGAAGACCCCGAGCAGGCAGGCTCTCGCGGTGCGGGCGTCACTCTCTCGGACGGCGTCACCGTCGAACTCGAAGCGGCCGCGGAGACGACGATGCAACTGAACGACGAACCGGCGGCTATCGAGGCCGCGACGCGCGTGCTGGACGCGCTCGAAGTCGATGCCGACGTGGTCGCGCGAACTGACCTCCCCGTCGGCGCGGGCTTTGGCGTCTCCGGCGCAACCGCGCTCGGCACCGCACTCGCCGCGAACGAGGCGTTCGACTGCGGGCGCTCGGAGAACGAACTGGTCAGCATCGCCCACGCGGCGGAGGTCGAGTCCGGCACGGGACTCGGCGACGTGGTCGCGCAAGCACGGGGTGGCGTCCCCATCCGCCTCGACCCCGGTGCGCCAGACTACGGCCGCCTCGACGGCGTCCCCGTACGCACGCGAGTCGAGTATCTCACCCTCGGCGAGCGCTCGACTGAGGACGTGCTGGCGGGCAACACCGACCACCTCTCGGAAGTCGGCGTGGACATGCTGGTCGAACTGGTGAACGAACCGACCCTAGAGACGTTCGTGGACCTCTCGTGGGAGTTCAGCAAGGAAGCGGACCTGCTCGCGACAGAGGTCGAGGAGGTCATCGACGACGTGCGCGCCGAGGGCGGCCAAGCGGCGATGGCGATGCTCGGCGAGACAGTGTTCGCGCTGGGGACTGGGCTGACTGACGCGGGGTACGATGCTGTGTCGTGTGAGACCCATCCAGCGGGCGCGACGCTGGAGATGGAGTAGGAGAGAGTTTTGGAGTGGTTTTTGGGGAGTCTACGACCGGTGAGGCGGGCGACCGGAAACTGCGGGTGACACAAACCACGGAAAACTGCCGGTGACACCAACCATCCGAAACAGCCGGTGAGACAAACCACGGGGTGGGACTGAAAGGGGCCGTCCGGTCGCGTCCGCAGAACGTGGTCGTCTGACCGACCCCTATCCGCGACGGCCGTTGCGGAGAGGAGCGGATATGTCGGTCAGCGACCGCGACCGGACGGGGGCTTTCGAGGAAGAAACTGGGGTGTGAATCACTGTTACGTAGCACCGACGAACGCAGTGAGGTAGCTACTCCCGATACCTAGGAGACCGCACAGCACCGCGACGGCCACACACCTCCCCAACCGATTCGCTCACGTTCGTTCGCTCATCCACCGGAGGACAAACCGCGTCCGCCGAGCCTGCGCTCGCTTCGCTCACGCAGACCTCGCGCGACGTTCGGCACGACACGAGGTCGTGCCAGCGCGCGCCGGGTGGACACCGAACTCGCAATCACAAACAAGTACCCCTCACCGAAAACGAACTAATTTTTCCCCTCACCGTTCCAAACGCCGCCAATGACCGAGATACCCGAGGACCACCCGCGGTACGAGTCGCTCCTCACGCGCCATCGAATCGAGGAGGGCGTCGAGAAGGGAATCACCAGCAAGCAGGGTCTCATCGCGCAGGGGCGCGGCGAGGCGTTCGACTACCTCCTCGGCGAGCGAACGACCGAGAGCGCCGCCGAAGCAGAGCGGGCCGCCGCCGCCAAGCTCCTGCTCGCCGACCACGCCGTCCTCTCGGTGAACGGCAACGTCGCCGCGCTCGTTCCGGGGGAAACCGTCGAACTGGCCGAGGCCGTCGGTGCCGACATCGAGGTCAACCTGTTCAACCGCACCGAAGCGCGCATGCAGGCTATCGCCGACCACCTGCACGAACACGGCGCGGCGGACGTGAAGGGACTCGCCGCGGACGCGCTGATTCCCGGCATCGACCACGAGCGCGCGAAGGTAGACGAGGACGGCATCTACGACGCCGACGTGGTCGTCGTCCCCCTCGAAGACGGCGACCGGGCGGAAGCACTCGCCGAGATGGGCAAAACCGAACTCGTCATCGACCTCAACCCGATGTCGCGCTCCGCTCAAACTGCGACGATTCCAATCGTAGACAACGTGATTCGCGCCGTACCGAACATGACCGAGTACGCTCGGGAGTTACAGAACACCTCCCGCGAGGAACTGGAAGCTATCGTCGCGGAGTTCGACCGCGAGGAAGCACTCGAAGCCGCAGAACGGGCGATTCGGCAGGGCGACCTCGACTGAGGAGTCGCCCGCCGTAGAACAGCATTTTTCTTCTATCGAACACTACAGACAATTGATTCGAATGACTCCGCGACACACTTCCCCGGAGGGTCTCCAGTGACCGCCCAGAACGTCGGGTACGTGGACCGCACGCTCCCGGACGTTCCTGCCGTCCTCGACGCACTGTCGGAACTCGACGAGTCACTCCCCGACGAACGACTCGTCCGGCTCTGTCGCGTTCTCTACCCCGCAATCAGGGTCCGCGTGGCGTACAGTCCCAGCGGCGACCCCCAGTCCGTGACGACCACCACGGACGTGCTGGTCGATGGCCGCGGGAGAGATCGAAACTCCCACCTCGCACCATACGCCGAGGAAGCGTCTGCGCCCCAGTCCGTCTCGGTCGCCGACCACTACGACCTCGGGACGGACGCCGGTCCGGAATCGACGCTCTCGCTCGACTTCGACTGCTCGGACCGCGATGCGGTGCAGGCGGTCGAAGATGCAGTACGGGACTCCAAAGCAAACACCGACCTCCACCAACAGTTCGGTCTCCCCGAGAACTTCGACCCCGACGGCTTCGCAGGTATCGAGGACGCGACCCGGCTCTACCTGCCGTTCTGGATTGCAGAGTTCGCCGACGGCACGCCCGACGACGACCGCATCCTCGCGCTGCGGGACATCGACTGGATAGGCGGCGACGGCCCGGCCAAAGAAGCGGCGTGGCTCTCCTCGCTCGTCGCGCGAGACAGCGAACTGCTCTCCCAAATCCGGACGATTCCGGAACTCAGCGACCAGACTCGCGAGGCGGGCCGCGAAGTCGTCGTTCCAGACGACGTAGAGCTATCAGTTTCCTCCGTCCTCGAGGCGAATCCCGACCGCTGTTTCGCCGACGTGGGCGGCATGGAGGAGCTGAAATCGACGTTGACCGAACTCGTCGTAGACCCGTTGGCGGAACCGGAGAAGTACGAGCGCTACGACCTCGGTGTGACTAACGGCGTGCTGTTCCACGGCCCGCCGGGGTGTGGCAAGACCTACGTCGCGGAAGCACTCGCTGGTGAACTCGACCGCCACTTCCTCGAAATCTCGCCGAGCGACCTGACCAGCAAGTGGGTCGGCGAAGCGGCCGACAACGTCGCCGACCTCTTCGACGTCGCCCGTGCCAACTCGCCCTGCCTCGTCTTCATCGACGAAATCGACGCCGTCGCCAGCGACCGCGGTGGCCAGATGACCAACACCGAGCAGCAGATGGTCAACCAGTTGCTGACCGAATTGGAGGGCGCGAGCGACGACGACGTGGTCGTCCTCGCCGCGACGAACCTCGTTGACGACGTGGACGGCGCGATCTTACGCTCGGGACGCTTCGACGAGCGTATCGAAGTACCGCCGCCGGACGCCGACGCCCGCGAGGCGATTTTGGACGTACATCTCGCCGGGCGACCCACGGTCGAGGACCTGTCGCTCACAGAGGCCGTGAGGCGGACAGAGGGCTACGCCGCCAGCGACCTCGAACTCGTCGCAGAGCGCGCAGCGCGCGCCGCACTCGCCGACGACGCGGACATCGACGCCGACCACCTTGGGAGCGGAATCGAGGAGGTCGAAACGTCGATTCCCTCGTGGCTGGACCGCTACGACCACGTCGAGTTGGGTGCAGGTGCGAGCGAGCGAGACGACGGTCTGAGCGTGCCCGCCAGCGTCTCACTGCCCGCCACGGAACTCATCGACCCCGCGCCCTCGCGGGACTTCGACGGCGTGCCCGGCATGGAACGGGAGACGACGACGCTCCGCGAGCGCGTGCTGGACCCAATCGAGCGCGCCGAGCAGTACGAGTCCTACGGCGTCGAGTCGCTCTCCGGCGTGCTACTCTACGGCCCGCCGGGGTGTGGCAAAACGTTCCTCAGTCGCGCCGCCGCGGGCGAACTCGGGTGGCACTTCCTGCGCGTCACCCCGACCCAACTGGCCGTCGAGTGGGAAGGGTCGCCCGCCGAGAACGTCGGCGAGGCGTTCGAACTCGCCGAGGCGAACGCGCCCTGTCTCGTGTTCTTGGACGACTTGGACGCGCTCGCGCCTACTGGCCGGAACGGCGGCGAGGGCGGTGTCACGCACCGACTCGCCGCAGAATTGGCGGCGGTCCCCGAGGACGTGCTGGTCGTCGGCGCGACCCACCTCGTCGAAGACGTCGCCGATTCGGTCCTCCGCGCTGGCTGTTTCGACGAGCGAATCGAGGTCCCGCCGCCGAGTCGGGCGACCTGCGAGGCAGTCCTACAGACGGCCGTAGACGAGCGATTGATTGGCGACGTCGAGTGGGAACGCGTGACCGAGCAAGCAGTCGGGCATTCCGTTGGAGACCTCCGCTTGGTCGCCGAGAGTGCAGCGCGCGCCGCGCTACGGGACGACCACACCGCGACGACCGAGGACTTCCTCGCCGCACTCGACTCGGTCGGCTCATCGATTGCCGACTGGCACGCCCGAGGCCGGTACGCCGAGAGCGAGTTCGGCTCTGATTTGCGGAAC
Source organism: Halorussus halophilus (assembly GCF_008831545.1). Classification (NCBI taxonomy): domain Archaea; kingdom Methanobacteriati; phylum Methanobacteriota; class Halobacteria; order Halobacteriales; family Haladaptataceae; genus Halorussus; species Halorussus halophilus. The sequence continues at coordinate 2,637,748 of NZ_CP044523.1, forward strand.
GTGCGCTGAGAACGCTATTTTATTACCCCACTCGTCACTCGATTTTCCCGCCAGTCACCCGCACCACGCCGAGCGCGTGTTCGGTATGACTCGTCTCGCTCGCGCGTTCGCGCAAGGCGCGGCGCGCGTCCACGACTCGCCTGTCGAGCAAGGTCCACGGCGGTTCCGAGTAGCGGTCCATCCCCTCTGGCGAGGAGGCGACAACGAGGCCGCGAAACGCCTGATTGACCGGCCACGCGAACCAACGCGTGCTCTGACCTGCGTCGAGGAGAGCGAGCGACCCGCCGGGCGCGAGCATGTCCGCCCACCGATGCACTTCGGTCTCGGGGTCGCCGAGCATCCCGACGACGAAGGTAGCTAAGATTGCATCGGGTGGCTCTAGAAACTCGGTTTCGGTCGCGTCAGCCTGTACGACGTGGACGTTCCGCCAGCCTTCGCGTTCGATTCGGTTGCGGGCCGGTGCGAGCATTCCCCGAGTGAAATCGACGCCGACGACTCGGCCCTCGGGACCGACTCGCTCGCGCAGGTGCGGGAAGTTCGCCCCGGTGCCACAGCCCATCTCTACGACCGTATCGCCGGATTCGAGCGCGAGCGCGTCCGCCGCGCGAGCGCGCAATCTGCCGAGTCCGGGCGTCTCACGTGCCAGCCAGTCGTAGAGGGCGGCCCACCGCCCGTAGAACTGCTGGGCCGCCGTCGTCGCGTCCTTCGACATGTTCGCGTGTAGGTCGGCTGGGGACAAAACGACTGAGGTCGGGCGAGGTCTCGAACCACCGACACAGAACGGCCACTGCCGTCTTTAGTCAGGGCGTCGAACTCCGTCGCGCCATGGCATTCGCACTGACGGACGACGAGATGGGGAAGCGAGTCGTAGACGCCGCGGGGACACGACTGGGCACGGTAGAGACGGTGCGTGACGGCGTCGCACACGTCAGCGCGGACGACGCGACGGTAGCGAAGATGCAGCGGGCGCTCGAAACGGGCGGGACCGGCGAGAATCGGTACGCGCTCGACGGAGACAGTATTGCCGAGATTACCGACGAGGAAGTCGTTCTCGATGCTGAGTACTGAGTGTTACAACAGGCTCCGCGCCATCTCCGCGACGACTTCGGCGTCGTCGCCGAGCAGGTACGTGATGGGTTCGATGCCGTAGCCGCCGGTGTGGTACAGCACGTTGACGTTCGGATTTTCCCGGAGCGCGGCCCCGACAACCGCGTCTAAGTCGTCGTACTCGGCGTCGAACTCCGCGGTCTCGTAGCCCAATTCTTCGAGCGTCGCGACGAGGTCCGGGTCGTAACGAATGTTCAGTGCGGCGCGGGCGGAACTGCCGTTTCGGCGGGCCGCCAGCAGGAGTGAGGCGACGTGTTCGCTGACGCCGAACTCCGGGTCCGCCGGAATGGTCGCTCTGCCTTTCACGTCGAAGATGCGGCCCGGAACGCCAGCCACGTCGTCGATACCGTCGGCGTCGGGCGTACACTCACAGAGGTTCGACCCGACCGCGGGGATGAGCGACGCAAACCCACTGGCGCTCTCGACGGCGCGGATGCCGCGCCGGAGCGAAGAACGCACGCGCTCGGTGACGCGCAGTTCGCCGTCGGGGTCGTGGACGTTGAAATCGCCGCCGTGGCCCGACAGTTCGGGCATCGCCAACTCGTGGAGTTCCGAGATGAGGTCGTGGTCTTCGAGGCGGCGAATCAGGATTTCGAGTTCGACCAGCGCTTCGACGCGACTCATCGTGCCGTCGGCGAGTCCCGACCCGACCGTCTCGACCAGATTCTGGACTCGCTCGTCGTCGAGAAACCGGTCGTTGCGCTCGACTTCGCCGTTGGCGTACTTCGAGACCGCGCTCTGGCTGATGCCCAGCAACTCGGCGACTTCGCTCTGGGTGAGTCCGCGTTCGCGGAGGTCCTCGGCGAGCATCGACCGAATCGTCGGCAGGAACTCCTCGACGACGATTTCCTCGGCGAATTTCATCGCGTCTCACCGTCGCTCATTTCTGCTCGCCCCCAAATTCGTGGTCACCGCCGATGCGGGAGGCCTGTGGGCCAGCCTGGTCTTGGTACTTCGAGCCGCGACCCTCGCCGTAGGGGCGCTCGGCCTCGGTCTTGAGTTCCGTGAAGATGAGTTGGGAGATGCGAGTGCCGGGCGTGAGCGCGACGGGTGCAGTCCCCAAGTTCGACAGTTCAAGCGTTATCTGACCGCAGTAACCGGGGTCTACGACACCCGCAGTGGCGTGAATCACGACCGCGAGGCGACCGAACGACGAGCGGCCTTCGACGTGGGCCAGCAGGTCGGCCGGAATTTCGACGCGCTCTTTCGTCGTGCCGAGGACGAAGTCGCCGGGATGCAGGATGAACTCCTCGCCGTCTTCGACGACGGTCTCCTCGACGTACTCGTCCACTTCCTGCTCGCTGTCGGGGTGGATGCAGGGGATGTTCGCGCGCTTGAACTCCAGAAACTCCCGACCGAGTCTCAAATCGATGCTCGCGGGCTGAATCTGCAAGTCGGGGTCGTCGAGCGGTTCGACCACGAGGTCGCCGTCCTCCAGTCGGCGCAGGATGTCGGCGTCCGAGAGTATCATACTCGGAGGATTAGCGCGAGGTGGTGTAAAGAAACCGGTCTCTCAGGCGAGGCCCGAGAGGAAGACGAACAGCGCGACGACGCCGCCGGAGATGGCCGCCGCACCGGTCGGTAGATTGCGGGCGTGTTTCACGCCGAACGTCCAGACGTACCCCTGCCACGCGGCCCCGAGGAGCGACAGGAGCATCGTCTGGCCCTGCGCACGCTGGGCTAACGAGCGGACCTGTTCGGCCAGCAGTTCGGGGTTCGACGCCGAGAGGTCGATACCGCCGAGCGAGACGTACAGCAGTCCGAAACCTGCGAGCGCCTGTATCGCGCTGGGGGCCATCCCCACTCCCGCGACCGCCAGCGTGTCGAGGAACGAACCGTCGCCGCCCAGTACCGCGGAGACGGCGTGCAGTCCGATTGCGTACAGTCCCCAGACGAAGAACACGCCGACGAAGACGAACGGTAACTGCTGGTTGAACGCGTCCCAGAGCAGGTCGCCGACTTCGACGGTCTTGGTCTTCGGTTCGTCGCAGTTCTCCTGTACCATGCCCTCGGCTTCGCTTTCGGTCTCCCCGTCACACATCCAGTCTGGCGGGCGCTCACTGTTGTCCACTTCGGTCGTCGCGGTGACGCGCTGGCTTACGACCCACCCGAACGCGCCGACGACGGTCGTCGTCACGATGGCGACGACGAGGACGACGGCGACCGCGCGCGCCAACTGCGAGTCGCGCTCGGCGAAGTAGTCGTCCGGGGAGAGGAGGGCTTTCAGGACCATGCAGACGAATCGATAGCGAGCTGTCAAAAATCTTCTCAGCGAAGACGAACACGCGCTCCATCAGCAGACCTAAACCCCACGCCACCCGAAAATCCGGCATGAAACAAGCCATCGTCGCCCGCACCGACCTCGGGATGGGCAAAGGGAAACTGGCCGCGCAGGTCGCCCACGCCTCGCTGTCGGCCTACGAGGACGCCAGCAGGAAAGCACAGAAGGAGTGGAAGGGAGAGGGTCAGAAGAAGGTCGTACTGAAAGCCAGCGGCGAGGACCAGTTGTTCAGCCTCGCTGAGAAGGCCCGCGCCGAAGGCCTGCCCCACTCTATCATCCGGGACGCTGGCCACACGCAACTCGAACCGGGGACCGCGACGACGCTCGCGGTCGGGCCAGCGCGCGACGACCTCGTGGACCGCGTCACCGGCGACCTCTCACTCTACTGACCATGCGTGACTCGTTCCCCGTCGAGCAGGCGGTCGGTATCGACTACTTCGTCAGCGACACAGACGGCGTCGGCGGCCGCATCAAGCAATCGAGCGAGGACTTTCGCGTGCGGGAAATCGAGCGCTTCGACGCAGAACCGCTCGACGCCGATTCGGGGGCCTACGGCCATCTCGTCCTGCGGGCGACGCTCCACGAGTGGGACACCAACGACTTCGCCAAGCGACTCTCCGAGGAGTTGGGAATCAGCCGAGAGCGCGTGGCGTGGGCCGGGACGAAGGACAAGCACGCCGTGACGACCCAACTGTTCACGCTTCGGAAGGTGGACGCCGAGGAGATGGAGAACGTGCGGATTCAGGACGCGGACATCGAACTCGTCGGACGCTCGGGCCGCGCGCTCCAGTTCGGCGATTTAGCTGGCAACGAGTTCGAAATCGTCGTTCGAGACGCAGAACGACCTGAGAATGCCGAGCAGATTCGGTCGGAGTTGCAGGCGTTTGGCGGTGGAAAAGTGGGGGTCCCGAACGTCTTCGGCCAGCAACGCTTCGGCAGTCGGCGGCCGGTCACCCACGAAGTCGGCCTGCACGTGGTGCGCGACCAGTGGGAAGAGGCAGTCCGGGCCTACGTCGGCAATCCCTACGACAGCGAACCCGAGCGCACGCAGGAAGCGCGCGAAACGGTCGAGGACGCCTTCGAAGACCGCGACTGGAGCAGTGCGCTGGAAGCGACGCCCGGCCATCTTGGCTTCGAGCGCGCGATGCTGAACGAACTGGTCGAGAACGGTGGCGACTCGCCGGAGGACTTCCGTGCGGCGCTAGAGACGACGCCCTCGAACCTCCAGCGACTGTTCGTCAACGCCGCTCAGTCGTATGCCTTCAACAAAATCCTGAGCGAGCGACTTTCTCGGGGGCTTCCGTTCGACGAGCCAGTCGCCGGGGATGTCGTCTGCTTCTCCGAGCAGGTTGGGGAGTTGACCCTGCCCGACGTGGACCGTCAACAGCGCGTCAGCGAGAAGCGCGTGCAGACGGTGACCCGCCACTGCGAACGCGGCCGGGCGTTCGTCACCGCGCCGCTGGTCGGGACCGAGACGGAGTTGGCGGAGGGTGAGCCGGGCGAAATCGAGCGCGAAGTGCTGGACGAGTTGGGGCTGGCTCCCGAAGACTTCGACCTGCCGGGGGAGTTCCACTCGACGGGGACGCGGCGGGCGATTCTGGTTCGGAGCGAGTTGGAGATTGAGGAAGGGCCGCTTCGGTTTGGCTTTTCGCTCCCGAAGGGGTCCTATGCGACGGTGGTTCTGCGAGAGTTCCTGAAGACTGACCCCGCGAGCGAGTGAGTTTGTGGATTCCCGGATTTGTGGGTTTTCGTGGTTTTACAGGCGAATTAGGCTGAGAAGGAACGACGAGCACCAACTAAGAGGAAGCGAACGCAGTGAAGCTAGCTACTCCCGATACCTAGAATACCGCAACCGCCCCGCACAGCACCGTGACGGCCACGAGCCTCCCCAGCCGATTCGCTCACATTCGTTCGCTCATCCACCGGAAGACTGCGCTTCGCTTGTCTTCCGAGCCTTCGGTCACTTCGTTCCCGAAGACCTCGCACGAGTTCGGTGCGACCACTGTCGGGTCGCGCCAGCGCGCGCCGTGACCAAAGGCCAGTTTCGCGGCTCTTCACTAACGATTCGGCGCGCGGGAGCGACGAAGGAGCGACTCGCGCGAGGGATGAGCAACGTAGCTCGGAAAACGCGACCGGTTCGGTCGCGTTTTCCGGAATCGAGTCGCGCAGTCGGGTGGGGAGGCGTGTGGTTTGTGCGGTGCTGTGCCGTGCGGTTTCTCCGTTGCACCGGGAGTGGCTAGCTTCTCCCGGATTGCTGGTAGAAACTCGTTGCTCGTCGTATTCTCAATCGTACCGAGAGAAGCTAGCTCGTTCCCGACTACCCCGTCGATTCACTCACGACGAATACGGCCATCGCAACTCTTGCCACCGCTAACAGAAACCACCCTTCGTAGCCTCAAACCATATCCCCGCGCACGGCGTAGAGACCCTACCCAACGGGAGTCCCAAACCATGAGCTACGATTCAACAGGCTACGCCAAGCGCACCGAAGACCTCCAGCGCGAGATAGACGACGCCATCGTGGAGGGGTGGCGAATCGAGTCCGAGACGCCCGAGCGAGTCGTCCTCGTCAAGCGCAACTACGGGGACCTCGGGATTCACGTCCTGCTGGCCGTCCTCACCGCGTGGTGGTCGTTCGGTCTCATCAACATCGCCTACGGCGCGTTCAAGTACGTCAACGACTCCCAGCGGCGGGTTCTGCGCGACTCGCGCTCGTGCCCGGAGTGTGGGATGTCCGTCGCCGCCGACGCCGAGTACTGCCAGCACTGTGGTGCCGAGATGCCCGCGACGGCCCCTATCACCGCGACCACGGACTCCTGTCCAGAGTGCGGGAGCGGCGTCGCCCCGGGTGCGCAGTACTGTGAGAACTGCGGCGCAGAACTCGCAGAATCGGCGACCGGAGAGACGCCAGAAGCCTCCGAAACGACCGAGGCATAGTTCGAGATGAACGAGCGGATCGAGGACCCGAAATCCGACGAGGACGCCGACCCGACCATCCGAGCCAACCCGGTCCGCAGTCGCCCCGTTACCCAGTCGGAGTACGGCATCCCGGAGGACGACTCCGGCATGCTCTCGTGGGAGTTCGTCGCCGAGACGATGGCCGACGACGAGACGTTCTGGGTGACGACGACCCGGCCCGACGGACGACCACACGCACGGCCGGTCTGGGGCGTCTGGGTAGACGGCCGGTTCCACTGCGGCGGCGGCGAGCGCACGCGCTGGGTGCGGAACCTCGCCGAGAATCCCGCGATTACGGTCCACCGCGAGAGCGGCACCGAAGTCGTCATCGTCGAGGGCACCGCAGAGAAGTTGACCGAAGAGAGCGCGGACGACGCGCGACTCGAACGCATCGACGCGGCCTACGAGGCGAAGTACGACACGCCTCACGGGACGCCCGTCTTCGCCGTCCACCCCGAAACCGTCCTCGCGTGGACCGACTACCCGACGGACGCGACCCGGTGGGAGTTTCGATAACAAAACGACGAGCGGACGATGGAGAAACACCGGGGTTAAACCCGCCCAGTAGATAGGTTCGGACATGGAGTGTCGGCAGTGTGCGTCCCCGCTGGAACGACCGGGCGACTACTGTCTGGTCTGCCGGACGCCCAACGCCGACACCGTGATTCTCGAGCTCGCGCGCGACCACGCCCAGTTGACGATGCTCCACGAGGAGGAGGTCGTCGGCGAGACCGGCATCACGACGACGCCCGAAGACGGCGGCGAGGAAGGCGTGGTCGAGTTGCGGAACTTCGCGGGCCGAGTCGCCGACGAAGTGCGGCGCAAGCGACCCGAGGAAGTGTACGCCGCGGGCGACCGCGAGGTGGTTCGGGCGACCCGCGCCCAGTTACGATACTCGTTCTACCGCGTCGAGACCGACGAACCGGTCGAGACCGTCCTCGCCAGACAGGGCGACCGCGCGCTGGAAGTCGTCGAGGCGGCCCCCAGCGAGAAGATCGGCGGTAGTCACTCGACGCTCATCGGCAATCGCGCCGGACAGCGCGCGATTCGCACCGTCGCCGCGCACCCGCACGTCAAGAAGGTGATTCCAGGACCTATCGACGCCGGTGGTTCCGGCGCTCGGGGCGGCGTGCGCGCGAAGGCGACCCGCGCCGACGAGAACGGGAACGTTCGGATGCTGTTGCGAGATGGCTCCAGCGTCCAAGAGAACCGCGTCGTCACGACGGCGATGGACCGGGAGTCCGGCGAGTGGGTGCGCGAGGACCTGAACGACGCGCTCGCCGAGGCCGAACTGCGCGATTAAACGGTGCGTAACGCTCGAAAGCCGTCTTTTCGCTCGGCTTACGAACCCCGTATCTTTCCGTGCGAACGTGCTTCTGAGAGGTGCGAACGACACTCGCCCACAACCTTCTTAGGGCTGGTAATTATATCTAATTACGCATGGTCACCCACTACGACGCAGTCCTCGCGGCGATTCCGATGCTCTCGGGGGGCGGCTATCTGGTCGGCCAGCTCACGCAGTTGCCGCTGGCCGTCGCGGGGTTCGTGGCCTCGCTGCTGGTCATCGGCCACGAGCTGTTCAACCCGCCGACCGATGGCGCGTCGAGCGGATAGACGACGGCTTCGGGTGTCGGTAGCCGATGGCGCGCGACGACAGCACGCGAGGGGACGAATGGGTTCGGCAGGGGTTTCGAGGTGGGTTCAACGAGCGTTTCGGAGTCGGACATCGCCATTTCCGTTTTCGCGGCCGGGACAAGACACCCTGCCGTCACGACCCAACGAACGGCGTACGCTTCGACCGGTCGGCAAAGACACAGTAGCCGGTCGTGTCGCCGGATTCTCGCCGTCACGCGGCGTTTCCGCCCGTCGATAGTTGGGCGGACTGGGCAGTTTTCACGGGCGCGACTGGTCAGCGAAAGGTAAAATTCCGCCGAATGAACCGTCTCGAACCGTCTGACTCGCTTTTGCTGTCGTCTGGCTTCAGTCGAAGGGAGCCATGGGGACAGACAACCGACGAACGGACAGGCAGAAACGATTTCTCGCGGTCGCACTCACGGTGTGCATGCTACTCGGTCCGGCCGCGCCAGCACTCGCCACGGGCGACGCCGGAGGGGGTTCGGCGATGGCGAGCGCAGCGTCGGGCGTATCGCACGTCGCTACAGACGAGTTGGCGGGCGTCGAAACAGCGGACGAGTTAGCGAGCGTCGAGACGCTTCCGGCGCTCAGTACCGAGAACCTCGACACGTCGAACGTCCCGGAGATTAGCTTCGGCCCGGCGGCCCAAGAGCTTCCGCCGCAGAAGCGCCAAGCTATCGCTCGCGGACTCCGGAACGCCGCCGCGCTCGCCCAACAGCAGGGCGCGGACGTAGACCAAGCCCAAATCGCCGCCGCACAGGAGGGCGCAGTCGAGGCGGTCGAACAGAATCAGGAGGCGAACGTCAACCAGATTCAGGCCGCAGTGCAAGGCTCCGCGCTCGGCGCGCTGATTCAGACCCAAGACGCTGACATCGACCAAGAGCAAATCGCGGCGGGCGTCGGCGGCGCGTGCAAGGGGGCGCTGAGCCAACACCAAGAAGCCAGCATCAAACAGCTCCAGGCCGCCGGATACGGCGCGAGCCACGGCGCGGTCGCACAGCGCCAGAAGGCCGACGTGACTCAGATTCAGAAGGCCGCCTCGGGTGCCGCGAGCGGCGCGGTCTCGGGTGCGAAGAAGAAGCGAATCGAAGCGCCCGGTAAAGTTCGCGAGTCCGCACAGGGCGGCGCGTACGGGTCGCTCGACAAGAGCAAGCGGAAAGACGACGAGAAGACCAAGTACGCCGCGCTCGGCGCGGCCAAAGGCTCGATTTCACAGAGCCAGACGGCCAACGTCAAGCAGGTGCAAGTCGCCGCAGTCGGCGCGAGCGCAGGAGCGATAGAGCAGAGCCAGAAGGCCAACATCAAGCAAGTGCAGGCGGCCGCAGAGGGAGCGGCTGCGGGCGGCGTGAAACAGAGCCAGCAGGCGACAATCGAGCAGATTCAGGTCGCCACGCAGGCTGCGGCGAAAGGTGCCATCTCCCAGTCGCAGGTGGCCAACGTCAAGCAGATTCAGTACGCCGCGCAGGGTGCATGCGAGGGCGCGCTGAGTTACTGTCCGGCGTGTGCCGGTTCGACCATCATCCAGATTAGCAACGTCAACATCATCCAGATTCAGATTGCGGTCCAGCAGAGCGCGTCGGTCACCGCGAAGGAGGCGGCGCGCAAGGGAGAGAACAAGCCGCACAAGATAGCCAAGCAGGGCCGCTACGGCTGTCAGAAGCGCATCGCCGTGCTGGACCCCGAAAACGAGAAGTACAAGCTGAACGACCGTGACGCAGACGGCTTGCTGGACGACCAAGAAGAGCAACTCGGCACCGACCCCGACAACGAGGACACCGACGAAGACGGACTCAGCGACAGCGACGAAGTGTTCGTCTACGACACGGACCCGTTGGAGGAGGACACGGACGGTGACGGACTGCAAGACGGAACCGAAGTTGACCAGTACGACACCGACCCCAACGACGAGGACACGGACAACGACGGCGTCTCGGACGGCGACGAGATAGACCAAGACAGCGACCCGCTCGACCCGAACGACCCCGAGGAGACCGACACTGACGACGACGGACTGACCGACGACCGCGAGCAGGACCTCGGAACCGACCCCGAGAACCCGGATAGCGACGACGACGGCGTGCCGGACGGCGACGAAGTGGACGAACTCGGGAGCGACCCACTCGACGAGGACACCGACGACGACAACCTGACCGACTTCGAGGAGATAGACCAGTACGACACCGACCCGATTGACGAGGACACCGACGACGACGGCATCGCCGACGGGCAAGAAGTCGAAGACGGGAGCGACCCGCTCGACGCCAGCGACCCCGAATCAGCAGATAGCGACGGCGACGGTCTCGCCGACGCCGAAGAGGAAGTCCTCGGGACGGACCCGAACAGTTCGGACACCGACGACGACGAACTCGACGACTTCGAGGAGGTCAACGTTCAGAGTACCGACCCGCTGAGTCCGGACACGGACAACGACACGGAGTCGGACGGCGAGGAAGTGCTGGTCGAACCGTTCAGCGACCCGCTCGACCCGAACGACCCCGACGTGACTGACACGGACCTCGACAACCTGCCGGATGCCGAAGAGGAGGACATCGGCACGGACCCGAACGACTCCGACACCGACGGCGACGGCCTCTTCGACGGCGAGGAAGTCGCCCAAGGCAGTGACCCACTGGACGAGAACGACCCCGAGGGCATCACTGGAACGGGACCGAACGAGACCACGACTGTCACGACGACGGTTGACGAAAACGTCACGACGACTGCCGAAGAGAACGTGACGACGACAGTCGAGGAGAACGTTACCACCACTGCGGTGGACAACGTTACCACCACAGTCGAAGAGAACGTCACTACCACGGTCGAGGAAAACGTCACGACGACTGTCGAGACCACCACTATCGAGGAGAACGTCACCACGACTGCTGAGGAGAACGTCACCACAACAGTCGAAGAGAACGTCACGACGACCATACCGGAGACCACACCAACGGAAACGACGCCGCCAGAGACGACGACCGTCCCGGAGACGCCGAACGAGACGACCACGACGACGGCGGCACCAGGTGCCGACTCGGACCAAGACGGACTGACGGACGCCGAAGAGCAACAGCAGGGAACGGACCCGAACAACCCCGACACCGACGGTGACGGACTGTCCGACTTCACGGAACTCGTGGAGTTGCCGAACTTGGACCTGAACCCGACGGACCCGAACAATCCCGACACCGACGGTGACGGCCTGACCGACGGCGAGGAACTACTGGGAGAACCACTCAGTGACCCATCGACGCCCGACACCGACGGCGACGGCCTGAACGACAGCGAAGAGCGAGACGCGGGCACTGATCCGCTCGAAGCGGACACCGACGGCGATGGAATCGTGGACGGCGACGACGAGACTCCTGCCGGTGAAGACGGAGATGGCTTCGGGCCAGAAGCCAACGACACTGACGGCGACGGCCTGACCGACGAGCAGGAAATCGAAGAACTCGGCACCGACCCGAACGACACCGACAGCGACGACGACAACCTGAGTGACTTCGACGAGATAATCAGTCTGCCGGAAATCGGACTCGACCCGAGTGACCCGAACGACCCTGACACCGACGCCGACGGCATCCCCGACGGCGAGGAAATCCTCGAAGAGCCGCTCAGCGACCCGAGCGACCCGGACACCGACGACGACGGCTTCACCGACCTCGAAGAAGTGCAAGCCGGGACGGACCCCGCCGACCCGGCCAGCCAGCCGAACGGCATCGTCGGCACTACGACCGAAGCACCGGGAACGACCACGACGACTGTCGGCCCCGAACCGGACACCACGACTACCGAGCCTGAACCCGACACCACCACGGAAACACCAGGCACGACAACTGAAGCACCCGGAACGACGACCGCCGCAGGACCGGTCGATTCGGACGGTGACAACATCAGCGACGCCGACGAGCAGGCACTCGGGACGGACCCGAACGACCCCGACACCGACGGTGACAACCTGACCGACTTCGAGGAAGTCGTCGTCTTGCCGGACATCGGCCTGAACGCGATCGACCCGACGAATCCGGACACCGACGGCGACGGCGTGCCGGACGGCCAAGAAATCCTGCAGGAACCGGTCACGGACCCGAACGACCCTGACACCGACGGCGACGGCGTGCCGGACGGCGACGATCCCGAACCGCTCAACCCGAGCGTGCCGGGCGAACAGAATCAGACGACGACGGCCGAAGACCAGCAACCGAACGGCCAACAAGACGGCGCAGTAGACACGGACAACGACGGACTCTCAGACGCCGACGAAGAGTCCATCGGGACCGACCCGCAAATCGCCGACACGGACGGCGACGGCGTCACCGACGCACAGGAAGTCATCGAGTTCGGGACCGACCCACTGAACCCAGACACCGACGGCGACGGACTCGACGACTTCGACGAACTGGCCAACTTCGGGTCGGACCCGCTGAGTCCTGACACCGACGGTGACGGACTCGGCGACGCCGAAGAAGTCAACACGCCTGGACTCGACCCGAACAATCCAGACAGCGACGACGACGGCCTGAGCGACGGGCAAGAAGTCGAACTCGGCGTGGACCCGACGAATCCCGACTCCGACGGTGACGGACTGAGCGACTTCACGGAAGTCGTGGAAATCGGAACGGACCCGAACGACCCCGACACCGACGGCGACGGCGTCGAAGACGGGGACGACCCCGCGCCGCTCGACCCGAACCAACCGAACGGTGACAACGACGCCGGAACGGACAACTCGACGAACAGTTGAAAGATCACCAGAGCGACTTCCACGCGGATTTCTTTTGCAGTCACGGTGATTTCAGTCGCGCGAGCGACGACGAAGAGCGGTGCGTCGATGGCCCCGGAGATACCGACCCAGCGACCGCTCCGACGAAATCGGCGATTTCGCTGCGTGAACGGTCCAGAACTGTCGGCCCAGGTTATGGTAAATTGTAGCATGTTTTGGGACGAGTCATGGGTCCCCAGCGCAGACTACCGGACCGAAACCGATTGCTCGTGGTCGTGGTCGTCTTGCTCGTTGCGGGGAGCGTCGCCGCACCGACGCTCGCGGGCGACGCTGAAACGACTGCGAGAGACGAAGCACAGAAAACGGCCGACTACGGACCACCGCCGACCCCGAGCGGCGAACTGCCGCCGAACGCCGCCAGCGGAGAACCGGTAGCAGGCGAGTCACCGAAGAACACGGGAATTGCGTCGTTAGCAGCTATCGAACCGCCGACGACGCTCGCGGTGATGCCGCCGCCCGCGGATTTCAGTGCGGTGAAAGCGAACCTCAGCGACGTGCCCTCACTCCCGCCGACGGACGAATCGTACGCCGTTAGTCGGGCTCAGCAGGACGCAGTCCGGAGCGCCGTGCGCGAGGCCGCTTCCTACGCCCAACAGCAAGGCGTGAACGTGAGCCAAACGCAACTCGTGGCCGCCCGCGATGGAGCGTTGTCGGCCGTCGAGCAGGTGCAGGACGCCGAAGTCGAACAGATACAGGCGTCCGTGAGAGGCGCGGCCTACGGTGCACTGCTCCAGAGCCAGCAGACGAACGTCACACAGGAGCAAATCGCGGCAGGCGTCGGCGGCGGGACGAAGGGGTCGCTCACGCAGCGCCAGAACGCAACCGTCGAGCAACTGCAAGCCGCGAGTTACGGGGCCACTCACGGTGCGGTCGCTCAGCACCAGAAGGCGAGCGTCGAGCAGTTGCAGGAAGCGTCCGCAGGCGCGGCCGCTGGAGCAGTCGAGGGCGCGAAGAAGCAGGCGAAGAAAGTGAAACGAGCAGAGAAAAAGCAAGCGGGCGGCGGAGAAGAGGACGTCGAGGAGGGGAAGAAAGCCGAGAAGAAACAGCCGAAAGCCGCCGACGTAGGCAAGATTCGAGAGGCCGCACAGGGAGCGTCGTACGGGTCGCTGGAGCAGTCGAAAGTCGCCGGGACCAAGCAGTCGAAGTACGCCGCGCTCGGGGCGGCGAAGGGGGCGGTAGAGCAGAGTCAGACGGCCAACGTCAAGCAGGTGCAGGTGTCGGCACTCGGTGGGAGTTCAGGGGCACTCTCCCAAAGCCAGCGTGCCACCGTCAAACAGGTGCAGGCGGCGGCCGAAGGAGCGTCGAAGGGGTCGATTTCTCAGAGCCAGAGTGCGACCGTCGAACAACAGCAAATCGCCGCACAGGCGTCCGCTTCGGGTGCTATCTCGCAGTCACAGCAGGCGACCGTGATTCAGATTCTGTACGCCGCGCTGGGCACCTGTCGGAGCGCGCTCTCGTACTGTCCGACCTGCTCGCAGAACCAAATCAGCGTCCTCAACCTTAACGTTGTCCAGATACAGATTACGGTCCAGCAGAGCGCGGCAATCGTCGTCCACGACCTCGTTCGCCGCGAGGAGGTCAATCCAACCATCATCGTCAAACAGAGCAAGACGGTCATCAACAAGCGAATCGTGGTTCACAACCACTACGAACAAACTTACTACGAACACGACCACCACAGACACGACCGCCACGTCCACTACGAAGTCGAAGACGCAGACGGCGACGGCTTGCGGGACGACAGGGAACGCCGTCTCAGCACTGACCCGAACGACGCAGACACCGACGGCGACGGCATCAGCGACAGCGACGAAGTGTTCGTCCTGCGAACCGAACCGACCAACCCGGACACGGACAACGACGGGTTAGGCGACGGTACCGAACAGAACCAGTGGGGGACGATTCCGACGGACCCGGATACGGATGGCGACGGTATCGAGGACGGCAGCGAAGTTCGGCGGGGAAGCGATCCACGCGACCCGAACGACCCCGACGAGACTGATTCGGACGGCGACGGCCTCACGCAGGAACGCGAAGAAGACCTCGGAACGAACCCGCGAAATGCGGACACCGACGGTGACGGTATCTCCGACGGCGACGAGTTCTACGCGCTCGGTAGTGATCCGACGGCGACGGATTCGGACGACGACGGACTCGGCGACGGACGAGAGGCCGACATCCACAACACGGACCCGACGGACCCGGACACCGACCGGGATGGCATGACCGACGGCGAGGAGATCGAGCGAGGAAGCGACCCCCTCGATTCCAGCGACCCTGCGTCGGTGGATACCGACGGTGACGGACTCGCAGACCCACAGGAAGAGGAACTGGGCACCGACCCGAATGACCCCGATACGGACGGTGATGGGCTGGACGACTTCGAGGAAATCGACGACTTCGGCACGGACCCCACGGCGAGCGATTCGGACGGTGACGGCATCCCGGACCGCGAAGAAGTTGTGCAGGGGAGCGACCCGCTCGATTCGAACGACCCAAAGCAGACAGATACGGACAGCGATGGCCTGACAGACGGCCGCGAGCGGACGCTCGGCACAGACCCAGAAGACGCTGATACCGACGACGATGGCCTCTGGGACGGCGAAGAAGTTGCGCAGGGAACCGACCCGCTCGATTCGGCGAGTCCGCCGGAGGAGACGACCACGACGACGACTACGACGACGGCGGATGGTGACGGTGGGCAGACTCCGAGTCAAGTCAACGTCGAGTATCTCAACTGCTCGGCAGTGCGCATCACGGGCGAGTTCGAGACGCTCGAACTGAAGACGAACTGGTTCGCTCAGGACGGCATCGGTGACACGTACAACCGCTTCTCCTACGAGGAGTTCCAGAACAGAGCGAACGACGGCGTGCTGTCTGCGAACGAGGTCGGCGACAGCGGCGTCGGGGGCGCGATGTTCATCTTCGTCGTCGCGTGGGGAACCAACGACCGGGGCGTCCTCGAAAATCGCCTCGGTGGGGGACAACCGCCCGACGGCCCACGAAACTGCATCGACCCGGTTCGACCGAAACGAATCTCGACCGGTGTCGAGAACGTCGAATCGACTGGCGACGGGACCTACCAAGTCACTTTCTCGTACACGAACCCCAACGACGAGGAGTTGACCGTCTTCAGCAACTTCTCCGGGTCTGCTTCGGAATCCGCACCGGATGCACTCCGCACGGGCGAAAACACGTTCAGCGTGACGTGGGAACCGAAGTCCGAAGACGAGCGACTCGTTTGGCAGGTCGATATGAACCGGTTCGGCTACGACGAGGTTCTGCGAGCGGAGACACGACCTGCCGAAGAACTCGGCGGAGTCAGTGGCAACGTGACGACCACGGTCAACGAAACGACGACGGAGAACGAAGGTGAGAGTTCCACCGACAACGCGAGCGTCGAGTTCATCAACTGCACGGCCGCGAGAGTGACTGGCGACGCCGAAGTCGAGATGCAGTACATCGGCTACTTCGAGTATGGGAACAACTACGGGCTCGTGACGGAGACGGTCAACGGGTCGAAACTCATCCGGCCACCGACGGAGGAAGAGGACCACGAACCCTCCGACGAGATGGTGTTCAACGAACGCGGCTACATCGCGTACGTGGACGTGACGCCCGGCGGAAACTACGACGCGAAATACAATCCGAACGCCGACGACTGCGCCAACCAACTCCGGCCAGCGAAGCCGTCTCTCTCGGTCGTCGATACGACTGCAATCGGCGAGAACACCTACGAGGTGACGTTCAGCTACGAGAATCCGAACGATCATCGGATGACGGTTCCGCCGCCGTACATCAGTCGCACGTTGTCGCTGTTTGCGACGAACTACGACCTCTCCGACCGGCGCGACAGTCGAAGCGACGGGTCGTACGGACAGACGAATCGGGCACCGCCGACTGCACTCGAACCGGGTCGCCACACGTTTACGGTCGAGTGGACGCCCGAGCAGGAGGACGCGCAACTCGTCTGGTTCCTCGACCTGAGCTACTTCGGGCACGGGACGCTAACCGCCCAGACTCCGCCAGTAGACGAACTGCAAGGCGTGAACGCGGCGACTACCGCAAACGAGACGACGAGTGACGTTGGGACTGGCACGACTGAGATGCCGACTACGACTACCGAGACGCCAACCACAACGCCGACTACCACCACTGAAACGCCGACCACGACACCGACGACAGTCGAGAACGTCACCACTGTCGAAGGACCCGACGCGGACGGCGACAACCTCTCGGACGAGCGCGAGCAGGAACTGGGCACCGACCCCGAAAATCCGGACACTGACGGCGACAGACTAAGCGACGGCTTCGAGGTCGCGGGTATCACGAACTACGGCATCTCCGGCACCGACCCGACCAACGCTGACACCGATGGCGACGGAATCGAAGACGGCGCGGAACTACTCGAAGAACCGCTCTCGGACCCGACGCTCTCCGACACTGACGACGACGGCTTGGACGATGGTCGAGAGGTAGATGTCGGCACAAACGCGACACTGCCGGACACCGACGACGATGGCCTCCTCGATGGCGAGGAAGTCGAGGGAGGGAGCGACCCACTCGACGCGTCGAGTCCCGGTGCAGCGAGCGAGGCGGGAACGACCACGACCGAAACGGCCACCGGAACGACGACCGAAACGTCGCTGGTCGTGACGACGAGTCCCGGTACCGAAAGGGGTGGGACCACGGAGACAGCGACGCCGACTACGGCACCGCCAGCGACTGGAACACCAACAGAAACGCCGACTACCACTGAGACGACGACAGAAACGCCGACCACGACCGAAGAACCGACTCCGACGACGACGACCGGACCCGTCGATTCTGACGGTGATGGCCTCGTGGACACCGACGAGCAGGCGGCAGGCACGGACCCGGCCGTTGCCGACACCGACGACGACGGTCTGAACGACAGTCGAGAACTGAACGAACTGGAGACGAACCCAGTGGTGAACGACACCGACGAGGATGGCCTGCTGGACGGCCGTGAAGTGGAAGAACTCGATACTGACCCGACGGTAGCCGATACCGACGAAGACGGCCTCTCCGACGGACAAGAAGTCCTCGAAACCGAGACGGACCCGACGAACCCTGATACCGACGACGATGGCATCCCGGACGGTCAAGAGCTTTCGGAGGTCGGGACCGACCCGACCGTGGCAGACTCTGACGACGACGGACTTTCCGATGGAGAGGAGTTCACCGACATCGGGTCCGACCCGACGGTCGCGGACACCGACCAAGATGGACTCCGCGATGGCGAGGAAGTAAACGACGTTGGGGCCGACCCGACGAACGCCGACACCGACGGCGATGGAATCCCCGATGGGCAGGAAGTCCGCGAGGTCGGCACCGACCCGACAGTTGCCGATTCGGACGACGACGGCCTCAGTGATGGAGAGGAGTTCAGCGACATCGGGACGAATCCGACCGTCGCGGATACGGACGGCGATGGACTCCTCGACGGCGAGGAAGTCGAGGGAGGACTAGACCCGACGAATCCAGACACCGACGGCGACGGGGTGCCGGACGGCGAGGATTCCGCGCCGATGGACCCGAGCGTTCCGGGCGGCGAAGAGGAAGGCGGCGGGGAGTCGGACGGCGACTCCGGTGGCGACGAATCCGGCGGTAGCGACGGCGACGGCGGGGCAGAGACGACGGTCGCCTGACCGTCTCGACTCAAAGGCTTTATCAGCGCGCCGAATCAAATTCGCAGTACTATGGCCGAAGACACTCAGAGTCGAACCGGCAGTGCCGGTCGATTCGGCGCGCGGTACGGCCGCGTCTCCCGGAAACGGGTCGCGGAAATCGAGAACGAGATGCGTGACGACCACACCTGCCCGGACTGTGGCACCGACGACGTGGACCGGCAGGGCACCGGCATCTGGCAGTGTGGCAAGTGCGGATACAAGTTCGCCGGTGGGTCCTACAAGCCCGAGACCCCTGCAGGCCGCACCGTCACGCGTTCGATTCGTGCCGCCCTCGCAGACGACGAAGAATAAGAATGAGCTACAAGTGTTCGCGGTGCAAGCGCGACGTGGAACTGGACGAGTACGGTGGCGTCCGCTGTCCGTACTGCGGTCACCGCGTGCTCCTCAAAGAGCGGAGTCGCGACGTGAAAGAAGTCGAAGTGAAGTAACGCGTTCTCCCCTTTCTCTATTACGCCGATAGCAATGCGACCACACGACGCCACGCTCAGGTTCGAGTACGAGTCCGCCGAGCGTGCCCGCGTCGTGACGCGCGCCGTTTCGCAGGAAATCGGCGAAATCGACGGTGACCGGTCGGCGACGAGCGTCTCGCGCGACGGTGACACACTCGTCGTGGAAGTCGTCGCCGACGACCTCGTGGCACTTCGCGCGGGCCTGAACACGTGGCAGTCGCTGATTTCTGTTGCGGAGACGGTGAACGGGTTAGCGTGAGAATCGGCCGGTGACACAAATCACGGGGGAAAACTGAAAGGGGCCGAACGGACGGGGGCTTTCGAGGACGAAACTGGACTGTTATCAACTGCAACGTAGAGACGAAAGAAGTTGCAGTGAGGCTAGCTACTCCCAAAACCTAGAACACCGCACCGCGACCACACTGCGACAGCCACACACCTCCCCGTCCGACTACGGTCCTCACTTCGTTGCGGCCCTCATCCACCGACAGAGCAAGCTCTGGCGAGCCTACGGTCGCTCTGCTCACGAAGACCCCGCACGGAGTTGGTCGCGGTCTCCCGTCCGCGACCAGCGCGCGCCGATTCGAAAGTCGAGGAGTACGAGCAGGTAGGAGGACCGACCGAAAGCACGCGGAGCGTTCCCTGCACTACCCTCCGATAGAACTGAAAGCGGGGGTTTTTCTGTCCGCGGAGCGACGCCCTAGTCATGCAGGGTAATCTGCCACCGGAAGCGCAGGAGAAGCTCGAAGAGTTGCAGGACCTTCAGGAGACAGCACAGCAGGTCGCGGCCCAGAAGAACTCGGCCGAGACCCAACTGAACGAGGCCGAGACGGCACTCGACGAACTCGACGACATCGACGAGGACACGACGATGTACCACGAAGTCGGCGAACTCCTCGTCGAGACCGACTACGAGACCGCACAGGACGACCTCGAAGAGAAAGTCGATAGTCTCGAAATCCGCGTCGAGACCCTCCAGAAGCAGGAAGAGCGCGTACAAGAGCAGTTCGAGAGCCTCCAGACCGAACTCCAGAACATGCTCGGCGGCGGCCCGCAAGGCCCGCAGGGCCCCGGCATGGGCGGCGGCGCTGGCGGCGCGTAGATGCCCACTGACGACGAAGTCGTCCAGACTGCCGCCGAGGCCGCGGAGGGACTCGTCCTCTCCCGATACAAGTCCTCGGCGGTCAAAGACCTCGACGTGACGGTCACGTTCGAGGACGGTATCCTCGACGTTGACGTGTATCTGAACGCACCGAACGGTGCCCACGACGAGGAGAAGGTCGCCGACGACGCCGCACTCGCGGCGCGAGCGGCCGTGGACGAGCTATTCGCCGACGAAGAGGCCTGAAAACGCCTCAGAGCGTATTTTTCGCGGTCATATATCCGCACAGACACCACAAGACATATCCCGTGCCCGCGATTTACGACCAGATACCGCGGGTAGGGGTACTTGCGGTATGCGGTTTTCTTTCGGCGCTACGACTCGATAGCCACGGGTTTCGTTACCGTTGCGACGGGGTTTGCTGGGAGTGACTACTCCGGGCGCACGTTCTGGTGACCCCGAAAGACGTTCTCGGGGTCGTATCGCTCCTTGACCTGTGCGAGACGACTGTAGCTGTCGCCGTAGGCGACCGAGGCCGCGTCTTCACCGAGACCGGCGAAGTTGACGTACTGGCCGCGGACTACGTCGAGCTTCCGGACGTCTTCGACGCTCTCGCGGACCCACTCGACGATTTCTGCCGTCATTCTGGGGTCGTCCCAGTTGGCTTCGTAGTTGAGGCCGAACGATGCGTCCCGGTACGGGAAGGCGGCGTCCTCCTGACTGAGGTCGGTTATCGCGCCGCCGCCCTGCCACACGTCGATGGTCGAGAGTTTCGACGGGCACCCCGCTGCGTGGTCGAGAATGCGGTCGATTAGTTCGTCGGTCAGTTCGTCCACGTACACCGACTTCCAGTAGTAGTTGCGCCCGTCGGGGTAGTCAACGTCGAGCATCTGCTGGAGTTCGACGTAGGGCATCGGGCTACTCAAGTCGGCAATCGGGTCGGCGATAGTCTTCAGCGGGCCGAATGGCTCGCCTTCCGCGCTCTCAACTGCGCTCGAATCACCAGCGTAACAACCCAGAATCGCCACCGCGGGTTCGCCCCAGTGTTCCTCGGGGAACTCCTCGATTTCGGGCACCCACGCGTAGAACGGCAGGACGCTCACGTCTCTGGGGGCGTCTGGACCCCACTCGCGGAATTGCTCGAACACTGCTCGTGCTTCGTCGCCGTGGTACCAGACGAACAGCGACTCGATTTCGGGGCCGACCGGGTGCAGGTCGAACTCGAAACTCGTGACGACGCCGAAGTTGCCGCCGCCACCGCGGAGCGCCCAGTAGAGGTCTTCGTTGCGGTCTTCGCTGGCGACGACGAGGCGACCGTCGGCGGTCACCACGTCCGCGGACACGAGATTGTCACAGGAGAGGCCGTACTTCCGCCGGAGGTGACCCATGCCGCCGCCTAGCGTCAGGCCAGCGACGCCGGTCTCGCTGACGACCCCGCCGGGCGCGGCGAGTCCGAACTGCTGAGTCTGGCGGTCCACGTCGCCCCACGTCGCGCCGCCGCCGACGCGCGCCGTTCGGCCTTCCGGGTCTACGCGCACATCGTCCATCTCCGAGAGGTCAACGACGAGGCCGCCGTCTACGAGGGCGTTTCCGGCGACACCGTGGCCGCCGCCGCGAACGGAGAGCGGCAGGTCGTGGTCGCTGGCGACGTTCACTACCGCGAGTACGTCGGCGACGTCGTCACAGCGAGTAATGGCCGCCGGATACTTGTTTATCATGCCGTTCCACACGCGTCGCTCGTCGTGGTACGACTCGTCGCCGGGGACGACGATTTGTCCCCGAAAGGTCGATTCGAGCGTCGAGAGTGCGTCTGCTGGCAGTTCGTTTGTCGTCATTTCCCCCACCGAGCAGGGCTACGACGGCGGTCAAGATAAGCCAAATCGAAGCAGAAGCGACACCTCAGGCGAGGAAGAAGATGAGGACGCTGACCGCCATCGCCGCGAGGACGACTGCGGCCGCGAGCGCACCGCCCATCGCCATGACGGCGTTGGCGTGACTCGCGAGCGTCTCCGTGCGGTCGTTGCCGAAGACGGTGACCTCCGCGCGACTGCTCGCCATGCCGCCCTCGACGGGTTCGAGGTCCGCGATTGACTCGTCCACGAGTCGTTCGATCACCGCGAGCAGTTCGTCATGGTCGATCGCTTCGCCGACCTGATTCGACGCCTCGACCTGATTGACGATGTGGGTGTCCGTCGTCATCACCTCGACTTCGTCCGTGGGGAGTGCCTCGACGATACGCTCTCGCAGACCGGGTTCCATGTTGTTGCCATCGACCAACACGTAGGCGGTGGTCTGGTCGCCGACTTCGAGGACGGCCACGCGGACGCCGAGCGGGCCGATGCCGTCCCGTGGCTTCCAGTCCGTCTCGTCCCACGCCGCCCCGAGTCGGAGCGGTTCCTGTGATGCGTCCGCGAGTTTCTCGCCCGCTTCGCCAGCGGCCTGCATCATCTCGAAGGAGCGTTCGCTCCCGGGGTAGACGTGGCCGAGGTCCGGGCCTTCGAGGCCGTTGTTGCAATTATGGGCGTCTACGAGCATCACGTCCTCGACGCCCGCAGAGCGCGCTTCCGCGGCCGCAGAGAGGCCGACGGCGTACTCCACGTCGTCGGCGAACTCCGGCGAGTAGGTCGCAACGAGGAAGGCGTCGTCGCCGAACCGCTGGCCGACCATCTTTGCGTCGCCCGACTGGACGCGCAAACTCTGGGTGGCAGTGTCGTGGTACTCGATTTCCTCGTAAGCCTCGCGAGCGGTTTCGAGAATCGGGTCCACTTCGCGCTCGGTGACGAGGTTGAAGTCGTGGCCCGCAGTCGCGTGGGGCGGAAAAGCGAGTCCGTCGGCTTCCGCCGCGACGCGCCGCGGGAGGTTGCCGCCGCCGATTTCGCCCATCGGACCCGGGTGAATCATCGGCAGGACGAACCGAGCTTTTTCGGTGCCGTCCTCGCGCCGAAAGGACAGGACCGAAACCGGGACGACGGCCTTCTCGCCGATGTCCTCGAAGAAGTCCTCCAGTTCACGGGTGCCCTCCGCGATGTGGCCGATGAATCCGCGCAGGAAGTCGAGCATACTGACCCCGAGTCCGCGCTTCCACGGCCGGTCGATGAACGTGACGAACGTCCAGACGGCGAGGCCGTAGATGGCACACATCACCGCGAGGAGTGCGAAGTCTACCGGGACGATGGCACCGAGTTCCTTCGGGGCTTCGTCGGCGCGGTTGAGGAAGATGTCGAGCAGTGGGCCGCCGACCTCCAGAAACCGCATCGTTCCACTGTAGATGAAGAACAGCACTGCTGCTGCGACCGTCTGGATGCTGGCAGGGATAGCCGCAACGATGAGCGACCGTCGCGAGACCGCCATCACGACGAGGAGTCTGAGCGCGAACACCGACGCTAATCCGGCGATGAGCGCGTCGAAGACGAACTGCTGATTCAGTCGCGCCGAGAGGACGGCGAGCGCTCCTGCGCCCGCCATGACCGCGACGACGATGCCCTCGCAGGTCAGCGCCAGCAGCGAAGAACGATTGTAGGTAAGTTGCCCGCCGAGTCGTCGGTCCACTGGCGTCGTGAGCAGACTGGCGACGACTGTCGGCACGCCGATGAAGAAGAGTCCTTGCCACGCGTCTTCGAGGACGTACCCTGCGTCGAACGCCCCGACGCCCGCGACGGCGGCGATGAGGAGCGCGAACGCGACGCTCGCGTACCACCGTGGCGCGCGGAAGATGTATCGGGACAGGTCGGCGAGGTCCCCCTGCGTAGCCGTCATTGTTCGGGAGGTTACGCGGTGGAAGGTTAAAAGATGCTACTCGCAGATTTCCTGGAAGTTCTCGAATACTTCTTCGCCGCGTTCGGTGTGGGCGACTTCGGGGTGCCACTGGACGCCGTAGAGGTCGCGCTCGTCGTCGCTCATCGCTTCGACGCCGCAGACGTCGCTCTCCGCAGTTCTCTCGAAGCCAGACGGGACGGCCTTCACTTCGTCGGCGTGGCTGGCCCAGACCCGAGTTTCGGGAGCAAGCGAACCGACGAGCGGGTCGTCGTCGTCCAGAATATCGACCGTCACGTCGGCGTAGCCACCGTAGTCGCCCGACCCGACTTCGCCGTCTAAGACGTGCGCGATGGCTTGCATGCCGAGACAGATGCCCAGCACGGGGACGCCGAGTTCGAGGTACTCGGCACAGTTACCGATGTCGTCCATATCGGGACCGCCCGAGAGGACGATGCCGTCGGCGTCGATTTCCTCCGGTGGCGTCGTGTTGTCGATGATTTCGGTATCGACGCCCATGTCTCGCAACGTTCTGTGTTCGAGGTGCGTGAACTGCCCGTGGTTGTCAACCACGACGATACGCGTCATTGGCAGGAGGTAGCCGATAGCAGTACAAAAGCAGTTCGAAGGGGTCTCGAAGCAGAACGTCAGGTCACGAGCGATTCGACGGCGGAACTCAGGTGACCAGCGATTCGGGGTCGAACTGCGTCTCGCGGGCTTCCGACGGTGGTTTCTCTGCGGTTTCGAGCGCTTCGAAGTACGTTTCGAGGTCGCCCTCCTCACCGCGCGTGTCGAGGTACACTTCCCACTCGTTACCGTCGGGGTCCTCGAAGTACAGCGACTTCGTGACGCCGTGGTCGATCGGTTCGATGCTGACGCCGTGATCGTCGCACGCTCGGTAGACGGTCACGAGCGAGTCGGCGCTCGGAACTTCGATGGCGACGCGACAGCCACGTGCCGCCTCTCCGCCGTGGAGCGCAATGTCGTGGCCATTCTCTCCCCACGTCAGCGCGGCGTAGCCGTCGTATCGTTCGCGGACTTCTAATCCGAGAATCCCCGCGTAGAACTCGATGGCCTCGTCCGCGTCCGCGACGTGGAGGTGGACATGGCCGATTCGTGGCTGTGCATCCCTGTCCATACCTTCCAGATGGGAGGCAGTATCAAAAAACGTATGGTCACGATGCGATAGGTGTTTATAATAGTTGGTCTGAATCCAACCGTTCGTTCTCGCCACGCCACTCCCAACGGTCGTTCCGCTCTCGGGTGTCGAGATACACTTCGACGCCGTTACCGTCGGGGTCTTCGAAGTACAGCGCCTGGCTGATTCCGTGGTCTACGGGCGACACCTCCACGCCGCGTTCTTCGAGTCGCTTGAGGGTCGCTCCCAACTCGTCTTCGTCTGGGACCTCGAAGGCAGTGTGATAGAGTCCGACGCCACTGCTCGGTCCGGGCGCGTCCGGACCGAGTGCCTGCAACGCTACGTCGTGGTGGTGGTCGCCAAACGAGAGGAACGCAAACGAGTCGCCGACCCGTTCGGTGACGTCGAGTCCCACCACCTCGGTGTAGAATTCGACGGCGCGGTCCAACTCGCGGACTTTGAGGTGCACGTGACCGAGTTTCGTCGGATGAGCCATGCAGACGATTCGACCGCTCCGAGCAAAAACTGGCGGTTCGCGGCCGAAGTGGTCGGTATCTCGGAGACGACTACGAATCGGGGTCGTACCGCTCGGCGGCCGACTCGAAGGTCGCTTCGGCCTGCTCGCGCGACCGGCGGCCCTCCTTCTCGGCCATCGCTTCCGGGTCGGGGTTCACGTCGTCGTCGATGCGCGCCCACGACTTGTGGACCTTGGCGTGACACCACCGACAGAGGTAGACCGTGATTTCGTGGCTCAGCGTCTCGCCGCCACCGGAGTACGAGAGGTGATGCTCTTCGAGCAGGGGTCGCTCGTCGGAGTGGGCCATCCGACGCTCGTCCAGTCCACAACGGACGCACTCGCGCTCGCGGTTTCGACAGCGGTAGTGCGAACAGTCTTCCCAGTTCCAGTCGCCATCGGGGTCTGCGGCGGGGCACCGCAGTTCGTCGCGCCTGCGTTCGCGGGCGAACTTGGGGTCCTGCTCGGGATGTTCGAAGGCGAACCGACACTTGCCCTCGTCGGTAAGGTGGTCACAGACCCCCGCGTGGTCGTAGGGGTCGTCCACGCCGACGGGAGTTCCGGAGGGCGTCTCTTCCATGCGTTCGTACTGTCGCTTCGGGTCTGATCGGATAAAAATGGTCGCCCCACCAGCGCAACGTTTTTGCCCCGACCGCGACAGGTCCGACCGTGCGAGTCGTACACGACGACGGGACGCGAGCGGGGAACACGCTGGCGACGGACGTAGACACCGCCGATTCGTTCCTCTCGCAGGCCCGCGGATTGATGTTCAAGCGGTCGATTCCCGACGACTACGCGCTCGTCTTCCGGTTCGACGAGGTCGGGAGCCGGGACGTTCACATGGTGTTCGTCCCGTTCGCGCTGGACGTGCTCTGGCTAACGGACGAGGAAGTCCAGCGGAAAGAGCGACTGAGCGCGTGGACGGGTATCGCGAAGGCCGAAGCGGACCAGTTAATCGAGTTACCTGCGGGCAGTGCGGACGGCGTAGAAGTCGGGGACACCGTTCGAGTGGAGTGACCGAGTACTGGTTTCGTCTCAACTCCCGGCTTGCCTCCGGGTGAACGCTTAACAGGGAGGCTTCCGTCCCTGCGAGCAAATGCCGACCCGCGTACCCGACGCAGAGTTCGACACGAGACTCGCCAGCGTCCGCGACCGAATCGCCGAGACAGACGCCGACGCTGGCGTCTGGTTCGGCGCGACGAGCATCGAGTATCTGACCGGCTTCGACCACATCCAGACCGAACGCCCGGTCGTCCTCGCGGTGACCGACGACCGCGTCGAGGTGACGGTGCCCCGCCTCGAAGTCGAGCGCGTCGAGCAGAATCCCCGAATCGATAGCGTCCACCACTACTTCGACTACCCCGGTGGCGCACCCATCGAAACTGCGGCGTCGATGCTATCGAATCTCGGCGTGTCGGCAGTCGTCACCGACGCCGACGGCGCGCCGGGCGTGATGGGCTACGAAGGCCCCGCGCTCTCGGAGTTCGTGGACGTAGAGAGCCAGAGTTGGGTGGACCGGATGCGCTGGGCGAAAAGTGACGTGGAGGTCGAACTCGTCCGCGAGTCGGCGCGCTGGGGGAACCTCGCGCATCGCTATCTCGCCGACTACACAGAAGTCGGGGCACACCCCGCGACGGTCAGCCAGCGCGCTTCGATGGAGGCGTCGCGAGCCATGCTCGATACCCTCGGTGACGAGTACGTGCCGCGCACGCGCGCCGACGGTCCCGCGATGGCGGGCTACATCACCGGCGAACAGACTGCGCTTCCCCACGGCCACACCGCGAATCGCCGACTGGAGGAGGGCGACGTACTCGTCACGGGGGCAAGCGCGAACGTCGATGGCTACCACTCCGAACTGGAGCGCACGATGTTCCTGGGAGAGCCGAGCGACGACCAACGCCACTACTTCGAACTGATGCTGGAGGCTCAGACCATCGCCATCGACGCGCTCGGGCCGGGCGTCTCCATCTCCTACGTGGACGAGCAGGTCTGGAACTACTTCGAAGAACAGGGCGTCACCGACCTCGCACAGCACCACGTCGGCCACAACATCGGCCTCGGCGGCCACGAACCGCCGTACATCGACCGCGGGTGGGCGGACCACTGCGAGGAAGAGGACGGCCGCGAGGCCGAAGACGACGCGATGGAAGTCGGCCACATCTACACCATCGAGCCGGGTATCTACACCGACGAGTACGGCTATCGCCACTCCGATACGGTGGCCGTCACGGAAGACGGCACGGACATGCTGACGTACTTCCCGCGGGACTTAGAGTCGAATATTATCGACGTGGAGTAGACGGTTTCACGGGATTGATTTTGGAGTTTAGAACGCTATATGGGGTTTCCGAACCGGCGCGCTGGCGCGACGGCATGTCGTCGCGCCGAACCGCGCGAGGGACGAGTAACGAGCGCAGAAGACGCGACCCACGTGGTCGCGTCTTCTGGAACCGAGTCACACAGTCGGTTGGGGAGGGTGTGGCCGTCGCAGTGCGGTTGCGGTTTCTCATAGGTTTCGGGAGTAGCTAGCGTCACTTTGTTCACTGTCGATCCGTAGCGCTCAGACTAAACCATCTCTCATCAAACGGCGTTCTCTATTCAACCGAAGGGTATGCTTCGGAAACCTCCTATCGGTCTGTTCCGTTCTCTGCGTCACCCGACTAGTCACCGAGTGATTCAAGACCGTTTGCACGAACTCCCACGTAGTGGCCGTCGCATTCGCACTCTTCGACACGCTCGTCGAAGCCAAATTTCCCAAACACCCTGCCGAAGCGATAGCCGCGGAACTCGAAAACCGCGACGTAGCCGTCCCCGACGACTGGCAGGACGCCTACCACGAGACGCACATCGACCCACCCGAGGGCGCGGAAGTGCCGCTTCCGGCACACGTCAGTCGGGCGCTCGCCAGCAGGGGCGTCACCGCGCCCGGCAACGCGCCCCGGCGCGCAGTCGTCTCGGCATTCGACCCTGAAGTCGAGACGCGCGAGGGAGCAGTCGAAGCCGTCGAAGCCGCGAGCGAACGGGGTCCCGTCGCCGTCCTCTCGAACTGTCGCGTGCCTGAACTCGCTCGACGCGCACTGATTCGCTCCGAGGTGGACCGCGACGCCTTCGACGCAGTGGTGACGAGCGCGGCCTGCGGGTGGCGAGTACCCCACCCCAAGGCGTTCGAGAACTGCGCGGAGCAGTTGGGAGTCGCCCCAGACGAGCTTCGCTACGCGAATTGCGACGGCGAGCGACCAGAAGCAATCGCCGACGCCTTCACTGACGACTCGCTCGCCGAAGTTCCCGCGTGGCTCGCCGCGCGTGACTGATTTCTCCCCCTCAGCCCAATCGAAGGCGTAGATTTCTTCCTCCGACGAGCAGATTTTTAAGGCATCGCGCGCAACCCCGGCGTGATGGTCGAGGCGTTCGCAGTCGCAAGCGGAAAGGGCGGGACCGGAAAGACCACCACGACGGTCGCGCTCGGCATGGCACTGGCCCAAGAGTACGACGTGACCGTCGTGGACGCCGACACTGGCATGGCGAACCTGCTCTTTCACACCGGTCTCGAATCGGCCGACACGACGCTCCACGACCTACTCGTGGCGGAGACCACCACCGCAGTCGAGGATGCCGTCTACGAACGATTCGGGATGAACGTCGTCCCCTGCGGCACGAGCCTCGCCGCCTTCGAAGACGCCGACCCCGACCGACTACGGGAGGTAGTCGCCGAACTCGCCGCCGACACGGACGTCCTCCTACTCGACTCGCCCGCCGCACTCGGCTCGAAGAGCGCGATTCTCCCTATCGTCCTCGCCGATAGAGTCGTGGTCGTCCTCCAACCGACGATTCCCGCACTCAGCGACGGCCTGAAAGTACAGGAGTACGCCACCTCCTACGGCACCGAGACCGCGGGCGTGCTGTTCAACAAGGTCCCCGATTCGGGAGTTCCAGAGAAGGTTGAGAAGCAAGCGGAACGCTATTTTGATGGACCAGTATTAGGAAGCATCCCGAATTCAGAGGAATTGGCTGGTGTAGAGAATACTGGAGAGCCGATTCTCTCACGAAAACCGAATACAGAGTTCAGCACTACCTTTCGAGATGTTGCTGCTCAACTCACACCAAGGGATAATACTCCAGAAGAAGTCGCTTCACAGGCTCGAAGTGCGATACGGCCTCAGCAGCCGTAATCTGGTGCGTAGATATAAATACGAGAGTGGGACCAACCCATGGTGTGGCTGAGGAGTACCAGCGCCGGACTGCGATCACACGCCTTCAGGCATCCGAGGAGCAATCGAAGCTTCTTGAGCAAACAATTAGTGACTACACGAAAGCCTGCCAACTCGCAGGTAACAAAGCGTGGCCCGACTGTACTTCGAAGCGGCGCGTCCAATCAGTAGCCTACGATTCTATTCGGGACACAACAGGCCTTGGAAGCCAACACGCAATCCTCGCTAGCCATCAAGCGGCAACAGCTGTCGCTGCTTGCCAGAGTCGCTTAGAGAACGGGTATGCTGCCTCAAAGCCGTCGTTTACCGCGCCGACAATCCGGTATGACTCGCGGACGATGACGTTATTTGAGGACGGAACAGTCTCACTATCGACGATTGAGTCTCGGATTCGGTGTTCGCTCGTCCTTCCGTCAGAAGCGGATGGATATCAGCACCGTTTTCTTGAGAGTGATTCGTGGGAACTCACAGAGAGTACTCTAACGCGCCGTGATGGCGGCTGGTTCTTGCATCTGGGATTTCGAGGTCCGCGAAAAGACACTGAGGATTCGACAGTCGAGAACGGAACGGTTCTTGGCGTTGATCTTGGTATCGAGAACCTCGCCGTGACAAGCACTGGCCGATTCGGTTCCGGCGCAGAGCTAACCCACGTACGAGAACAATACGAGCAACGTCGAAGCAACCTCCAGAAGACCGGCACAAGGAGCGCTCACCGAACACTCTCAACAATGAGTCGTCGTGAACGCCGGTTTGCCAATGACACGCTTCACTGCACCTCAAACGAACTCGTCGAAGAAGCCCAATCACAGCAGTGTGGCATAATCGCGTTCGAGAATCTAGAGGGTATAACAGACCGACTGCCTGGTGCAACTACATTCCACACGTGGGCATTCCGTCGTCTCCGTGAATTTGTAGAGTATAAAGCTGAAGAAGTCGGGATTCGTGTAGTGACGGTGAAC
Source organism: Halorussus halophilus (assembly GCF_008831545.1). Lineage (NCBI taxonomy): Archaea > Methanobacteriati > Methanobacteriota > Halobacteria > Halobacteriales > Haladaptataceae > Halorussus > Halorussus halophilus. The sequence continues at coordinate 2,668,346 of NZ_CP044523.1, forward strand.
CCACGGAACACGAGCAAGCAGTGTTCTCAGGTGAGTTGTGAATCAGTGAGCGCAAAGAATCGGCCTGTGCAACATCGATTCGAGTGTACGGAGTGCGGATACGAAGTGCATGCCGACTATAACGCGGCGAAGAATATCGGTTTGCGCGCAGTCCGTGATGGCCACAAGTCGTCATCATGGACGGGTGTCAGTCAATGTGCCCTGAAGTCCGGAGCAATCGCACCGAGTGGAGAATATTTCCCCCACCATGGTGACAAAGAACGACTCACGGACAAACCAAGCCAAGTAGATGGGTCTTCAGAAAGAGACTCAGACAGGCGTGGTAGTTGATCAAGGTTCACGACGTACAGAAATTCGGTCCTATCTGTTCGGCTGGCCATGTTTGAGTGCTGCTATTTTTTCTAAAGGCGTTCTTGGAGGACACCGAGAAGATCGAGGCGATTCGGGAGCAAGCCCGCGAGGAAGCACAGGAACGGGCCGAGCAGTGGGGATTGGACGGTGAGTTGGAGTGAGACTGGACGGCGAACTGGAGTAACTGCCACGTGCGGGCAAACACTGATATCGTCGGAACCGAAACCAATCTGGTATGTCCAAGTGGATTCGACTCGGCGGCTGGGTGTTGCTCGGCCTCGTACTGCTGTGGGTCGTCGCGAAAGTCGTCGCTATCGTCCTCGGCTTCGTCTCGTGGCTCGTCAGCACGCTCGTGACGCTGGTCGTCCTCGCACTACTGCTGTACTTGGCGTACCTCGCGTTCTCGAAGTTGACGGGCGGGAGCGGCGGGTCGGGGCGGTCGAAGTCCCGTGAGCGCGAGAAGATTTTCGAGTAACGCGCCTGTGAAATCGAATTGCTGTTTTCGGGTCTTTCTGTGTTCCTACTGGTGAGGGTATACCATCTTCTTCAGTCCCTCACGTGCCTCCATCTGGTCGAATGCTTCTTCGAGGCCCTCTAAGGCGAACTCGTCGGTGACGAGCGTCTCTACGTCGATGCGGCCGTTCCGGAGCAACGTCACAGCCCGTGCAAACGCGTCTGGTGTGAGCGAGTAGGTGCCGACGAGTTCGCGCTCCTCGAAGAACAAGTCGAACGGTGAGAGTTCGATGGTGGCGTCCTCCGGCGGCACGCCGAAGACGAGTGTTCGGCCGCCCGGTCCCGTGAGCGAGTGTACCTGTTCGATGACTGCCGGAATGCCGACCGCTTCGATGGCGACGTCTACCTCGCCGACGAGTTCGGGGACGACGGTCGTCGGGTCCTGCTCAGTCGGGTCGAGTACGTGGTCGGCACCCACTTCGAGCGCGACATCGCGGCGTTGTTCGACTGGTTCGGAGACGACGATGGTTCCGGCACCGCACGTCCTGAGTAGTTGGACGAGCAGTAGGCCAATCGTTCCCGCTCCGGCCACGACGACCGTCTCGCCGCTCGTCAAGTCGATTTGGTCGATGCCGTTGACACAGCACCCCAGCGGCTCGGCGAACGCCGCCGTTCGGTAGTCGAGGTCGCCGATGGCTTCGACGTTTCCGACGGGAACGCTCGCGTACTCGGCGAAGGCTCCGTCGATGACGTGCGTGGCCGCGCCGCCGAGCGACGTGAGGTCCCGACAGAGGTTCTCTCGGCCGGACTTGCACGCCTTGCACTCGTTGCACGGGACTGACGGGTTGATCGCGACGCGGTCGCCCGCTTCGAAGTCGGTGACGTCGTCGCCGACTGCGACGACTTCGCCCGCGCTCTCGTGGCCCGGCACCATCGGGTAGTCCACGGTCAGTGACCCGGTGTACATGTGGAGGTCGGTCGCACAGACGCCACAGGCGTTTATTTGAACGAGCAGTTCGTCGGCGTCCGGTTCGGGTCGTCGCCGGTCGCCAATCTCCACCGTGTGGGCGTCGGTCAGTGTGGCGGTCCTCATTCGTTCTCTACCGATGGAAGTCGTTCGAGGCGCTTGAAACGTTTGCTCGCGCACCCAGAAATGGTGCTTCGAAAAATACTGAGTCGTGGTACCGCGGACGAGCGCGGGACCGAGACGGACTCGATTCCGTTCAGTACGATCGCGAGACGACGTAGTCGCCGCCGTCGTCGTAGAGCGTCGCGGTGTCGCCGTCGTTGTTCCAGATTGGCGACTCGTAGTCGCCGTAGACGTGGGCGCTGCTGTCGCTTCCGGACCCGGTGTGGACGGTCACGGTCTCGCCGGAGTCGAGACTGAGACTGCTCGGGAACGCGAAGGAGTTCCACGCGTCGTCGTAGAGCGTGTAGCCACCGAGGTCCGCGCTACCAGTGTTGCGGTTCTGGACGACGACGAACTCGTCGTTCAGGTTCGAGGAATCGTAGCCCGCGGGGTCGGGGTTGAACTTCTCGATGGAGATGCCGCCGAGTTCACTACTGGGAGACGTGCAGGCCCAGACGCCGACGCCTGCGTTCTGCGCGTCGCTCTCCGCGCTGTAGAACGAGTCGCTCTGGCTGAACGTGCTGTCGTAGACGCGAGCGTGGCCGTTCTCGATGAGTTGGTAGTTGAAATTCTCGCCGTCGAGGTAGACGTACGCCAGCAGGCGACCGTAGTAGCCCCTGCGGTCGGCTTCCGAGTCGAACTTCAGGGTGACGCGCTCGCCGAGCAGCCGACTCTTTGCGACCGCGCTGGAGACCTCGCCTTCGTAGCCGAGGCAGGTCTCGCCGTCGCTCGTTGACGGGATGCCCTCGAACTCTCCGGGCGTGTTCTCGGTGTGGACTTCGGGCGTATCGACGCCGAGCAGTCGAACGGTGTCGGTGCTACCGTTGTCGTACCGTACGTCGATTGTGTCGCCGTCGGTCACGTCGATGACGGTAACCTCGACGGACCCGCTGATTGACTGGGTGGAGAAGTCGGGCGATTGGGGCGAGTTGTCGATGGACTGAGTGCCGAGCGCACCGCTCGCGGGTACCGCGACGCTTGCGACGAGCAGTGCGACGATGAGGGTCGTGAGTGCGTTGGTATGAAGTCTCACACACAGCTATGCCCGCGTGATTTTATTAAATTTTTCTACGAAATAAACTGTGCCGGATAGCAGGGTCGTGAACCGGACAGCACTGGTCAGACCAGACTGAACCGATTGTCACCGAAACCGCTCGACTGCGAACGGGTCGATGGGGAGGTCCGTCTCTCCCTCTAACGCAAGGTCGGCGAGAATCTCGCCGACGACGCTGGCGAACTTGAAGCCGTGACCGGAGAACCCGGCCCCGACGACGACGTTCTCGTGGTTCGGATGCGTGTCTAAGATGAAGTCTTCGTCGGGCGTGTTCGTGAACATGCAGGTCGAGAGGCGCATCGTCGGCCCACTCGCAGTCGGGAAGTACTCCGACGTGAACGTTCGGAGGAGGCGTTCGTCCTCGCGGTCCGGTTCCGTGTCGAGTTCCGCAGGGTTCCCAGTCTCCTCGCGGTGATGGAATCTGCCGAGTTTGAACCCCGGAACGTCGTACACCGGGAAGCCGTAGTAGTGGCCTTCCGGCACCTCACCGACGAACACGGGGAATCGCTCCGGGTCGAACTGCGGCGGTTGTTTCGGTTGGAGCCACCCGAGTACTTGCCGTTCAGGTTGCAGATAGTCCGCGAGCGTCGGCACCAACTGCCCCGTCCACGCGCCAGCGGTCACGACCAGTTTCTCCGCGCTGTAGTCGCCACGGTCAGTCGTGACGCGGACACCGCTCTCGTCGGCGTCCCACGCTTCGACTTGCTCGCGCGCTCGCACGGTTGCACCGTGGGCGTGGGCGTCCTCGACGTGTGCGACGATGCACTGCTCGGAGTGGAGAAATCCGCCGTCGACCTGATACACTGCTCGATAGTCGTCGGGCACGTCGTAGCCGGGGAATCGGTCGTTGAGTTCCTCCCCCGAAAGGACCTCGTGGTCGATGTCGTGGAGTTCGGCCGAGCGCCGGGATCCTTCGAAGACGCCGCTCCCGCTCGGCCCGAAATCGACGGAGCCAACTTGGTGGAACAGCGGCCGGTCGTACCGCTCGTCGAGTTCCATCCAGCGGTCGAGCGCACGCCGGACTAACGGCACGTACGCTGGGTCTTCGTACTGTGGCAGGCGGATGATGCGAGTGACGCCGTGGGAAGAGCCTCTGGCGTTGGGCACGTCGAATCGCTCGATGCCGAGTACGTCGAGTCCACGCCGGGCGAGTTCGGATACCGTCGCACTCCCCATCCCGCCGACGCCGAGTACGATGACATCGTAGTCTTCAGTTGTCATGGTCTGCGTCCTCGTTGGTCGTGAGTTCGGGCTTCGTGGTGAAAGTTCGGTCGCTCGCGCCAGACCACAGCGCTGACCGTCAACCGGACTGACGGTCGGCGACGCACCCGGTAGCTATCAGTCCACGAAGCGCGACCGGGCCACCGAAACGGACTCGTCACCGAGCGCGAACGATTCGACGAAGCCCCGAAGTCGGCGCGAGTGTGGAGCCAACCAGCCGAACGCCGACGCTGACCCGCGGACGAGCCACGCCGGGACGTACCGACCGTAATCGAGCCAGAAACGGAGGTTCTGGGCGGCACGCCGCTGGAGCGCGATAACGCGCTCGACCGTCGGACGACGACGAACTTCGAACTCGCGCAGTCGGTCGCCGGACAGTATCCCGTCACCCTCCGGGCCGTCACGCTCCGCGAGCGCATCCACGAGAATGCGATGAGCGACGACGGCGTCTTCGACGGCGAGCGGGTTGCCCTGCGCACCGATAGGGCTCGCAGTGTGGGCGGCGTCACCCAACAGTAGGAGACCGTCGCGAGTCCACGAGTTCGCGACGCCCGGCGAGACGTCCAGCAACGTCGTGTCTCGAAAGCCGTCCAGATGAGCATCGACGGCCGCGGCCAGTTCCGGGTCGATGGCTGCGATTCGGCGACAGAATGCACCGAAACCCGCTTCCCGAATACTGGGCCACTCGCCGTCCCGAACGATGTAGCCGACCTGAACGTCACCGCCGCCCAGTCCGAAGAAGACGAGGACGCCGTCGCGGTCGATTCGCCCCTGATTCCGGGCGTCGAGGGCACCCTGCGGGAGCTTGAACCACACAAGGTCGATGGGCGACTCGAACCAGCCGGGGTCGATGCCCGCACGCTCGCGGACGGTGGAGTACCGGCCGTCGGCACCCACGACGGCACGCGCATCGAAGGTGATGTCCTCGTCTACCTCGCGGTCGTGGGCCACCACTCCGCAGACTCCACCCGAGTCGTCGGTCCGAAGGTCGGTGACCGTCGTCGCAGGGTAGAACGCGAAGCCGTCGTACGCGCTGGCGCGCTCGACCAGACACTCCAAGAGCGCGGGCTGTTCCATCATGAGCGCGTAGGGATAGTCGGTGTCGAGCAGGTCGAAATCGAGTACCGAGACCGCTCCGCCGTACAACGAGAACGACCCGTCCGTGACCGTCTCGTGAGCGAGGTCAAGCACGTCTTCGAGGACGTCCATCTCCTCGAACAACCGAATGACGCCGGGATTCCAACCGAAACCCCGATACTCGCGCTCGAACGTAGCCGCTCGCTCGACGAGTGCAACCTCGACACCGCTCCGTGCGAGGAGATACGCGAGAACGGCACCACCGGGTCCACAGCCAACGACGACGACCTCCGCGGATTCAGTTCGGTCGGACATCCGTGTCCTTCTGGGTTCGATCGGCGGCACAATATCTCTTCGGCGGCAAGGGACGCGGTCGAGGTGAATAGCGTGGTGAGACAGGACGATTCCTACCGGCCGACCGGCCGAACGAGTATCGTCAGTTCTGTCGTCCCGCGCTCCGTCGTCACCCGAACGTAGAAGGCCACCGCGAGGACGTGCGTCTCGCCAGCGCGCTCCTGGACGACGACACCCTGTCGGACGATACACCCGCCAAAGTCTCGATTCGACCCGGACAGACAGTTGTCCTGTCGCCACGCCTGCGCCGCCGATTGGTTGTACGAGACGCGATACGCGGTTCCTGATTCGACGCGTGAAGAGCGCAACGAGTTCACCCTCGGTTCTAGTTCCGACCGAACTTCTGACACCGCGAGGTCGCGGTCGGTCCACGCGTACTCCCCACGAGTCTCGACACTGGCTTCGTGGACCGCACGCTCCAGCACGCGCTCTGCGTTCCGGCCGGGCGACGTGTAGTCCTCGCTCGCAGTCACGTCGCCGTGGTAGCCCAGTTGCAGGTACGCGAACACGACCGGTGCGAGCGCGACGGCATCCGCAGTTTCGGCTCGGTCTAACGACATTTGTTAGCGTGGTTTGAGAAATGAGCGCGTTGTAGCGGTCGTGCCCATACGACTCGCTAACCTGTTCGGAGAGACGCTAGAAACTACTTCTCTTGAATGTTGGCAGCAGGAACGGACGGCGCACGCCATAATAGTCGTCACCGAATACAGTTCTACGGAATTTGTTATTAGCGAAGTGCCAGTAACGATGTGCACCAAGAGCAATCTATCAACCGTTCTCCGTTCCCCCACCTAGTTTTTCGATTCGCTGTAGCGAAATATTCGCTTCGTCGATAGTCTCTCTAACATGAAGTTACGTATTATCACGGAGTGTTTGAGGCTTGGAAGATCACGAACAGTACGTCACTCATCGTGAATACCTTGGGAATCCAGTAGATAACTAAGTAGACGAACAGTGCAGAGAAAACAGTTCGATGTCAAACGACACGCCGACGAACGAACGGACAGAAGTAACCGAAACCGGAGCTCGCCAGCCGTATATTTCATTTCTCAATGAGCTAGTTTCGGCATTCAAGACTGTTGACGATGCCGAGCGAACCAACGAAGCTCAGGGAGTAACCAAGACCAGACGTGCGATATTGCAAGAAGTAGGGGCCACAGGTGCCCTTACGGTCGGTATCGGTTCCTATTCTGGACTTGCATCAGGTAGCTCGGGAGGACAACATCGGTCTTCTGAGCGGTCATCCGATGCTCTATGGAGGTCTAGGGGGCAAGAAGAACCACCGGACTGTGAAGCAATAAGAAGAGAGATATTACAAGACCTCGCTTGGGCAAACGACCTCTTAGAAAATTGTCTCAAAGCACAAGTTGAAGCTCAGCAGAAGCAAGAGCAAGCCATCGAAGAGTTCTTCGAAAATTTCCCTGAATTCGGTGTCCGACGTGATCCTGTAGAAGGCTACAGTGCCCCGGACTGCACAGGGCTCCAAGAACGCGTTGACGAGCTTGAAGCGGCCTATAATCAACCGTGCGAGACACTCGACCAACCGGAAGACGGGGCGGGTCAATCACCCGGTGGAGGTGGTGGACAGGGCCAGCCCCAAACGCCGGAAGAGACGCCCGAATTACCTTGTGAAGTGGCACTGGATCTGTTCGGGCTCCTATTCGATAGCCTCGGAGAGTTAACGAACGGCTTTCGAGAAGGGTTAGACGGGGCGCGACAAGTCCTCGGCGGACTCGTCCCAGTCTTTCGACTCGTCCCACCAGCGGGCGCAGCAATTTCGTCGTGGCTGGCCACGATAGACCAACTCGAAGAACTAACCCTGGAAGTGGATGACATGGCAGAGCAAGCAGGAGAACAGGTGCAACGACTTGGAGACTGCGGGGCAGGCGCTGACGGAGAATCGGACAACGGACCAACAACGACAAGCGCTCGAAACTCCTGGGATGCGGGTCGGAGCGAAATTCAGAGGGGTACTGAATCGAACAGTGGAGTGTCATCACGGCGTTTTCTGGCCGCACAACCCACTCGAATCGAAATCGATTACGAATCGATTGACTACAACTACCGAGAGGTCGCAGCGTTCGACCCGTGGAACCTCCAATTCGACGACCCCGCGAACCAAATAGAGGCCACCGTTCAAGACCTCGCTGCGAACGCGCTGTACCTCGCATCGACACAATATAACATCGCACTGAGTCTTCGGCGATACGAGACTGTCACCCGACTTCGACAAGAATTCCAATCGATGGCATATGTCGACTCAGTGTTCGCCTGGTCACTGGCACAGATCGAAATAAAACAAATTCGGGCCATCGCTCGAAATGCAGCAGACGCTGCGAAACTAGTTAGCAATGTAATCGCGTTGCAGTCGCAGATAAACGCGATCCTACAGGAAGCAGATGTGGAAGATTCGGGGATCGATAGTGAAGTCGCGACGGAGGAGTTCACCGAATGGTGGGCAACCGACGAGAATCAGGCGTACGTGAACGAAGTATTTAATCTCACTCCGAGGCAGTGGTCGGTGTTCGAATCGAGTGTCACTGACGCACTCGCCGATTCACCCTTCGGTGGCGACGACCAGACCATCCTCCTCGACGAGGAATGGGTGACTGCGATGGAAGACTACCGTGGGTCGTTCGTCACGTTGGCGGAGACGTTCACTCAACTGCACGCAGAACTCAAGGACTACTGGGCACCCGTGGGACGACGAGGGGGATGAGGGAAACGAGTCGACGTTCTTGGTTCTTCGCCGATTGGAGAACCAGCCTCCCTCACATTAAGCCACACTACGGGGATTTCGTTCGTTGTGCTCCCTCGATCGGTCGAATCAGATGTTTGTTCCGTGTGCGGGGTCGTCTGCACCGTCGTCGAAACGTTCAGGATTCTCCACTGGACTGATAGATTCGTGATGCGTGCGTCGGGACTTGTTTGGACGTAAGTCACTCGCGGGCCTATCCGACGCGGACTCCAGTCCGGTTCAATCTTCGAACGAGTCGTGTTGATATCGACGGCGACGTCTCGGCCGACGAACGAAACGTCGGCAGCGACGTCGACAAGCGTGAAGTTTTGTTCGGGCGACGAAGAGACGTTGAGTCGCTTAAGATGACTGATGGTGAGGTTCTGGACTGTGTTAGGAGAGGGGTTGTCAAACGAGAAGTACGACCATCCATTGGTATCGCGAACCATCGTATTCCTGAAGCTGTTGTCACCCGACCCTCTGACCGCAATTGCGGACGTGTAGTTCCCTTCGAACTCGAAGGCTCGAAGTGTAGTCGTATTCAGAATGACGTCGTTGACGAACTCGTTGTCGGTTGCTTGAGACGTGAGTGTGATTCCACTATGCACGTTGCCCCATAGATAGTTCCCGATGAACCGATTGTCGTCGGACCCATTGACGACGATACCTGCAGAGTAGTTTAGTTCAACAGTATACGTAGCTGTTCCCGACGTGTTGACGACGGTGTTGTCGATAACATTGTTCTCGTTGGCGTCCGATACGAGGGCGATTCCACTGTGCTCGTTGGCCATCGCGTCGTTTCCGCGAATCGTATTCTGACTGGAGTCCTGCATCAACAGAATCCCGTTGAGCCCGTTCTCGCTTGCTAGGTTTTCCGCTACTGTGTTTCCGTTCGAATTGTCGGCAACGGTGATTCCAGAGAGGACGGAATTCGAAACTGTGTTTCTGGTGATAACGTTGCGGCTCGAATTCCGGAGGTAGATACCGTCGTATCGTTGCGTCCTGTTCACCGTGTTATTCGACACTGTCACGCCGGTCGAGTCGAGGAGCGCAATACCGTCGAGTTTGCTCTCGACAATCGAGTTGACGGTTGCTGACCCTCCGTCGAGACCGTCCAGAACGATACCAACGCTATTGTTTGTCAGTTGATTCTCCGTCGCCCGAATCCCGGTCGTTCGATAGAGACCGACTCCGGTCACCGTTTGCTCTGTCGTCACTCCGGTCACTAGACCATCGGACGTGCCAGCAACAGCGACACCGTACACCCAGTCAGTCGTAGTTACCGCGGTGACCGTAACGTTCGACGAACCTGTGACGAAAACGCCATGATATGCCCACCGATTCGTCGTCGGATTGGGAGTCGTTGCGGGAATCTCGCTATCATTGAGATACTCCTCCGTGATGTTCTCGTCGCCAACGGTTCGATTTCGGAGGACGCTCCAGTTCCCATCGACGACGTGACCACCACCATCGAAGACGACGTCGCTCGCTTCGATCCGAATGCACGTTTCTGCAGTACTGTTTACGATATCTCCAGTGAGGACGTACCGACCGGACTCGGTGATCGTGGTACAGGAGTCGATTTGTTGCGGAGAGGCGTCGGTGTTCTGTTCGACAACGCTGTTCGCACCGGTGGTCGAAGCCAGTAGTAGTCCGACAGTAACGAAAACGTACAGGACTCGCATGTCGAGTTTCGTCGACCTTCTCCATCTTTGTTATTCAGCGACGCCCGCACCGAAAGACACGCGCAATACAGAATTCGTTACAGTACGGAGTGATTCGCGCTCCCGACAATCCCGAGTTGAACAATCCCAGAGGTCGCGGGAACGTGGTAGTCTTCGATTTACGAACAATCGGCTGGCGACCGTAGGTAGATTATCGTCCGTCAGCGCCGCGTGGAATCGACACGTGTCTTTCGATTATCGAGTTGATTCGACCGTACGGAACCGCTCGAAATCGTCGCCGGGGTTCCCGAATGCGTCTGTCGCCCACGTCAGACCACCACCGTCGGCGGGCCACCATTGCACGGTATCGTGGACGTATCGCAATTCTCGAACGAAGCCCGGTTTAGGCGGTCCGGAAAGTCATATCGCGACGCACCTGTTTGCCAGCCCGCGATAAGGCTATGAAAGACGGCGACGTCCAAGACTGTGGATGGACCATGAGGGATCGTAGCACGGGGCGAAAGACACAGGAATTCAGCAGACGAAAATTACTCAAGGCAGTGGGTGCCAGTAGTGGCCTCGCCGTCGGAACGGGGGTCACCAGCGCTCGGAGCAGGGGCTCAAGCGAAGCGGTAGCGGAAGCCGATACGCTGGCGCAGGACACGTGCCCGCCGGACCTGACGGGTCGATGGGAGACCGAAGACGGAAACGAGTGGACACTCGACCACATCGGATCGACTGTGTATGGATACACGATGGGTGACGCCGAATGTGACGGGGATAATGGTTGGGTTCCTACGGGCGATCAGGAGTCGCCCGACTTGGTAATGGAGGCAACGTTCACCGACGACACGCTCACGGGGACCCAAGAGATCTGTTACACGTCCACCGACGAGGACTGGCCCTGCTATGGGCAGGTCATCTGGGAAGACTTCGAATTGACGGTTTCAGAAGATGGTCACACGTTGAGCGGCTATTGGGTCGATAGCTGTAACGAGATAGAAGTCTCCGACTCGCTCACGCGGTGCGGCGGTGACAACCAGCACGACCCCTTAGACGATATGTCTACGCTCCAATCACCTGGGCCTTCAGGATGGCGCGGAGCGATCTTCGGCTGTTACCGGAGTGGTTGTAAGGTGAGACACAGAGGGTGGGATATTCACGCGCCCGTCGGCACACCGGTAAAGGCTGCAGTCAGTGGGCGAATCACTCATCGAACTCAGGAGAACAAGGAAACCGGCGAGAAAACAGGGTTCGGCGACTACATTGTCCTTCGAGACAGCGGGTCGAGAAACAGTTTCATATACGCACACCTCGGGACGCGTAAGCCGGAGGACTACTACTGTGCTGGCGAAGAGATCGGCACGGTAGGGATCAGCGGGAACGCGAACGCTGCCAGGCCGCATCTCCACATCGAAATCGGCTACAGGAGAACCCGTCTCGACCCCAACGAATTCTTTGAACTGCCGAGTCAAGTTGTCGAACAAGTCGGTTCAGCCCCCAAGTACATCCAATTACCCGACCAGTGGAACTGCGTGCCGTGTGAGATGAATCAGGCCTTGCTGGACTTAGAATGTTGACCGGCGACGGGATACCGAACTGTTCGAACGGTAGCAGAAGGCCGGAAAACGAGATCACGGTTCCGGCCGCGCTCCGACAGGTACGTCGATCGACTCTTCTTCACCCGATCGAACGACGGTGAGGCGAACGGTTTCCCCCGGACTCGCTTGCAGCGTCAAGTACGTAAAGAGGTCGCGTTCAGTCTCGACCGGTTGGCCGCCGAACGCGACGATGACGTCGCCGCCGGTCGGGACGGAGACACCCCTGACGACCTGCCGACCGCTGCTTCCGCGGAGGGGTCCCGCAGCAGGCCCGTTTGTCGTCACGTCGGTAACGAGGACGCCTCTAGGTTCGACGACCCCGTTCGCTTCCGCGACGATTGGATCGACCGTCACCACCTGAATGCCGAGGAACGGATGACGGTACTCACCCCTCTCTATCAGTGCCGGGACGACGCGACGGGCGAGCGATGCAGAGATTGCGAAGTTGAGTGCTTCGGTGGGACCACGCGAGAGTACCCCCGCGACCTTGTGATTCATCGTGACGAGCGGCCCGCCGCTGTTGCCGGGGTTGGCCGCTGCGTCGGTCTGGATAGTATCGTGAATCGTGTAGCCTCCGGCATCGACCGAGCGGTCGACGCCGCTGACGAGACCGGCCGACACGGAATCTTCGAAGCCCAACGGATTCCCGACGAGAATCACCTCCTCGCCGACCGTCGGATCGTTCCGTCGCAAGGCGAGCGGAGTTGCGTAGTCTGGGTGGTCTGGTACCCGGAGCACTGCGAGGTCGCTAAGAATATCTGTCGCGACGATTTCGGGGGTTCGCCAGTCGTTGCCTCGGTATCTGACCTCGAACGCCGTTCCATCCTCAACGACGTGTTGGTTCGTGAGGACGTGTGAGTCGTCGTAGACGAATCCCGACCCCGATGCGGTCGGCCCGTCGGCGTCGTACGTTCGCACCCCGGTCACAGAGTCGGCGACGGCTCGATAGATGGGAACGTACTCTTGATCAGAACCCCCTCCCTGCAGTGCTGCGTTCTCCCCGTTAGTTGCGAACTCTGTCGATACGCCTCCGATACATCCTGCGATGCCTGCTCCGATTCCGACGCTGACTGCTTGCAGAAATCTTCGTCTGGATTTCATAAATAGTCGAGAGACCGTGCGGTCAGGCAACCGTCCCGTTCGTCACCGATGGCGGTGCGGGATACTCGATGAGGCTGGTTCTCGTGAAGACGTACGCAATCCGTTCGGTTTCGTTCGCAGCCAACTGCGAGGCCGCTCCGGCGATCTCGATCGACGGGTCAGCTTCGTTCTCTCCCACCAGGTTCGTCGCTGCCCACGGAGTACGGTGAGTCACGTACGAGATTTCGTCGAGGGACGCGTTGAGATTCAACAGCGAACTATCGACTGCGCCCGCAGCAGTGCCCCTCGCGGCTGCTTCGATTATCTCTGGACTTACTTCCGGGTTTTCGGTAGCACCCGTGACCGCGCCGTGGGCGGCACCTTCGGCCACCTGAAACGTTATTTCGACGATCGCTACCTGACTGGCGTTCTGCTGTTCGGTCGCCGCCGTCGTCAGGCCCGCCATCGCTCCCTGGACCGCCGCCCGAAGCTGTTCTTCAGTCGCACCGTACCCTAACGTACCGTATGCGACGCCATATGCCGCCTCTTCGAGGATGATTGGATTCGTCCCGGGATTCGCACCTGCGATAGCCGCTTCGAGGATCGTCTCCTGTTCCTGGGCACTGACCGAGATTCCGCTTCGTTCGGTGGCATCGACTCCCGCTTGCACGCCCGTAGTAATCGCCTGGCGCTGCTCGGCCGAAAGCTCGGACGTCTCTCCATCTTGCGTCGTCTCTTCCTCTCCTTCCGTGGTCGTTTCGGCTTCCTGCGTCGTCTCCTCTTCTTGTGTAGTCGTTTCGGTCCCGTCTTGCTGACCAACCTCATTGGAGCTGGTCCCCATGGAATTCCCGTCGATAACGGCCGCGCCTGTGGTCATCGCAGCGACGCTGGTCGCGAGGCCGAGAACGACGAGGACGATGGCGAATTTTCGTGCTGTCATCGAATTCCCCACCCACTGGTCGACAGTTCACTCCTAATAACCGATTGACAGTTATGGTATCTGTGCGATATTAGTAAGTTTCGACGGTGGATACAGAAGCCGTTACGGGTCGTGGAATGGCCGAAACACACTGTTTTCTATCATATCATCCCCGCAATAGCAGCCGGATTGTCCCAGCTTACCGAACTATCTGAGGGATATGTGAATTTCCACTGCTAAGCCGTCAATCGAGTGATGGTACTGTCACGTTCGAGTCGGCACCGCGAGGAGATACGCATCTCTTCGGAGACCCATCGTGGAGAGGTGTGGTACGCCATTCGACAGTGCACTGGTCATCGCGTTCCGGAAGAATAGGACCGAGTCGCGACCAGCGTGCCGAACAAGAGCAACAGTCCGAAGAAGTCAAGCGGCAACCGTCCCTCGTCTCCACTTCGATCAGCAAACGTCGTTATCGCACCCGCCGGCGTACTCGTTCCCCAATAGGCGCTCCGACGGTCGGTCATCGTTTCGTTCACGAAGTACGTAGTCGTGTATCCTGCCCCATCGACGACGGTTACATTCCCGCTCACGTCTACGTCCACAGCATTCCAGCCACATCTCACGCTCACGACGAAGCCGTTCTCCTCGTTCTCGACCCTCGAAGGAGAACAGTACGTGTTAACCTCGACCAGTCGCCAGTCACTCTGGTTGTGCAGCGCGTTGTGCTGTCGAACCTCCTCGTATCTGGCGACGTACCGACCGACGTTCTCCATAGTCAACGGAACCGGCTTCGACGGTGGTTCCCTTGGATATACTACTTCGGTGTCGTCTGCTCGTACTTGCATACACCTTCGAGAAGTCGTCGTGATGTTTCGAGTAGTCGTCGTGACGTTGGTTCTGAGTTCGTGTCGGTCGGTCGTCGTAATCGTCGTACACGAATCGGGGGCGACCCGATTCGAATGCGTGTCGGCCCGAACGGAGTGTGCGACCGCTGGTGAGACGGCGGCGATGAGGACCCCGAAACTAACGAGCAAAACAAAAACGAACGCTCGTAGTCGCAGGGTTCGCAGTCTCGTGACAACCTGCATGAGGATGGATTATTCGGCCAGTTTGCGCTTAGTTATTCGCCGCACTCCTGTCTGGTACGCGCGAGTAATTTATCGATGGAGGAAAAAGTCGTCTGAGGCAACCGAGGATGAGTGTATAGTCACGCGTCAATAACAAAGAGACTGCCCCCAGTCTGCCTACGGGATGAGTGACCACACCGTACTGCTGGTTGTGAGCGTACTCATGAGTGGCCTCGTCGCACCGGGACCCGTAAATCAAGAGACGGGCGGTTCCACCCCCGCCGAAATCGACTCTTGCACGACGATTACCGAATCGGGCCACTACGCGCTCACGGCCGATATTCTAAACAGTACGGAAGCTACGTGCATTCGAATCGAGGCAGACGACGTCGTCTTAGATGGTGCCGGACACACCATCGACGGCAATTGGAGTGTTCTCCGCGAGAACACAGGAGTCGGAGACAGCCTCTTCGAAGCGTTTGCAAATGCGACGGAAATCGGGACTGCAAATGCGACCGTTTCACAGTGGGCGTACCACGGAGTATTCGTGTCGGAGTCTGAAAACGTTACAATCTCCGGATTGACGGTCAGAGATTGGGTTTACGGAATTGCGTTCTTCGACGTAACCGACGGCAATATACGGGGTGTAACGACCGAACAGACCGCGACGGGTGTCGGACTATTCCAATCAACCACAATCCGTACGGAAGCGGTGGAATCGACGAACAGTACGATAGGCGTCGTTCTCGACGACGTCTCGGTCAGCAGTGTCACGAACAGTGAAATAAATAACAGCGTTCTCGACGGAATGGAACTCTTCGAGACGACGGGGTCCAGTATCGTTGAAAACACGATTCGGAATACGGGGCGATACGACGGCCTCTATCTCCGAAATTCGAGTCAGAATACCGTCCGAGACAACGATATCGGATCAAATACGCTGTCTGGAATTGCACTCGCAAGGGGGTCGAACAGCAACATAGTGGAGTCGAATTTAGTTGAACAGAACGGCCTCAACGGTATCCTCGTCCGTGATAACTCGGTTCTGAATACGGTGACGAACAACACCCTCGAAGCGAACGCTCACAGCGGAGTTTCAGTAGTCGATGGAGCGAACCAAAATATCGTCCAAGGTAACGTGATACGAAACACGACCGGTGAAGACCCGTACACTGCTCAGGTGAACTACTCCGCGGGAATCGTAATAAACCAGTCCAGTCGAAACCAAGTGACCGAAAATTGGGTTCAAGGGAACGCGTACAGCGGTATCACGCTCACCAACGAGGCGAACGAGAACTTTCTCACGGGGAACACGATACTCAATACCACAGGGGTAGAAATCACCGTACCCGAGACGTTTCGCACCGTCTCAGTAGACCATCCCGCGGCGATTTTCATCGACCGGAGTAGCGAGAACGTCATCCGAGAGACGTACGTTCGAGATTCCGAACTGTGGTCGTACTACTCGACAGCAGTAGCGTCACAGAACATCGTTCGGAACTTGACCGTCGCGTCTATCAGGCGGTATAACGTCTCGACTGACCCGACCGAGGCTGCGGAGTTCTCGTTCGTCGAAGTTGCCACTGTCGTTTCGTTCACCGGTCGGAACGTCGCTCTCGACGCGAACGTTACCGAAGGGATAATCGAACCCGACTGGGAACCGAGTCGGTCCGCTCCGAGAGTAAACGAAGTCGGAACCAGCGAGAACTCCACGCTCGAAAATATGAGCGTCCGATGGTATCTAAGAGCGGTGCCGACAGAACTCGTAGAAAATACGACTAACAGAAGAGTCCGAGCGACTACCACCACCACGACCGTAGAAGGGGAAACAACTTAGCCAGCTACGCGCGACGAACCGAGCCACAATTCTCGAAGGGTAGAACGGGACTCACGGAAGGAGTTGGCCACGGCTCGGTTCCCCGCGGCGAGGTCGCGCATGAGTGCTTCCCACTCGTCGTCCAAGTACTCCGTCGGAGTCGAATTTTCGATGTCGATGTCGTTGAGTGCTGCGACAGCGTCGTCCGTCCAACCGACGTACACATCCCATTGGAGCGGCGTCAACTGATACGTTCGGAGCAGTTCGTCTCGATACGGTTCGTCGCTCCACGACTCACGGATTCGCTGTTTTACTTCGTCAGGAGATAAATTCGAGAGGTCGTCACCGGCTTGCTCCCACGCGGCGTTCACCTCAGGTCGCATCTCGATGGCCTCCTCAAGTAGGGCTACGGACGCTTCGGCGTTGTAGATGATCGCACTCATCTGTTTGAGTTCGGCCTCGACGAACGGAAGAATCTCGAAGCGTGGGACGTACTGCATGTTTTCGTACGTCACTCTGGTGTCGAAAGCAGTGGCGTACCTCGAATAACTTACCGCTAAATCGTAGTCTACGAACACTTGGTACAGACTGTTGCGGACGAAGTCTTGAAACACAGCTTCGGCATCGTTCGTCGGAGGCTCGAAATCGAGCTCCCACGGTTCGAAGGTTCGAGCTTCGTCGTACGCGTACGATTGAACATCAACTACGTCAACAGTCGGTTGGTCTTGAATTGCTGTAGTAGTCTCACTTTGTAGTGATAATCGCCTGATTGCTCGCTTGCCCGCGTCTATTTTCTGATTGTACTTCAAATCATCCTGCGGCTCGATCACCCTGTCCCCACTGAGACAAGCACGCTGTTGCTCTAATTGAGAAATCTGATTTCTCGTTCTTTTTATCATCTTTTCTAGTTCCTTCCGCTGTGCGTACTTGGCCTCTCGCGTATCCCAAGCGTTCTCCCAGCGACTACCGTTTGGCGGGCGCAGAACAATTCTAGCAGCACCCGCTCCGATAGAGAATCCCCCAATAGAGAGTTTATTCGTTTGTTCTATCTCTCGCGTAAGCGCATCGATTTCATAGTCTAAGTCTATCAGCTGTTCTTCTAATCGGTTCAATTCCCCGTACAGATGCCTGAGAGCGCGATTTATCTCTCGTCGAGATTTAACGTTTCTTGGAACGTCCTGACACTCCTCTAACAATCGAGCTAACAATCTCCGCTGTAATTCGTAAATCGCGTACTCGCCAGCGCAAGACGGCACGGCGAGATACCCACATTCTTCCGGGGTAAAACAATCGTGTCGAACTCCGAATTCCCCCACGAGGTTTTCCTGTAACCGTCGGTTCTGTTCCTCTATGTCGGCCTTTCTCCGCATGCAATTGTCGTATTTTGCTTTCGCCTCCCGCAATTCCTTCAGTAACCGTTCCCGTTCCTCCCGACAACTGAGACTCTGGCGGTATTCTTCACAATCGACCGATTGTCGAAACCTGTTCGACGATTCACTGACGGACGACTCTAACGTATCCGAAGTTGCCGTAACGTCCCCACTGAGCAAAATCGCTCCTGAGAGTCCTGATTTTAACAAGACGGAGCGCCGAGTCAGTCGGTCTGCGGACTCGCTCGATTCACTTTCTCGAAACTTGTCGTCTCGACCCGTCGAATCCGGTCGAAACGATTCGTCCCCAGTTTTCGAGGCACCACCGGACATACCACCAGAGTGCTTTGTACGATTACTTAGTTATCCACCCGCTTCCGAGAACATTTAGAAAATCGACAACACCTCCTCGGTTATTGAGCGACGAAATACCGGGTTTCTATCCATCCGATCACAATACGTAGATTATCGACCTAATTCTGCGGAGGCACGCAACGGTCAGTTTGTACCTCTCATGGACCTTGCGACCACGGTCATCTCCGCCGTACCGCGCTCGGTCAGCCAGCACGGTCGCGGGAGGGGTGGCGGAGGTTATCACAACGTAGTGGTTCTACGTACATGAGACCCGGTTAGATTCGATAAGAGATACTGGAAGGTCTTGTTTCGAAGATACGCTTATTCGGGTGTAATTCTGGCTGTCGGAGCGTCGTTGGAAATAGTTCACACTCACTTTCTCGTCCCAGAAATCAGGCGATGTGATAATCACGTACTCTGGGACAGTATTATACCGTAGTGAGACGTTGTGTCGCGCCGAGTGTGAGTCAAGGTCACCAATTGTGACGCCACAGAGTTGTGTCCCATTGCTTGTATACAACTTAATTTTCACGTTTTTGAAAGTATCCTGCTCGGGTGCTCCTCCTCCGATAGCAATCCGACCATCCATCTGAAAGGTGCCATCCGACGACGTAGGTACACCCATATAGGCGACCTCAACTTCTTCACCCGCCGGGTAGGTTGCACATCCTGTGACCAGAGTAATGAGTAGTAAGCCACAGACGGTATGCTTGAAGAGTGGATGCATTTTAGTTCTATCATTCAATATTATGGTGGTTCGTCGGGGAATTTCTCGCTGGGACTGTGCCTCGAGTAGTCCTTGTAGCGACTGCCATCACCGGGACGTTCGTACCCACTTACGTACACCTCCGTATTCGATTGCCAGAAATCGGGCGATTCGATGACGACGTAAGCGGGAATAGTGTCCAAAGTGAGATTGATTTGCTGTTTCTGTGGTGGTCCGTGCGTCGAAAGTTCTCCAATTCGGATACGTCGAATCACGTGTTTCTGTTCGTTATAGAGCACTACAGACACGTTCTCGAGCGTCGTATCTGGGGCAGCACCGATTCCGACCGAAACGTTTCCATCCATGAGGAACTGGCCATTCTGGGTTTCAATATCGCCAGAAAAGTACACATCGTGATGGTTTGCGGATGTCACGCAACCGGTGAAAAAAGTGGCCAATATCAGCATAAGTACTGTCAAAGGACGAGATAATGGCAGTGATGGATTTTTGAGCATAGAATAGGTGGTTCCATTGCTGCAATCAGTGGTTGTTCAATAATCGACACCAGTGATACTATTAGTTATCTTTACTATCTATAATAAATTTTGTCACTTTGTCCCTTACCTATCAACATTCAACTGACTTCTCCACCCATGAATCTGATTCTTTAGGCCTTGTTGAAATCCTCAATCAGCGACAGGTTTCAGCGGGAGTGCTGAATACAGCGCGCGAGTCGGTCACGAGGTGAGTCATACAAATCACCTCTTTTTGAAATTTACAGACAGGGCAATGACGCCGAGAATCGACTACTCGACGACGAGGGCGCTGTAACCGATATAGCCCGTGTGGAGATTGTAGGGGAACAGAACCTCGCGGTCGCCCAGGCTCGTCTGATTGGCGACATTAACTGACGGGTAGCCCGACGACGAACTCCGACCCGACGAATCGTCTCTCGGTCGTTACCCGTAGTGAGGTACGGCTATTCTTCGAGGGTTACGTCGCCGTCTGCGGTGACAGTGACACTGTATCCGCAGTAGGTGAACGTCACTGTCCCGTCCGCTGGGTTCCCGCTGGCGAACAGAGAATCCAACGAGTCGGGGTCAATCACGTCGAGTAGCCTTTCGGGCAGTTCAGTGGGAGCAACGTCCATCCGTTTGGCAACAGCTTCAATCACGGCAGTACTCAATTTCTGTGACGATGTGGGTGACGACGGACTCATGTGTAGATAGAGGTGCGACTGCGCTTGTAACGGTGACGAAGGCTATCGTCCGCTACGTTGCTCACTCCGGACTGTTGGACGCCAAAAATTCGAGTAGGGGGCGAATCTCATGGAACTGCGGCCCCTTGACGACTTCATTGGCGTCCTTGTCCCACGCGATGTAGCCGTAGTCTTCGAGTTTCGGTAGGTGGACGTGGTACATTTCGGTCTGCGCCCGTTGCGCGGCGTCGGTCAGTACCGACTCACCTGTGGATGATTCGACTCCCGCGTCCTGCGGATTCGATGCGAGAAGGTTGAGCAAGAGTGTTCGTCGGCGTTCGTTTGCGAGTGCCGTGAAGGCGTTGTCGTTCATGGTTGTGGTGAGAGGCCACCGAGAGGGGCCGTCGACTCCGATGGTTACATCTTTCGTTTTCTGATAGAACCACCACACGGATAACGATGTTGTGAACGCAGACCGACGAATTCGGTTTTCCACAGAGAGTGATTGCCTGAACTGTGCCTTCTCAATTCCCGGGTGTGCCTTACGGAATGATTGGGCCATATTCTGTGCTTTCCCGAAATGAGTTTGCGTTCACTCTGTGGGGGACTCGTCGTCTTCGTCCGGGCCGTTTGCGTGCGCGCTCGTCTCGTCCGTCCCCTGTAAAAAGAAGTGGTTGAACGGTTGGACGTGCCGCCGCCTCATCATCTCGGAACTCTCGATTTCGATGCCGATGTCGTGGATCGCGTCGGTGATTCGGGTAATGTCACTCGTGCTTGTCCCGACCACGTCGACGTGGACATTCCGTCGGCCAGTCAGCATTTCACGAACGTCAATTACGCCCTGAATCCCCCGAATCTGCTCCGAGTACTCTTTCAGTTCCTTTGGCGGCGCAGAGATTACGAACGTGATTTGCAACGGCAGGTTGGCTTGTTCGTAATCTATCTCCGGGTGGTAGCCTTTGATGATACCGTCGTCTTCGAGTTGGTCGATTCGGTTGCGGACAGTACTGGCGGAGACACCTGCCGTGTCTGCGATTTCCTGTGCGGTCGTGTTCCGGGCGTCCCGCTGAAGCAGGTACAGGATACTCCGGTCAACGTCGTCCAAGTCACGTCCCATGTGAAGGGGTACAGTGTGAGTCTATTAACGTATTTTCCCGGTACTGGCTCAGTGCAGGCCTCCGACAGCGAAGAGAGATATACCAGTGGAGAGTTTCATGCGCACCAACGGTGTACACATCACGTTCAGAAACTTCAACGTGAATAAAACGTGGTCGCTGTGACCGACGTACCTCTATATTCAACACGCAACATCTGTCAGGTCCAAATAATTTAAACAGATCCTCATGGCCTTGTTGAAATCTTCAAACGATGATAGGTTTCAGCACCCGCGCTGAATAGAGGAGGAAGCGTCGGTCACGTGACTTTCCGGCACTCGGTGTTACGTACAGAGGTGTACTCAGCAGGACTCAGTGATCGAAGTTCAACTTCACCGTTGGCCAACTGTTAGAATGGGCTTGTGACCCTCCCAGTTGTTTCAGACGACGGCGAGAATGAGATACCGAGATTGCCAGTGCGAAGACGTGGCTGCGTGACGAAGGCGAGACGGACGACGGCATCGAGGGCGTGTGTGGCGTATGGGGCGGGTGTCCGTCTCGGGGGAGTGTCGTAGCGCCGGATGACCCGCTATTATTCGAGACTCACGTCGCCGTTTGCGGTGACAGTGACTGTGTAGTCGCAGTACGTGAACGTCACAGTGCCGTCTGTCGGGGTTTTGTTTGCGAACAACGAATCTAATGAGCCGGGGTCGACCACGTCGTATAGTTTCTCGGGCAATTCAGTGGGGTGAACATCCATCTTCGTGGCGACAGTCTCGATTACGGCGTGACTCCACGCATTGGCTGATGAAGTGGGTGATGACGGACTCATGTATAGTATGGGTATGCGACTACGCGTACGAAAGCAATCACCTCTTCGTCGTCACTCCGCGTCGTCGGAGGCGATACATTCGAGCAATGGCCGAATCTCGTCGAACTGCGGCCCTTTGACGATTTGATCTGTCTCTTCGTTCCACTCGATGTAGCCGTGGTCTTCGAGTTTTGGCAAGTGGATGTGAAACATTTCGATCTGCTCTCGTTGCTCGGCGTCGGTCAGCACTGAGTGTCCTGTAGGGGATTCAAACCCTGCGTCCTGCGGGTTCGATTCGAGGAGGGCGAGCAAGAGCGTACGGCGCTGTTCGTGCGCGAGTGCCTCGAAGTCGAGATCTGCATTCATTAT
Organism: Halorussus halophilus; assembly: GCF_008831545.1. Lineage (NCBI taxonomy): Archaea > Methanobacteriati > Methanobacteriota > Halobacteria > Halobacteriales > Haladaptataceae > Halorussus > Halorussus halophilus. The sequence continues at coordinate 2,690,771 of NZ_CP044523.1, forward strand.
AATCACACAAGGTACCAGGGGCAATCAGGCTGCCTTTTTCGCACACAAACCGTCCTTACTGCCTTTTTCGCACACAAACCGTCCTTACTGCCTTTTTCGCACACAAACCGTTTTTACGTACTCACTCGGGGTTGACTGTGTGGCCCGAGAGCGCGTCCCCGAGGACTGCCTTGATCCCTCCACGGAGGCGGGAGCCGACGGCCTGCTGTGAGATGCCGAGTTCCTCGCCGAGGGCTTCCAACGTGACCTCGCGGGGAGACTCGAAGTACCCCCGGTCGTAGGCAAGCACCAGCGCCTCTAGCTGGGTGTCAGTGAGGATGACTTCGATCGCCGTCTCAACCGGGGTGAGTGCGGTTAGTGACGTCAGCGTGATCGGGATATCCAGCTCTCGACAGCGCCGTTGAAATTCTACGATGTCACGTCGCTCATCACCGCGGACATCGAACGTCCACTGTTTGTTTGTACCGATAGCCTCGATCAGTGGAATCGATGTCTCTGCCAGTACGGTTAGCACGTCATCGTACTCCAGCGTCCATTCGACGCGTAACAGGTACTCGTCCTCGACAGAGTCGACGAGCCGGATCCCCTGCACGCCGGGGTGTTCAGTGAACGCGCTCTCGATGTCAGCGACTTCGGTTCCCCGCACCCAGAAGTAGGGAATCACCACGTTCTGTGCGGGGACGAGTCGTTCCAGCGTGACAGTCACGTCCGGCAGTTGCTTGAACACTGTCCCCAGCGGGAACTGGTCTGACGGAACCGTGAACGTCGCTTCAGTAACCATTGTCTGTCCCATGGGCTTCCAGCTGTAAAGGCCTGCTACTGATTGGCACGCGTTCTCGTCCACCGTTCGCGGACGCATCATCTCTCGGCCCCGTATTCGGTACATGGTCCACCCCGGCCCAACCAGTGGGTTCACCGATACGGGATCCGACGTCGGTACCAGCACCCGTTCTATTCAGCAGTCCGCTCCTCGCAGAATCACAGACGCTCGTACTCATCGCGTGAAATTGCGAGGGCGCGTTCCACGTTGTGAACAACGCATTTGATGACGAGCTCACGGAACTGCTTCCACCAGCGTCGTGACCGGACGAAGGCACCGTACTTGCGTTTGAGCCGAGAGTTTACCGTCTCATTCTGACTACGCTGCCCGTAGAGATTGGCGTCGATCCGAGCGTTCCACGCCTTGTGGAGCGACGAAAACGTGCGGTGTGTAATGAGCGGACGAACATCCTGCTCGTGGGCAAGCGTTCGAATCTTCTGGTCGTCGTACCCTTTATCTCCGAGGAGAACAACTACTTCGTCGGTATTTCGCTTGATGAGCGACGGTGCGATTTGCGAGTCGTGTTTCCGTGTCGTCGTCACGTGTACGTCGATAATCGCGTTCGCTCTCGTGTCTACGAGAAGCGTGACTTTCAACTGCTGAATCGTCAATTTCGTTCGCTTCGTGTAGTGTGTTGAGGCATGACTGCGGTCGAACCCGGAGGCGTCGATCCCGACGATACCGTTGGTCGGGAGAAGCGTAACGGAGAGGTTGAGGAGAACCCGCCAGACAGCCATATTGAGCCGGTTGAACGCGTTACACAACGTCGAAGGAGAGGGGAGTTCTTCAAGATCGATGGCACGTCGAATCCGAGGCATCTCGATGAGTTCGTCGAGAAGCATCCGATACGTCGTGTTCTTCCGGACTTTGAGGCAGAGTGAACTACCCCGGCCTACTCAGCCGTGACGGCGGCTTCGTTGAGGCCGGGGCTTCCCTTCCTCTCGGTCGGGCTTCCTGCTTCAACGACGGCGCTTGCAGACACCGACTCCCGATGAGTCGCGTCCACAGCGGCACCGGTCTCCAGCAGGCGTTGTACTTCGGGCTGTCCCAGCCCTAGCTTCCGCAATCCGCGTTCCAGCACGTTGAGTGCGGCGTTCCAGTCACGCTCCAGTAGAAAGCCACAGGATGGGCAACTGTGTTCCCGCACCCAGAGCGGCTTGTCGGTCTTCACGCCGCACTCATGGCACTGTTTCGTCGTGTTCTCCGGGTCGACCTGTTTGACGTGACACCCGTGCAGGTCGGCTTTGTACTGCAAGAGCGTGATGAATTGCCGCCAGGCGGCATCCTGCTTGTTTCGGGCGTTCTGGCTATCCTCGAGCAGCGGCTTCACGTCCAAATCCTCGACGAAGACGGCGTCGTACTCGGTAACCAGCCATGTCGTGAGCTTGTGCTGGAAGTCCAGGACTTTCCGCCGGATTCGGCGCTTGATGGACGCGACCCGGCGGCGTTGTTCCTCCCAGTTCTCGCTGCCCTGCTCGCGCCGCGACAGGGTTCGCTGCGCTTTCCGTAGGTGTCCGTACTCGGCTTCCACGTCCAGTTTCCCGACGGAGAGGCCGTCGCTCGTGTGAATGTAGTTGAGAATGCCGAGGTCGACGCCCACACACTCACCTGCTTCCAACTCGTCAATCGGCGGCTTCTCCGGCAGGTCGGCGTCGTCGACTTCGAGGGCGAAGGAGACGAACCACTCGCCGGTGTATTCGTGCTTGACCGTCACCTCTTTGATCACTGCTTCGTCGGGAATGTCGCGGTGGTAGCGGATCGGGATGTCGCCAATTTTCGTGAGCCACAACGTAGCCGTCTGGCCACTCGTGTTTTTGAGTTCGAAGCCAGACTGCGAATACGTCATACTGCGGTACTCTCGTGGCGGCTTCCATCGCAACTTCCCGACGTTGTACCCGGCGGCTTTCCGGTCAGAAAGGTTGCCGAGGTTGTCGTAGAACCGCGTGACGGTGCGTTGGAGGGCCTTCGAGTGAACCTCGCTGAACACTGGGAACCGGTCCTTCCACTCGGTCAACCGCTTATGGTGCTTGTACGCGCTGCCGATCGTGTCAGTGTCACTGGGCAGGTTCTCGTATTCGTAGCGGGTGTGGTTGTAGGCCTGACGATGGATGTCGATGTGGCGGGTGAGTGCCGCCGCTACCTCCTCGTTCGGACGGGCGCGGAAGCGGTGCGTGTATTCCATCGCCGTGCCGTGATTAGGTGGTCGGTAGAAACATAATTGTTTGCACGAGGGACGGCGCTGTATCCCCTCCCTACTCGCTCACCGACGGTTCGCTCGTTGAGGAAGGGACCTTAGCGCCTACTTTTCAGGTAAAACGATGTGTTGGTGGAGTGTGTACCGTCGTTTCGAGAACTTCGAAGCGTATCGAGCGGTTGTTCGACGAGCAAAGTGATACGCCTGCTCAATGAACCGGAGCAACCGAGACTTCGGGAGGGCCTGCATTCGGTCAAACTACTGCTCGGTCCTGTAACTCTCTGAGGATTTCAACAGAGCCATTCTTTATTATAGACGCGCTTATCAAGATACGCATTCTCTTCGCAGGTAGATTCGTCTGCTTTGGGGATGATACTCGTTGGGAACTTAGAACACGAAAGTGTAATCTGGACTTCTGTTTGACCAGTCTCAACGGACATATTCCCTACGAACTTGCGACAAACAACGGTGTCGTCTTTCGAACGACCAACAATTGTGACGTTGTGGAAGCCACGTCCTGTATTATCTCGTGCCCTGACAGTGGTCTCCACAAGCCACTTTGCTCCTTTCTTGGTCACTTGGACATCTGTAAAGTCAATTGTGCGACTTTCGGGGAAGTCGCCTTGACATCCACTAAGCAGAACTATCGAAGACGACGTGCAGATTCGGAGCGTCTGTCGCCTTGATATTCTCTTCATTGGTAATTCCTATAGATAGAATATATTTGAGTTCTTATATTGGTTGGTGAGGCGGGAGAAAGGACGGTGACTCCAGCGGTGATGGCTCTCGACTGGAGGGAGAGCATAACTGCAGATCCTTCCTATGAGGGGACCATATGATATGTCGGGAGAAACCGAGAGAGGCATACAGAAGACAGAATTCGAGCTTCGTGCTTCTCGAAGTTTGGGGGACTCTGCGAACAGTTCGTCCGACTCATATTGAGTTAACTGACACCACTGACACCGACCCACTGGTACTTCCCGTTCCGGCCAGCTATCACAGTACAATAATCCGCTACAGTAAGCCGATACAGATCCCCTTCAGCCCGTACGCTCTGAACGTGCTTCGTAGAGTTGAACCCATCCTTGGTCGTTCGAACATAGATCTGCCATACTCCCCGGCGCCGAGAATACCGTGGTTTGATTCCGAGTTCGAGACACAGCCGAAGTACGTCGTTTGCAAGCTGTGTGCTTGCGGTATAGTACGTCTGGCGGTCGTTCCCATCCCCGCAGAGTAGAACGTCGAGAAGCAGTCGTTGTTGGTCTTCGTGAAGATCCCAGACGAACTGTGGAAGCCGTTTGTTGTGACTGCCACGTCCACAGAGGGCTTCGAACAGGCGACCGAATACCTTCGAACTGAACCCCGAATAACTCTCGTTACTGTAGCTGAGTAGTCCCATGCGCTCCAGTAGGTCTCGGATAGACTGGCGATATCGGTCGTCGTTCTGTGCGAGTTTGACTTGTGCGGTGTCACTGCTCTTCGACCAGTGCACAGACCCCTCGGTGACGAACCAGCCGAGGAACTGGATGAAGTCATCCCCATCGAAGCGATAGGGTCGTCGATGATGGTTCGGGCCGTGGCGTATCGTCACGTCCTCTGCGATAGCTTCGATCTCGGTCTGGTACTGTTTGAACGTCTCCGCGTCGAAGTGATAGCCAGTGTGACCGTTGTTCCGAACTGGTTCGCAGCCGTCTGGGAGGGCTGCTCGTACCGTATGTCCGTGCTCCTCGAAGGAGGCGGAAATCTCGTAGTCGTCTACGAAGTCTGTGATGTCCACCGTATCGAGACGACGACCGGGGCGTCGTCGCCAGTCGTTGATGAACTTGTAGTAGGCTCGTTCGTGGAGGCTGTCAGCCCGCTTGAATCGCACCTCAGTATTTGCTTTCGTACAGTAGGGGATACGATGGTCTGGTGCTACTCGAAGGTCTGCGCGCTTCGTTTCGAGTGCGACGAGTTCGCCGTCGAATGGGACGCGCTCTATCTTCGTGACCAGCTTCAGTTTGATGAGTTTCGTTGTCGGGTCAAGCGCGTACACGAGTGTTCCAACGGTGAGGTCACCCACTCCGACTGGACCCTCCGCCGTGAAGATATTCGTATCTGCGCTGAATCCACCGTTCGAAAGGTTGAGAGCCTCAGGTCCTGATTCAGGGAAGGGAGGGTTCGTTCTAACTAACTCGACTTGTTCTGTGTTGGATTCCATGCGGCCCACCCCTGGGTGGCCGCAATATAAATGAGGTAGCTCTGTCGAGATGCTCTAACGATGACACTTTGTAGGCAGCGTGCTGAAAAGAGAGCGCGTATCTTGCAGACGCTTTCGATTACGCCTTCGCTTTATCGAATGCCCATAGTGCCATATCGATCTCCCGTGAGGAGAGTCCCCTTTCCGCAGCGAGTTCCCGAATGTGAGTTATATAATATTCATATGTCTCTGCTTTCGTGAGGTACGTCCGAAAGTGCTCCAAAAATTCGGCATATGTAGTGTATTCTTCAGGGGTTGCTATCTCGGGTTTCGCAGCTGCAAGCCCTCGAAATGCGCGATAGTCAATAATTGCGTGTTCGGTCGGGCGACCTACTGTAAGTACGGTTGAGGCAAGTGGAACCCCAACCCCCAAGAGTCGAGTTAAACTCTCAATTGCTTCGAGATCATCAGATGCCTGTAGGGCAACCCGGCTTCGTCGTTCTACCTCAGACGTTTCGTTCTGGGTTATATTTGAGTCGTTTCTCTTCCCCTGAAGCTTCCATTGGCTGATTTTCTGCAACTCAGTAACTGAGATTTCCTCGCGGGACTGAATCGCTGCTGATATTGAACCAAATAGCGGATCGGCGTCTTTCCTCCAACGGCCAGATTCATCTAAGTACTCAATCGGCTTGTCCTCCCACTGCTCCTCGAATTCGTTCACCCATTTTGGAAAATCGATTCCCATGAGATACCCTACTATTCTCAATGACTAAGTAGCGGGGATGTACTGAGTACATCCACTGTATTGGTCAATTATCTGCTGACAGAGGTCGGACAGTCGGCGAATTCGTGGTTGGATACAAAACACGGATTCGGTAGGACACCCCTTTTGCGGAGTCAAGGAGAGTGTGAACTACAATTGGGGAGTTATCACCCACAGGCGAAAACTATGTGTCAGTAACCAGTCGCCTAATCTACCGCTCTACTGACTCGTATCTTGGTCCGCTTCGTGGAGCAGAACGATAGCACAGCCGGTCAGCGCCACGTTCTTGCAGAAATTAATCTTATTGTTGTTCCGTTCGGCGCCTTCCATCTCCCAGAGGCTGTGGATGACGGGAGTGGTACTCAGGAAGAACACTACCAGCGCACCCGCCGAGGCCCGGGGGTACCTCCAGGCTAGGATCCCAAGGTTCGCGACCAGCAACATCCCGGTAGCGAACGGGACCGCGACCTCGGGGATTGGAACGCCACTCTCCCGGGCAATCTCGACACGCTTCTCGTTGCTGCGGAAGCCGTCGACCGCCATATACAGCAGTGTTCCCGCGAAGAGGAACCGCCCGAGTCTAGACGGCGCCGCCCCGCTCATGGCTCCAGCGATTTAATGCGGCTGACGTTTGAGGCGACATGACCGACGGTCTCGTATTCGCCGTTGTCGGTTCGCTTGGCGACGCGTCCTTCCACGTCGTCACGGGTATCCGGAACGTCGAACAGGCCAGACCCACAGAGGACCTCTCCGTCGTGGATCGTCCAGGTCTCGACGACCTCGTGGGGCTCGCCGGGGTAGGAAGCCCGCTCCCAGTCGCGGCCGAAGTTCGTCGACTCGAACAGCGCGCTCTCATGTTCGTCATTGACCCAGGCCGGTGGGGCCTCCTCGCCACCGGAAAAGATGACCGTCCCGTCGTGAATGAACACTCGGCGGATGTACGAGAAGTCGTTGCCGCGGTCGACCCTCTCCCAAGAGTCCCCACCGTCGACCGTTCGCCAGAGGCCTCCTTCCCCAACTGCGTGACCCATCCCGAGGTTTTCCAGGTTGTGGTCAAGGTACCCTGTCGTCGCCAACCAAACGTCCTCTGAGATAGGCAGAACCTGATGGATGTCGTCGACGATGGTGTCCCGACGGTCCGTCCAGGTCTGGCCACCGTCGTGACTGATATGGATGCCACCTGCCTCGACGCCGGCGATCAGGTCATCCGGCCGTCCTGGGATCTGCTCCAAGGCTCTGAGCCGGGCGTAGTGAGGATCGATTGGAGACTCCCAGTGGCCACGGGAGGGCAGCTCACGGAAGCCCTTCAATTCGGCCCAGGTCTCGCCGTCGTCGACCGATCGGTAGATGTAGGGATCATTCGTCCCCGCGTACCAAGCCTCCGGGGTCACGAGAATCGACCACACCTCGCTTTGACCGGCGTGCCAGAAGCGGTCGCCCAGCGGAACGCCCAGGTCAGTCCAGGACTTTCCGTCGGTCGACCGATAGGCACCCTCCGAGGACGCCACGAAGACGCCCTCAGCAGCGTCGAAGGTCTTCACCGCGGTCACCACGCCACAGTCCAGCACTTGCTCGGGTTCCCCCTTCTCGAAGGGAACCGAGTCGACATGGAATAGGCCGTCGTCGGTTCCGATGAGCAACGACATACGTGAGATGTGTTTTCGATACACAATAAGGTTTTACCAAGCTGTAAACGATAAGTGGACGCCGGCCGAAGCGAGGGTTGACAGCGACGAGGCCGGAAACCTAGCCTATCCCGGAGCGCAGATGGACCCATGGATCCGAACTCGACCTATCCAACCGCACGACCGACGGACGCATCGTATCTCCAAGAAGAGTCGGACCTACCGACTGACCTGCTGAACCTTCCTTGGATCGACGGGCACAACCACGCTCAGACCCTCTCGTGGGACGACCGCGAGCGCTACGCCCTCTCCGGCTGTGCCGGGATGGTGATGGTAGCCTCGGGCTATCACTGGACGCCCTACAAACCCGTCCAGGCCGCGGACGTGCGGTTCCTCTGGGACGATGCCATCAACCGCCGGGCGGCCATCGAGCGCAACCACTTCTTCCAGGCTCGCCTGGGACTAGGGGTCCATACCGGTGTCCGCATCGAGAACCCCGACGATCTGCTGGAGGCGATGCACGAGTACTTGGCCCTCGAAGAGGTCGTTGCCGTCGGCGAGACTGGCGTCACGCCGAGCCAGCACGTCGCCACCTGGGACTTGGGCGAACAGCGCGCTGTCGTCGGCGCACAGATGGAACTGGCTGCCGACCACGATCTGCCGGTCATACTCCACACGCCAAACACCGGAACCGAGTCCAAGCGCGAGTACCGCGAAGACGTTGAGACACCGGGCTACGAGAAGAACTACGGACTGGGAACTGACCCGGTCATCGACGCGGAGAACCCCGCGCTAGAAGCGGTGAAGATCGACATAGCCGAGGCTCGAGATGCGGGTCTGGCCGACGAGCAGGTGGTTGCCTCCCACGCGGACTCCAACAACACCAAATACCTGATGGAGGAGACCGACGCCTACCTGAGTTACACGATTGGCCACTCCTGGCTGGTCGGGGTCGACGCCGCGGACGTCGCCAACGCCATCGACGAGTATGGTCCCGAACGGATCATGGTCGACACCGACTGCGCGAACGTTCTGCGGACCGACCCCTACGCCCTCAAGCGGGCCCTCCTCGAACTCTACCGGTACGGCATCGAACCTGACGCGATCCGCCAAGTAGTCTGGGAGAACCCGAAAACAGTCTACGGTTTCGACGGGTAGGCGGCCGGATTAGGACCGCCAACCGTGAATCAGTCGAAGGCGCAGTCGTTCGTAATCTCACCCAACTCCTCGACGCCAATGGTGACCTCGTCGCCCTCCTCAAGCAGTACTGGCGGGTCGCGGTAGACGCCCACGCCCGGCGGTGTCCCGGTGAAGATGAGGTCACCGGGTTCTAGGGTGAACGCCTGGCTACAGAACGATACCAGTTCGCCGATGTCAAAGATGAGGTGCTCCGTCGAGGAATCCTGGAGGCGCTCGCCGTTGACCTCCGCGTAGATGTCCAAGTCGTGTGGGTCTTCGACCTCGTCAATCGAGACCAGTTCGGGCCCGGTGGGGGCGAAGCCGTCTAAGCTCTTGCCGCGAACCCACTGGCCGTCGCCGTGCTGGAGGTCCCTGGCGGAGACATCGTTGCCGACCATGAAGCCAGCCACGTGGTCCATTGCTTCACTCTCCTCAACGCGTCGGGCCTGTTCCCCGACGACGGCGACTAACTCTGCCTCGTAGTCAACCTTTTCAGTCAGGCTAGGGTCCCATTCGATGGTATCCTCAGGGCCGGCGACCGTTGTCGGGAACTTCGAGAACAAGACCGGAGTGTCCGGAATTTCGTTGTCACCTTCCTCAGCGTGGTCGCGGTAGTTCAGCCCGACACAGACCACCTTCCGTGGGTTCGTGACCGGAGCGTGACGAGAAACGTCGCCGGCGTCGTAGATTCCTACGCCCGTCTCCTCGGCGTAGGCGACCGCGAGGTCGGCTTTCTCACGCCAGGCGTACGAGGCCAGGAGATCAGTCATCGAGTCGGGGAGACCCAGGCCTGACGCTTGGCCGGCTTCGGGAAGGCTCACAATCGTGTCGTCGTCGGTCCGGACGCCCGTCCAGGGAGCTGAATCGTCTGTGGTAGTGTAGGTTCCAAGTCTCATATTGTGGATGGAATTGAGGGTGGTTCAGGGACGCTACAGGTCGATGCCGGCTTCCTCGATGAGGCGCTCGCCGGACTCGACGAACCGATCGAACTCCTCGTCGACGAGGTCGTTCAGCAGTTCACCGTCGCGGACGCGGAACTCGCCGTCGACCAGGACGGTGTCGATGTGGGACTGGTCAGCCTGGAAGACCGCGGTCTGGACCGGCGAATGCGACGGCGCCGTCATGAAGTCGTTCGTGTCTATCATGACGATGTCGGCGCGCTTGCCAGGAGTGAGCGTCCCGATCTCGTCTTCCATACCCAGCGCCTTCGCGCCCTCGATCGTCGCCATCTCGAGAGTTTTCTGAGCACTGAGTTCGGTCTCCATGACCTCCTCGCCCGCCTCAAGTAGGTCCTGATTCTCCAGCATCCGGTGTACCTGCAGGCCGATGCGCATCTGGCTACCCATGTCGCCGGAGACGTTCGAACAGACGTCGACGCCCCAGGCTACGCGGCCGCCAGCGTCGAGCACCTTCCCGGTGACGGGGATGCCGTGACCCATCTGCATCTCGACCTCGGGGGTCGACGAGAAGGTGGCGCCTTGGTCGACGGCGTGCTGGATATCCTCCTGAGAGAAGTGGTTCGCGTGGGCGATGTTCACGTCCGGGCCGAGCATATCCTCGATGGCCCCGAATCCCTGGTAGTCTGGGTTGTACTCCGAGGAGGTCCACTGAGCGGCGCCCATGTGGATGGTGGCGATGACGCCCAGGTCACGCGCCAGTTCCAAGTCGCTGCGGGCGATTTCATCGGTGCAGAAATCCGGCCCTCGGAGCCCGATCGCTAGGCTGAGCAGGTCGTGGTTGCGGATCTCCTCGTTGTAGAGCTCACGGATGTTCTGCTCGGGGAGGCCGACGTCGCTGTCGTACCACCACTTCGGTGCGTCGTCGCCCGGCGGGCCGTAGGTGTACACCGCGCGCAGTCCAGCGTCCTTCAGCGCGTCGATGGCCCGTTCGCCGTGTTCGAGCGAGTTAGGGTACGACCAGTCCAGGGCCGTGGTCGTCCCAGTATAGAGCTTCTCCAGCGCACCGAAGAGGCCGCCGAGGTACATGTCTTCGGGCTGGTAGATGCCGGTGATATTGCCGAGCATGTGCTCAAAGTATTCACCCATGAGTGACCAGTCTCCAGCGATGCCCCTGACCTGAGTTTGTGCGAGATGAATGTGCGAGTCGACGAAGCCCGGGACCACCACGTGGTCGCTGGCGTCGACGACATCCGCGTCGCCCGCCGTGTCCGAGAGGTCCTGGCCGATGTCGACGATCTCGCCATCTTCGATGAGAATGTCCCCGTTTTCGAGATTCCCGACATCCTCGTCCAGAGAGACGATGTCTCCGTTCTGGATCATCTTCCTTGCCATGTGCACTCACACCATTGTAACCAGTTGGTAAAAAATTACCGTGCGGTAAAACGCCTGTTCGAGGAAAAAGCGATAAATGCCCTGCTCACGCGATTCTCCAGTATGAGCAAATCGGGGACGGGAGACGTGCCGCCGGACACACGGGAGGAGATAATGGAGGCGACCTTCCGAGCCCTGAGCAAGCACGGCTACTCCAATCTGCGAATGCGCGATATCGGCGAAGAGATGGAGATGACCCGCCAGGTCATCCACTACCACTACGACGGCAAGTACGATCTGATGTCGCACTTCCTCGAGTACATCATCGAGCAGTACGAGGGGAGCGTGGAGATCGACGGCGACGCCCCGCCCAGGGAGGAACTCGACGTCCGCATCCACCGGTGTCTATTCGGACCTGAGTTCGAAGATTTCAGCCACTGGGACCGCATGAAGGTCTACCACGAGCTATTCACCCACGCCCAGAACGACGAGCGTCATCGCGAAATCTTCAACGAACACTACGGCCGCATCCGGGGGAGTATTACAGAGGTCGTCGAGGACGGCATCGAACAGGGCGTCTTCCGCGACGTCGACGCCGAGCGGATGGGGCAGATGATCACCGACCTCATTCATGCCGCCCGTGGCCGCAAGCTTTCGCTTGACCAGGAGGATGCTCCCGAACAGACCTGGCGCTCCATCGACGAGTTCATATTGGACTCCCTAGTCCGGGAGGAGTGAGATTTCCCTCGTCTGGCGTGACTGGAATGAAACCTTGTCTCGATAACCACGGAAATATTAAAGGAAATCTAATTAGCAGATCTGTATGAACACTGTACCGATGTCTTCGGGGGCATTATTCTGAATATAGAGGGTGTATTCAGCAGTCAGGAGTTCTATCCTTTCTCGTTGAGGTAAAACTCCTCGGGATAAAACACGTTAGCGGAACTCAGGTTAACATGAAGAGCATCTTCAAAAGGGTCTGTGTCGCTAAGACTGAAACTCAGCAGATATTCGCCACCTCAATTCCCCGGAAGTTCCATCTCTTTTCGCCTGTCTCCAGAACCTGACGTTCGAATCTTTGTCCGTACCACCTCAAGGGGTTGTTTTCGTCTATTTACCCCTCGGTTTTATAGGTGAACCGATCTACTTCTTCCACTTTTCTGATAGCCTTCTCTCCAGAAGCGATCACTCTTTCCGACATAACTCTATATATCAACAAGATGCAATTAAAGTAGGGTGAATCGCCGTTCCCGCTTAATAGACAGTTGGGGGATGCTCAACACCTGAACGAATTCACCCGATATACTAACATCCCTTGTGGGTAACCACCCGCAACGTTGAATGGGCCACTCTGTGAAACTTGGGGCATGACGACCGTCTGGGAGGTCGCGAGTGAAGCAGAAATGGGGGACCGCATCAAGTGGATTGGGGAGGATGCTGACGTTAAGAATCCAGAGGCTTCGACCGTTACCCGCATGCTCCGCGAAGATGGGATGATAACCGTTGAGGCGGAGGGCCCCGGAGGAGTCGATGTTTGCTTTTGGGTGAAAGAAGATGGCACCTCGAAAGTCCTCCACCAAGGCGACGAGCAGGGCCCCGTGGATGCGGTGGAACTACTTGACAAGAATATCGGAACGAGACGTTTCTCAGACTAATCGATACTGATACGCACGCTGTATTCAGCCTACCAGTCTTGTCACACTCTAAGAGGTTCAACAGAGCCACCGAGGTAGCGAGAAGCGGGACAGAATTTGGCAGTACGGAAGAAGGTGCTATCGAGTTGGGTCAACAAGTTGCAGTTCTGTTGGTAGTCCGGTCACTTTCACGGGGAAGTGTCCCTCATCCTCGACACAGACAAGCGCGTGGCTGTATCCACGTTCTCGCGTACCTGGTTTCGCCTGCCTGAGGAACGTTCCCTCGCGTTCGTTCAGTCCTAGTAGGTTCCGATGCTCCTCGGACAACCCCGGAAGTCGCTGGAGAATCTTGATCGAGGATTCTTTGGCGAGGACTTCGGCTTTCTCGTGAGCGAAGAAGTCCGCGATTTCCTGTGTGACGAGATGGACGCTCAGGTCATGATGGCGCGAGTGGCGGTACGCCCGGGCAAGCCAGTCAAGTGAGCCTTCGTTTTCGAGCAGATAGTGGGCTTCGTCGATAACCAATATCACGCGATTCTGCGTCTGCTTCGCACGCTCATACACTGCATCGAAGAGCAGTTGCATCATCAACGCGATGTCGTGGTCTGCTTCACCCTGCTGGAGGTCCAGGTAGGTGACCTTCGACTCCCTGAGAGTGACTTCTGACTGCCCGGCGAGATTCGCAAACTCTCCATCACCCATGAACGGCCGCATCCCAATCCGCAGGTCAGCCGCACGCGTCTCCCACTTTTCGAGTTCCGTCGAAGTCGGCGTCGTCACCTCGTCTCCCGTCTCCAAAAACGGACGAGCATCCTCAGCCATCTCACCAAGCACAACGAAGACGTCTCGCACTGTGGGACTCTCCTCGCTGTGAGTTATTGGGTCACGAGTGATTCCGGCACGAGCATAGGTTTCCCTGACTGCGTGTCCGAGGACGGCTCGCGCGTTCGTATCCAAGCCGTCGCCCTGGGAGTCGAGATGTCCAAAATACGTCTCGAAGAACCCCATGACGCTTTCGAGACGCTGGCCGAACGGGTCGAGGTCCGGCGTTGCTTCGAGGACGGACGCAGGTGTCTCTTCGATTTCGAGCGGGTTCAGTCGTCGCTGGCCACCAACAACGATACGGTCACCACCCAAGGTATCTGAGAGACCACGGAACCCATCCAGTGGGTCAAGCAGAATCAGACTCGTTTCAGGGTCGTTCGCAATTTCGCGCAGACTCAGGAGGTTCGCGGTAACTGATTTTCCGGACCCAATCTTTGCTGCGGCAAGGACATTATACCCATTTGGGCGCTTGAATCGGTCCACGACCACGGGAGCGTCTGTCGTCGCGTGAAACCCATACAAAACTCCGGTGTCTTCGAGTACCGTGGTCGTCGAGAACGGAAACGAGGCGCCGAGTGCGCACCCGAGCATTGGCGTGCGAGCCTCCGGAATCGACTCTGAGATGGTGTCCTTTGCAATTGGGCTTCCACTGACCACGCCGTCCGCTTGGTTGTAATCAACTGGACGCGTCGTCAGTTGGCGTTTAGCGAGTTCCGTCTGGATGCGTTTCGATACTCGCTCGACGGTCTGTTTCGTCTCCCCACGAATCGTGATGTATGCAGTGACATCAAAGACTGTCTGAGAGTTATTCGTGAGTTGGCCAAGTAGCTCGCGGTGGTCACGGAGACGCCGGTCAGTCAAATCGATGGACGGGTCACCATTCTTCTCCTTCCCTCGACGGACCGTTTCGAGGTCACGAATCGCATTCTCGAACTCACGGATTCCCTGCTCTGTCGAACGGGGACTTGCATGCAGTGAGAGGTCTACGTCCGCACTGGGATGTGTCGTAATCGTCTCTAAGAGACCAGGGTCCGCAGCCTTCGGCCAATCAAGAACGAAGAGGGTGGTCGTCCAGCAGTCGCCCGTACGCATCGCGTCCGACTCCAAGTGGGTACTTGATGGCGCGACGAGTCGCGCGTGCTGGGTCGTCTCCTCGACGAGAGACTGTCCCGCTGTGTACTCACGCTCAGAACGACTCCCCATAGTACCACTGACGGCTGCCAGAATGGTTTGAAAGAGCGCCATCAACTCACACCTCCACCGTCGAATCGTCAGTGGTGACGAGTCGGGTGCGGAGGCGTTCACGTGCTCGCCCGGAGTCGTACTGGGTGCGGCGGCCAGTCCACGCTTCTTCCACCCAACTCGCTAGCGTGGCTGCGGTCACTGCTTCCGCAGTACACGACTCTAGGCCACGAATCGCGTCCTCGATGGTTCGCCGTCTCTCAGTGAGTAACTCGTGCTGGGCGCGTTCTATTTCCTCGTCAGTCAGACGCGTACTCTCCGCGCCAAGGAGACCGAGGAATGGCCCGATAACGGAGACGGTTTCGAGGCGGGCAAGCGCGCCACGTTCGGCGAGTTGCACCTCATGAATTCGGACGGGAATCAGAATCTGGTATTCACGGACGCTCGTCCCCCGCGTTCGGAACTCGTGAGGGAGGTCGCGCTGATATACCTTGATGAGTTCCTGGAGTACTTCGTTCTCTCGGACGTCCGGGTCATCCAAGCGTGTGTCGTAGCCTGCCAGTAAGTCGTCCGTTTCGACGCGGCGTGCTGTCGAGCGAATCTGGATGTCGAACTCAAGCGAGTTCAGTGCTTGACCAAGCGCGTCCGCTGCCGCCTGCCATTCTTCGTCTGTGGCAAGCGCCATGTTCGCGGGGTCAACTCGGACGCCACCAACGAGCGTGCCATCGTCACGTTCGACTGCATCGCTCTCCGCGTCGAACCGAGCAATACCAGTGAGTACCTCCGTCTGTTCGTCTGGAATCTGGCCGACAATCGACCGCTGTTTCGGCGCTCGTTTGAACCGGAGGATTTGCGTGACCCACTCTTGCGGGGTGAGGTGGGAAGGCGTGATGACGATGACAACGGCAGTCATAGCGAGTATTCCGAGTGCGCTCAGGATGCCTGCGAGGACTGCGAGGAGACCGCCGTCAGCGACACCTGCGAGCAGGCACGCGAACGCGAGTGCGACTGCGGGAATGAATGCCTTCAGGTCGCTGAGCGTGTAGTCGGTGTCTATACCTGCGATTTCGTCGCCAGCGCCGAACTCATCGAGAACGCGCCGACGTGGATCAGTCTGAGTCATAAGTCTGAATCGTTTTCTTCTGGATATTCTGGGTCGTGCTGTTCGCGTGGTGGGTCGTCTCGGGGGGCGGATATCAGAGTTCGAGTGAAATACGGGAGGTAGGGTCGCCACCCGGTGTGGCGTTCGATAGTCCGTCGAAGGACGTAGCCAACGCCGACGAGAGGAACGAGGGCGAACCCAGTCTGGGTGAGAGCTTCGGGGAGGAATGTTCGACTGCTGAATGTCGTCGCGATCTCAACACTACCGAGTGCGAGCGCAAGTCGGGACACTCCCACCCATGGGGTTGGTCGAACCGCGAAGCCGCTCGCGTCCCGGTCTTCACGGAGCGCCGCGCGAAGGGCGACCGCGACTCCAATACTCCCTGTGAGCCAGAGGAGTGACGCACCAACCCGTGACCCGTCTCGAAGACCGACCGAGAGTGCAAACCAGTCAAGCGCGCCAATACTTGTGAGGATGCTGAACGCGACGAGGAGCTGCCAGCGCGGATACTTGTAGTCACGGTAGTTCGGGAGGTCGCGGCCACCACCGCGTCGTCGCTCGCGCTGCACGCCAAGCAAGTACTCACGCTCGCGCTCCGCGACGTGTAATGCATAGGCAGTTGCGAGAGCAGCGACGAGCAACCATGAACGAGTACGTAGATACGCGCCGGTGGTCCGGAGCGAGTTGCTGACGGTGAGAGTCCACTGAACGCCTGTCTCCACCGAGACGAAGAGCGTTCCAACGAGCGCAACGACGCTCAGGATAGCTGTGAGGACTACGACGAGTGCGGTTAGTCCGACTGTGAGACGCCGAACGAAGAGCGCGCGGCCAGCGAAGACGAAGAGCCGTGTCTTCTCGATACCAGTTTTGAGGAGTTTCCTCGCGTAGAGAGTGTTGACGCCCCGAGAAGCATTCCGAAGTCGCTTCGCAGTCTCAATCTTCCGAGCAACCTCTGTCTCAGGACGCCACTCCATACAGTCGAAACAGACAGTGACGTTATTCTCCACCATGGAGCTAGGTTCGGCTGTATCGAGAGGGTACATCGTATTCCCGACATTCCCTCTTGGGAGGACAATAGACCCACAAATTTGGCAGTTGTAATTATCTCGTCGAGAAACGCGAGAGATTAGCTGTTCGTCCTGGTTCGATGAACGAATATTGCCCTCCTCCCCCGTCATGGGTCCCTCGTCCTCCCAATGTCCCGGACACTACTCTCGTGTTGCTCATCATATCGAGCAGCACGATATCTGCCATCTTGGACTATATTTCTGACATCGAATGATTTGCCCTTCTTATCGTCATAGAGGACTACTGCTTCTTCAGAACGTTTCTGAGCAATTCGATTAAATCCGCCTTCGTCAAGCAGCCATCCGGCACTTGAAGGCCCATCACTCAGAGACCTATATTCTCCTCCACTGTCGAAGTATCCGGCGTCGTACTTGCGCTGGTCCAACTTGGCTCGGTCTTCGACGCGCTCAAACTGCACGCCGTCAGGAATAGTCTTCGCGTACTCGTTTCGCGGTTGTCCACGAGAACTGCCGCTGGTAGAATTCTCACTCGTTCCACCCCCTGCACCAGAGTCCGCAGTCTCTGGCATGCCTCTCTCTGACCCACTCCCGAGTGCTCCGACTGGTGTTTCGCCACTGAGTCCGCCTCCGAAGCCGCCGCTGTTGTTTCGCGTGAATGGTGAACCTTCGAGGGGGTCGACGCGGGCACCGGCGTTCGATGCGGCCGAGGACGAACTGCGTGCGAATCGGTTGGAGAGTCGGTCCCGTAGTCCTCCGGAGCGACTGGCGAGTTGTGAGCCGGTTGCGGCGCCGAGCGCGCCTGCTGTGAGCGCCGCAAGTGGCCGCAGGCGTCTGCTCCCGATATAGAGAAAGATCGGTGAGACGACGGCACAGAACCACATCGCGAGTACGAGGATGATGTACGCGAACGAGTCCACGCCCGCGAAACTGGAAAGACCAGTATCCAAGGAAGCGTGAATCGCGTTGATGACGGGATACCCGACACCGAGGATGACGGCTGCCGGGAACGGCACGAATACCGAGGGTGCGAACAGGCCGCGGAGTCGCCGTCCGATACTTGAGATGGGTCGGAAGAGCGAGAACGCGGGCAACGAAAGCGCGATGAACACAGGCATCGCGGGAATGAGTACGAACACCGCGAGCCACGAGAGGCCGAAGACGAGCGCAACGACCAAGAATAGTACTCCGGAGGAGAACGCGAGCAGGATGGCTCCGAGTCCGGCAGCGAGCGCGCTATCGACGATAACTTCGAAGCTCGCAACGATTTCCTCCCCGGCGGGCGCGAACCAGACCGTCAACCCCGACGCGAGATGCAGCAGGAAGGCACACCAAATCCACGACCCGAGGATACCGAAGAGCGCGAGCCAGCCCCTGAGTTCGAGTGATTTCGCTTGGCGTGCGGTGGCGATATGACCGGGGAGGAAGACGCTCGCTCGAAACCCAAGCATGAACAACGCCCAGAGCGCGAGTCCCGCCGGGAGGCCGAGAGTGAGCCAGAGGTCATAGACGGTATCCATGGGTGCGTTCGTCGGACGGTCCACGAACTCTGGGTCACCATCCGTGAGTGGGACGGGACGACTGACGAGGAACTCCACAGCCCACTCCGCAGTATCCTGTGCGAAGCGAAGGAAGCTTTCCGCGATGTCTTTGACCGCGCCGAGCATCCCATTACAGATGCTTTTACTGAACGGCCCGAGGTCAGCACACGTCCCCTCATAGGCTGGGTCACCCGACTCATTCCCCCGCGGGGTCGTTGGCTCTCCCGATGCCTGAGACGCAGTCGTTGATTCGGGAGTTGTGGTCGTCTCACTCGTCGCGGTGGTCTGCTCGGTCGCGCTGGAGTCAGTGAGCCCGCCACCGATGGGTTCGATACGCGGCCCCTGTTGTTGGGCGAGCGCTGGCACTGTGAGTACTGCTGTGAGGACGAGGAGGACAACGATGGAACGGAGCCGGAGCGTGCACATCCCAGTTTAGAAGAATGGGATGATGTTCACGCAGTCCGTCAGCCCAACGCCCGTTGATTGAATCAGTAGCTGGATGACGACCGCGAACAGCGGTGTCGTCACAGTACTGAAAGCTGCGCGATTCCGCCAATTCTTGATTCCCTCGACGGCATCCGGATTCTTGGGAAGGGCAGCGGCATTATGCAGGATGTACGCGAGGATCGCCGAGGAGATCATCAAAATTCCCACGAATAGGGGTGCTGCGAAGTTGATGGTGTCCGCGAGTGGTGTGCCACAGATATCTGAGCCGACTTGCTGTTGGGCAGCGACTGGCGTCGAGGCGAAAGCGGTCCCCGAGAGGAGGAGTGCTCCTGTTGTGAGTATTGGTCGTCTCTTCGGTATGAACGAGCGCGGCGAGCGCAGGGTCAGTTGAGAACAGTCCAGATCAGGTCGAAAGGGGGGAACGTGTTTCATAGACCTCTCGTCCTTCGCAGGCTCGAAGTCGTTTCGACAGCGGGATTTCCGCTGTCATAGGCCGAACCGACGGGGGACAATCATCAATGGAACCTACGATATTTAAATATGTATTGCGTTTCGCAGGTATATTTTGGAATCTGAAATGATATCATTACTCACGGAACGAGATAGCTGAGAAAGCGGCTCGTCTAATTTGAGATACAATTCGATTCTCTCCCTTACGCGGAGTCCGGGACGTTCTGGAGAATCCTCGCTGCGGTGCGATTGATACGTCCTAATCGGTCTTGGAGAACATGCGTTTCGTCCTCGCGCCATGCTGCAATGTAGAACGATGCATTCTCCGCATCGAGACCGAGTGCGCGACTGACGACGTACGCAACACTTTCAGCCTCGACTTCACGGGCGGACTGGGCGTCGTCTTCTTCGACGTGTAGGAGGGCGTGGGCGTACTCGTGGACGAGCGAATGAGCAACCATCGCCCGATTCGACTGGTCTTTCACTGCGACTCTCGGGTACTCACCGCCTCCACGATACTCACAGACACCATCCGCTGACCCATACTCCCACTCAGTAGGCGAGAGGAGTTCAGCCTGTACTTCGAGTCCATCTGCGGCGTCGAGGAGCGCGGGAACCAACTGAGGAGCATCCCCATACACGTCCGTATCGAGCTCGGGGAGTGGTTCGCCCTCGGTCTGGCTTACGTCGAAGACTGGAACCGGCCTAAAGCCGACGACGCCCTTCGACCACTGCTCTGGGGGTATCCCGTCTGAATCACAGTCTGAGTGTTCACATGACTGCAAGGAGGAAGCCCACGGCTGAAGCCGTGAGAGGAATCTGACAAAGGATGGAGTAAACCATGAACGGTAGCAGGCTGACTCCTCCACACCGGCCGTGATCTTAATAAAACAACGGTTCGTATGTGAAGTTATAGATGGAGGTCAAACGAACCATTCCGGTCAAACTCTCGGTTCCCGAGGACCGAAAGAACGACCTCCATCAGACTATCGACCAGTTCAACCACTCCTGCAACTATACCGTAGAGAACGGTCGTAACGAAGACGGCTATCTCATCCTCAACAAGTCGAAGATACACGACCGGGTGTACCACGACCTGCGAGACGAGACAGACCTCCCCGCGAACCTCTGTGTTCGGGCGTACTCGAAAGCCGTCGAAGCGATGAAGTCCACCGTTGCAGACTGGAAGAACGGCAACAGCCGACCACTCCCACGATTCAACGAACCATCAGCAGTCTACGACAAACGAACGTTGACCATCAAGGACCGCTCGGCCACCCTTTCGACCATCAACGGACGTGTCGCCGTGGACTACGTTCTCGGGGACTACCAGAAATCCTACCTCGATGATGACGACTACGAGAAACGGATGGGAACGCTTCACTACCGCGAAGCAGAGGATGCGTTCTACCTTCACATCGTCATCCAGAAAGAGGTCGAAGAACGCGACGGTGATACGGTTCTCGGTGTGGACTTGAACCTCAAGAACGTCGCCGTGACAAGCACGGGGTCGTTCTACGATGGTGGCGAACTACTGTGGGGCCAAAACCACTACTTCCGTGTGCGTCGAAGCCTTCAGCACAAAGGCACTCGCTCCGCCAAGCAGGTACTCCGGCGACTGTCGGGGCGAGAAAACCGCTTCGTGCTGAATCGCCTGCACACCATTTCTCGACGCATCGTGGAGGAAGCCGACGCCCACGACTGTACGTACATCGCGGTCGAACGCTTGACGCACATCCGCGAGCGGATGGACAACGGGAACGACCAAGTGAAACGCCAGATGCACACTTGGGCGTTCCGCGAACTCCAAGAGATGCTCGCGTACAAAGCCGCCGAGTACGGTATTCATGTTGAGAAGATACCGCCTGCGTTTACCTCCCAGACCTGCTCTCGGTGCGAGCATCAGTCAAGCACGAACCGTAATTCGGATGGGTGGTTCGAGTGTAACAACTGTGGGTACTCGGTTGACGGCGACTACAACGCGGCGAAGAACATCGGCAAGAAGTTGCTATCTTTACCATCGGGCAAACGCCCCGATGGGTTGGGCGACGGTCATCTCGCCCTCAAGTCCGGGACGTTGAACGGGAACGGCGATTACACCGCCTACGACATCTCGTCGGCAGACCGGAAGTCCACGGACAAGCCCACGACTTCAGTCGTGGAGCGGTGACAGCGTGATTGACTGCGCTCACATTCGGGGCATTGGCGGGCGATGATAGGTGCCCAGATCCAGATCGCGGATTCACCTGCTCGAACGTGGCGGTCGAACTCCGTCTGCCACGTCCGATAGCCCGCGACCCTTGACGCTTCCGGGCACTGTGCGTGGATGAGCAGGGAGTTTCGAACGGAGTAGTCGTGGAATCGGCTTTGGAAGTCAAGCCATTGTTTGAATTGGTCGCTGGCCGTTGCGTCCTCGACGCTATCCTGGAGGTCGGCGAGCCACGTTTCGACCGTGTGTTGCATCTCGTCTGCGCGCGTCTCTGAATCCGCGAACGAAACGGGATTCTCGCGCTCGTCTGTGTTGTCTTCGGCCATTGAGTATCAGGCACTCTGGGGAGCGCCTCGCCCCATAGGGCGCGAGAAAAACAAGGCGACGAGGCGCTGGTGGAATCCTCCATCGGTGATATATCTCAGCAAGCGTGCTGAATAGCAAGCCCGTATGGTCGTTGCCTCTATGATGGCGTTCCCACCAGCAACCTTATTTTGATGGCCCTCCCACCATCATGTGTAGATGGCACGCGACGACGGGAATGACGTAACGGTAATCCAAAACCGGCGGTTCGACTTCGGCGAGGAAATCATCAAGATACGAATCCTGAAAGTCCCGAAGTCCGAGAAATTCCCGGATGGAGTGAAGTCCGTACTTCACTACGGGAAGAAGGGAGCAGACGACCCGTACATTCGCTACGACAACCACCACGGACCCCACGAACGCCACGAAGGCGAGTACGTCGAAGAAATCGAATTTCCCGGCTACGAAGCACTCCTCCAACGCTTCCGACGGGAGATTCCAGTCGATATCGAACGCTGAACGCACCTGCAGACCACACCCACGAACCCTACCATGACCGAAAATACGCTCACAATTCGCGTCGAACCGGCAAGCCAGTTCTTCGACGACGTCGAAGAAGACTTTCGTCGACTCGACGAAGGCGACATTGACGACATAGAACAGAAGAACACACTCTCGGTCCCGGACGAAGAAGCGCTCGCCCGGGTCCTGAGTGCGAAGAACGTCGAACTACTGCGGACAATCTCGACGCGCGAGCCCTCAAGTGTCCGAGAACTCGCGCGGTTCGTTGACCGCGATATCAAGAACGTCTCATCGGCGCTGAGCGAACTCGAAGCGTTGGGCGTCGTGGAGTTCGAGCAGGACGGACGAGCGAAGCGGCCCGTCGTCTGGTATGGTGAGATCGACGTGAAACTCACGCTCGATGGTGACGACGATACGGACCCAGTTGAGGCAGCGGGATAATCGAGAGTATCCGCGTTCGAATTGGGCAAGTAGTTTGAGAACTTGGAAACTCAAGGCTGTACGTTTCTTACCATGAGAATTGGGGGAACCAGCTTGCAAAATTCGGACCGCGTACTGCGCAGGTTATCTTCTATCAGATTATTAGATATTCAACAGAACAATATTTTTGGGTCTCAGTCAATTGCGTATGCGTCGCCGAACTCTGAGAAGTGCTTAACCAGCGTATCCATGGTCCCCTTGAAATCCCCAGCCGAACTGACGTGCCGGTAGAAGACGGTGTTGGAGTCATACGGATTTTTCGAGGTTTCAATGTCCCAGTCACGATTCCGAGTCTGTTCTGCCACCTCTTCATCGATAGCCGGGTCAGCATACTTAACCTTATACCCAACCGTCCGCAGTGCGCCATCGACATCTCTACGACCGTACTCTGTCGGCGGCATCCAGTAGAGGTGGACATTCAGTCTTTGAGTTTTATCCTGTTCCGGAGCCCGTGGTCCCTTCATCAGATGGTTGATTCGATGAGTCGCTATCCCGCTAGAGGAACTTCGATTGGATTTCGTACTAGTATCAGTACGTGATTCGAATAGGTCGGGGTGTTCGTCCACCATCCGTTGATTGAACTCATGCAATGCCGCTTCGACTTCATCCTCGAACTGGTTAATCAGTCGGAGTGCCTTCAGGTACCTGTCGTTCTCAAGTCCTTTTGTGAGGAATTCATCCGTCATGGGTCTACCCTCTCGCGGAGATACGTTAGTTGTTCCTCAAGCGTATCTGTAATTCTGATTGGCTGAATCGTATCTACAACGTTTGTGGGGGCCGCTAATCGCTTTACAACGGATTGTGGCTGGAAGTTCATAATTCGTTGCTCAGCAACCGCACAAAATAGGTACGCGTTGGCCGCCCAATGGTCATCATCGACCAGTCCCTGACGCAGGACCGAACGAATTGCCGCGGTCACGTCACGCCAGTATAGCACGTCGATGGGTCCGGGATCGGCCCACTCGATCTGAAGCTGTTCCTCATGCTTGCAACTGAGTGCAGGCTCAACAATAGCATCAAGGCGCTTCTTTTGTCTCTTCGGCAAGAGAAGCGTGTGCGCCCATCGTTGGTCGTCGTAATGTTGTTCTACGAGCTTCGCCGTGTCAGCTGTCTTCCGATAGTTCTCATCACCTAGCTTCACCTCAATCGAGACCCCACGCTTGGCATAGAATAATAAGAGATCTGGTCGGCGGATCGACCCATCGGGTTTCGAAAGCTGGTCTTCCCGAATGACCTCGTTCGGAGCCTCATCCGCCGGAAGGTCAAATAATTCCGTTCCGAGGGCTTTGGTTGGGCGTAGTAACTGTGCCAGCCACCGCGACCACTCCACCTCGCCATTCGGCTGAAGCGGCCCCCGCTTGCCCCAATTTCGGCTCAAGTCCGCAGTTAGCGGATCTGTGTCGAAGGGAGCGTCAGAGCGTTCCCACTCTTCGTTGGACTCTGCAAGCAGGCCGGAAATCGTTGCTGCCGTCTCGTTGCCAGTCTCAATGTACGTGTGCCACCATGAGTCAAGTTCCTCCCAGCAGTCAGTAAGCCGTTCCATGACGAACACTTGGGCCGAGGCGAAGTCTTGTGCGATAGGAGACGAGTCAGTCTGTACCTGCCACCACGGATCAAATTCGCCCCAGCAATCATGCAGTCGCTCATTGTCCAGGACATGCGCTGAGTTGAGGTTTTGATTAATCGACTCAGACCGTGTGTATGTTGACCACCATGAGTCCAAGCACGTCCAGTCGCTCGGCTCTACGTCGGTGTTCATGTCTCAGTCAAGTCAGAGCGACTATAAAATTGCTGTGCGGACTAGCGTCCTCTCGTTGGAACTTAGGCCATATTAGCGTTACAATGGGTTGTCTAAACCCCTGTCTTGGCAAGACGCATGCTATACTTCAGGTAGGTCGCGCCGTCCACTCCGATAGCACTCCCAGCAGGGAAAGTCACTACCCGCGACGCAGTTACAGTCGTCAGGCCGTTCACTGTCGTCTTGTGGGGATGCAGTCTGTACGCCGCCGTCAGTGGCTAGTCGATGCGTTGCAGCTTCGAGAATGGGTGTTCGAATCGCAACCGCAAGTCGGTGCTTGCAGGCTCCCTCGTACTTCGCGTCAGCGGGGCATCCACACTGTTTGGGAATTCCATTGTGGACGGTGACGAGGTATTCGTGCGCGCTTGGGTTTGCGTGACTCGTGTTTCTAACCTCGACACCGTCTGTAGTGACCGTGAATTCGAAGGCTTCGTATTGGGCGCGTTTGGCGGTCCTCGTCGTGAACTCCAGCACGGAGAGAACGTGTTCGGTTGGGTCTGAACTACTGTCTCCGGATTGTTTCCGTATCGACATGGTATCTGCGAGGCACGATACTGGGTGCCCCGCACCCCGAAGGGGCAGATAAAATCCCCCGGAAAAGCAGGGTTCAGTGGTTGCTGATGCTGTAGAAGGTGCTTTGAGTGGGACTCGAAGGGCGGCCGCAATCGCGGTAGTCCTAGAACGCTTCCGGCCGTGGCAGTCCAGTAGCAGGGAGACTCATTCGATTGCCCTGAGCATATTGTCCGCACCGACCACGTACACCGTTCCATCAACGACTGCTGGTGAGGAACCGATGACCGCGTCCATGTCGTATTGCCATTGGACCGTCCCCGAACGAATGTCGAGCGCGTAGAGTGTTTGCCCACTCCCGACATAGGCAACTCCGCTTGCGATTGCCGGTGCCGTTCGGACTCGCTCAGCCTTGTCGGGTTGAAATCTCCACACTACAGTACCCGTTTTGGCATCCAGGCCAAGGATGGTTCCTGCATCGGTCCCGACAATCACCCGCTCGCGGGTGACTGCTGGCGGCGTCCGGACCGGTTCTGATAGCTTTCTTCGCCAGCGCTCGGAGCCATCATCGGTGGCCACTGCCTGGACGACGCCGTACTCAGGGATGCCGCCATCGCTCCGCTCTTTCCGTATCGCATCTTTGATATCCGCTGGCACGTCGAACGTTGCGTACCGCCGGTACGGTTGCTGACCACAAACATAACACGTACCGTCAACTACGGCCGGCGTCTCTGGCTTCGGGAGAATATTGCGCTCCCACTCCACGCGACCCGTTGCCGCGTCGATTGCCTGCAGCCGAGAGGCTACTTGCTCTGCGTACGGGAAATCATCGTCACCACTCTCAACGGACTCTCCGACCGTCTTGACACCTCCGGCGTACAGAGTGCCGTCGGACATCGCAGGCGTTCCATAGATCTCCGCCTCCGGATTGTGAGTCCATAGCGCTTCTTCCGAGCGAGCGTCGAAGGCCCCCAGTGCGAAGTCGACGGCCGAATAGACTGCACCGTCGGCGATGAAAGGAGACTTGTCGCTATGAATAGGTGGTTGGACGTCATACTCCCGAACGCGCTCGCCGGTCTTCGCGTCGTATCCTCGGGTCACTGGAGGGTCGTCAAGGACCGAAACGTAGACGATACCGTCAGCGACACACACCGAGCCCCGCGTCTCACCGAAAGGATCATCGGAAGCGGTCTCCATTGTGATCTCACCGGTGTGCCGGTTGACGCCGAGGACGTTCGGCTTTGAGTCCGTTGGATACATCGTTGCCACGTAGACACTGTCCCCGACGACAGCAGGCGTCCCTGGAACGCTGTAACCGACATCACACTGCCATCGACAGGTTGGCGAGCCATCGGGACCACTCGTGGGCGCGTGGCCTGAGTTCCCGAGATCAAATCTGTCCTTGTGCCAGTCGATGGTCATGGTAGCTCGTAGAAAACACGCATCGCACTTATATTCGAATACGCCAGTCACAGATCTAACTGACCGGGAGTGAACGTGCTACTTCTACGAGTCTGTGTACCCCGGTGGACGGTCAGTGAACTACTATCGTACTAGGCTCCGTGATATCGAACTACTGTGGGTGGCCGCTCAGTCTCCGAGTCTGAGCGACTCTGAATTATGAGTCAAAACGACACCGTTCAGCGACACGGTCTCCTTCGAGCGTCCGCTGGTCGTCGTCCGTATCTACGAACAGGGTTGCTTGGTCGGTGGTCGCTCGCTCATGGGTTGCTGGTCGGTCGTCGATACCGAACGTCTCGGCTTCCGGTTCGTCAAGTCGCGGTTCGCGGTCGTGGTGGTCAACACTCGCCCCGAAGTCTTCGAGTGAGGTTTCGACGCTCTCGTCGCTCGTTTCCAAGTCGCCTTCAGGAGTGAACGTCGCTTGCCGCACTACTGTAATCGATGGTCGGTCTTTCTCGGTCATGAGTCGTAGTGCAGGGACTAGTTGCGCCCTGCACCCCGTGAGGGCGCACAAACAGCTGCTACGAGGATTCAACCTCTGCTTCAGCGAGACGCTTGTAGTGTCGTCTGAGGGTGACCGGAGTAACGCTCGTTGTCTCGGCGATCTCGACTTGAGTGAGAGAGACACCAGTCTTTCGCGCGGCGAGATAGAGCGCGCCAGCCGCCACACCCGAAGGCTTCGACCCCATCGTGAGTCCATCCTGTGCTGCTTGTTCAACGAGTTCGCCTGCTCGCCGTCGTACTCTCGCGGGAACGTCGAGCGCAGACGCGAATCGGGGGATGAAGGCTTTCGGCCGAACGGGTCTCGTTGGGAGTTCGATTTCACGATTGAGGACATTATAGGACTGGCGTGCAGCACTGACGTCACAGCAGGCATCGCCGGCAAGTTCTGGAAGCGTCCACGGGAGGCCGAGACACCGTAACGCGGCATAGACACTGGCTGGGGCGAGCGCGTCGATGCTTCGACCACTGAAGAGGTCTTCACGCTGTGCCGCTCGGAGGATGGTGCAGGCCTGTTCTCGGATGGTTCCAGGCATCTCGAGTGCCGTGGTGAGTCGGCCGATCTCGCTGAAGCCACGACCCAGATTCTTGTTTGCTGTCGTCCCCCAGCGCGCGTTGCTGTGGTGGCGTCGTAGGCGAGTGAGTTGCCGTCGTTTCCTCACAGGGAGCGTGTTTCCGGCTGCGTCTTTCCGGTAGCCGATTTCGGTTGTGAGTCCGTAGTCGTGGAGCGTTGGACTCAGCGGCGCGCCTGTCCGGGGTTGTTTGTCGTCGTCTTCGTAGAATGGTGCTGGTCGGTGGTCGAGTCGGTACTCCCTGATGAGTAAGCCACACTCCGTGCAGGCGGTTTCGCCGTCCCGTGTGCGGAGTCGGCCGTGGCATTCCTCACACGATCGCTCGCTGGTCAGTTCGGGTTCGTGGTCGTCTACGTCTTCGTCGAACGCGCGGTCGTATACTGGTTGGATAGCCATTGCTGGTCAGTTCCTACGGGCAGGTGGTCTGCCCCGCACCCCTCTGGGGCAGAAAAACTCTCTTTGAGAAACTGGCGAAGATGATGACTGCTATCCGGTATTCGGATGGATAGCGGATTCGCTTGATGAACTGCCGCTCTGCAAAATACACTCAGAATTGGATTGTAACTTGGTAGTCGTCGCTTCAATTCTATATCTCTAAGAGAGAAATTTTATAAGTATAGTTATCATACCATCACGATAATAATCATGTCCGGCGGTTCTACAGTGCGCGGCGACCGGGAAGCCGACCCACCCGATGAATATGCAGATTTCCTCAGTGTCCTCCATGAGTTGAAGTCAACAGGCTGTAACCTACTCGTCGTCGGTGACGTCACAGACTACCTCTACACGAAAGCGAGTTCACGGCTATTAGGAGACGCAGATATCACTCGCTACCGTCTCCTCGCAGTGACTGACGCAACTACCCAGAGTATCGCCGACCGCTTACCGGGCGCGAACGAAACACCTCGTCCACTACCTGAGACTACCCAAATCATCAACCACGCTGGCGCACCACGTTCGGTCACCACCGCCACGAATGAGAGTACGCCCCGTAATTTAGCGGGAATCCCCGAAATCTCCGTGGCGGACCCCGAACTTAGAGGCCTTCAACGAACGCTGATCGAGCAAATGGACGAGTTCGCCGACCAAGCAGAGCCCAGTGGCTTGAACCCCACTGAGCTTCGCGTCGGAATCGATTCGCTCGATTCACTCTTCGAACAGCACGACGAAGACGTCGTCCTTCAGGCACTCGGCTGGATTGGTCAGGCAGTCACGAAGTACGATGGAATGGCGCACTATATTCTTCGAGAAAATTACACTAGTGAGCGAGTTCAGGCCCTTGCCGGCGATATGGATGCGATCATTGAGATTCGCTCTGTTGATCCCGTCGAACACGAACATGAAGCCGAGCAACGCTGGCACGTTCCAGAACGCGAGTTAACGACTGACTGGCATCCGCTCTGAGTTTCCGTGGAAGACTGGGGTCTCGTGTTGAATTACTGGAATAGTTCCCCAAGGAGTTTTATCGAATGAGTGAGACAACTCGATAGAGATTCGGGGGTCGAACACGCAATGAAACCTACCTTCACTTCACTCTCAAACACATCCGGTCTCGAAATAATCGACCCAATTGAGACCCGTCGGTTCGTTTTCCTCACAAGTGCCCCAGTCACCCCAGAGCCGGCGCCAACTGAGGGGTTTACATTTCCAGTCACAGGAGCCTGCCGGATAGAGACGGCGAGTCTTATACTCCCGAACGCAGTTGCACTCGACATTCGAAGACCAGACGGCACGAACATCGCATCAATCAGCCCCCAAGCAAATCGAGAATTTGGTGCCGATGATTATCTAATAGAGTTACATGGACCATTGAAAATATATCTGCGTCTGAAGAGTGGAATACGGGTCGACACTACCAGTGATAGAATAGAGATACTATTTGATGAACTCACGTCTGTCAAGATTGGTGCGCGCTCCTACCACAGCTCTCCTGGCTCGACAATTACCGTTCCTGACGATCCTGAAAAAGTGATGGCCGCTCTCTCGACGTTTGGCTCGACAATTAAAACCACGTCGCCAGAGCGTGCCTGGCCAACATTACGAGGCCACCCACCACGCCTTGAGTTAGGTGACGAACTCCGTATCCCCGACCATATGGAACCTCCAGAAACGGGAGTTACAATTCAAATCCCTGCCGAGTACGACGCGATTTATCCGATTGCTCCCCTCGCGTACTACCTTGGGGCTGAAGTCGTCCCAGGCACCCCAGCAGTGGTGACAACTGATTCTGGGTTTGACTATTCGCTTGGGGAACAGTCTAGGGTCTGTGCGGACCGAGTTGAACACCTTCTCAAACGGATGTTCGTCCTTGACTGTGTTATCAGGACTGAAGGTCACTACCCCGTCCCACTTGCTGAGCGTGATATTGTCGAAGACCGAACCAACTTGGATATCCCGGCGCTGTACGATGCCTCGATTGTCCAACGTCTTGAGGCATATGAAACAGTACCGGATGAAGTGGTTGAAGCACTCATGCCTATGTGGCATCGTACGACTTACACGCGACCGACTAGTGATGCAGTCGAGTTACTACCCTACCTCGTAAACGACCTATCGTTGCTTAGAATCAAACAACGCGAACAGCAACCGGAACCGACGGAAGAAGAGCAAGAAGTTCAAGATGCACTTGATTCGTTCTTACGACGTGCGTCCTCTGATGCAGCCTTTGTTCGATCGACAGGAACACGGGAGGTGTACCGAGGAACAGGCAGCGACCAAGACAATGGTGGTAGTTCAAGCATTTCTACACGGGGGATACCGGGAGTTGGTGAATACATTTCGCTACCAGAGACCAACACACTAGAGAAGTCATGGATTGGGGAAGAAACACCGATTCATGGGTCAAAATTACATCCGGCAGGGTTCGCTAATGAGACACCAGAAGTAACAGACGGGTTCATCGAAATCACGGTCGTCTGTAATGACACCGAGATGCGTGAAGAATGGGATGCCATTTCGGAGATTTACGGAAATCGCAAGGATATCCTAGTTGATGCCACCTGTGAATTCGAGGTTTCCACCGATGAATTACGTGATATACTCGCTCGTGACACCGATATCGTACACTACATCGGACACATCGACGGGTCCGGATTCAAGTGTCCAGATGGCATCCTTGACGCAACTACACTGTCGAACGTCGGAGCAACAATTGTATTCTTGAATGGGTGTCGTTCACATAATCAAGGAGTTGCTGTATTGGAGGCTGGCGCAAATGCCACGGTCAGTAGTTTGGGCGACGTTGGGAATACAGGAGCGATGGAGGTTGGTGAAACACTGGCTCGATTACTGTATCGTGGATTCAGTGTGGGGAGTGCGATGAGTATTGTAGAAGAATATACCACGATAGGCCGAAATTATGTCGTGATTGGTGACCCAGGAGTCGCAATCGCACAATGTGAAAACGGATTACCACTCATATATTATATAAATAATAATTCGGGGGAAGTGTATGAAGATGAGTATACTTTTGAACCGTATGTCTATCCCATTAGCATCACGAATATTGGGAGTATCTTTCAGTCATACCTCCCGGATCTCGACCAATATTACGTCGGAGTGGGAATCTGCGGAGAATCTAATGTTTCGAAGAACACGTTCCAAAGTATTCTTCCCGGAACGACAGTACCACTAATTGAAGACGGGAACTTGGTATGGAGTCACAACTGGCTATAGAAAGCCAACTTATGGCCCGTAAATCGCGTTTCCACCACTCGCGACAACACTTGTCTCTGAAAATATTAGTACGAGAGCCCAAAAGACACCCATCATTTTAGGGTTCTCAGCGAGCCAGTCCACGAAATTGGATGCGTTCGACACCATATCTGTATTGGCAACGCCAACCACAGTGATTTTTACTAATTTTTTCCAATAGTAACAATCAAATAGGTTGAGTGTTCCGACGCCTCCTTCACCCTTATCTTGTAGAACGACACATTCTCTCTGGAACGATATATTCCGTCACAACACCGTTTGATAAAACGTGTTAGTAATGCACGTCCGCAGGCACTATCCACGGCGTTTCGAGACGCTCAACAACATTTTCTAAGTGGACTGCATCACGGATCCCATCTCCGACCTCCGTATACATGCGAACGGACGACCCACGGTACGCGCCCAGCGCATAACATGCATAGCGGACGAGGTCCGTATCCTGCATGATTTCTTCGTCATCGTGGTCTGCGAGCCCGTCTTTGATCTTCTCGAGGTTGCGTTCGAACTCTCGCTCCGTCGCCGTCCACGCCTCCTCAAGCAGTTCTTTGCCTGCTGGTGAGTCAAGTTTCGCGGCGGTTGGCAGGTCACCCCAACGGGCTTTTCCGGCTACTGTGGTCCCTTCTTGGTCGAAAGTCACGTAGTAGTCGAACGGCGCATACCCAGTCCCGACAAGATGCGTGAACGCGGATTTTCCGGCTGCAAGGGCTTCGTCTTCGGTCGATGCGTCTACGAGCGCATAGATTACGAGATGCATGGTAGTTGTCCCACCGACGCAGTACTCTCACAGTCACAGCTCTGTCTCTCTACTCCGACTCGCGCCAGCACTGCTTGCTGGCGCGTTATAAACAAACCCTCCGATGAAACGCTAACTCGAAGCATCTCAACTGAGATTGTACTCGACAACGTCTTTCGGCCCACAGTACGGACAACTCGATTCAGGGGTGTCGAGCGTCGTGCCACACCGACGGCACTCATACACAGTTGTCTGCTGGCGAGCGAGGTTGCTTAGGAATCGAGGAAGAAACGACATCGAGATTAATGACCTCCATCGAGGTCATTCTGTCTTAGTGAGTGGGTTCGTGGGATGTATCCGGTTCGTTCGATTTGGGCGGCTTGTGTTTGTAGGAGCGCGACGAGCGCGAGTTCTGGGACACCAGCCTCCGCGTAGGTACTGAGCCAGTCTTGTAGGTCGTCGTCTGCGGCTTCAATCTGGGATTGGATTCGAGTAGTCACGAATGGTCACTCTCTTGCAGACGCGAGCTAATCGAGTGCGCCTGCACCCCTGCAGGCGCAGAAAAACAGCCCTGCTCAAAGGTAGGAGAGATGGGATATACGTCCTGTACCCATCGGAAGCGGTGAAGATCCTATTTTGGTATCCTTCTGAGGGTGAGTAGCTGAACGCAGCGGTCGTGCTGAGCGTCCAACTGACGTTCGTTTCTGGAGCAGTTCGTCTAATTTGTCGGACATATAATGGGATAAATACTAGTTACTACTGAAGAAAACCCAATTCATTCACTTGAGTGTAGGGTAGCAGGCAAATTCAAACGAGCTAGCTTCGGTTCGTATGGCAACCCACTCATTACGACAGCTTGTATTCTGTGTACGCGGTATATCACGTCGCTACACCGCATTCAGAGCAGTTAACTCCACCTCGAATAGACACACCGATGTATGCGGCCACGAGTTCCAGGTATGTCCGAAGTTGACGATGCAATTCTTGAGTTCCTCCATGCACTCGGAAGGCCTGGTGGAGCGCAAGTCGCATTACCACCGCGACCCATCTGGTATCATCTCGTCAACGAACTCGAAACGCTCGATAAAAGCCCAGCCACATTTTCACGCCGATTGAAGCAACTCACAGAGCGAGGACTCCTTGAGATGCGGGACGAAAACGCAGCGTACTATCGAATTAGCGAAACTGGACTTGCTTATCTTGACGGTGAGATTACCGCAGAACAACTTCTGTTATCTGAAGAGTGACTGCCTAAGATAGAGTTCGTGATTTTGAGTGGATATTCAAAATTTCACTATTGGGGCGTTGTGGAGTTTCGTAGCTAACCGGAAGCGACGATAGAATCTTTGAGCTTCTGGAAGAGAGCGGCCTCAATCTGAGCAAGAAAGTTCTCAAAGAAACTTTGACCTTGGAGCCGAGGATATATCGAATCTAATATTCGGCTAAGCTCGTCTGCGGGCTGATTTCCTGCGCAATTTTCTCGACAAACTCCGGCCCCTCCATTCTGTCTTGGAGTGCCTGAGCAGTCTGGGCCGAAACCCGCCACTTACCCTCCGCATCGGCAACATTTTCGATGTACCCCTGAAGTTCCTTCCGTTTCAGGTACTGAAGTAGATGCTCCGTTTCCGTGATGAAGCGGTCCTGCTTCTCGTCGCTAATGTGGTTCCAGTGAAAGTGAACCTCTTCCAGAACTTCCTCAATGTCGGTTGTGTCCTTCACCAATGCGGCCCGTAGTAGTGCTTGAATTACTGTGGAGACGAATTGCTCACTGTCTTCTTGCTGATCCACGTCGAAGGGATAATATTCGGTTGGGAGTGCTTCGTCGGGGTCCATATTGATTGGGAAAGCCGATGCAAGGGTTGTTGAATCGAACTCGATAGAGTTCTTGATTAAAACACCGCTACTTGGGGAGTGTTTGAACTGAACAAAGGTCGTGTCTGTGTTCACTAATAATTTCCGCGTAGAGAGATCTGAGAGCGACGAGTAGCACGTTTCTAACTTGAAAATAGACGAATCGACGAGAGAATCCAGGCTCGAATTCTGCAGAAGTGTGTCGGAGTTTCCTTCGAGAAGCTGGTATCGTCGGAGTTGGTCTTCATCCAGCGTTTTCGACTTGCACTCCGCAACTATCGAGTGGTTGTTAGGGCCAGAAGTCAGCACTACGTCCGGGTGAACTATGTCGTCAGCAACCTCCATTTCGGATTCGATAAGGTCACACTCGTATTCGTACCGTGCCAGTGAATGAGAGAATCCTCTCCGGTCTTTTGCGAGGGAAACCCAACCGTTTATTTGAACGGTGTGCGGCGACACACTATACATTCTCAATGTCCATCGTCGCCGCAGGGTCATAATGCTGTTGAAGATTAGTAAATAATCGGAGAGCTGTGTTCCCACAGGCACCCTCGTAGAGGTAGACTCGTATCCAAGTCGGGCCGACCTCCAGCGTAATCTTATCGCCGTTGTGGAGATCGACTCCTTTCATCTTATAATACTCATCCTTGAGCTTCGTCGTCGTCCCCATCAGACGGAACGGCTTACCTCCGCTCACGACGTGCGAAATAAACTCTTCAATATCGTCGATCTGGTTCTCCAAGTCAATCCGTAAGTGGCTACCGTTGACACGAGTACCGTGGTCTACCTCGTCGTAGGAAAGAAGATGATTTTCCTCGATGAGGTTTATCAATTCCCGGTATCGGTCTTTGACCTTTTCGACGGTGTCTAAATGAAGCTCAATGTCTGAGCCTCCACGAGCGGTGAAAGCACCATCACTCGTAATTCGCTCTGTAATGTACTCATCCCCCTTTTCACGGCGGATTTTGATGCGAGATAGAGAGAGGATTTTTTCAATATCGGTGTTCTGTTTGAACATCGAATAGATTTGTTGTGTATCGTCTCCGTTCAGGTTGAGCCGGAAGTCACCGATGCCAACCTGTTCATTCACGTACTCTGGTGGAAAAGCATCATCACCGAGTTTCTTTAGTCCAGCCCCTTTGAACTGGCCCCAGCCAATTACTTCACGCTGAGTATCGTTTGGAATCCAGGGGTGGTCAAGCCCATTTCCGTCAGTAGTAGTTAGCTTCTCAAATGTTCGCCGGGCAAATTGAGAACCAGAGAGGGTGTAAAGAGACCAAAAACGGTTATCGCTCGAATCGAGATAATACTGCCCCTCCTCTCCACGATATTTGATTTCTAAAACGTGGAGTTCATCCCCAATCTGACGCACATCCTTAACCTCGTCTGTCTGCTCCAAAAATTCGCTAACTTCGATATTCGATTCGATGATGTAGGTTTTGACCATTTTCTGGTCATCATCGAGTTTTTGCTCTTCAGCGAGGTTCTTCTGAGTACCCACTAACCGAGCCTGAAAAAACTCTAACATTCCCCTTCGGCTGTTTATTTCTGCAGACATTGTTCCACCATAATTTCTTGACTTCTTCTGCGTACTATCCTAACTAAAGGTTTATGTAAACAAGTTTTCGCCATAGAGCAAATTCCTCGCTCTACTCTAACGGGATGTCCCTACTTCGTACTTCGGCCCAACGAAAGATTGCGCAAACCACTGTTCAGAACCCACTACGACCAATACCTTATACCACGTCCCACCTCGCCTCTGCCCGAGGTCGTTCCGCTCAGGCCGACTGATACCCGATTCCCAGTGAATCTGCATCTCCTCACGGGAAAGCGACGCAGGAATTCGGTACACAATCCAGCCCTCCACGCTCGCGCCCTGTTGGACCATTCCCGAAGAAACGAACGTACTGCCGGAGATTGACCCGCAGAACTCCTCCAGTTCTTTGTCGTCGTCATATTTTTATAATCAGAGAATCGCTCCACAAGATAGCAAGTGGCTCAAATGAATGAATTGTTAGACGAAATGATGGAAGAAGCCTTACCGGACAACTTAGATACTGGTCCACATACCTGCGCCGTCTGTGGGACAAGCATTTACCGAGGAGATGGTGAGAAGATGACCATATCTATGGTACTCCCATCTCAGACCGCATCTCTGATGGAAAATGGAGATGAAGTTACGTTCTCGGAAGAAACGGAATCTCTTCAAATTCAACTCTGTGAAAATCACTGGTCCGCGATGAAAGAATGGGTCGGAGATCCGAATGCAGTTTCCCTCTCCTCGTTTGATGCAACTCAGGTAAAGCCTGTTTCGCACTCAGGTGTGGTTCAAGAAACCAAATGGGATCAGGATCGTCTCCGTAGTGCCCAATCGATAGTATCTGGGGAAATTGAATCCTATTCTGAGAAAGAGGTTCATCGTCTGCGAGAAAAACTGCAAGCAACTCTGTTGTTAGCTGCAGTCTACCGATATGATATCGATTACGGCCCCACTCAAAGGGCAAAAGAGAATCTGAGAACCCTACTTCATAAACAAGGTTATAATGTATCTCGATTGTATGACGACTGTATTGATATTAAAGTTGAACTCGAATCAGATTGTACGGTAGTCGGGACCGTCTACTCTACCCAAGTTGATAGCAAATCCCACCAGCGGAAGCCGCTATCAAAGTGGGAATCTGAACCAGAACGCTCTGTTTCGGATACCGTCTATCTCCGCCTAAGTAGGAGAAGTTTCCACGAATCAGCATACAAGAAATACTCAGATTGTACTTACGTGGGGTTCTATTGGCTTCAAGACCGAGAAAAGTGGCTGTGGTATCCAATTCCGGAAGGCATAAGCACAGAATTTGGTAGTGATGATCGGTTACTTCTCCCTATTGAAGGACCAACGGGAGAATCACCTGCACTCGGATTGAATGCGTTGTCCAGTGAAACCATTGCTATCGAAGAGTATGAACAACGTCTAAAAGAAAATTGGGCAGAAATCGAGAAAGAGCGACCAATGAGTGAGCGCGCAACAGATTGGCTCCGTCGCTACTTCCAATAGGAGACCAGTAGATTACGGAATACTGTCGTTGTATCTCGGAAGCCCACTATTCCTCTACGCGCTTCTGTGTCCTCGTCGTAATGGCCGACATTTCCGTATATTCTCCAATTTGAAGTCATACGACTCGTTCATCTCCATCCCATACATTCATACATGTTGACTTCGCCCATCAGAACAACCAGCGATGAGCCAAGCGACCCTTTCCCCGGATCCGTACCTCAACTCAAATCTCTTCTCCGGGTACTACCTTGATGAGCGTGTTGACGACCTCGATTACTGGGACTGCGATGAGGAAGCTCAAGAAGCATTCAACAAACTGCAGGTGCTCTGGGAAACAGAGGGCGACCTCGTAGCGGGACACAACGAGGACGAACTGATAGACTCTTGGATAGACGAGGTTCTCGATGTTCTCGGTTTCGGCACCCTCTCAGAAACATCATTACCGAACAGTGGCGGGTACACCGACCGCCTACTTTTCGAATCGGAAGAGGGGCGGCGAGACGCCGCACTGAGAAAGGAAGATGGAGATCTCGAAGCGACGTTCAACCTCTCCTCGGCAGTTCTCGAAGCGAAGCAATGGGACTACGACTTTTCCAAGCGGTTCAGCGAGCAACGGTCCTATCGAGACGCTTCTCACCAAATCAAATACTATCTCGAACACACCCCCGAACGGCTTCAGTGGGGTATTCTCACCGACGGTAAGAAGTGGCGTCTCTACGGCACCAAAGATTACGCTACGGAGACGTACTACGAGATTGATCTGCCGGAGATCCTCGAATCTGGAGACTTGGACGCGTTCAAATACTTCTACGTGTTCTTCCGCCCGGAAGCGTTCAGAGAAACCTCCGGTACCTCGTTCCTCGATACCGTTTGGAACGAGAGTGAGACAGCTGCTCAAGAACTCGGCGAAGACCTACAGGATAACGTTTTCACCGCACTTCGAATCCTCGGCGAGGGATTCGTCGAGACGAACGACCTCGATATCGACCCGGCCGACGAGAAGGCACGAGCAGAACTGAAAGAACAGTCGCTGGTTCTCCTCTACCGGCTGATGTTCGTGTTGTATGCCGAATCACGGCATCTAATACACCCTGATGATCCTACTGCAGAGGACGATTATCAAGCCAATTTCAGTCTCGACCAACTTCGGCAAGACATCCACGGCGATATCCAAGCCGGAGACTCGTTCGAAGACTACAGCGAGCACTCCACGTCCATGTGGAGCCGCCTTCAGGACCTGTTCCGACTCGTAGATACCGGCGAGGAATCGCTTGGCATTCCACCGTACAATGGCGGACTGTTCGACGACGATAGTCACGGTTTCCTTGCAGATAACCAAGTGTCGAACCGATACATCTCGGAGGTCATCTACCGTCTCGGTACAACCCAGAGCGAAGACGGATCTTTCGTACTTGCCGACTACGCCGACCTCGACACGCGGCATCTCGGAACGATTTACGAGGGACTGCTGGAACACGAGTTCCGTATCGCACCCGAGCAGTACGCTGCAGTTTCTGACGACGGTGGACAGGTATGGAAACCTGCGACAGAGGTTAGCGTTGCAGACGCCGTCGAAACCGTCGAAACGGGAGAACTGTACGTCGTCAACGACGACGGAGAGCGAAAGGCTACAGGAGCATACTACACGCCGGACTACGTTGTTGCTTACATCGTCGAGGAGACGATAGACCCACTCATTTCGGACATCGATGACGATCTTCGAGAAGACGGACTTGAACCGAGCGACCGAGAATACTTTGCTCAGTTCTGGCAGCGGATTCTAAATCTGAAGGTGCTTGATCCGGCGATGGGGAGCGGTCACTTCCTCACGAAGGCGACGGGCTATCTCACCGAGCGAGTCATGGAAGTAGTGCGCGAACAGGAGATTCAATCGTACGACGAGCAGGACCTCCGACGAGAGATCGCCAAGGAATGCATCTATGGCGTGGACCTCAACGGAATGGCCGTCGAGTTGGCTAAGCTCTCTATGTGGCTCGAAACTCTGGCAACCGACCAGCCACTTGCGTTCCTTGACCATCATTTGAAGGCTGGAAATTCGTTAGTAGGCTCGAATATTATGGAAGTATTGGCAGATGATACCGTAGAGAACGGTGGACAGCTTACTCTTCTTCAGGCATTTGCTCGTGTTCGTCAACGTACCTTAGAGCATGTGATGGACCTAATGAAAGACCTTCTCTCCATAGATAATGAATCACTGGAAGAAATCAAATCAATGGAGGAGATCTATGCTGAGATTCGTGCAGATCCATTATATCAACGGTTATTTGAATTGGCCAATGTTCATACTGCCGAACAATTTGGGGTGGATGTAGATGAGGATGCTTACGAAATAATGGCCCAGGCAATCGAAGATGAAGATGATTGGAGCGAAATTCGCGGAAAAGATTGGTTTAGGTCTGCACAGAAAATTGCAAAAGAAGAAGACTTCTTCCATTGGGAACTGGAGTTCCCTGAGGTGTTCTTTAGTGAAGAAGGGGAACAAATGGAACAGGCAGGATTCGACGCGGTAGTTGGAAATCCACCATATGTACGAATTCAGCGGATTCATCAGGAACTTACCCAGTATCTCTTCTCCGAATATGACTCTTGCGCGAGTCGTACTGATTTGTCTCTTCCATTCATAGAGGCAGCTATTAATCTACTCAACGATACGGGCTATGCAGCATACATCTCCACATCACAGTGGATTTCGACGGATTACGGTCGGACTGCGCGAGATTATCTATCCGCCGGTCGGATTCGGAAGATACTCGATTTCAACACGCTTCCAGTATTCGAAGGTGTCTCGACGTACCCTGCGATATTTGTTATGGCTAAGAAGTGTAAAGACACACTTTCATATGCCGAAGTCACTGAAGAAGCAGACCTTACACTGGATTCTGTGAGGAAGCAGGAGTTTCGTGATATATCCTATTCGCAGCTAGACGAAGATAGTTGGGTCTTAGATAAACTGGATCTCCGCGCAACTCTCGACACACGGACTCAAACTACTCCGTTGTCCGAACTTGGACATTTCCATATTGGAGCAATTACTGGTCTCGATGATGTATTCGTAGTAGATGAGGAGACAATTCAAGAGAAAAATCTTGAAGAAGAACTTATATTCCCATATGCCCACCAGAATCAGGAGATACAGCGGTTTGCAACGGTTGACCCAGAACACTATCTAATTTACCCGTATCGGTCTGAGAATGGTGATTCAATCCTCCTTGAAGAATCCCGACTAAATCAGGAGTATCCGAATATCCATAAGCATCTCTCTGAACATCATGATGAACTCACCGAACGAAAGGATTCACGGAAATTCTATGCGCAAGGCCCGGACTGGTATCAATTCTTGCGGCCAGGGCGTTTCGATTATGTTGAGGCACAGAAACTCCTGTTTCGAGGACTCGCAACTCGGACTTGTGTTGGGTGGCTGAAAGAGAGGACTGTATTTAGTGGGAATAACTGTCCTGGATTCATCTCGGACACAGATGAGTACTCGGATGAGTATCTGTTAGCTCTTCTAAACTCAAAGCTTCTTTCAGAGTATCTTGTTCAGTTGTCCCCTGCGAAAATGCAAGGATATAGCCGGTTTAACGCGGGAGACCTAAATGAAGCACCAGTTCGGTCAGTTGACTTCGATGTAGACATTAATGTCGAACAAAAATCAGAATCTGCCTATCAACTGTATAAAGAATCTATTCTCGAACCAGTTGAGCCCGAAGAGTTTACGGAGATATCTGAGGCAGTCAATTGCGAACCTCCTGCAGTCGCGCATGAATTCATTACCTTCATCGTTCCGGAGGTTACCCAGTTAGTGGATAAACTCTCGGATCTCAACCTCTCAATACTGGATCACCTCGGTGGCTATTCCGACGGTTCAACACTGTCGGAAATAGGGCTTACTCAACCCCCCAAAGATTCAGCTGAATCTATTCTTCAAGAGACATCTGACGATAGACCAAATCTTCGAATTGGTAAGGCTTCGGTAGTTCGTGAAACACTGAACACCGTCGAAATACGACTCACAGCTCGTTACAAGCCTGATGAGGAAGATAACCACGAAACAGATCAATGGGGTTACACAGAGACTGATTTACTTCCAGCGCTGCGAATTACCGACCTTACAGAAGTAGAGGCAGATCTCATTGAAGAATTCCTTCCCAAAGCTGTTGATGAAGCCGGTGGATTCGCTAACTTCCGGGCGACTGCGACAAAAACGAATTCGCTTGTAGACCGATTGCGTTCGTTGACCCTTCCCGTCGTGGATGAGGTTTCCGACGGTCTCCAAAGCTACATTGACACAAAGGACCGTGCAGAAGAATTAGAAAAGAAGATCGACTGCACTGAACACTTGATTGATTTAGTCATCTATGAGTTGTATGGATTAACTGATGAGGAAATAAGTATCGTAGAGGATTCTTCAGATGAGTGAATAGTGCCATTTGAGGATACATTTCTAAAGTCCAACCCCTCGGGGTCGTAAGACCACAGAAATCAATCCCCAGAATTGCACACATCTCGACCGGGGTCCGTGTGCAAATCGAGTGGTCGAGGATGACGAACCAATTTCCGGAACTCGCCGAACTCCTCCCGAAATTCGCTTCTTTATATACTCCCTCGCTTCCAGACAGTCGATAAAACTAGGATTCTGGGGGACGTGTGCAATTCTATGCGGCTTAGAATGACCGACTCGCGGGAACGACGGATGGAGAACCTCCTTGAAGCGACCAAAGAGAACACGAAGAGCAAAGCTCTCGACCGCGCGGCAGAGTTCTATCTCAAGATGCGCGGGAACAACGTGGCCGTCCCGACCGGTGCGTTCGTCGAGCTGATGGAGCGCGCCGAGCGACAGGGGAGCGTCACGGCTGAGGAGATTGCCGAGACTCTGGACACTGACGAGCTCCCTGTTGAGGCCGAGACCTCGTGGTCCGTCGGTGAGCGGTGAGCAATAAGCAGGTTTCTGGTTACGTCATCCTGTCAAGTTCATCGCTGAGAATCAGTCTGACTACCACCAATATACGGAATTGGAGAAACTGGAGGAGATAACGGAGACGGACGTCTAATTAGGAGCTGAAATCACACCGATTGAGAGCTTGTTTGCCTTTCTCACTTGCTTCCTCTGCCCGTTCCTGATTGCCGTTTTCTATGGCTGCTGCTGCTGTAGCCAAGTGTGAACTGCCGTCTTTTAGGGCATTAGAATAACAGGTTAGTTCGATAATCGAAGATTTGACCGAGGATGGGGCAGACTCCTCTTTGTCCTTGAAGGCACTGTGCGCGCTGGCGAAGTCACTTTCTGCTTCGCTGAACAGTTGTTGAGCTTTAGTGTAGTTGCTGTTATCTATGTTCGTACTTGCTTCAGTGAAGTCCACCATTCCCAGCGCAACGTCTCGAAGTCCTTTCGCAAAGACGCTAAGGACAGGTATCGCCTCATCAAGATCAGAGAGATTCGTTTGTAGTGAAGTGATCTCAATCTGATCAAGATCGTTCAGTACACTCGTATCCATCTTGTCTGCCCGATCCTGGACGAGAGTTAGGGCATCGTCCGCCTTGTCTATCGTATTCTGAGCTTCCTTCAGTGCCTCCGCTGCATCTGTGTACCGTTCCGAATCAAAATACGCTAGCCCTGTGTTTATCTGTGAGAATCCTTCAGCAGTGGTATCGCCGAACTCGGTGAATTTGCGGGCAAACGCGATGTAGTCGCGTGCAGTATCAATCCATTCTAGCTGTCTATCTGAAGCTGATTCTTCAGCGGCGTCTAGCTCGTTCGACGCTGTATCAAGGTACTCGTTGATCGTGGCCGTCTTGAAGTCTATTCCACTATTGCTGATGTCTACCTCCGAGAACTTATCGCTCTCCTCCGATATTTTTTCGGCGGCTTTGTCAAGCGCCTCGCCGGCTTTCTCCAGGTGAGCCTCTGTCTGCGCCTCGGTGGTAGTATGAGCCTCAGTGGTAGGAGACCCGTCAGATTGACTTTCTGGGTCGCTCCCTGTACAGCCTGCGGCTAGTGCCGTACCAACTGCTGACGCAGTAGTTACGAGATATTCTCGTCGCTCCATTAGTGGTAAATTTGACCCATCAGATACACGTTAAGTTTACGATTCAATACTAGTTGGGAGAAGCCTCCTGACATACTAGATAGTGCGCACCGAGCAAACTGGATTCTACCTCACTTGACGCCCATCAACGGGAGATTCTTCAACAACTACAGCGACCGACTCAGAACAACGGTGAGAGTGGGTTAACCAACAAGTGCGGCCGTCACCCCTGCGGTTGTTGGTTAACAGATTGGGGCGTGTGATTTCGTCCGGCGCGCCATCGAGTACGGAGGGCAGTGAAATCCGAGGGTGAAGGTCGGTGATGCCTATTTAACAGTGGTTGAGAGCACGGGGTCGGTACGCAGGGGGAGGCCGTGCAACTGGCGCTCAATTCAGAGCGTCTATTGATCACGCTCATCAACAACTCATCCAAGGACTGGCAGAATTAGCGTGCTGAATACAGGGCGCAAATGCAGCACAGCTACTGTTGCACTGGGCAGAGACGGCGACCGGTAGAGACAGAGAAGACCCCAGCCGGTAGTCGGCCAAGCGGCAAGCCATTTGCCGCATCAGCGTGGAGGCAAACTTCGGTTTCCTCACCGTAGAGACGATCACCCGAGTGGATTCCGTACCCCCGTCACTAAGGGGGACCCGGCCGTGCGTCGTCCGAATTCGCGGACGGCCGCTATGACCATCCGGGAGGACCGCGTCGTATGACGTTCTCCGATTCGTTGATTTCGACCGCCAGGTCGCCGTTCCCGTCGAGTGTGTTCCCCACGAGCAGGATCCGGTTCGAGGCGGTGACCTCAATGCCGTCGTCGCCGTTGTTGTTCGCAGTGGTCAAAATCAGCGCAATGGACTCCGAGGCGTTCACCGTGACGCCGTCGTCAGCGTTCCCAGACGCACGGTTCGAGAGCAGGATGAGATTCTCGTTCCCCTCCCGCATCAGGACGCCGCTGACGTTGTTTTCGGACGCAGTGTTGTCGACGACGCCGCTGGTCGACACGTTCGACAG
Organism: Halorussus halophilus; assembly: GCF_008831545.1. NCBI lineage: Archaea > Methanobacteriati > Methanobacteriota > Halobacteria > Halobacteriales > Haladaptataceae > Halorussus > Halorussus halophilus. The sequence continues at coordinate 2,734,769 of NZ_CP044523.1, forward strand.
CAGGATCCCCGCAGCCGGGAACGGAACATCGAAGGACGCATCTCCTCTGGTGCCCGTCACCTCGTTCCCGGCCAGGAGGGCCTTCTCCGTGTTGGCGAAGTTGATGCCGACGTACCCGCTGTTGCGGACGGTGTTGTCGGTGACGGCCACTCCCGCCCCTCCGTCCACGATCAGGCCGATGAACTCGTTGTCATCGACCGTATTCTCCGTGATTACCAGGCCGTCGATACGGTCGACGGAGAGGATTCCGAGAACGTTCTTACTCGCGGTGACGTTCGCTACCATGGTGTCGGTGGAGTTGATGACGAGGACGCCGCCACTGTTCTCAGTGGCCGTACTGTCGACCACCGTATTATTGCTCACCGTCTCATCGAGGGCGTCAAAGGCGATCCCCGTGCCGCTGTTGTTCACCGCCGTGCTGTTGGTCACGAGTGAATCGCTCGCGTGGAAGATGCCGATACCGTCCTTATAGCCGAGGTAGCCGTTCGCTCTCGCGGTGACGTTCGCCCCCGTGTTGTTGACGCTGGCCCGCTGAGTCTCCGACTCGAACAGGACGCCGACTTCACCGTTCTCCGCGGCAACGCTGTCGGCCACCACCGAGTGACTCGCGTTCCAGACGGCGATGCCCTCGTACCGGTTCCGCAACGCGACGCTGTCGGTAACGGTGATCCCCGTGACCTGCCGCCCGCGCAGGGAATTGACGTCGATCCCATCGGCGAAGTTGTCCAGGGCAGCGGTGTGGGCCACCGTCGAGTCGCTGGAGTTGTTGACGAAGATTCCGTAGCCGTTGGTCGACGCGGTGGTGTTCTCGACCCGAAGGTCGGTCAGGTCGGTCGCGTAGACGCCGAACACCGAACGGGTGGCCGTGACGTCGGTGACGGTGACGTTCGAGAGCGATCCTGGCACGTCGACACCGACGCCGACCGCGACGCTCGTCGGCGAGGGGATTGGCCCCTGGGCGCTCTCGTTGAGGACCTCGTCGGTCCGTGCCCCGTCGATCGTGTGCCCGTTCGCGTCGAAGTAGACCTCGCTCGATTGGATGTCGATACAGACGTTCGCGTCGCTGTCCTCGATATCTGTGGTGAGGACGTAGCGTCCGGGGTCATTGATGGTAGTGCATGAATCGATTTCCGTCGGCGGTTGCCGTTCCCGCTCTTGCATTGAGAACGAGGACTGGGATTCGGCCACGGCCGTTGCGAGACCTGTGGTCGTAAGCATCCCGATGAGAACGCCAACAAGTATGAGTCTCGTAGATGAGTGACGGTGTGGACGAACCATGAGGTCTACCCACAGTGACCATATAGATTGTTATTGGGTAGCATGGGCATGGGTGACTCCGGTTACTCTATTTCAAGAGTAGTCGATTTCGTATGTACAAAAAGAATGCTTGGAGCACAAATGCTCAATTCACGCTCTGTATTCAGCACGGTCACTGAAAGCTATCACCACTTGAAGGTTTCAAGGAAGAGCACCAACGAGACGGTACGCTTCTGTGACCATCTCGTTGGTTGCATTGATCTTATCCAGCATGGCAATTAGGAAGAACAAACCTGTAGGAGGGGTCGTGGCTGCGCGCGCAGCGGAGTTCTCGTGAGCGGAGCGAACGAGAGCAGGTGAGACGCACATGTCTCACCGAGCGAGCACGGAGCGGTGGGCGGGGAGGCGGGCGTCGGGTGGATGGTATCAATAAAAGAGAAGCAAGTGGAATCGTGCTATTCTCACCACTGCCTGCGTTCAGGGAAATGCACGCTGCTCCACCCTGTGAGCGCAACTGAGCATCGTCCCTCGTACCAGTTTTTGGCCACGCTCCGGAACTCAACCGTCTCGCCTTCTCGCACCATTGGCACATCGCTCTTGCGCCACGCTGTGAACCTGACGACGCCGGTCTCGTCTTCTATCAACCCAACTTGCTGAATGACAGGACTCGACGGCTCCCATAGCTTCCTCACTGTTCCTTCAATACTCACTTCTCGCCGATTCACCTCCCCAACGTTACCGATAGGAATCACCTGCCCGGGAGCCGTCCGTAGTTCCTCGTACACGGCCATGACCGCGCTCGTCATACTCGCTCCATCTGCAACTCGCTCAGCCAACCGCCGGCTGATTGCCGCCCGTGTCCATCCACGGAGCTTCTCGTCTAATCGCACGGTTTGTCTGTTCACCGCCGCCAACTCGTCCCGCGAAAGCATCTCACGCGGATCTTTCCTGTCTGGGTCACACCACGGGTCCACGCTCGCCGCTCGCTTCTCGAAAGTCCTGCGCTGCTCGACACTCCCCACCGCCACCGTCCCTCGCGTCCCCGCCTCACGCTCTGCGTCTTGCCCTCGGTCGGCTCGCTCTCGCGTCCGGCCAATCTCTTGCTCGCGTGCCAGCAGTCGCTCTTCTGCTTCGAGGGTGAGTCCTCGCCCAACGCCGTCTGGGTGGTTCAGATCGACTTTCGCTTGAATCTCCAACTCGACCGTGGGCCGTAGCTCCACACGCTCCTCGACCCCCTCGAATCGCTCTTCTTCCTGTTCGACTGTCTGTTCGTCGTCCGAAACTTCATTACCGATCTGGTACGTACTACTCATTGGAGTTATAGCTCCGAAGGCGCGTCCTCTACCGCGTCTTTTCCGAGACTCACCTCTACATGAGTCACAACTCTACACTCTGTCCGACTCTTCATCTGCTACGCTCTCGCTCGCGCCTTCGCCCAGCATTGCTGGGCGCGAGCGAGAGCACGAAAGATAGTCATCCAGCAGCGCGCGCTGGAGTGCTCGGTGCGAGTGGCCAGCGGAGTTAGTCTGTCGCTGTTCTGAGCACGCGAAGCGCGCGCAGGAACCGACCGACCAACCCGCTGGCAACCGAAGAGTGTGAGCAAGCACCGGGCACAAGAAGCGAGCGGGGCGTGCCATCTACGAGAATACGAACGGTGAGGTGAATGATTGAATTGACACGGTCCACGTTCCTGGTGGAGTTCGAAGGGGCGAATCCGGTCGGCAGGCCCCGGCGACGTAAGCACCGCAACGGTGTGAGGAGCACAGCGAGTCGCGGCCGCCGAGCGGGTGAGGGCCTTCGTAGAACTCAAACGCAGTCCGCTCTCACAGTAACTGCGTCACTGCTCCGTGAGAAGTTCCTCGTCAGAATGGTGCTACTGGTGCTGCCAGCGAAGCGTATTCAGTATGGGAGAACTCTCTACTTGCCCGCAGTGGTTCTCCCATATCTTTTTGCGGGGTGACAGAAGCACTCTCGTATGGACCGAGATGAACAATTTCCCGAATCAGAATGGTTGCGGGCTAACGATGTCTCGAATTCGTCGGTTGCAGGGCTGGTACCGAAGATTGAGTTTGAGCCAGTCGAGATAGCGGACTCCGAGATCACGGACGTCGTCTCTATTTTCGAGGAGATGATGATCAATGGAGGAGCAGTGCTTGCGGTGGTTCGGATAACGAATCAGCCGGCACTCGCATATCGTGCGGCAAGTCATGTTGATGCGGGTGCAGCATTCTATGAGCATCTGTTCACCTCTGAGGCGTTCGCCACGGCAGCAGGCGAGATGGAGGTTGGTGATGAATTACTCGTTGACCTGCACAGAGCGGAAATTGAAGAGCCCACGATAGAGCGACTGTCACCGTACAAGGTCGATGGTCATCTCGCGAGTCTGTTGATGTTCGGTGGTGCGTATTATGGGTTTGAGGGTGGCGGCCCAGATTGGGAAGAAGCGCCGAGTACGTACGGGACTGCTGCGGACGCCAAACGAATGGGAGAGCAGTTCGTCGACACAGCGTTCGACTATCGATTTTCCGATCTTGATGCCTACCGGACCAGCGAACAGTGGTGTAACTGGTTCCAGCCTCCGATCCTAGCGTGGGACGAAACACTCGTTGTAATCGATAAGCGCTACCGACTCGTGTGGATTCTCTGTCTCACCGATATGGACTAAGCTATCCTTGTTGAAACGCTCTTGTTTCAGACCACCCAGCACTTCTCAGAGAGACGAGTTCTGTACGTACTGGAGTGTCGTGAGCGTCTGCGTGTACTAGAGGAACAATTCTAGTCCTGACCAACCAACAGGAGGATTGAACGGGGCGGCGTGGTCGCCGAGCGAGACGATGTCTTCTAGACTCAGACAGAACGCTCGGCAGACGAAGAATTGGGTCTTCCGGTGTAAGGACCGCCATGGGATGAGGACCACGGCGAGTCGGAGCTGTTGAGCGTGCCAGAGTTGTCGGAATTCCGTGGGTCACCTCGAAAGACTGTGAGAGAGAAGTCTTCGCCCCTCTAGTGGCACTCCGCAGGGGAAATATAAATGACACCGAAGCACGTATCTTCGTGTATGAACGATGAGGCTGCGCATGAGTCCCTCCCCGCCGATGCCCACACTGATGCAGCGGCGGCGTTCGTCGACCGCGCGCGGTCCCGTCACGGCGATGAGATCACTGAGCTGTACGTGTTCGGTTCCACCGTCCACGGCGACGCCCACGGACGCTCAAGCGACGTTGACGTCCTCGTCGTCCTCGGCGATGACACCAAAACCGACCGCGAGACGATCGCTGATTCGCTCCGCGATATCGCTCTAGATGTGATGATTGAGTACGGTCCCGTCGTCGAACTCCACATCCTTTCGGAAGCCACGTTCGAGCGCTACCAGCGGGAGGGAAACCCGTTCATCCGGAACGTCGTCACTGAAGGACGCTCGTATGCCTGCTGACGACACAAACCCGTCCGTCGAACGGGAACTCCAACAGGCACGCCAAGCCCTCGATGATGCCACGAAAGCGCGAGACGCCGATCTTTCAGACCCGCAGTGATAAATCGTCTCTACTACCCCGCGTTTCACTCCGTCCAAGCAGCCCTTTACGACCGCGGATTCGAGCCCACGTCCCACGGTGGCGTGCTCTCCCTGTTCGGCTCCGAAATCATCTCGGTCGGCGACGCCCCACGACGGGATGGCCGATTTTTCAGCAAGCTCTCTGAGCTTCGCCAGCAAGCGGACTATGGGTACAACGAACTTGAGGAGGACATCGACGCGCTCCACTCCCGAACTCAGGAACTCGTCGCCGATATGGAGACTCTCTGCACTGTCTCCGAGTAACTCTGAGGAAGAGCCGAGTAGGACGAATACGTCGAGTGGTTGATGCAGAATGGCCGCGAGCAGTCGGGGGCTCTCGAAAGAAGCCATAGAGACTGCATCCCCAGCAACTCACAGACGCTTTGGCTCGCGTCAGCGGATCTCACGGGAGAAGACGAGTGGGAGGATAATGTGGAGTGGTTGATGCTGAAGGGCGGAATTCTTTTGTGCCGATACGCCAATATGTAGCGTATGGACACGACTGATGGGCGTTCACAAGTCCTCGCCGGTCTTTCGGAGTCGCTCTGTCATGATCCGGACATCGAGTTTGTAGTGGTGTTCGGATCGCAACTCACGGGTGACGCACGTCCATCGTCCGATATCGATCTCGCGGTCAAATTCAGCGATACGCTGTCGTCGCATGAGCGCTTCCGGAAGCGGTGTTTCCTCTCGGGTGACCTGCAACGAGAGGATGCTCCGTTCGTCGACATTTCTGACATCGAGACGCTTCCGATTGGGGTGGCCCACGATGCCGTCAACGGCGATGTCCTCTGTGGCAACAAAGAGGCATTCCGACGGTTCAAGGCTGATATCGAGGCTTCGTTCGAAGATCAACGCGATGATATTCGCGATCAGCAACAGCGCGTGATTGATCGTATTGCAGAGGACGGCCTGCATGGCTGACGAGCGCGTTGTCTCGAAGAAACTCGAACAGATCGAACAGTACCACGGGGAACTGAAGGCGAAACAACGGTCGCTCTCTCGTGCGGACTTTCTCAGAGAGACCACCGAGCAACGCGCGGTGGAACGGATGTTCGAGAACGCGATTCAGGCGTGTTCTGACCTCGCCCAACACGTCGCGACGAACGATTTTGACTTCGAGGGGAGCGCGTCCAAGGAAGCGCTTCGAGTTCTGGGCCAGGAGGGAGTAATCGATGAGGAGACGATGAACACGCTCGTTGCCGCTATCGGGTTCAGAAACGTACTGGCTCACGAGTACGGCAAGGTAGAGTATAGCCAGGTGTACGAAACCCTCCAAACCGGGCTTGGAGTCTATGACGCGTTCAGTCAGCAACTCGCACAGTGGTTCCGGAATAAAGGCTAGCTCCATAGAGGGGAGTGAACGTCCTGCAGACGGATCACGTCCTGGCTGCTGAGTACCGAACTCGGCCGTCGAATGGGAACTCCAACAGCGCGAAAAGTCCTAACGAACGAGACGTTATTGCTAGACGGCGTCTTCGTTGTCGAGTTGGTCGCAGACTTCGAAGACGACGTTGGCGTCCATGTCGAGGTCGTATTCGTGATAGGAGCCGCCTTTCCGGCCTTCGTTCTCCTCGCTCCGCAGTAAGAATCCGAGCATGTAGAGGTCACTCAAGTGGTTCTGGATGCTTTTGAGTGTCGTAAGGGGTTCTTCGGCGCGTTTTCTGGCGACCCGGCGATATGTTTTCATGATGGCTTTCGAGCGAGCAGGAGTCTCCCCGACGTGGTCGAGTTTCGCGACCGCTTCGAGGACGAGTCGAGCGTGCAGTGATTGGTCTTTGATTTTGTCTTGGAGGCGGCCGCGTTTGACGGCTTCCCGTGCAAGCTCGATGTGGTCGTCTTTGACTCTGGGTTCGTCGTTTTCTTCGGCGATTTCCGCGCCCTTCCGCAGTAAGTCGATGGCTTGGCGGGCGCTCCCGGTGTCACGGCCCGCGACGGCCGCGGCTTTCGCGATCGCGCTATCCGAGTAGCTTTCCTCGGAGAGTGCTTTCTCGGCGCGAGTATGGAGGATGGCTCGGAGTTCGTTCGCGTCGTAGGTGCTGAATGAGATTTCTTCTTCTTTGAGGGCGTCCTGGACTTTCGCGGAGAGGTGTTGGCGGAACGTGTAGTTGTTACTGATGCCGATGATGCCGATGCGGGCGCTGGTGATGTAGTCGTTCGCACGGGCTCGCGGCAACTCATAGAGGAGTTCGTTTGCGTCCTGGAGGTGGTCGATTTCGTCGAGGACGACGAGATGGGTGCCCCCAAGGCGTTCGAGTTGCGCGTAGAATTCTTCGAGCGCGTCCGCCCGAGACAGACCTTTCTTCGGGAATTGCGCGCTCTCCTCGGGCAGAAGACCATTTACGAGGGTGCGCACCGCACTGAACATCGTATCCCCATTACAATTGTGGCGGTGGACGTAGAGGTCGTCTGCGTCCTCGCGGTCCTCAGTCTCGGTTTTGAGTTCTTCGAGGACGTATCGTGTGACCGCGGTCTTGCCCACACCTGCTTTTCCGTACAGCATGACGTTCGAGGGGTTCCGGCCGAACAGGACGTCCGTGAATGCGGATTTGTATTCGTTGATTTCGTCTTCGCGTTCGAGGATTTCGTCTGGCTGGTACTCTTCATCGAGGACTTCCTTCTCTAGGAAGATGGTGTCTGTGACGTCGCTAAACAGCCCGCCCATTGTTCGTTCTCGACCTCAAACCGAGCCCGCTTAAAACCCATGTACTTCGGTTTCGTCTGTTCACTGTTTATAAGTAATACAGTGAGAGTACATTTCGTGAGTAATACTACGTCATATGGGCTTATACCGCTCGAAGAGCGTGTTTGCCGCTACGCAAAGATATAAACTCGATATGTGGGGTGGTTGTGGATTGCTGGTGGCGACTCCAGATTGGTTGTGAGAACAGACGAAATGTACTCTCTCTGTGTGCGCAGCGAGGAGACGACCCTATAGATCTGAATATGTCCTATATTGGTCGCTCCCCCGTGTTTCTGGGGCGTTTTCGGTGGCGAGAGAACAGACGAAATGTACTGTCTCGTGGTTCCGTGCTCACGGAGACCACAGCCAAGGCGTCTCCCAATCTGCTCGGAGATGGTCGGTCAGCGTATGAAAGTCATACTCACGGTACGGGGTGTCAGTGATATCGGGGGTGGATGGGACGAGTGTTGCTGGACGTAGGTGTGAGAACAGACGAAACGTACTCTCTGTCTCGCCGACGGAGTGGTGAGTGTGTGGGCTGGGTGTGTGAACGAAGAACAGACGAAATGTACTCTCCGCGTGTTCGGAGAACGCCTGGAGACGACTGGAACAGACGAAACGAACTCTCTCCGCACCGACCCAAGCAAGTTGATTGGAGACCGAACGTCCAGTACGGACACATCACTCTAGGATGGCTCTGAGTAGTGAGGAGTCCACGGGTGGGGTTGAAAGGGGCCGACTGCTCGCGTATCGCGTGATCGGCTCGGCGACCCCCTCTCCGTGTGCGGTTGCGCGGAGATGTCGTCCGAGCGACCGCGAGCAGTCGGGGGCTTTCGAGGTTGCTGACTATGGCGTGGAGTGTCTCTAGTCTTATATTCCAGAGGCTTACTTTCCTGCTTGCGCTCACGAGCAATTATCGTGTCGGGGTGTGAGCGCAGAGTATTACGTCACTTGCCCCTACGAGAAATCCTACGGATTCGCCTGATGAAAGAGCCCCAGCACGCCGGTACGTTCGTATTCAACCGACATCAGACCGAATTAGCGTGGACGCGATTCCAAGCCAGATTCAGCGACTTCATAGTCTCGCTGAGCCGTTCGATGACCGGTCGTGGCGAAAGCGACGGTCAGGCGACCCGCTCACACCGCGAACAATCGAATGGGTACTCGTTGCGAGTAGCGACGGTATTGAGTACTATGTTGGGCTTCACGACGAAGATTTAGAAGGAGACCCGGATCTCACATCGCTTGAAACCCTGCTTCGGGGCCTCTTCCCTGACCGCTACGAATTCGAACAATGTACCTTTGATCCGGCGTCCGTACTCGACATCCCCGACTCGCTACTTCACACTGACGCGGAGGGGTCGGACGACGAACGCCATCTTGCTGGTGTTGAGTTCGTTGGGCGGGGGAAGCGGCGTGCGGATTGGCAGACGCGGCTCACGCCCTTCGATGAGTTCCATACTGAGCAGTCGTCGGCGCGTCCGCCACTGGCGTCCGTAGCGGAAACGCTCGCTACCACAGACACGCCAGTCGTCTTCCAAGTCCTATTACAACCGAAGCCGGATTGGATGACGGAGGCAGGCGTCCGTCAACGCCGTTTGAAGAAGAACGAAGAGTCCTTTATTGGGAAGCTCATCACCAAGCTGTTCGCTCCAAAAGAGTCCTATTCCACAGAGAGTGCGAGTGAGCAACCAGTTGCGCCGGAGAACCAACGGCGACTTGATGCGCTCGAAGACCGGGATACGCATCATGGGTTTTCGGTGAATGTTCGGGCGGCGACCACCGCCCAGAGTGCAGGGAAAGCGAAACGGACCGTGGATTCGCTCTCGACAGCGTTCACACCAGTAAGTGGGCGAGACTACCGGATAGGCGCGAACACACACTACGAGGCCCTCTGTGCGTCTGAGCCACCACGAAAGTCACAGGCACTCGACCTACTTGACGCAATCACTGGCCGAGAATTCCAACAGATGACCACGGGACTCAGCTCAAAACTCCCTGGTCGGGGTCGAGTAAGTCCGGAGATTGTGGCGGCGCATGATGAAGTCCCGAGTTTCTGTCTCCTAGGAGGGAGTACGCTTTCGACGAACGCCGAACGCGCCCTCGGTCTCACGCCCGGCGAGCAAACGGTTATTCCACGGCCACCCCAAGAGCGGCTCGCACGGTATCGACAACAGGGACTCACACTTGGAGTCCCGTTGACGCAGGACGGTCGTCCTGAATCGAGTCCGGTCTCGCTCCCACCGTCACTGCAACCCTTGCACGTCGCGTGGTTCGGGAAGACCGGATCAGGGAAATCCACGGGCGTTACGACGGGAATGCTGGAGAATCATGCGGCGACGCGCGGCCCCTCGATTCTGATCGACCCGAAGGGTGACGGCATGCCAGTCGAGTATTTGCGCGCTCACTACGCGAAGTATGGCACGCTCGACAACGTCTATTATTTCGAGTGCTCGGAGGTCTTGCCTGCGCTCTCGTTCTTCGATATCAGGCCACAGCTTGCCGCGGGCGTGGACCGCGAGACCGCCGTCCAAGATGTCGTGGACCACTATATCGAGATACTGGTTGGGATTATGGGTCGTGAGAACTTCGAGAGTGCAGTTCGCTCCCCGGACATCATTCGGTATCTCGTGAAAGCGCTCTTCGACCCCGTACATGGTTCGGATGCCTTCTCACATCGGGAACTCCAGGAGGCGACAACGCGGATGAAAGAGACGCGGGATGCACCCTCGGTGAGTGATGAGGACCTTGCTGTGCTGTTGGGTGGGGTGGTGACGAATAGTAAGCGGTCGTTCACCGAAGTCATGCAGGGCGTGCAGAATCGGATCGAGAAAATCCCACTGGACTATCGACTTGCTCGGCTATTCAATCACGTGCCAAATCTCGAGGACGGTAGCGACGACCCCTACTTTGATTTTTTCGAGGTGCTGGATGAGGATGCAGTCGTGGTCGTGGATACGAGTCAACTTCGATCCAAAAGCAGAAACGGATTCACGCTTGCGCTCTTGTCGAATCTCTGGACGGCGCTGCGTCGACGCTACGGTCTCTACATGAAAAACGGGGGGTCGCCGACGACTACTCAAGACGACCTCCCATTAGTGAATCTGTACTTGGAGGAGGCGGCGGACGTTGCGGCCTCAGGATTGATGACGGATTTACTATCCCAATCTCGTGGATTCGGGTTGTCGGTGACGCTGGCGATGCAGTTCCCTGCCCAAGTGAGAGAAGCGGATTCAGAGGCGTACGCGGAGATCCTGAATAACGTTTCGACGATTGTCACAGGAAATGTTGCGGTGGACCCTGATTTAGAGAAGAAGCTCGCCACCGAAGAGATGCCACCAAGGGAAGTCGGGAATCGGTTGCGTGCGCTCCGGCGGGGCCAGTGGTTCGTCCGCTTGCCCGCAGCTTTCGGTGAGCCTGAGCCACGGCCATTCTTACTCGAATCTGCGCCACTCCCATCTGGGCATCCGGAGAGCGATGACCCGCTCTCGGAGATGGCGCGGGTTGCGTTCAACGCGCTCTTCGACGTCGTCCGGGACCGCTCTCGGCTGGATCATGGCCTCGACCTCGTCACCGACGACCAATCAGAAACCACGACGACGGCTACTGAGAGTACCGAGACGACGGCGGAAAGCGAAACGACCGAGGACCTTTCGAGTGCGCGTGTGGATTCGGCGTTACCATACACGAAGCGGCTTCCGAAGTGCATCACGTATGACGGAGACCTGCACGCTATCGTCTGCGGAGAATGCGAGAACCGATACACTGCCTCGTTATCTGGTATTCTCCGGGGGATTGAGTGTTGTTCGAGTCTCGCTCGGGTGGATCGCGATAAGATTCCGATCTCTGATGTTGGATTGATGCTTTCAGAATCAGAGCGTAGGGAGAGCGAGTATTCTGACCGCCAGCTTTGTTTCCTGCAGGCCGTCTATAGTGCGCATCAGTTCGAGTACGACCCAGAATACGAGTACGACCCACGCTGGGATACGATGCTTCGCTTACAGGAGTACGTCGGCATCGAGAGTGAGGACCTCCAGGAACTCCTCGATGATGAGCTACTGCGTATTGATTGTGACCACCCACACCGATTGTACACGGTGACTGCTAAGGGTCGAAGTGAGATTCAGGTTGCTCACCGCGAGGGCGTCTCCTATGGGCACGGGGTTGGGGATCTTGGGGAGTCCACACTCCATCGTGTGATGGTTGCGTTCGGCCGCCAGTACGTCGAAACAGCATACGAAACGAACGCCGAGTCCTCGGTGGTAGACGTCGTTCCCTATTATGAACTCGATGACGGCCATCGGTTGGACGTCGCGGGCCTCGACAGCGAGGGCGAAGTCCGAGTCGTCGTTGAGGCTGAGCGCTCGAACAATGATACGCTGCGGGCAGTCCCCGAAGACTATGATAAGATGGCTGAACTTGACCCGGAGGACGCGATCTGGATTGTGGAGAACCGAGAAGGCGCACACAAGGTCTTGAGTGCGTTGAACGACCCGCCGACAGGGAAGGTCCGGGTTGCGAAGTCCTATAGTGAGTCCTCAGCACCCCAAATTTTCACTTTGGACGCGCCGGGGTGTACGGAGATTCATACGCTCCGGTATCTCCGAGATTCACTGCTCGAGGTCGAGCCACCCGAGATTGGGTGACTTCTACTCTCACTGTCGCACGTCGACTGCGTTGAAGAAGGGAGGCTTCGCGGAGCGTACCTTGTTGGTGGGTTCCTACTCGTGGGGTCGTTTGTCGCGTCCTGGGGTGTCCAAAGCCTCCTGTCGTTCCCACCGTTTGAGGGTGGGACGAACACGCTCTCACACTTCGTAGGATTCCTTCTCGGTATCGCGACTGGAGTACTCAGCTGGCACCGAAAGGAATTCATCGACCGGATAGCCACACGGCACCTCTGACTCCCTGCCCAGACCTATTGGATAGAATCGAAGAGCGTCTTACTCAGCTTTCTTCGAGAAGAATCCACGGAGCGACGCGAAAAAGCCCGTTTGTGTGTCAGATTCTGCTGTAAGTTCGTCTTCGAGCCTGGATTGGGTCGCTCGTGCAATATCGCGTTCGTCTCGAAGCCGCTCGTTCTCAGCTTCCAATTCACGGAGTTGCTCCTCAAGCTCGAGGATGGTCTTGATTCGGGCGCGTTCTCGCTCGTGGAGGTCCCCAGATGCAACCGACAGCCCAAAAGCCGTCTCACCGTCTTTCATGCGTTCCGGTGAGTTGCCTTCTAGGTTCACATTCGACTCCTCACTTTCCTCTTCAATCTCCGCTACTTCGACAGCCTCCGGTTCCGGTTCCGGCTCCGGTATTGGTTCGGGTGCGTCGGCATCAGTTGCTGCTGAATCGGTCTGTGCTGGTGGTGAGTAGGAGTCAGTGGTCACACTCACAGCACGGGCGAGTGTTTTCTCGCCGTACGTACTCCCATCCCCATAATGTTGGGTGTCCCATTTCTCGCGGTGGAGTCCGGATTGTTCGAAGAGGCGGCCCATTTGGGTGGTGTCGCCGCCCGTCCAGAACGCGAGCAGGCACGCAAGCGCCATATCCGCTTCCGAGTGACTATCATATCCTGAGGTGTCGCCACGCCAGAGGCGCTCGAACTTCTCCCCGTTCGACGCCTCACGTGCGCGTTCCAGCAAGTCCTCGTCCGAAAGGCTGAGCGTTGAATCCGGTTCGTCAGTCGTCTCGTGATCCCCCAACGAGGATTGGTCTGCAGACTCCGGTTCGTCTGCAACGTGTTCTGAGTACACAGTACGGAGGCCGTCGCTCCGCGATTCGATAGTCCGGGGCGTGCTAGTGACGTGGTTGCCGGTGACGGTGAAAAAGCGCGCGGTCTCATAGAGTTCCACGTCCCCGCGTCGGTTCCGTCCCGGTGGGAGTTCGCCTTCGATGAGGACGTGATACCCAGTTCCGGATGGACTAATTTCGGTGTAGGACTCAAGATGCTCAATAATCGAGTCCGCCCACTCCATTGGCGTCTCAGTTTCGGGGTCTCGGGCGTCGTCGAGGTCAACCCCCACGAAAGGGTCGTTCTCGCTGAACACGAACCCGAGACCCCTCGCCGAATTATCCCCAGAAGCATAGGCGCGCGCGGTCTCAAAGTCACTCCATGTTTCTTGCTTCGTCGTGGATGCGAACTGCCCTGTCTCCGGGTTCACTGGGACTTTCGTGGGTTTTGTGTTGTTCTTCCGGGTTTGTTCACGCCAACACACCCAGTGGTCGTACTCACAGAGCGATTTTGGTAGTTCCGAGCGGAGAGGCGGGGTCGGAGTGGTGTTTGAGGGCACTGAGATTGGTTTGTAAATGAACCCGACCTACTTCAGCATATTTCCAGCCAGCAGACGTGTTACCCTGGCTGAATCATAGCCGTGAATCCGGCGTGACACCCCACAAAACGCGGTTTCAGAGATTCTCATCGCTCCAGAGAGTTCCTAGCGGTCATAGCGTTCGCCAACACTCCGAGTATTCACCGAGAGAATAGCTGTGAAGACGGTTTGTAGTAGTAGAGACGGAGAACGGTGCCAGTACGAGTGACGGGTCGGGACGAGTGGGGTTGAGAAGTGGTGAGAGAGGCGCTGAGAACCCAATCCAAGAGTTAATAAGAAGAGAGATAGAAACCGGAGTTGATTCCGGGAAACCACGAGACTGCAGCGGTCTGTAACGATATTAATTCACGGGCAGAGCGTAGGAGTAAGCAGCTCGGCAGTTACAGCTCAGACGCACCATCCACCGAGTACGGACGAAAGAGCCGTTTAGAACGTGATATTCAGCCCTTCGAGATTGAGGTTCGAACCGCGTGCCTTAATTCCGCGAAACGCCCGATTTCACGGACGAATCCGGGGATGTTACGGCGAATTCGGATTCGGGGACCGGAACGAGGGAGCGATGTAATCTATGAGTATCTACCCCACAACAGCCAAACGCCCAAAGAACCCACGAAATAGGTGCCTACGCCCCACAAAACGTACTCCCCTACCATCTCATAACCGCCGCCCTCACATCAAAATCTCATCGTCCGAAATCAGAGAGTAACACACACTTTGCTCCGTTAATTCACCGGATTAGCGTCGGTTTGTATCCCTCGAAGAGTGTAGTATCCACGACTATTATCTGTCAGTATTCACCGAATTCGAAGAAGCCAGTCTCTCTCCGAAGTCCTTCAAGCACTTGATGTCCCGTTTGACAGGCTTGAAGATAGCTATCCAGAGTGGCATCCCGCATCCTTCTCCTTCTATAGCATGGTCGAACCTCGCCGCAGCGATCTGTTTCTGAACCATACGATACGTTTCAAGTAGTGGTGATTCTCGCATACTGCAAGGCGATCTAAAAGTACATCCCGCCGATTAGCGGTGATGAGAAAGCCACTCACGATAAACACCTCATATACGGGTTTCGTTGTTTTTAGGCACTCATGCCGTTGATTATCAGATATAATACCTATATAAAAATTTAAATCATGATGTTGGTATTATTGCTTCAATGAGTAGATTTGGGCAGATCTTATCGGTCTTCTTTGCAGTCCTCCTCATAAGCGCATCTGTCACTCCAGCCGTCTCCTTCTCACCAGATACATCGGCAACAGTCGAGACGCTGGTTGGCGAGCAAACCGATACCCACACGACAACAGATGAAACGCGACCAAAAGCCCTTAACCTCAAACAGGATGCAATAGATACCCTCACTAACGCCACTCTAACTGGAGCACCCAACAAACCGGGCAAGTCCAAACAAACTACTAGAACAACAGTTCAGAATAAGACCGCAACTGAGACGTTCCAAACTGCTACCACAACTTCGACAACTCAGACTACGATAGAACGGGGGAGAAAGCGTGGCAAAGGAAAGGGGAAGAAGAAGGGGAAAGGCAAGCAGAGGGGTCGTGGGCAGCAGGGGGAAAGCGGTGCAGCAAGCGCCAGCAAACCATCTGCCGACACGAACAGTCGAAATAGTGGTGTCAAGCAGAAGCGACTCAACACCCTGAACGCCACGCTTCCGAAGTTTATCGACGAGAACCGCATCGTCAATGCGAGCGTGTTCGAAGCGGACAAGCGAGTTGCTGCATCTGTCCAATCTCACGCACCGACAGTAACGCAACTCCTCGCTGATTCGGACAAACGACTCGCAGAAACTGCACTCGGTGACGCACGGCGCGTGCGAGAAACACTTCGACAACGAGGCATCGCCCACGACGATACGGCGGCCAGTGGCGAAATCCAGAACGCTTCTGCGGCACTCGACCGCGCCGAGAAATTACGAGCGAACGGCAACCCAGCCGGTGCAATCGCTCAGTACCGTGAAGCGTGGATTCACGCCCAACGAGCGCTCGACATCATGGACCGAGCGGTCGATCCCCGCGTCACCATCACCTCTCGGAGCGACCCTCGATACAATGGGTCGATTGAACGGACAATCCGGGGTCGCGTTTTCGACGTTCGCACGCACGACCTGACGAACGTCACGCTAACAGTCGATGGCGAACCGCGCGTCGTCGCCGTCTCCAGACCCACTAAACCGGGGTCGAACGCGACGTTCGTGGCGACCGTCTCACTCACCGACCGTCCTCACGAGATCATCGTGACTGCCACCGACCCCGGAACGAACCTCGGTGAGACGAAGACCACCGACTATCCGACTATCGTCCAACATGACAACGACACCCTCCAATTAGACCGCGACCGACTCCGAGACCACTTCGAACACCGGCGTGCTTATACGAATCCGCTCGATGCCAACAGCGACTCTAGTAAGACGATCGCAAACGAATCGGCGAATACGACGCCCGACGACCGCGAAGACTTCGATACAGACAACGCGACGAACTATCAGGAGCAGGGTGCAGATTCGGACCCACTCGATTCAGATACCGACGACGACCGTCTCCGTGACGGCTTCGAAATTCGATACGAGAACATTAGCCCCATCAATTCGGACACGGACGGAAATGGAACTTCTGACGCTCAAGAGGACCTCGAATCGGACGGCTTGACCAATATTCGTGAACAGAATTATAGCACGAATCCAAACGACCCAGACACCGATAACGACGGCCTCGAAGACGGTCCCGAAATAGATAGGTACGGGACCGAACCGCTCGACCCTGACACCGACGACGACCGACTCCTGGATGGACCCGAAGTCAACAAATACGGGACCGACCCGTTGGATAACGACACCGACGGTGAGGGCCTGAACGACAGTGAGGAGGTTCGACAGTACGGAACCGACCCACTCGATACGGACACCGACAGCGAAGGACTCAACGATAGCGCGGAAGTCCACGTCTACGGCACGGACCCCCTCGACAACGACACCGACAGTGACGGATTGAATGACAGCGAGGAAGTTCACATATATGGCACCGACCCGCTGAACGCCGACTCGGACGGCGACGGACTCGAAGATGGTCCCGAAGTCAATACTCACCAAACGAATCCGCTCAATCCTGACACAGATGGGGAAGGGCTCGAAGATGGACCAGAAGTCCATCAACACGAAACAGACCCCCTCGACCCAGACACCGACAATGAAGGATTGACTGACGCCGAAGAGGTCGAAGAGTTCGAAACGAACCCCCTCAAGCCAGACACTGATGACGACCGACTGTCTGACTCCCAGGAACTCTGGAAGCACGACACTGACCCACTCGCTGCGGACACCGACAAAGACCGTCTCGACGATGGTTCGGAGGTTCTGGACTACGGTACGGACCCGCTCGTAGTCGATACGGATAGCGATGGCCTCGAAGACGGCCCCGAAGTTCACGACCACGAGACGAAACCCCTGGTCGCGGACACGGACGGTGAAGGCCTACAGGACGGACCCGAAGTCCACGAATACAACACAGATCCACTGGATACTGACACTGATGACGACCGGTTGAACGACGCCGTCGAGATCCAAGAGTACGAGACAGACCCGCTTGACCCAGACACTGACGGGGACGCGATTCAGGACGGCAACGAGACAGTCGTCGAGATGGAGCCACTGTATCCGGACAGCGACTCCAGCCTTACCAACCCAGACGAGTCGAACAATGCCGTGCAGGATGGTGAGGAGGACCTCGACAGTGACGGTGCAACTAACAGCGAAGAGTTCGACGCGGCCATCGACCCACTCGACCCAGACACCGACGACGACCGACTCCGCGACGGCTTTGAGTTGCAATACAACTATCTTGACCCGCATCTCACCGATACTGATCGAGACAGGATTTCGGACGCAAGCGAAGACTTCGAAGACGACGGGTTAGACAACTACCGCGAACAATCACACGGGACACACCCCCACGAAGCGGATACCGACAATGACAACCTCAGCGACGGAGCTGAAGTAGACCAGTATGGGACCGAACCCACCAATCCTGATACCGACGGTGACGGTCTCACTGATGGCGAGGAAGTCAGAAAGTACGGAACGGAACCACTCGACGCTGATACGGACGGCGACGGACTCAGTGACGGTGCCGAGGTCCACGAGCAGAATACCAACCCGCTCGTCAGCGACACCGACGACGACGGACTCAGTGACGGCGCAGAGGTCAAACGGTACGCAACGAGTCCACTCAACCCTGACTCGGACAACGACAATCTGAAGGACGGCCTGGAAATCAAGGAACACGACACCGAACCGCTCGTTCCGGACACAGACGCCGACAATCTGACTGATGGTCCTGAAGTCCACAACTACAGCACGAACCCGCTCGTCGTGGACACCGACGGAGACAACGTTACTGACGGGCCTGAAGTCCACGAGTACGGCACCGACCCGACGAAGGCCGATACCGACACAGACAATCTGACCGACGGAATCGAAATCTGGAGATATGGGACGGACCCGCTCGACAACGACACTGACACCGACCAGTTGCTCGACGGACCGGAAATCGCCAACAAGACAGACCCATTCAACAACGACACCGACGACGATGGCCTCGAAGACGGACTGGAAGTCATCGAGTACGCGAGCGACCCGCTCAACCGAGACACAGATAACGACACGATTTGGGACGGTCCAGAAGTCCACGAGCATGGTACGGACCCGACGAACCCCGATACCGACGCCGACGCGTTGAACGACAGCACGGAGCTGAATAAGTCGAAGACTGACCCCACGATAGCAGACAGTAACTCGACACGGACGGCATCGGACGAGGCTGGCAACAACATCAGTGACGGAACGGAGGACTTCGATGCCGACGGGTTAGCGACCTACTACGAGTACGCGATAGGAACGGATCCGTTCGACAACGACACCGACGGTGATGGACTCGACGACGGCTACGAACTGCAGTACGAACTACTTGATCCCCGAACAGCCCATACGGACAACGACTCGATTGCTGACGGTCGTGAGGACTTCGACGGTGACGATCTCGACACGGAGCGCGAGCAGAAGCTCGGAACGCACCCAAACCGTTCGGACACCGACGGCGAAGGACTCTCGGACGCTGCAGAGATCGAAGAATACGGAACCGACCCACTGGTGATCGACACGGATGACGACGGCCTCAACGACAGCGAAGAACTCGACCTCCCGACCGACCCAACGGTCGCGGATACGGACGGTGACGGAATTCTCGACGGAAACGAGACGTTCACCACCGGGAAGACGGACAACGAGACTGGCGTTACGGTCAACGTGACTGGTGAAGGGAACGTTGCGGCGACGGTCTCGGTCAACAACAGTTCGAAAGCGATTCTAGAGACCGACAGTGTCCGGAACGTGAGCGCGTCAAACGTCTACGAGTTCGAAGCGAAAGCCAACTTCACGAACGCGAACATCACCCTCCCATACAACGAATCGAAGGTCGGGAACACGAACGAATCTGGGCTCGGCGCGTACCGATACAATGAGACGCTCCAAACGTTCGTGCCGGTGAACTCGACGGTGGACGCCGCGAACGACACCGTGACGGCTACGACACCGCACTTCTCCTCGTACACAGTCCTTGACTCCCAGAAGTGGGAATCACGATTCAACGAGTCACTCCCCTCGAAGTGGTCGAATACCGAGAACTTCAGCAATCTCAGCGACTGGCAGCGCACAGGTGACGTTTCCGCTCAGATTGACTCCACTGACAGTGTTAGCTCCTTCGCGCTCCGGAGCGACTCCGACGACAACGAGCGAAATTCGACTGTCGTTGTCGGGTCGGTGAACCGCTCGCTACGTAACGACACAGACTGGAAAGGAGACGCCAACAAAACCACCGAAAACGAATCACATAATGCTAGCTTTGCTCCGACCCTGCCGAGAGGCGGTGGTAGTTGTGGCGACGATGAATGCTCGACGACCACCGAGCAGACCACGGAGAAGGAAGTTACGACCCACGATTCGAAAGAGGATTCCGACGGCGATGGAACCTACGACCGAAACGACGACTGCCCAGGAAAGCCTGGTGAAGCGTCCGACGGCTGTTCCAAACACAGCGACAACGACGGAATCCGAGACTACGTCGACGATTGTGATACCAGAGAAGGAGAAGGCGACGGTTGTCCAACCGACACCGACGGAGACGGCTACAACGACTACTACGACGACTGTGACAACACGAAAGGCACCGACCAAGGCTGTGCCGAACACAGCGACAGTGACAGCACACAGGACTACTACGACGACTGTCCGACTGAACCAGGGATGGGCTCCGACGGCTGTCCCATCAACGACGACTCGGACGACACCAGAAACTACTACGACAGTTGCCCAGAATTCCCAGGCTGGAAATCTAACGGCTGTCCACGAAACTCGAGCCTCGAACGAACGGTTACACTCAGGGACGCAGACACCATCACTGTCGGTACGATTGCGAAGGCTAACGCCGTAAGCAAGCGGTCGATTGCAAAACTCGTTGTCATCGGACCGAACGACAACCGAGTCGAAGTCTACGGCGAAGAAAACACCGTCGAAGGATTCAGCACGGAGAATATCCGCAGCCGTAACTTAGGGGCACAAGCGGTCATCCCCGGCGGTGAAGGCGACAAAGCTGGTGGCTTCGAAGCAGTCGAACAAGACGTCTCGCAGTTCGCGGGCGAAAAGGTCACGATTAAGGTCGTGACTGTCGGCCGTGCGACGTTCGAAATCAACGCGCTCAAAATCGGGTACGACACCGACGGAGATGGCCTGTACGACGCTGTTGAGCGCGGTACCTGTGGGCTTCGAGATGGGACTGGCCAGTGTCTCGATACGGACCCAAGGTTAGCCGATACTGATGGCGATGGACTCAGTGACAGTTACGAAATTCGTGGACGCGAGAAAGTTCACGGACACGTCTACCAGCAGTTGTGGAGCAACCCGACTGTTCGGGATACAGACCAAGACGGGTTAGACGACGAGCAGGAAGTTCGAAACTCGTACCGTCTGAGTGTGACTCAGGACCGGCAAGCGTCTCTCACCTATCTCAACGCGCAGTCTCCCAGTGAAAAACAGGAGGCATTGACCCAGGATAGGGTGAAGACTGATCCACTCGAAGCTGACGGGGACGACGACGGTCTAACTGACCGAGAAGAGTGGCTCTACAAAACCGACCCGAAGGACCCTGACAGCGACGATGACGGACTCATCGACGGTCGAGAGCCTTCTATCGGCGCTGACCCGACACTCTTCGATTATCGGGCGCCGGATATTCGGTTAGCAAAAACTGGCTATCGGTCCCGTGAGAACGGAACGAAAATCGAGTACGTGCTGGTCTACTATGCGGTTGATCCAAGTACGGTGAAGAAAACCACCGTCACGAAAAACGGGAACCAAAAATATTCGAGTCGACCGTGGAAGTTCGTTAGTCGTCATAACGCCTCGTTTAGCGAACTGTACGGCGGTGGCGGGTTGTCTGGTGCGAAGGTCGAAATCACGGCGACAGACCGCCACGGAAATTCCGAAACTGCGGTCGGTCTCCGTCGCGCGAATGACTGTGGACTGAGTGCCAAGTCTCGAACTAGTTCGACTACTCGCTATTATTATGGGGCAATCAAGAACAGCTCTGATGGCGTGTTCGCCAATGGGTTTGGCGCATGTTCGGGCTTCCAAGCGAGCATCGGTAGCACTATTCAGTCGGTGAAGGCGTTCGCTGAGAACCCACTTGGCTTCATCACTGGACTTGTCTCGGTGATCGAACTGCTCGACGAGTCAGGGTTGCTAGACATGTTCATCAATGCGATGGCGGAGAGTCTCAAAGATAAACAGAAAACGAACAACCCCTATTCGAAAGGAACCAAGCATTATCAGGAGTACCGCCGAGCGTGGTACAGTGGCTATGCGGGTGGTTTCATCGTGAAGACACTCTACGGTGCGCAAGCCGCAAAAGCTCTCAAAGGGACGAAAACGGTCGAAGCGATAGAGGACTTCGCAAAATCCACTCGTGCTGGACAGACCGCGATGCGCATCAAGAGTCCATACGACCGTGGGAAAACTCGCGTCGCGGTAGGACTCGCACGCGGCGGGAAGAAAGCGACAGGACCAGTGCTTCGCCGGGCGAAATCGGCTGGCGCAACGTATCGGCTCTGGAGACTCTCACGGAAAGGTGACGTCGATACGGACGACCTCTCGAAAACCGAGCGCGACCGCGTAACCGACTATCTCGCCCGCCACGGCGACGAGGGTGCAACCACCCTGCGGTGGATGGACGACGAGGACTTCGACGCGCTGTTCAAGAAGGCGTGTGGCGGTGGCGTCGGGACCTTCGAGCGTGCTGGCGGTGGCTGTGCGGAGTTGAGCGAGGTCGAGCAGGACCAATATGAAGACGCCGTGATAGACGCGGATGTCGATGCGGAGCAGTTCGATGCACGGTTGGAGCGGTTAGACGTAAACGAAGGGTCTTCGAAGCGCGTCTACGCTCAGACTGGCAGATACGGCGTGGAAATGGCGAGCAGTCTGGATGACCGGGCATTCAAACAGTTCCACCAACTGGATGCTGACTCCCAGCGTGCGCTCGTTAATGCGTGGAGATCTGACAATGTCGATGTGTCCACGGGCGATGTGGAACTCGTCGTCAGAAGGTTAGACTCGCTTGACCTTTCTGAACGCAAAGCTGCCAACCAACTCCTTGCAGACACAGATGGGACTGGAGCCAAATTAATTGAAGAATTAGATCAAACTAGCCTCGAGCAACTGCTCCGACTTGATACAGCACATTCGCCAGAGGCCCGAGAAGTTCTTGCTGATAGGGTTGCTGATGGACAAATGACGGCGGACGAAGTGGGACAGTTTGCGAACGATGCTACGGAGGTTAAAGACGAAGACGGGTTCGAAAATGTCATTCAGGACATTGCTACGCAAGGAGTTAATGGCGATGTTGATGGTCCCATTTATGAAACGAGAGTCGCGGCCGAATACGGATCAGAGCGAGTTCGCCTTATGAGTCATGATGTGGGTAGTGAAGGTGAAATAGGTGAACTGGATATAGTGCTTGAAAACGGTGATGTGATAGAAGTCAAGAATTCTGAATGGTCCCAGTTAGGAAGGAGCCAATTTGACGATGTAGACAACAAAGTGGATGCAGTCACTGCCTATAAAAACAGCAATAGCAAACGTACACTAGATGGAACATCTATAACGTACGTCATTAAAGACTTTTCTGTGGGGTCGTCACGACAAAACGAATTTGCTTCACACTGGGAAGAAATAGTAAAAGATGAATACGGAGCGGAGATAGAGATTCAGTTCACAGAAGGTGCAGATAACACCTAACAGAGGAACAACAAATGGTACATGATTTCTTACAAGTGTGGTATCTATTCGAGGATGCATTTAACGAGAAGTTCGTAAAAGAGATACTCAAGAACTGCTTCGAAATTGGGTGTACGACGAAACAGAATGGCCGAACTGATATCGTTAAATATCATTCCGGTGACCTAGAAAGAGCTCCGAAGAATATCGAGACAGACTCGGCTATTAATAGACTAGCTTCAGATCAAGAGGGTGGCATCGAATTTTGGTATAAAGACATCCGATTTGACCTCAAATTGAATTGGGACGTACACCGGATACCGTCTACACCCCATTTTGGTCTCAAAATATCGTCCTCGCAATTCCGATCTCATACGGAAGGAGATAATTCGGATATAACGAAGCGAGTAATTCAATTTCTGGAAGTAGCGCGATCACTCGCTGAGATTTCGGATCCTGTCTACGCCTATGGTGCGGTCGAGGATTTCGATTCAGTCGACGTGGAACTCCCGGAAAAGACAATCGAATCGAGTTATCCGCGACGGCTATTCTGGTTCAATATCTTCTCAAAGCCAATGATCGATAAAATCGGCAAAGATCGACTGTTCTCTGCTCCAGCGTGGAAAATTGAAACGTTATCGACTGGTTCTGTGTTACTCGTCGTGAACGACAGACCACGGGGGTATAAAGACGAAGCGAATGAAATCGGACAACACCTTGATATTTTGGAGGACAAGTGAACGGATGCAAGTCAATATCTATACTCATGACCGATGCGGTCGCTGTGGCGACATCCTCCATGCACTCCAAGACAGGAATATCGAGTACCACGGCCATCAGTTCCCACCTGACGATTCCGATATCGATGCCCTCTCGGGTGACATGCCAGAACCAGTCCTCGTCGACGAGGAGCGAGCGCCTGAGGGCATCGTTGGGCACGACGAAATCCTTGAATGGATTGAGAACGAGTATGCGAATTAGCAGATAAATAGATCCCGAGACCCACTGTGTGCTACCCTTTCTGGAAGTTCCGGAAACGGGGCCTTCGTGTTTAAGTCCCAGCAACCTGATACCGCTACATATGATTACCGATGCTCGTGTCCTGCGCACCGGATTTGTCCCGAGCGAAGTCGAGCATCGAGACGCCGAGGTCACGCACCTCACCGAGATTCTGTCCCCACTCACGGACGGCAACCCCGCCGACACCACACTTCTGCTCGGGCCGTCTGGCGTCGGCAAAACCTGTTTGGCACAGTACACCGCTGAGAAACTCCGCGAACAGACCCTCGACGTGGAGTACCAGTATGTGAACTGCTGGCAGAACTTCTCCGAGTTCCGTACCCTCTACAGCATCCTCGAAGGCCTGGGCAAGACCGTCGATATTCACCGGCAATCGACGCCGCGCGACGAACTGTTCGACCGCCTCCGCCGATATGATGGCCCGCCAGTCGTCGTCATCTTAGACGAAGTGGACCAACTCGAAGACAAACGCTTGCTCTATCATCTTCACGAACTCCCGCAGTTCTCGATGCTACTGATAGCAAACCGCGAGGAAGAGTTGTTCGCCACCGCTGACGACCGCCTGACCAGTCGTCTACGAGGATGCGAGCGCGTCACGTTCGAGCGGTACCATCAGGACGAACTCGTGTCTATCCTCGACGCGCGGGCGAAAGCCGGATTGAAAGACGGCGTGATTCGAGAGCAGCAGCTTGCGAGAATCGCGGATGCCGCCGCTGGCGATGCCAGAGTCGCAATCAGTATCCTCCGGACAGCCGCCCGGCAAGCCCACCGTGAGTACGACGAGGGGATTACGAGCGAGGTCGTCGAATCCGCGATGCCGAAGGCCCGAGTAGAGCGCCACGAGAAAGACGTGGACACACTGACGCCCCACCAGCACACCATCTACGAGATTATCGAAGAATACGACGAGATTTCGCCGAGCGAACTGTACGAGGAGTACCAAGAGCGCATGGACGACCCGAAGTCTGACCGGACGGTTCGAAACTATCTCTCGAAGATGGATCAGTACGACGTAATCGAGGCCGTGGGGACGAGTCGAAATAGGACGTATCGATCGGTTTCGGAGACGTTCAGTGGGTTTGAGTGAACGAATCACTCTTCAGACGGGGCTATCGGTGGTTCGAATAGGGTGAGTGTTCAGTCACTCAGTCGTATTTTGACTGGGCTGGTAGAGCGTGACCGTCCCTTCGGACTGAACCCGAACGACGTACTTGTTGTACTCGAACCGAACCTCGCCTTCTGTGAGACGTGACGTATTATGCGCTTCCGTCTGAAAGAGCGCGTTCAGTGCGTCCGGGTCAACGAAGTTTGCAAGGGCGGGGAGTTCCGTCGGTTCAGTCTGCGTGAATGACGCGACACTACTGACGACCACGTCACTCACTCGTCTTGTTTCGGGGTTGAACGTCCGCTGGAGGCATGCTTCATCGGACGAGTCATCCGACTGTGTTGAGTGGGAGTTCTGGTTAGTCATAGTGTCTCCGTGAACTAGGGCGTACGATGGACGGTGAAGGTGCTGTCAGTTTGATGTCCGCTCCACAGCACCGAGAGTAGTCTCAGGAGAACGTCCACGCATACGTTCCCGGTCCACAGCATAACCAAGTGCGACATCCAGATAAGGGGACATATCACGGTGGTCTCGGCAGTGACCGAACGACTTACAAACGTCGTCCAAATGAAGTCGTTCGGTCTGCCAAGTCACGGTTCCGGCAACTTCCGGAAACGAATCAATTCCGGCACTTCAGCCCTTCTTTCGTACATCCGCAGGGAACGACATTTGTTCTGGAATTTCTGGAAGCCGCGCGCCGACGCTTAACCCGATACCCAGACAAACCGTATTTATGGGAGAGAGCCACCACACGTCGCCGGAACCGGAGCTGCCAGAATTACAGTCAGGAGTGCATCTTCTCGACATGGAGGGAGACGACCGAGTGACGGGACCACTTCATTCGCTCGTCCTCGATCACCTCTTACTAAACGATGGAAGTGCGGTGTGGGTTGACGCGGGCGGCCACGCAGTCACGCAGTCGCTTGCGTCGCTCGCGCCGAGTATGCGGACGCTCGACCGAATCCACGTCGCTCGCGGGTTTACGCCGCACCAGCACTATCGACTCGTTGAACGACTCCCAGAGCAGATTGACGAGGAGACGTCGCTCGTCGTCTGTCCCGAACTTGACCGCCTCTACCGTGAGACTGAGACCTACGCTGACGAAGGCGACGAGTTGATGCTCCGCGCGTTGGCGACGGTCGCGGGACTTGCTCGTCGTCACGACATTCCCGTCCTCGTGACGCGCTCGACGGCGGATTCGTTCTCAGACCCGCTTGCAGCGGCCAGCGACGAGACGATTACTGTCGAGCAGACGAAGTTCGGGCCACGCTTCTCCTCTGAGGAGTTCGAGACGCTCGTCTATCCGATGGGCAATGGCGTCGTCCAGACAACGATTGCGTTCTGGCAACGCGTACTGGAAGCCCGCCAGCCAGCATACGAGACGGCATCCACCGAGACACCGCAGGAGGTGGCTGTGAATGGGTCGTACTAATCCAACGTATCGTGACGTCCTGCGGTCGGTACACGACAACTGGGAGGACTACCGACGCGCACTCCGAAGACCGGACAAACAGCGATTCGACCGCTTGTTCGAGGACGCCCGACAGTTCGCTGACGCGGGCGGGTATCTGAACCCACAGAATCCGATGAACGCTATCTTGTTCTCGATCTGTCTCGCCCAAGAGCAGCGTATCGAGGACCTCGAAGCAGAACTGGAAGGCGAGCGCGCAGAGAGCCCGCCAGCGACGGAATCAGGCGCGTAGGACCGATGTCCTACAAAATCGATTTTCTCGACGGCGAAGTCGTAGCGTGGTCGCTGACCGACGACGGCGCGGTTGGCGAGCGCGTACTAGATTACACCCCGAGTTTCTACGTTGGTGTCGGCGACGGAGACGACGAGTCGCTTACGAACGCTCGGGACGTGCTTGAACAGTTTCCGACCGTCGTTCGAACAGCCTTCGAGGAGTGACGACCGGGGTTTCGACACGACCACGAACAGATGCTTCGCGTAGACGTGAGCGACATTGAGGAAGTGTCGCGGATGGCCCGCTGGGTGCACGAGTGGGGTGACCCCGGCGAGTACCGCTGCTATAATGTGGATTTCTCCCGGGAGTTCCGGTACTGCCTCGAAACCGATTGTTCACCACTCCCTTCTCGTGAACTCTCCACGCTCGCAATCGAAGGCCACGCTCACGAATTCAGCGACTCGGAGGTCGCACCACTAACAGTCGGCGGCGAACAGGTAGGCCGGTCGCCTGACGTGGCACTGCCGACTATCGCGGAACGCATCGAGCGCGCCGACCCGGACGTACTGGTTGTGGATTCAGCCCAACTTCTCGCAGAACTGCACCAGATAGCCAACCGCTTCGGCTATGACCTCCAACTCGGACGGCGACCGGGCTTCCAGCAACTCGCTGGCGAATCCACGTACACCAGCTACGGCCGGGTCGGGCATTCTGCCGCCCGATATAATGTGCCGGGCCGTGTGATTATCGACCGTTCGAACACGTTCTTCCTCGGCGAAACGAATCTTTCCGGGTGTTTGGACCTCGTCGAACGGTCTCGGAAGCCCCTGCAGGAGTTGGCGTGGGCGTCCATCGGGAACGTTCTCACTGCAATCCAGATTCGGGAGGCGCTCTCGCGGGACGTGCTGGTGCCGTGGCAGGCGTGGCGACCGGAGAAATTCAAGACGATGGGGCAACTCCACGAAGGCGACCGTGGCGGGTTCACGTTCGCACCGGACGTCGGCGTTCACGAGGAAGTCCACGAACTCGATTTTTCGTCGTTATATCCGAACATCATCTGCACGCGAAACATCTCCCCTGAGAAGATACGGTGTGAGTGCCACAGTGGGCGTGAGGACGTCCCCGGAATCGGCTATAGTCTCTGTGACGACCGGGGGTACTTGCCGGACGTACTCCAGCCGCTGATTGATGACCGCGACGAAACCAAGGCCGAGATTCGAGAGACCGAGGACGAAGAGCGATTGCGGGAGTTAGAGGGCCGGTCAGATGCGATTAAGTGGATTCTCGTCTCCTGTTTCGGCTATCAGGGGTTCAGTAATGCGAAGTTCGGGCGCATCGAGTGCCACGAAGCAATCAACGCGTTCGCACGCGAGATACTACTGGACGCAAAGCTGGCCTTAGAGCGCGGTGGGTGGCGTGTCGTGCATGGAATCGTGGACAGTATCTGGGTGACACCCCGCGAGGGCGACGACCAACGACCACTACGCGACCTCGCCACAGAGATCACCGACGATGTTGGGATTCGCTTGGAGTACGAGGCGGAGTACGAGTGGGTGGCGTTCGTGCCCATGCGGAACTCCAAGGCGGGCGCGCTGACGAAATACTTTGGGTCGCTCGCTGGCGACGATGGCGAGTACAAGTTTCGTGGGGTGGAGTGTCGCCAGCGAAGCACACCGCAGTTCATTGCCGAGGTACAACAGGAACTCATTGAGACGTTCGACGAGTACCGCTCACCGGAGGCAGTTTGTGATCGACTTCAACGCGCGCTCGAAGAGCTTCGAAGCGGTGAGGTTGACCCATTGGCCCTGGCGATTACGACGCGCACCTCAAAGCGCGTAGAGGAGTATCAGCAATCGACGCGAACGGTCGCGGCATTGGAACGAGCTTCGGACGGTGGCCGAGACTTGCACCCAGGCCAATCCGTGGAGTTTGTCGTGATAGATGACTCCAAACAGTCGCGTGAGCGCGTCGCGTTAGTGAATGAAACGGAGACGTACGACGCGGAATTCTACGCTGGAGAGTTGGTTCGGGCGGCCGAGAGCGTGTTGTCACCTCTTGGTTGGCGAGCAGAACGGATTCGTGAGTATATAGACGACCAAACGGATGCGAGTCTACGGAGTTTTGTGGGCCAGCAATCTGATGGCTGAACGAGAAACTGACTCAGGGAAGAAAGAGGGAACCGAGCAAATAATTCCTAACTGTTGTTTCTTCCTCCTCTTGGTCTACTTCACTTGTCGTTGTGGTTGATTCTGTAGTTGTGGTGGTTGTCGGCGTCTCCGTGGTTGTAGTTGGAGTCGTGGTTTCTGTCGTCGGGGCGGCTGGTGTTTCAGTAGCTGTCGTGGTTGTTGGGTCTTCCGCGGGTTCGTCTGTCGTCTCAGTAGTTTTAGTCGTTGTCTCGGATTCTGTTTCGGTTGTCCGCTCCGTGGTTATCGTCGCCGACTGAGCCAGAATTCCGGTAATCAATGCGGTTCCAATAGATCGGAGGATGGAAATGATGAAATCGGAGTAACTTCCAGAGTTAGGAAGCAGACTGATGATGTAGCTCACAAGAGTAGGAGCCACAGCTTCAAGTACCAATTGTAGCAGTCCCGGTGATTGTCCAAAGCCTTGGCTATCGACTGCAATAGTGATGGTGTACGTATCTCCGGCCTGGTCAATACTCTGTACCGCTGAGTTCGACACGGCTGCACTCTGTGGGGTAGCCATCGATTGAGCGTTAGCTACATCCTCCGTCGACCGAACGAGTTCTTCGCGAGTTATGTCTACGTCCCACCACCCATCTTCATTTTCATAGGTTACTGTTCCATCGTCGTAAACAGTAAGTGTAGCTCCAGTGCGACCATTCGAGAGCCGGATAGTTTGCGAGGAGTTCGTTTCAGAGACTACCTCCGCATCACTCGGTGCAAATTCATCGATGCTATTTCGGAGTTCGTCAACAGTCCACATCCACTGTTCACGAACCTCCTCGTGGGTCGGAGTTGCAACACTAACTGTTTCTTGACCGCCATAGCCAGAGGGATAGAAATCCCACAGAAGACGCTCATCATCACGCTCAGGCTGCCATGTGACAGTAAAGGTATGCTGTCCAGGCTGGAGCCGGTCTGGAGGACTATCTAGTGAATGCCCGGTCTCGAAATTGTTTGTCGCGAATATCACGATATCGTTCGGATTTGTATACCCGAACGTTACGTCGTACGTTGACTGTCCAGTCCGAGTAATCTGTTCAATGGATAACGATGGCTTCTGTGGCCGTGCGCGTTCGTCGCAAGCTTCTCTGTTAGGGTTTCTCTTCTGGATATCTGGGTTGCCATCAAACGATTTCTCCTTATAAAGTTCAACAGAATTAAGTACAACGTGATTTTCAAAGTCAGAGTCTTCTCCGTAGAGGTCAGCAAGACCGATAACAGTGTCTCCAGAAACCTCTCCGACACTATCGAGATTGGTCACTATTCCAGGAACATATCCGGACCAATAAATCATCACCTCTTGGTAATCACCCACGACACGAGCGGTTGTGCAATCGATGAACTCGATTGCCTTTGAAGGGTCGTCTGCACCGTCGTCAGACCCTAGGTCATCAGGATTGACCTGTTCTCCGTTGAGGTACACTTGGGCACCTCCATCAATCTCAAAAGAAACGATGTCACCCGAGAAACGGTACGCGTCGCCGCCCCCAGCGACCGCACCTCTTGCGGTCTGTCCCGAGATTCGGTCTCCCTCTCGGCCGGGTGTATCGTCATTGAACGAAACGTATCGATCTGCAATAGGCGCACCCCCACTCTCTGAACTTGGTTCGATCTCTCCGCTGACGCTGAATTCGTAGTAGATCACGTTGCTACCGCCTCCACCGAAGATGACGATGTGATTCGGGAGTGATGTTCCGTCTCCCGGAATGCCTTTTGGATACTCCCTATTCATCGCGCATGCAGACTGTCTCTCCCCATTCAGCCAGACATTGAATTGACCGCAGTTGGTCGAGTCGAATGACTCAAGTTGTCCTGAGAAAACGTACGCATCGACTCCACCCTGTGTTGCACCTCGAACGAGTTTCCCATCATATTCGTCTGGATTGCTGATTTGGTCGTCTGCGTCCTTCGTAACTACACTAGGCGAAAACAGCCCGCCCGTGTCAACAGTTTTTATTATATCACCGGAAATAGCGAATTCGTATTCGACGCGGACGACACTGGAGCTATTGAGAACAAGCAGTTGCAACTCGTTTTGGGCAAGAGTAGCATCTATCTCCGAGGCAAGTGATTGATTGGTAATCCCATATCCTAATGCGAGAGTGCCGGTTGCAGCGAGCAGATGTCGTCGGGATATTTTGTTTTTTGAACCCATACCACGCGGCCATACACAATTACATAACTAATAATCATTAGGATTTGTGCTCTGTTGGAGAGAATGGTGAGATAGTATTAGGAGAAGAATCAAATGATAGCAGCAAACTGGTCAAAAATATAGCTACTAACTCAATGAGTCTGGTCCCTGTTCTGCGTGTTCGCGGAATTTCACGAGGAATGGCGCGAGTCCGTCTCGGGAGGGCGTGTCGCGGGCGACGAGTCGCAGTCCTTCGCCGAAACTGCCGGTGAGGGTGGACTTGTTCAGCACCTTTCGAAAGGCGACGGCCGTCTCGCCGTAGGCTTCCTCGCGGTCGGCGACTTTCCGGAGCATGGCCGCGCCGTCGTCGCTTCCGGAGGAGAGTGCGTGGAGGTACCGGACTGCGCCGGGGAGCGTGCGGTCGATGTTGGATTGGCGGGCGTCGGCGGCCCACTTCAGGTAGAGTCCGCTCACGCGAACGGTGGCGTACTTGCCGAGGAGTCCAGCGACGGTAGCGACGGCGAGCGCGAGATAGGTTCGGGGGACGCTGGGGAGCGACACGGTGTTGAGAATCGGCGTGCCGCGGTGGAGAAATTCGACCGCCGTCGAGAGCGTGGGTTCGGGGACGGTGAGCGTGAGGGTGGCCATCCATCCTGCGGTGAGCGCGAAGACGACCCACGAGAGGCCGTAGGTGCGCGAGAGGTAGACGTCGAAACTCGCGGTCACGTCGGTGGCGCGGTAGCGTTTGCGGTCGCCGTCGTGGCGGGTGCGGTCGGCGTGGCGCGAAAAGAGCGCGTAGAGGACTCTGTCGAGGACTGGAAGTCCTCGGTTCGACGCTCCGACGCTGGTACTCATCGCTGCACCCCGACGACTCTGCGTAGCATAAATCCGAGTTGTCACGGTATATAATTTAAATGTATTGGAAGCGAGATGCTGCGACGGGACGGGGGATCTCCAACGTCTCACGCGGTGCGAGCGAGGATGAGTTTCGTGAGGTACTCATCGCAACGTCTTAGGCGTCAGGATGAATCCAACGGTGCCCCACTGCGGCGGGAGAGTTGGTGTGGGCGGCACCGGCAGTCCCTCCTCTCGACTTCCGGCAAGGAGGACGCCTAAAGAGGGGGTTCATTGTCTCGGGCTCTCGAGGACGACCATGGCTTCACTCAGCGTCACTGTCCTCGGCGTCGGCGCCATCGTCGTTCTCGTCGGGTTGAGCGCGTTCTTCTCGAGCAGCGAGACGGCCATCTTCACCCTCTCCGAATCGGAGCGCTCGGAGCTGGACGCCTCGCTCGAAGAGCGGGCGGAGATGCTCCGGGAACTCCGCAGCGACCCCCACCGCTTGCTGGTGACGATTCTGGTCGGCAACAACGTGGTCAACGTCGCCATCGCCAGCATCACGACCGCGCTGTTGATCGAAGTTATTCCCACGGGCAGCGCGGTCTCCGTTGCGACAGTGCTGGCCAGTTTCGTCGTGCTGGTGTTCGGCGAGATCGTCCCAAAAGCGTACGGACTCGGCCACGCCAAGCGGTGGGCGCTCCGGGTTGCCCGTCCCCTCTCGGTCGTCGAGTTGGTACTGTACCCGCTGGTCGCCGTCTTCGATTTCCTCACGCGCCGGCTGAACGCGCGCATCGGCGGCGAACCCGAGATAGAGCATTCCTACGACGGGACGGAGTGACCCGCGGAATAGAGTCGCTTCGCCCGCGGGGTTAGCGGCGGATGCTCATCGCGTTGGCATAGTCGGCCTGTGTCAGGACGCCGACGAGTCCGTCGGCGCCTTCGACGATGGCGTTCGAGCGACCGGCCTGGTTCAACTGGATCAGCGCGTCGAAGGCGTCGGCGCTCGAGTCGAATCGCGGCGCGTCCTGCATGATTTCCTCGACCCGCGTCGTCTCTCGGTCCTCGCGTTTGACCTTCCGAAGGTCCTCGAGGGTGACGAGGCCGACGACCGCGCCACCGTGGTCGGTCACGAGGTGGACCGGTCGGCGCTCTCGCAGCAACTGGGCGCCGAAATCTTCGACCGTCGCTGTCGCGGGAACGGTCGCAGGGTCGGAAGAGACGATGTCGCCGACCGTGATCCCTTCAAGCAGTTCGTCGAGGAGGACGGTGCGCGACTCCGTCGTCGCGGCCCCGTAAATGAACAGCGCCAACAGCAGCATGATTATCTGGAAGTTGAGCGCCCCGACGACGGCGAAGAGGAACGCGAACGCGACACCGACGCGAGATGCGATGCGTGTCGCCGCGCCGTACGGTCGGTCGCGCGCCAGCAGCGCCCGCAGTACTCGGCCACCGTCCATCGGAAACGCGGGGAGAAGGTTGAACGCGGCCAGCGTGACGTTCGAGATGGCGAGCCAGCCGACGACGAATCTCGAGGCCTGGAGGGTCTCGGGGGCGACGAGGAGCCCCGCGTAACAGACCGCGGCGACGAGGAGGCTCGAGATGGGGCCGGCGATAGCGATCCAGAACTCGCGGTTCCACTCTCTGGGAATCGTCTTCAACGACGCGAGGCCGCCGAGGATCCAGAGCGTAATCGACTCGATCTCGATGCCGTAGCGGAGCGCGACCCAAGAGTGGCCGAGTTCGTGGATGGTCACGCTCACGAACAGGCCGACCGCCGCCGCGGCGCCGATGACCCACGGCGTCGCCCCCGCCCGGAGGCTGGCCGGGTCGAACCCGCGGCCGGTCAGCCCCTCGATGAGCCCGGCGTACAGTTCGATCTGCTGACCGCTCCCGATCAACCACGCTAGTATCGGGAGGAAGACAAGTAGCGACGTGTTTATGCGGATCGGAATGTCCCAGACCTCGGTAATCTCGTAGTTTCGCATTCGTCGTGACATTCGGCGGCGGACACTTAGTTCTCAAGTCCGAGGCGAGAGCGACCTACTTCGGCGGACTGCCCGGTGCGCCGTTGACCGGACGATTACCGTCCATTTTCCCCGTCCACCGCGCCCAGACAACAATAATCGAAGGCGTCACGAACAGCGCGGTGAGATACGAGTAGAAGATACTCAGCGCGGTCACGAGACCGAACTGGCCCAGCACTGGCGTAATCGCCAAGACCAACACCGCGGTCCCCGCAGTCGTCGTGAGCATGCTCCCCGTGAGCGCGCCGCCGGTTCCCCGGACAGTCGCGGCGAGCGCGTCGAAGACGCTGACTCCTTCCTCGAACTCGTCGGTGAAGCGCTGGACGACGTGCGCGGAGTAGTCTACGCCGAGGCCGAGCGCGATGGCCAGCACTGTCGCGGTGAGGGCGTTGAACGGGATGTCGAGTAGGCGCATGGTTCCGGCGAGCAGTGCGACGGCGACGACGATGGGGAAGAGGTTGATGAGTCCGTAGGCCGCCTGTCCGACGAGGAGTCGATAGAGGACAAGCAGGAAGAGCGCGGTCAGCGCGAGCGCCGTCACGAGGCTTCGGATGGCGGACGCGAAGATGGTGTCGGCGATAGCTTGGAACACCACGATTTCGCCGGTCGCGACCGCGTCGAATCGGTAGCGGTCGGCGACGCGACGAGCGTCCCGCGTGACGACGGCAGGTTCGGCGTCGCTCTTGGTGGAGTAGACGACCTGCGTACTCCGGAAGTCCTCGGTGATGTACTGGAGCGCTCGGTCTCGCGCTGGCGAGGAGAGCAATCGTTCGTAAATCAGTTGGAGGTCGTCGTCGGGGACGCCGTTGGCGTTGCGGTCGTTGCGCGCGACGAGGCGGTCGAACGACTCCGATTGCTCGCTGTACTGGCGGATGACGGTGACGATGCTCTGGGCCTCTGCCTGCCGGTCGGTGACGAGGAACGAATCTGGTGGGTTCTGACTCGCGTGCTGGATAGATTCCAGTGCGTAGTCTTCGCGTAACGGCCCTCTGACGTAGACAGTCACCGTGTCGGCTTCGCCGGATTCGAAGTTGTCCTGCAGGAAGTTGGTGAGTTCCGTGACCGTGTACGTCTCCGGCGCGAACGGTTCCGGGAGAACCTCCAGATAGGGCGGTGTCTCCTCGGGCGGGAGGAAGTCCTCGTTCGAGAACGACGTGTCGATGCCGGTCGCGTAGGAGCCCGAGACGACCGTCAACAGGAGCGAAACCACGACGACAGCGGTGGCACCGCGTCGAGCGAGCGTGACACTCCCCGAGAGGAGTCTGCCCAGTGGCGAGTCAGCCTCGCCGAGCGGTCGCTCGCCGAAGGATGGAATCGGGAGCCGACGCCGGAAGTCGTCGCTCGCCACCTTCGCCGCCGGGAGGAAGACGCCGAAGATGAGAAACGTGAAGACGATGCCGATAGCCGCGACGACGCCGAACTCTCGAATCGGTTGGAGGCGACTCGTCGCGTTCGACCCGAACCCGAAGACGGTGGTCCCCGTGACGATGAAGAACGCCACGAGCAGTTGGTCGGTCGCTCGACGCATCGACGGTTTCACGCCCGTGCCGGTGACGCGCTCTTCCCGGTAGCGGTTGATGACGTGGATGCCGTAGTCGATGCCGACCGCGAGCAATAGCGGCGGAACTGCCACCAGCAATTGCGTGAACGGAATGCCGACGAGGCCGGTGAACCCGAGCGTCCAGACGATGGTCATCACGAGCGAGACGACGCCGAGGACGAGGTCGAACGGGTCGCGGTACGCGAACAACAGGAAGACGAAGATGAGAACCGAGGCGGCTGGAATCACCAGTAGCAGCGAGTCGAAGGTGACGCTCGCCAGTTCAGCGGTGAGGATGCCAGCGCCGAACACCCGAATGTTGCTCTCGACAGACTCGACGACTCCCTGCGAGCGCAACTGTATCTGTGCGAGCGGGTCCGTCTCTGGGTCGGCTTCCGCACCGACGTCTTGGGAGACGCCGCCCGGAATGCGATGCTCGACGAGACCGATGGTCGCCGACGCTGACGCGGCACGCGGGTTGAAGTCTTTGCTGAGGAGTGCTCGGAAGAACGGGTTCTGCGCCGCCTCTCTCACTGCTTGCTCGATTTCCGTGTCTGTCGCTCGCTCCAGTACGCGAATCTGGGCTTCGAGCGTGGTCGCGTTCGGGTCGAGGGTGCGAGCGACGATGCTTGCGGCGCTCGTGGTCGAGGCGACCCGCAGTTCCTCTCGCTGTTCGAGGCGCTGCATCGCGGTCAGCATCGCTACCAGCTCCGGTTTCGAGAGGACGTTCCGGCCCGACTGGACGAGTTGGGTCGTCCCATTGTCGGCCTCGAACGGTTGGGTGAACTCGCGGTTGACGGCGTCGAACGCTTCCTGTGCGGGGTTGTCTTCGGTGAACTGACTCGTCCCCGCTTCCGTTGAGACTTGCGTCAGACCGAATCCGAAGACGGCGGTGGCCAGAAGGAAGACGACCAGTACCGTCTTCGACCGCTCGACTATCCACGCGTCCAGCCAGTCGATGACTCGCTGGTAGTCGGCCACTCATCGCCACCTCCGGATGGCGACGAGGACGACGGCGACGAGACCGAGGAGGACGGCGGCCCCGAGGATGGGCAGGTCGATAGTTTCGAGGAACGAGAAGAGCCCGTCTCGCTCGGGCTGAACGACCCGTATCGGCAGTTCGTACGTGTCCGAGAGCCGCTTCTCGCCGTCGGGCGTCTCGTACTGGAAGTCGAGGGTCAACGGGTAGGTGCCTGCGAGCGCGCCAGCGTCCGCGCTGACGCGGAACGAGATGTTCGTCGTCTCGTTCGGTGCCAACCGAGTCACGAACGCCTGATTGTCGTCGAGCGAGAGCGGGCTATCGACGAACGAGCGAGCGTCGATACTCCGGAGAATCCGGTCGTCGTTGTTCGTGATTCGGAGCGTCACTTCTGCCGACGACCCCGCTTCGACCGTCACCCGTATCGGTTCGACGACGAACTCGTCGCGTCGCTCTCGGACGAGTACCTGCGCGGTGAGCGGGTCGCTTCGCAGGCTGTCCCCGTCTCGGTTCCGATATCTGACGAAGAGCGAGAGCTGTCGCGGCCCACGGTCGGCGCTGTCGCTCACGTCGATTCGGAACCGGAACCGCTCGGATTGCCCTCGTTCGAGCGTCCCGAGGGCGTACTCCCGCTCGCGTGGGAAGAACGTGTCACTCCGAGACCGAAGGACGAGTACGGCGTCCCGCGCGACTGCCGGGCCCTGATTGGTGAGCGTGCCGCTGACGGTGCCTTCGTCGCCGACGCGGAGCGTGCTGGTGACGTTACTGAACGCGAACGACTGTTCGGGCGCCGGGACGACGCCGAACACCTTCGACGTACTCCGCTGGCGACTGCCGTTCGCCAGGTACGACACGGAGACGACGAACGGATAGCTTCCGCCGAGCGTGTCGTTGCTCGTCCGCACGCGATAGTCGAAGGTTATCGATTCGCTGCTCGACCACTCGCCGACGAACTGACTCGCGTTGCGCCGCCGTCCAAATCGAAGTTGGTCGTTGAGAGACCGAAGGGTGACGACGGCGTCCCGCACGTCTGGACCAGTGTTTTCGATTGTCACCGAGATGGTTCCCGTCTCGCCTGCCTGTGCGTCGGAGGCGATTCGCGTGACTTCGAACCGGTCGAGTTGGATTCGCTGGGACGGTTGCACGTCGAAGATGTACGGCCCTGCCCGTTGCCGGGTGCCGTTCGCGGCGGTGTATCTGACGAACGCCATGAACGGATACGTCCGGACCTCGGCGAACTCCTCGACCAAGAGGTCGAACGTGACCGTTCGCCGCTCGCCGCCGACCCACTCACCGAGCGACCGACGGGCACTCTGGGACGGGCCGAACCTGACACTCTCGTTCGGCGACTGGACGACGACGCTCGCGTTCGACACGGTCTCGCCGACGTTCCGGAACGTGAGTGACAGACTGCCGGTGCCATCGACGGGCGCGTTCGTGCTGGTCGAGACGAGTACGAAGTCGCTCGTGGAACCAGTCAGCGTCGTACCGCCTCGCTGGGTAGTCGGCGGTGAGCGAGTCGTCTCCCCGTCAATCGTCGGCGAACTGGTCGGCGGCAAGTCGGTCGTCGCGGTTTGCTGTTCGACCCTCGGAGCGACCGACTCGCTCTCGGCGACAGCGAACGCGGCCGACGAGACCAACAACAGTGCCACCACGACCACGACGAACGACCGCCGGGACGTGCGTCGCGTCACGAACCCCCTCGCGTATCGGACAACGTCACGTGTTTCTCCCCCAACAGTGTCACGAGACCGTCGCTCGTATAACTTTGGCCCGAAGTCGGCCACCCGGCACGGAGTGACGAACCGTTCGCCGGTGAACATCGAATGCGACTGAGACGAATGTTAGTCGAGCGCGACAGCAACCGTCAGTATTTTAAGATATTTTCCAGTTCCACTTTCACCCAGTACAAGGCTCACACCTTCTGAGGACAAATCCATTATTTCACGTGCAATGACAGTAGAAATCCACGTCGAAGACGAACTGGACCGCTGGAAGTGGTCGTGTCCGAACGGCCACCGGT
Source organism: Halorussus halophilus (assembly GCF_008831545.1). NCBI lineage: Archaea > Methanobacteriati > Methanobacteriota > Halobacteria > Halobacteriales > Haladaptataceae > Halorussus > Halorussus halophilus. The sequence continues at coordinate 2,773,443 of NZ_CP044523.1, forward strand.
CGTGGGAACCGACGAACCACCGCTTCTAGTGTGCGCGGTGCGCTGACAACGACGGCTCCGACGGCGTGTTCCACAGACTACAGAACCGAGTGACGGGCGAGGTCCACGAACGCCACGAGATTACGCTCCTAACGCACGCGGGTACCGACGACACCGAGACAGTCGTCGATGACCCCACCGATTGAGGGACAGTGGTCCCGGGCCGTCCCAGAGTCGTAGGGCTTGTTCGCCCGAGAAGGATGTCCGAACGTCTCGACGACCACGGCGAGAGAATACGATTTCTAACCCGACTGCGGCTCAGAGAATAAACTAATAAATTCTACTCAATAATTACAATTTATTTTATCCCGAATACAACAGTGAGATATGCCGAACGAATCTCGGCGAACGTTCGTGAAGGCCGCAGGAGCATCGATTCTAACCGTCGCAGGGGTCGGAGCGATGACTACCACTGGTGCTGGACAGTCGTCGGAGAACGAGTTCAGCGTCGTAGAGAACGTGCCGACGACGAAGACGTTGTTCAGCGCGGTCAACACGGTCGAAGCACCCGTCGCGGTGGGAGCAGGTGGCGACGTACTCCAGCGAAAAACGGACGGTTGGCAGAAAATCGTCGAGTACGGCCCACAGGCCCGAAGCCGACCGCTGAAAGGGGCGGACGTGACCGACGACGGCAGAGCAGTCTGGTTCGTCGGCGGGTCGGGCGTCATCGGCGAATACCGAATCGACACGAACACGCTGACGAACTACTCGGCCCCGAAGGGCAAGACGAGTACCTGGGAAGACGTCGCCGTCGTCGGCAACGCTGGCGCGAACGAACGGCTCTACTTCGTCAACGGCTCCGGCGAGTTACTCGTCGGCATTCGACAGGACTCCGGTGCGGTCAAGTACAAGGACGTCACCAAGCCCGGCGGTGGCTCTACCATCCCCGGCATCGACTTCCACAGTCGGAATCAAGGCCACGTCATCAGCACGAGTCAGTTCGTCGCGGAGACGACCGACGGCGGGTCGAACTGGAGTCAAATCGGCATCGACTTCTCGGGCGAGGGCTTCTTCGACGTGGCGAGCATCGCGACCGGAGACATCAACGTCGCCGCCGGAAACGGCATCGTCTACCGCTACGACGGCCATCGCTGGACGCCCCACGTCATCGACGACGACCGACAGGCGATTCGCGGCATCGACCGAAACGACGACGACGGCTTCGCCGCGGGTGCGGGTGGCAAAGTCTACGAACGACAATCCACGGGACAGTGGACGCGCATGCAGACGCCGACCGACACGAAACTCAACGGGGCCGCGAAAGGCCCGACGTACGACGTCGCCGTCGGCACCGGTGGCACCATCGTCGAGCGCGGCGGCGATAGCGATGGTTCGACCACGACGACTACGTCCACTTCGACGACGAATACGACGACAGTGGCGAGTACGACCACTGTAGCCAGCACGACGACAGTCGCCAGTACGACGACCGTGTCGAGTCAGGAAAGCGACAACGACCAGTTCACTATCGCTATCGACCCGGAGCAAGTCACCGAAATTCTCGAAGGCGAGTGGGTCTAAGTCGGCTTCTACTGGAGCGGTACGAGCAACAACCGCTCGATAACCCCCGGTGAAACGATGACGGAAACGGCGGCGGGTACACTTATCCACTCGCCCGTCGTCCTCCCCGTGTCATGTCCGAATCACCGCGGACCAACGAACTGCGGCGCACGCTCGAAGCCGGGGAGGTAGCACTCGGCGTCCTCGACAACACCTACAGCCCGACGCTCGGGGAGTTCTATGGCGAGTTAGGACTGGACTTCGTCTGGCTCGACCTGGAGCACGCCGGCCCGAGTCCCTGGGACGGCGAGCGACTCGACGACCTGCTCAGAGCTACCGACCAGACCGAGACCGAACTCCTGGTCCGATTGCCCGCCGCCGACCCCTCACTCGTGCGGAAGGCACTCGACGCCGGCGTCCGGAACGTATTCGTCTCGCGGGTCGAGACAGCCGAAGACGCCCAGCGGGCGATTCGAGCCTCTCGATTCCGGTACGGCGACAGTCCAGGTGACCGTGGATTCGCCAACCCCCGAGCGAGTCGCTGGGGACAGGCCGACGACTACGTAGCAACCGAAGACGAAGAGACGCTAGTCGGCGTGACGATAGAGAGCCAGACTGCAGTCGATAACCTCGACGAGATTCTCGACGTCCCCGAACTCGGGTTCGTCTTCATCGGCCCACTCGACCTCGCGGTCTCGCTCGGCCACCCGGGCGAACCCCAACATCCGGACGTGGAAGAGAAAGTCGAGGAGATACGGCAGGCCAGCCTCGACGCCGACGTACCCGTCGGTGGACTCGGCTTCGGGATGGACGACGTGAACGAGAAAGCCGACACAGGCTACCAACTACTCAACCTCGGCAGCACGACCGGCGCCATCGCACAGACGGTCGAATCGTGGTTCGACGACTATCAGGACGAACGGTAAGCATCTAGTCGCATCCGCATCCATCGGCGCGACCGAAATCCACGCCGAGCAGCACGTCGCTACGACAACTTCCGATGACTACGTTACCTCTCGCCGCGCCCGCTCGACCGTCGCCGCCTCGTTCGTCTGCAAGTCAGAGAGGAACCCAAACACCTCCTCGAAGTCGTTCATCTCCTCTTTCTTTAGGTACTGCACGTACCGATGCTTGCGATGGAACTCCGCTTCGACTTCCTCCACAGTACGGTCGGTCCGCTTGGCGAGATGATGGAAAAAACGGAAATCGAGACTCCGAGCCTCAGCTTCGCTTTGCCCATCGAGTTGCGGATGGTCGTACGCCACCCGGAACTCCCCATCGTGGTCGCGCCACGCGACGGTATTCCAGTAGACGCTCGTCTCGTCCTTGCGAATCTCGCCACAGCGCGCGCCGGAAGCGTCCAACTCTCGGAACTCCGACTCGCTGACGAGTTCGACCACCTCCGCGACGTACCGCTCGCCTTCGACGTAACGCGGGAACACGACGAGGTCGAGTTCCTGCAAGAGATACGGCGGCAGACCCTGCTCGACCACGCGATTCACCAACTTTTCGATATCCTCCGCGTGAGTGGTACCGACGACGCCGTGACCCGTGGTGAGAGTGATATACTCTCCTCGCGAAGTATGTGGGGTCATGGCACAATTGGAATGCTGGAATTGCGGAGAGGATATCGAACCAGATTGGAATTACTGTCCCCAATGTACGCTCCCTGTTTCAGACGAGCATATCTTCAATGAATGGTTTGAGCACGAAACCAAAGCGAACAAGCTGAGGGATGCACATTTGGACGTTATCGCTGAGCAGTTGATAGCACGTTATCCTGATGCTGTAAAGCAAGTATTGGAGGAAGATGGACGCGAGGGTGAGTGATTCTATTAGAGATCCGTCTCTGTTGAAACCCTTCGGGCGTGACAGTAAGTGGCGCGAGCGATACGTGGTGCGAATTGAGCAGAGGGAACTGCTCAGAGATAGCAGTCGTGATAAAGAATGGGAGACGTTGAGTCCGAACGATTCGGGCGGTTTGAGACAGGTTTCTACACGAGTCCTCCGGCGGACTGTTGACCCTCAACTCTAATCGAAGAAGAGCCAATCTAGAACCCATTTGATTAGTTCCGAGAGGGATTCTCTAGCCTCTGGGGTATCTGGGATGAAATCGGTCTCAACAAGGAAGTCAACGAGTGGCCCAATATCCGCATTCGATATTGAATTTGCATTCAGTATTTCACACACCGCTCTTCCTACAGTTCCGATTTCCACGGTCCCCGGATTACCAGTGATGGCTCCGAAGACTGAAAGTACGCTCAAGAGGACGTCGATTGCTTCCCCACACATATCCCCCTATTCATACATAATTGGTGTTTGTTATGAGTGGGATATAGGAGTTAGGCACACAGAGAGGGAAGTATATTGGTTCTCTACAGGAGAATCGATAGATACACACTCTGTATTGCCTACAGTCGATTCAAATTTATAATCAGGGGAGGGTTTCAACAGGGCCAGAGATCCGGGGTGGCGAACGATAAACACCGGGTGTGCTGAGATTGAAGTAGGAGGGCGGAACCACTACTGAGTGCGATGTTTATTTGCGGCCGTCAAGGGTGACGGCCGCAAGTAGGCGGCCAGTGAGCCATGTCTCGAACGCAATCTACAGACCCGAGAGACCGGATGGGCGTCTACAAACAACTGGACGACGTTCCCACCGAGCGACAACTTAAACAGTTCCATGACCAGTATGAAGGCGAAGACACCTACGAGACGTTCCTGACGGAGTATCTCTTCGAGAGGTACGATTCGGCCCGAACGAAAGAGAAGTACCGACTCGCTGGACGACGCTGGAAGGAACATATCGAAGCACAGGGACGGCATCACGCACTCGCTCGCCCCGCCGCTGTGGACTCATGGATGGCAGACCTGATCGACCAAGTGTCGCTAAACACGGCGTACAACGTGTATTGGGTGAAGTTGGAGCGATTCTACGAGTGGCTACAGAATCATCCTGACCATCCGCACTTGTATCATCCTGTCCTGATGGCTGCTGCGAACTTTGAGCACGCTGGCGTCGTCTGGGAGACGAAAATCGGTCGCGGGAGGACGAACGAATGACCGAGGACTCCTACGAAAAGCGACAGCGACTCGCTGAAGCCTTCGATAGAGAAATCGACCCGCTGGCCGAATACGAGCAAACATTCGAAGCGGCGGGCGTAGACCCCTTCGAGTTGTTCGTCAGCGATGTCCTCAACGCGAAGAGCATCGCACCGCGAACGCGCGACGATTATCATCGACTGTTCAAACAATGGCAAGCACACATGCACGAGCAGGGCCGTCATCCTGCGTGTCCCAACCCGCGACACCTTCGGTCGTTCATCGATTACGAACGCGAGGAGAAGGGCAACCATCCTGATACTGTGCAGGAGAAAGTACGGAAACTTGAAGAAGTCTATCGGTACTGGCAGGCCGCTCCAAGCTTTCCGCACTCCACAGAGTACAACCCATTTACAATCGTCAAACAGACCGTCTCACTGGAAGCACCAGAACAGAAGCCACTACCTCGGATTCCACTTTCTGAGCTTCGGGAGTTAATCAGTCGAATCGACACGCTCCGAGATTTAGCTATCGTCCTCATTCAACTCAAACTCGGACTGCGCGCTACTGAGGTCTGTAACATTCCCCTTGGTGAACTCGACATCCAAGACCAAGAACTTCAAGACCACTACACCTCGCTCGGTGGGCACTGGATGTTAGAGGATCGTTCGAACGCGGTCTACGTTCCCCACGACAGATATGGGAACAAATCCGGTCGCCCACGAGTGCTACCAGTCGATTCTGAATTACGAGACGTACTCACGAGGTATCTGCTCGTTCGGCCTGATAGTGACGCACCGTGGGTGTTCCTCAGCGAGAAGGGCCACCAGTTGAGGAAGAAGAACGTCAACCAGATTTGGCGGAGCGTGTTCCACCCAGAGTACGCGGAGAGTGAGCATTATCGTCCGGTTCTCAGCCACTACGGACGACATCGTTTCACGACGTTCTGGCGTGTGGAACGAGACCTGTCAAGGCCACTCGTGAAATACCTTCGCGGTGATCGGCCCGATAGCGAGTCAATTACTAAGCGTGAAGGGATTGACGAGTACATCCACACCTATTACGAAGATATCGAGATAGTGTATCGACGAGCCATCTACCAACTTAGGTAGTCCGGAACCCTAAGTCTTCATCCCGCAGTAATCTGGTCCAGGAAAATACTAGAGTACTAGGCTTCCTGAGGTCCTAACTGTCCGGTGGCTTGAATACTTTACTGACGAAAGAACAGGTGTACAACATGGGACTCTCCGACCTGATCTCAGAAAACCTTCGAATCGACCCACCGTTTGGTTCGCACCCGGTCCTCTATCGCGCAGTAGATGCAGTCATAGGCCCGGATTTCCGAAAGGGACCAAACAACGAACCAGCGGAACAACGGCGTGACGACTACTTGCTCGGCACCGCATTATTCTTGGATACGCCTAAAGATGAAAAGAAAAAGACAAGAGTATACTTTGCCGCAGATATGATAGCCCAAGCCCAGAATCGAGACGTAGATACACAGACCGCAGTGGTGAACAACTACACAAGCATTATTTCGGAAGATGATGTCGAGGACAGCCAATACGATACCAAGATTGGAATAGTCGCACATCAATTTTACAATATTGAGAGTAAGATTGAAGATCAAATTCAATCTAATGTAATGGATAGATCTGAGATTGTTGAAGAGACATTGGAAGGGGTACGTGACGGGCAATCCTTCTTAGTGCGGTGGGGTGACGCTCGGCAGGAGTTTCGAGATGATGCCCGAAATCACGGCCAAGGGAAATATCGATTTTAGCGGATACTGGGGAGTGTCTAAGTGAGAGTTACACATTCACGACCTGTTGGTGCGTCAGTCGAAAATGGACCACAAGGAGGTGAACGTCGTGGTGGTGCGTTCAGCAGAACGCGAACGAGGAACTGGCGAAGTACATGCGTGGTGATTCGGCGCGGAAGGGGGTGATGAACGAGCCGATTCACACGTCTCTCCATACGTACTACGAGGATATCGAAGATCTCTACCGGGAGAATATCTCTCGATTAGGTATCTAAACCTTATACGAAATCGCTCAATCCAGACGATTTGTTGAACTCATCCTTCGTTTTCTTGAACGCTCTCTTTCCAACTTCGTATTGCGGCATGTATTTGAAATACCTGGGCTCTACGGCGTTTTTCGCATGTTCTGGCCCACGCGCTCCTGAATAAACTACCTTGTAATCCCCTTCTTCCAATTCTGAAGGTTTATCGGTAAGTATCCTTGAATTTACCCCTGCCGAAAGAATCCTATCAGCTTCGGCTTCTTTGACCGCATCCTCGTTATTGGAAGTACAGAATACCTTTAGTTCATCGCTATGAAAGTCAAGGAACGTGTCCCGGTCAAATTCATCAATAGGGTCAGTATTGAACGTCTTGTTTTCTGAGACAATTTTTAGAATATTTCTCTCTAATGGGAAGATGGGATGCGTCCCTGATATAAAATTGATTGGTTCCTTCCGTCTTGAATAATCTAAGTCGCTCGCGAACTCCGACTCTAAATCTGGGTGGGGTAATGAACCTTCGACATGGCGTATCCACCTGTCACCAGTGTCGCATTCCCATACTGCATAAGGGTTAGCGTCACACTGTCTGCTTAGAATGGAGAAGTCCATCCCAACGGTATCGTCTTCCCGGGTCAGCGTGACATAGCCGATCTCAATATCTCTTGTATTGATATTCAATTTCTGACGGAGGGCATCCTTGGTTTCCGGCTTACTGAAGAACCTATGGGCTTCGTTGACGTTTTTTACCCATTCATCCATCCGTTCGCCACCTATCTCACAGAAGACGATGAGGAGATAGACACAGTTGTGCTCATTGTTTACTGCTACTATGTCCGCTTGAGTTTCGTGTATACCACATAGCGGATTTACTCCATACAATTTGAACCCACTATTAGTAGCCACCCCTCCTCTCACGTGGAAGCAGGCACTAGTAGCTTTAACCAGCTTTAGATGCTCATCTTGCCTGTCGTATTCGGCTTTGAGTGTCCGTTTGATGGCAGATGCGTCGAAGTCTGAGAGATTGTGCTTAAAGTCATCCTCAAACCGGTCTTGGTCATTCGGACTTAAGGACTCATAGAAACCTCTATCGAACGTTGTGGGGTCCTCGTAATCCGTCATACTACTTCAATAGCCTCAAGATTTGGGTCAATGTAGTCGTCCACAAAATTATAAATGCGAATGGACTCGTCTATGAATGAGGGACCGTTTGGATAAACCCGAATTGTGTCTTCTTTCGTCTTCAAGTCTGTCCGTCCGTAATTCTCTTTGTCCATTAACTCCGCATCGAAAGCCTGCTTCTCTTTGTCAGGGTCGAAGTCTATGAGTTTAAACTGGAGGTCACTAGCAGCTAGATTGCCCTTGAAATGCTCAATGTCTTCAACTGAAGGCCGGTCCTCTAATTCGATAGCCCACGGCTTGCTGTAGGAGAAAGTCGTATCTTGGAGTGATTGGATCGAAACCTCGTCCTCGTACTCAGCCGAATCAATTTGGTCCTTCACAAACCGGAGCCGAGTGATGGTATTATCGATAAGGTCTGAAAGTTGTAGTACTCCCTCATTGATAGATGTGAACACACCTTCTTGCGTAACCTGGCATTTGAACGAACCTGGTTGCTCAAACTGGATGTTAGTAGGGAGAACACCGTAGCGACTTTTTACGTGACGAAATACTTCCAATCCATCATCCGCCCAGTACCGGAAAGTGCGGTCATAATTTGGCCGCTTCTTTGCAGGGATATCGGAATGTTTCGACCGTTTTGCTGTGAATTCCGGAATTAGTAGATGGTTGTACTCCTGCACCATCCGTTGTCGGAGGCGTTCCATCTCTCGTTTGCCGACCCACATCCGACTCATCGCAGGGTCATTTTTTAGATATTTTCCGAGAGTATCTGGAATCTCGTCTGTCTTATTTGCGGCAGTAAAGAATATTGGAAATTCCGGTTCATCCAAGGTAACGTAGTATGGAATGTTCTCCTTGGGGGCCCAAAGCAAGACCAAGGTTTCCCCTTCTTCAATAACCTCAAAGTGGCTCTCAAGTGACTGAAGGAAGCTGGAGCGGTCGTAGCTACTTACCGAGCCAACAAGGTTCAGATTCTTCTTCAGGTTTTCTAGCTTTGACTCTGTCTGTATAAAATCGACAAAGTCTTCGCGGGAACCATAGTCCCGGTCCATAGCGTCAAGGAAGTCGAATTGATTCACAGGCATCGGAATTTTGTAGCCCCGTTGGGAGTTGTCTCGCTTCTGTACGTTCTAGCTACTTACAGAGAAGGGGTAAAAAGTCTTCCCGAAAAGTCTCACCGTCCTCTGTCAAGGGTCCAGCTTATCGATAAGTTCCGTTCTGGCGGTATTAAGGTCCGGCATCTCGTTATGGAGGTCTCGTTTGTCAGCTGAGAGAGCTCCCCCGTCATTTCTAATTGCTTCAATTATCGCCTTTTGGGTCTGTAATGTGGAGTAATAGTTCACAATTGCCTCAACTTCATCACTCGGTAGTTCGCCTAGATTTGCCGCATTTGATTCGTATATTGTGGTAGGAATGGACCCGGAGGCTGGAAGCTCCGAAGCATCCACCTCATAATTACTCGAGCTGCTTTCTGAGTCAACTGGGCCCTCTGTTTTCAGTGATTCAACTGCTTGCTCAACTTTCTCTTCCTGTTTCTGAAGCTCCGCGACAATCGCTTTTCTTAGCCGTCGTTTTCGGTTTCGCTTGTTTAGGTACCAGACTCCAAAACTTGCAAGAAGGGTAGCTGCAAATCCCAAAACCGCGCCTACCTGCAAATCTGCCCAAAATGAGTTTCCTGACTGTTCTGCGGCCGCCACGTTCTGCCCCAGGGTGAAGAATATTTGTTCTATCATTGGTGGAAGAATTCGGGGTGATATATTAGTAGATTTTGACTGCGCTAGTTCATAAGCGTCGTTTTACCCACGCCCGTCGGTCCGGAGAATAGCACGACGCCGTGATGTTCGTACAGTTGCCAGAGTAGCGCGACGATTTCGGTCGAGATGCTGTTGCTCGCCAGCAAATCAACGGGCGTCATCGCTTCCGGTGCTTGCTTGCTTGCGAATCGAGATGTGCGGGCCGTCCTCGCTGATGACGCCGAGCGCGACTGCATAGCGTTGAAGAACTAGAGAATATTGATTCTATCGGCAGCAATACTGCCACATTATCTCCTCCACATATTCTTGGAAAGATTTTTTCCCAGAATTGTAGGCTTTCGCCTCCGACACAGAAATCCCGTATTGAGCCTGTTCACTCGCATCAACAGTCATAACCGCTCCGTGGAGCATCTGATTATATCCTTCTTTGACAGCCCTTGCATAAATCTCAGCAACAAGTGCAATTCGCTTGCGGTCTTGTTCCTTCGTGTACTGCATTTCGGTGATTACGTTCAACTCACCACCCTCCTCATAGATTTCGAGTACTACTAATCCTTTATTTTGCAACCAGTTTTCTATTTCGTAGACACTTGGCGGCGCACTCTCCAAAGTAGACGTATCTTGAACACCCGGCCCCGATTCAGCTCCACTATTGGGATTACCTGCCGATTGGCCAGGCGCAGGTGACACTGCACCGGCTACCGCCATCCCTATGACGACAATCAGGACCAACGCTTTCGTGGAGAGTTCACGTCCCAGGATCTCGGTGAGTTCTGCGCGACTCGGTGGTAGTAGTACTCCCGTGACCCCGGCGTAGATTAACGCAGCGAGGAACGAGCCAGACACGAGCCTACCAAGTGCTACCATTCCGAAAATTGTCCCGAAAATCCAACCGCGTAAATTGCGCTCATCCTCATTCTCCGTATCCTCTTCGTTGACCGTAGTGTCATTTTCGGTCTCGTTGGCGACTTGCTCGCGAGCGTTATGGAACTCTTTGAACAGTCCATCGTCGTCGGTGGTTTCAACGGAGTTCGTCGTAGGCTTGTATACGTCGTCTTGTTCGGCAAGGGGGAGAACGTTCCCGTCTTCGTCAAGTGATGGCCAGTCCCTCGGTGCCGTGTCCTTGCTTGTACTGGGTTCAGACCTAGAATCATAATCATTAGTTCGGTTGACGAGCGCAGACGGATTGTAGTCGGTACACTCGTGGTTCGGACATCCCCAACCCAGGTTTTCGTCTTCCGAGAGCGCCACCATCGGGGTCTCACAACTCGGACACTGTGGACCGTCGCCGTCTGGTGTTTCGGTCATTGATTGGTTCTCCTAAATTTGTTGTTTGCTATCTTACCACACAGCCTACTATGAAGGAGTAGATAAGCCTACTGCAGATTTTCAGATGAACTACAACGTGGAAATAGTGCAAGTCTCGAGTATAGTGAATGAGTGCAGACGCGACTTCTGGCGAATCAGAGTCCAAACGAACTACGCGTCCATCCAATCGAACCCAGACAAGGTACGGAGCACGTGCAGTACTACGGAGCGGCGGATTTGCTTGATCATGTCGCAAACCGTGGATCACAGCCTACCTTCGGTTAGAATCGGCTATTTGGGTAGTACGAAGTGTCGCAATCGAGTGTCATCGTGATTCGCTAAAAGGGATCGGTGCCGTTCGTGGAGAATATTGGTTTGACTATGTCGTACTTGAATCCGGATTCGTGTTCCGTAACGGTTGCGACCACATCCGGGTAGGGTTTGTACTTGGCGCGTACGTTCAGGCCGTTGGCGAGGACATTACGGGGTGCCAGGTTTGGCGTCGTGCTTACGTTTAGATACGAGGACGGTACGAAGACAGAGCGAGCTGGGCCGGATTGAGATATTGGAACAACTCAGGGAGTCGGTCAAAGAGGGGAGTTTATTGGACAGCCAGCAGGGGTGCTGGCTGTCAAAATCGAGGAGTCACAGGAGTAGTGAATTCCAGAGCATGAAACGAACGAACATCTTCAACATCGTTCCACGGTCTGATGCTGATAGCGAACTCTTACACCGACTGTTGGACGCATCAGCGAGTCTGTGGAATGAACTCACCTACGAACGACGGCAACGCTTCTTCGACGATGAGTCAGTCTGGGAAGCACCAAACTACTACGACCAATACAAGCACGTCCTCGGGGCTCCCACGGCACAACAACTTAAGCGGAAGAACGACACCGCGTGGAAGTCGTTTTTCGCAGTGCTTGAGGAGAACCCAGAGAAGGCGAACCCGCCAGGATACTGGGGGAACGAAGCAGAGGGTCGAGAATTGCGGACGTACATTCGAAGTGACCGATACTCAGTTGCATGGGGCAAGCGGTCACGACTTGAGATTTCGGTGGGGCAAAAGCTGAAAGCGGAGTACGACCTCGGCTATCACGAGCAACTTCGCTTAGAGATAGCTGGCAGACCGAAGTGGGAGGGAAAACAAGGGCAGTTAGAACTCTATTATGATGAGACGACGGAGTCGTACAGAGCTATTCAGCCAGTCACAGTAGATAGCTCTCAAAAAGAGCCACAGCGAGGCGGTGCGGTCGCTGCATTAGATATCGGTGTGAATAACCTCGTCGCCTGCACCGTCTCAAACGGAGAACAATATCTGTATCATGGGGAGAAGGTCTTTGAGGAGTTCCGTGAGACGACAGAGCGAATCGCGTATTATAGCTCGAAGATGTCGGGGCGGCGTCGAACGAGCAAGCGAATTGACCGACTGTATCGAAAGCGGACGAATCGACGTAATCACGCCCAAGACGCTCTCGTACGTGATCTTTGCACGCGACTCTACGAGAACGAGGTTGCTGACGTGTTCGTCGGCGACTTATCGAATGTCCTCTCTACACATTGGAGCGTCAGAGTGAACGAGAAAACGCATAACTTCTGGGCGTTTCGCCGCTTCATTACTCGGCTTGAGTCGGTCTGTGAAGAGTACGGGATATCGGTCCACGAAGAATCGGAAGCAGATACGACCAGAGAGTGTCCTGCATGTGGTGAGAAGAACCGCACAACGCGTAACGGGGATGTTTTTTGGTGTCCCTGTGGGCACGAGGGACATGCAGATCTTGATGCATCGAAGTTGTTCTTGGTAAAGCAAGCGAACATCGAAGTTGGGCCGATGGCACGGCCTGTGCGCTTCGAGTGGGACAATCATGACTGGCGTTCAACCACAGACGTCCCTCTCTCGTGGACAAATCCCAAAGAAGCACGCACGAACTAGAGTACCCCGTTCGGGGGAACATTGCCTTCGAGGACGCGACAGAAGTGCGCCTGCGGAGGAAGTTCACTTCACGGGAAGTGGAAGGATGTCAACACGCTTCGGGGTCGTCTTTTAGTGAATCGTCGGTTTCGGGGTTTTCTGTGGCGAGTTCGAGGGTGTGGGAGTTGGGCATACAGTTTGTTCGGCTTCGTATATGATTTAAATGTTCGTAGTCTATCCCGGAAATTCGAGGAGAGATCTGCGATGACGCTAACCACCACACGTGACGCCGTCCTGAAAGAAAATTCCAAACTCATAAGGTATCAATCGCGCTACCTTCCCTCGTGGACCGCGATACCGTACGCCCTATCGTCCTCGCCGTCCTGGCCGTCCTCGCCATCGGACTGGCGGCGGCAACCCTGAACACTGCGGTAACGACCGACAGCGGTGGGTTCGGCTTCGGTTCACCGAGTTCCGACGCTGGCGTCCCCAACAGTAGTGGGGGAGACGCTGGACCGATGTTCGGAAACATTACCGAGGGCGACGAGGCCGGGAGTCTCGGCCTGCCCTGTTACCCAGTCCTCTCGGAGTGGTGGACCATCCTCCTGCTCTTCGGCCTCTTCGTCGCCGGGGCGGCCGTCGCATACTGGCGACTCGGCGCGCTCGGTGTCGTCGCGTACGTCGGGCCAGTGGGTCTCCCGCTGTTACTCGCCCACGCGATTTTGACGAGTTGCGTCACCAGCAGTCCTGGACCGCTCGTCTCGATGCCGGACAGTTCGAACAACTCCTCGTTGCCGGAGGGCGGCAGCGGCGCACCTGGAGCGGGAGAGGGTATCTCGCCGACAGACCCCTCCGTCCTCCTGATGCTCGGGTTAGCAGTCGCGCTCGTCGGAGCCATCGCGCTCCTCTTTACGTCCTCGTCTGGCGACGACCCCGAGGAAGCCGAGTCGTTCCCCGAAGCCGAGACGGACGAGGACATCCAAGCGGTCGGCCGCGCAGCGGGCGAGGCCGCAGACCGCATCGAATCGGCGACGAACGTGGAGAACGAAGTGTACCGCGCGTGGCGCGAGATGACGACGCACCTCGACGTGGCGAACCCCCAGTCGAGTACGCCCGCGGAGTTCGCCGCGGCGGCCACCGACGCCGGGATGGCCCGCGAGGACGTGACGGAACTCACCGACCTCTTCGAGGCAGTTCGGTACGGCGGCGAGACGCCGACCGACGAACGCGAAGCGCGAGCGGTCGAAGCCCTCCGGCGAATCGAGCGCGAGTACGCTGGCGCGTCCAGTGACGGCGACGGAGACGACGAAGCAAACGACCGTGATGGAGACGACCGATGAGCCTCGAAGACGACGCACACCTCCTCGAAACGGTTGGTGACGACCATCCGATTCTCACGACCGTCGGCATCGCCGCAGTCGCGGCGGGCGTGCTGATGGTCGTGAATCCGGGGTTCGCTTCCCTTATCGGAACTGGCTACTTCGCCGTGACGATGGTCGGCCTGCTCGCGCTGGTGCAGGGGCTTCGCATCGCGCGCGCTCGCAAGGAGACCGACGTCGAAGGCGTCGAGACGCCCGACGTGGAGACTGTCGAGACGATGCCGACGCCCGGCGGCGAGTTCGACGAGCAGGTGGCAGCGCTGAACTCCGGGCCGCGCCGCGAGTCGATTCGCAAGCGCAGGCAACTCCGCGAGACGCTCGAAGCAGAGGCGCTCGCGGCGGTCGCTCGCCGGGAGAACTGCTCGCGCGAGGAGGCCGAGGAGATGCTCCGAGCAGGGACGTGGACCGACGACCCGCACGCGGCGGCGTTCCTCGGCGGCGCGGACGCACCGAGACCGCCGATCCGTGACCGTCTGCGACTCGCCGTCAGCACGCAGTCGCTGTTCCAGCATCGCGTGCGTCGGACTGCCGACGCCGTGGCGCTCGCGGCAGACCCAGACGCAAAACGGCGAGAAGCAGGGGCGACGGAGGAGAACGACGAATGACGAGTAGACGCCAGCGAATCCGTGAGACGAATCGATTGCGCGGAATCAGTGCAGTTGCACTGCTGGCAGGTGCAGTCGGCGTGCTGTTCAACAATCCGGTCGTCCTGCTCGGTGGCGTCGTCGGCGTCGCGTTCGCGGCGTACGCGCGCACCGCCAGCGCGCCCAAGGTCGAACTCGACGTGACCCGTGAGGTCAGCGACGACGAGCCACTACCCGGCGACGACGTACACGTGCGACTGACGGTCGAGAACGTCGGCCAGAACACGCTCGCTGACTTGCGAATCGTGGATGGCGTCCCCGAAGCGGTGCCAGTTACCGACGGCTCCGCACGGCTTGGGACTGCTCTGCGGCCGGGTAAGTCCGCACGCCTCGAATACACCGTCGAAGCAGAGCGCGGCGAACACGACTTCGACCCGGTGTTGGTCGTGGCGCGGGACTTCAGCGGCGCAATCGAGACCGACCTCCGAATCGACTGTGAGACGACGCTGACCTGCGTGCCGAAACTCGGGACGACCGTGGACGTGCCGTTGCGCGCCCAGACCACGCAGTACACCGGCCGGGTGACGACCGACACCGGCGGGAGCGGCGTCGAGTTCCACGCGACCCGCGAGTACCGACCGGGCGACCCGCTCTCTCGCGTGGACTGGAACCGGATGGCCAGAACCGGCGAGTTGACGACGGTCGATTTCCGCGAGGAGAAAGCCGCGAGCGTTGTCCTGCTGGTGGATACGCGCGAAGACGCCTACCTCGCGCGCGGCGAGGGTGAGCGAAGTGCCCTCCAGCAGTCGGTGGACGCCGCCGGGAAGGTTCTCACGAGACTGCTCGACTCGGGCGACCGCGTGGGAATCGCCTCGTTCGGGCCCGAAACGTGCTGGCTCGCACCGGGAGCGGGCCACGACCACCAGACTCGCGCCCGGAACCTGTTGGCGACCCATCAGGCGTTCTCGCCAGTTCCCTCCGAGGAGTTGTTCTACCCGACGACGCGACTGAAGTGGGTTCGCAAGCGACTGCCGCCGAGTTCGCAAGTGGTGTTCTTCTCGCCGCTCTGTGACGACTTCGCCCCGAACGTGGCGCGCAGACTCGACGCCGCGGGCCACCTCGTGACCGTCGTCAGTCCGGACCCGACTGGCGACGCGACGCCCGGCCAGCGGTTCGCCCGTGCCCAGCGTCGGCATCGAATCAGTCACCTGCGAGCGAGTGGCGTCCGGGTCGTAGACTGGGACCCCGACGAGAAGTTGGGGGCGGCGTTAGCTAAGACAGGTCGGAGGTGGTCTGTGTGAGCGTAGCGAACACAGACCCCGTCGGACACGTCCGGAGGTGGTCTGCATGACCGGAGGTCTGCAGACCTCGCCAGACGCAGTCTGGGGGTGGCGAGCGTGACCGACTCCCGGGAAATCGACCGGTCGCCAGCCCGCATGTCCGCGGCGCTCGCCGCGAGCGCCGCCGCGCTCGCGGCAGTCGCGACAGGACTGGCCAGTACCTTCGGACTCGGCGTCGCCGGTCCCGGGTTTCTGGTCGTCCTGCTGGGGGTCCTCCGCGGGTCGCGCCGAGCGGTCACGCTCGGCACGGCCGCACTGCTCGTGGGGACGCTCGTGTCGGGACTCGCCTCACCGTCGGTCTTCCTGCTCCTCCCGGCCATCATCGGGACGGTGCTGGCCTACGACTTCGGCGAGCAGGCTATCAACGTCGGCGAACAGTTGGGTCGAGAAGCCGAGACGACGAGGTTAGAAGTGATGCACGCGGCGGGAAGTACAGTCGTCGCAGTCGGTGCCGGTGGCTTCGCCTACGCGGTGTACGTCGCGGCGGCCGGCGGCCAACCGGTGACGGCGCTCGTCTTTCTGCTGATTGCGGCCGTCGTGCTGACCTCGGCGTTGCGAAACTGAACTACTGCTTCGATTCGAGGCGGACGCGCCGGAGTTGGCGTTCTACTTTCCGTGCGGCCTCCTCGGCGTTCGGGTCGAGGTCTTTGAGTTCTTTTTCCTCCCCGTCTGTGTCGGCCGTCTCCTCGCTCTCGTCGCTGGTCATACCTTGCCGATGGTCGCGGAACTGATATAAAAACGAGCCAAGCGGAGTGAAAGTGAAAACGGCCGATGGACGACGGTCGAAACGCTCGTCAGAGGCGCTTACTCGACGGTCGGCACTTCCACCTCGTCCAGCACGCGCTCGACGATAGCGGACTTGGCGACGTTGTTGACCTGCGCGTCGGGGGTCAGCACGACGCGGTGGGCGAGCACTGGCTGGGAGACGCGCTTGACGTCGTCGGGGGTGACGAACTCTCGGCCGGAGAGAACCGCGCGAGCGCGGGCGGCCTCGAACAGTCGCTGGGTCCCGCGCGGGGAGACGCCGACTTCGACGCGGCGGTCTTCGCGGGTGGCGCGGGCGACGTTCGCCATGTATTCGAGGAGGTCGTTGTCCACGCGCACCGTCTCGGACACGTCCCGGATGTCCGCGACGAGTTGCTCGTCGAGTACCGTGCCGACGGAGGGACTTTGCTCGTCGCGGCCCGCACGCCGGCGAAGCAGTTCGTACTCGCCGTCCACGTCCGGGTAGCCAATGGACGATTTGACGGCGAAGCGGTCTACTTGGGCTTCCGGCAGGGGGAAGGTTCCCTCCTGCTCGACGGGGTTCTGCGTGGCGATGACGAAAAAGGGCTTGGGGAGTTCGCGCGTCTCGCCGTCCACCGTGACCTGTCCCTCCTCCATCGCTTCGAGAAGCGCGGCTTGGGTTTTGGGGGGCGCGCGGTTGATTTCGTCGGCCAGCACGACGTTGGCGAAGATAGGGCCTTCGTTGAACTCGAACGAGCGGTCCTGCTCGTTGAACACGTGGGTGCCGGTCACGTCCGCCGGGAGTAGGTCGGGCGTGAACTGCACACGGGAGAACGAGAGTCCGAGCGCGGACGCGTAACTTCGCGCAGTCAGCGTCTTTCCGGTGCCTGGCACGTCTTCGAGCAGGACGTGCCCGCCCGCCAACACACCCAGCATGACAGTTTCGAGAAACTCCCGGTCGGCGATGACGGCCTCGCCAATCGTGTCCAGTACGGACTCGCACTGCTCGCTCGCCTCGGTGACGTTCATACCCCTTGAAGGGGAACCGACGCGCTTCAAGGTGACGGTTCACTGAACTGTGAGGTTCCTTCGAGGTCGAACGACTCGACCGAATCGAAACCACTAAGTCCGAGACGGCAGTACGGTGAGACGAGCCGAGATAGCCTAGCCTGGCCAAGGCGGTAGATTCGAAATCTACTGTCTTCACGGACTCGAGAGTTCAAATCTCTCTCTCGGCGCTTTTCCAACTTCCAACGCTTCGAGTAGTCGCTACTGACAGCTATCCGAAAGTGTCGGTACCGGGGCGTCGAAAATCGGACGGGCAGGAGATTCGAAAACCGACGGTCGGTGACACCCGGCGACGAAAACCGGGTTACAGTTCTATCGTCGTTGATGCCGTTGCCCCATCGTCGTCGATGACGGTGAGCCGCACGGAGACCGATTCACCGTCCGCAACAGTGACAGTCGTCGTCTCGCCGGTGTCGTCTACGGTTCCGTCGGCACCGACGTCCCACTCGTACTTGACGACCGAACCGTCGGGGTCCGCGGACGCAGAGCCATCCAGCGCGTAGGAATCGCCACATCCCTCCGCTTCCGAGTCGATGCGGGCCGAGGGCGCGCGGTTCTCCGACTCGTCCGGTTTCGACCCGAAGAGTGAAACGGCGTACAGTGCGTCGTCGGAATCGTCGTCGTTGCCACCGCCCGCGGCGACGTACGCAGTTCCGTCGGCGATAACGGGAGCGGTGTAGTTCGGATACGGTTCCTCGACGCTCTCGGTGAGGTGGTACACCCGCGTGTCGCGGTTCTCCGGGTCGAGGAGTGCGAGTGACTTCCAGTTGGTGTCGCCGTCCTCGTGACGGATGACGAGGCCGAGCGCGTCGCCAGCACCGACCAGATGGGACCGGGAGTCCACGTCGGACCCCAGTTCGGGGTCCCAGTTCCACAGCCGTTCGCCCGACTCGGCGTCCACCTTCGTCAGTACTCCACTGCTGGTCTGGAGGACGAGCGAGTCTTCGCGGACGACGTAGCTCTTCGTCCGGTTGTTCGTCCCCCACCGTTTCTCGCCGGTCGAGACCGACAGCGCCGAGAGGTTACCGAGGGTGTCGAAGTGGTAGAGTGTCCCATCGGCGACGGCGAGGTCGGTCGCTTCGATATCGTAGCTCCATCGCCGCGCACCGGTGTCCGTCTCGTAGGCGTACACTCCATCTTCGGTGGCGAGGAAGACGCCATCTCCGACCACCATCGTCTCGATTCGGACGTAGTCGTCGTCCGGAAACTCGGCCGACATATCGACGGTCCACTGCGTCGAACCGTCGTCGGTCGATAGCTTGTAGACCGATTGGTCTGCGAGTACGTACACCCCGTCGTTCGTCGCCTGCACGAGTATCACACCGGAGTCGTCGTGGTGCCACCGTTCGCTCCCGTCGTCGGTCGAGAACGACCAGATACCGGAATCATCGACGCAGTAGACAGCCTGCCCGACGACAAACGGGTTCCGAACGTCGTCGTTCACCTCGGTGTGCCACTGTTGCATTCCGGTTTCAGCGTCTACGGCGTGGAGGTGTGGCTCCATCGCCCCTGTGCGCTTGCCGACGCCGTAGACAGAGCCGTCGGCGGTAACAGGATCGTGAATCGCTCGGTCCTCGGACGAGTAGGTCCACTTCGTTTGGAGGGTCGTGGGATACGCGCCGCGCGGGTTGTACCACGTGTCGCCGGAGCCGAATCCGGGTTGTCTCCACCCACTGTCTGTGGAATCGAGCGTGTCGGACTTCGATGCAGGTAGTTCGGTGCCGGTGTCACCGGTCACCGTCGAGGCGAGTGCTGAACTACTGATAGCCAGTGCGGCAGATTTCAGAAACGTCCGTCTTGGAGTCTCCATCGGGGGTACCTCGACAGCGAATAGTTCGAAAACGCATATCACTATGTGGGCGGTAGAATCGTGAAAATTCCATTATTTTAGGACTAAACGTGGAAATAGTGGATAATTATAGAACGAAATGCCACCGACGTTGCGTAGCCAGACACGCGAACACCGGATCCACGGTCAAAACAGCAACATGAAGTTGTGCACGCCCAGATAGCCGTACCAGACGCCCGCCGAGGCGTAGGTCACGACGCGGAACGCACGGGGGTAGGCGTCGGGTGCCCACTCGTCGGGCACCAACCGAGAGACGAGTTCGCCGCTCTCGGCCAGAATCGCCACGCCGACGACGGCGATGACGACGGTGACGAGGACGCCAGTGACGAGGCCGATGTGTTCTATCAGCGTTCGGGTGAGCCACATCGACTCGTAGACGTCGTCTCGCAGTTGCAGGACCGTGATGGTGCTAATCGCGTCCAGCGACTTGCCGAGGAAGACGACGGCGAGCAGACCGAGGCGGTTCGCTCCGACGGCGTACCGACCTGTCTCCGTCCCGTATGCGTCCGAGTACGAGCGATTCGACACGAATTGTGGTAGTCTACTGCACGACTTTGTTATAGACCGAGCAACGGGTCGTTAGCGGAGTGATAAGTGAATTAGGCGGTGCCTGCGCGAGCAGTCGAACGTCGAATTTTCAGATTTCAGGCGTTGAGTCGCCAGAGTTCGTAGTTGAGAACCGTCGCAAAGCTGACCCACAGCAGGTACGGAACCAACAGCGC
The DNA here is from genome assembly GCF_008831545.1 of Halorussus halophilus. Lineage (NCBI taxonomy): Archaea > Methanobacteriati > Methanobacteriota > Halobacteria > Halobacteriales > Haladaptataceae > Halorussus > Halorussus halophilus. Next base: position 2,793,810 of record NZ_CP044523.1, read on the forward strand.
GGCGGCCCGTCTGTCGATGCGTGCGAACGCGACAATCGTCGCGACGATTGTGGCGAGTAGTACGACGATGACGACGAGGCCGCCGAACAGCAGGTTCGCACCGAAGAACACCAGCGTCCACGAGGCGTTCAGCGCGAGTTGGACGGCGAAGACGGCGAGCGCGAGTTGTCGAATCCGCCCCGCGTCGCTCCGCCAGACGAGGTAGAGTGCGATACCCATCAGCAAGTAGAGCGTCGTCCACACCGGGCCGAACACCCAATTCGGCGGGTTGAACGCTGGCTTGACGAGCGTCGGATACCACGTCGCCACGTCGTCCGCGGTCAGAATCGAGGGGACGATACCTGCCAGTTGACAGACGACGATACTGGCGAGCAAGGCCGGCCAACTGACGCCTCGCTCCGCGTCGCCCTCGGTCCCGCTTCGTCGGCGAATTCTGTCGAAGACGTTCATAGGAGTAGTTAGGCGGCGAACAGGATAAACAGGAGTGGTGGGTCCAACCACAGAAGTAGTGGTCGAACCAGCGCGAGGGTCGGCAGTCCGATACAAACTTGTGGAAATAAACACGTCTTGGGAACGATGGTATCCGGAGTCACCGAAGAGTCACTCGCCACGCTCGTGTTCATGGTCGTGTCGGGACTGTTCATCTGTTACCTCGGCTACCGAATCCGGTACAGAACTGACGTGCGACTCATCTCCGGCTATCGGTCGGAGACGGTAGCCGACGGAGAAGGGCTGGCTCGACTCGTCGGCGGCGTCGGCGGCGGACTGGGAATCGTCACCGTCGGCTACGGACTCGCCGCGTTCGTCGTCGAGCCATGGCTCTGGTACTGGGTGAGTTGGACGCTCCTGCTACTCGGCGGCGTCGCGTTCCTCCAACGTCACGGAAAGCGATTCGCGGCCAAAAAGTAGTCCGACTGAATTAGAATTCAGTCGTCCGCGACCGCTGGTTCGTCTGCCGAATCGACCACGAGCAGTCGGTCGAGCGCGTCCACCATCGCTTCGACGCTGGCGCGAGTGATGTCGGCGTCGGTGGCCGCGCTCGTCACCGAGCGGTCATCGCGTGCCATCTCGACTTCGACGGTGACCACGGCGTCGGTGCCGCCGGTAATCGCGTCTACGTGGTACGATTCGAGGCGCGTGTGTGCGTTGTCGTGCAGGGCGTTTCTGACGGCCGTGACGGCCGCATCGACTGGACCGTCGCCGGTGCCGCTGGCGACTCGTTCCTCGTCGTCCACGCGAAGTCTGACACTCGCAGTCGGGGTGCGCCCGCCGCTGGTCGCGGTGACTTCGAGCAGTTCGACGCGGCGACTCTCGCGCTCGCGGCCCTGCACGTCTTCGGCGATTGCGAGCAAGTCGGCGTCGGTCACGCGCTTGTCTCGCTCGGCGAGTCGCTGGACGCGGGCGACGACCGCTTGGAGTTCCTCGTCGTCCACCTCGACGCCGTGTTCTTCGAGTGCGGCTTTCGCGCCCGCTCGGCCGGTGTGTTTGCCGAGAACGAGGCGTCTCTCTCGACCTACCTTTTCAGGAGGATATGGTTCGTACATCTGCTCGTCTTTGAGCGTGCCGTCCGTGTGGATACCGCTCTCGTGGGCGAAGGCGTTCTCGCCGACGACGGCCTTGTTCGGCGGCAAATGAACGTCCGTTGCGCGGGCGACGGTTTGGGCGAGGTCGTAGAGTGCGGTCGTCTCCGCCGTCTCGACGCCGTAGCAGTGGTCGAGCGCGATGGCGACCTCTTCGAGCGCGACGTTTCCGGCGCGCTCGCCGACGCCGTTGACCGTCGCGTGGACGAGGTCCGCGCCAGCGGCGACGCTCGCGAGCGCGTTCGTCACGGCGAGTCCGAGGTCGTCGTGGGTGTGCGTGCTGGTCGGCCCCAACTCGGCGAGGCGTGAGACAGCTTCGTGGGCGCGTTCGGGGCTGGTGTACCCCACGGTGTCCGCGAAGCAGAATCGGTCCGCGCCTGCGTCGTGGGTGGCCCGAGCGAGGCGTTCGAGGAAATCGAGGTCGGCCCGAGAGCCGTCCTCGCCGATTACTTCGACCCAGAGGCCGTGGTCGGTGGCGTACTCCACGAGGTCGGTCGTGGTCGAGACTACGTCGTCCCGACTAGTGCCGACCTTGCCTTCGACGTGGCGGTCGCTTGCGGGCACGACGAGGTTCACGCCGTCCACGCCGCAGTCGAGCGCGAGGTCGATGTCAGACTGGACGCCACGGGCGAAACTGGTGACTCTGGCGTCTACGTCGAGGTCGGCGACTCGTCGAATCGTCGCCCGCTCGCCGTCGCCGGTGCAAGCGCTCCCTGCCTCGATTGTGGACACGCCAGCGGAGTCCAGCGCCGCGGCTATCTCGGCTTTTTCGTCGGGCGACAGCGAGACGCCCGGCGCTTGCTCGCCGTCCCTGAGCGTGGTGTCCAGAAGCTGTACGTCGCGGTCTGTGAGGGGTTGGTTATTCGGGGAACCCCCGAATAAATCGGTCACGGGTCATGCGAAACCACGACTGGCCGTTTCGGTGCGAGGGGGTTAAGCGGGCCTTTGTGACAGACGCGTCTGTCGGAGGGAGTCAGCGAGCAGAGATATCGACTCGAAGCTCTCAGCTCAGGTCCAGTCCGACCCGGAGCAAGACGGTGTAGACGGCCGTGCCGAGTCGGAAGAACAGTCCGAAGAGCGCGGCGAACAGCAGAGAGACTCCGAAGACGGTTCCGGCGGTCGCGACGACGCCGCTGGCGCGCAGCGCCTCCATGGCGACAGTGGCGACGGCCACGATTGCGGCGACTCCGGCGGCGACGTACGTCGAGAGCGAGAGCGCGATGCCGAGACGCGGGTGGAGCATCTCGGTCGTCGCACCCAAGTCGTGGGAGAGGCCGCCGTAGAACGCGAGAAACCCGACGACGACGACCGTATCGACGACCAGCGACGTTGCCATACCGGCGCTGAGAGACCCACCCAAATAAAACCAGTTGTACGCGCTCCGTCTGACGAAGATTTTAGGCAGATACCGCAGGACACTGTTGTATGGGTGATTCGGGAGGTCCCGAAGTCGGAACCGCGGCCCCTGCGTTTACCGCGCCACTGGTTCGGCCAGACGGAGAGACGTCTGCGGTGTCGCTCTCCTCACTGTGCGACGACGGAGCGGTACTGTTGGTCTTCCAGCCGACAGACTTCGATTTGGAGACGTTCCACGAGCGGAGCGCGGTCGCCGAGTACGACTGGTTCGCCACGGACGAGCGCGTCCAAGTCGTCGGCGTCAACCGAGCGCGACCCCGCACGAACCAGGAGTTCGTGGACTACTTGGACGTGACCTTCCCGTTCTGTTCGGACCGGGACCTCTCGATAGCGCGCGACTACGGCGTCACGTACCGAGCGTTCGGCGTCGCCCCTCGTGCGCGCAGAGCGTGTTTCTTCATCGACAGCGAGAGCGTCGTCCGCTACCGCTGGGTGGAAGACCGAAACGGTAGCCACACCGGCCCGCAGTTGCAGGACCTCTACGAGACCGTCACGGACGTGTTGGGAACGCGAGAGCTAGAGACGTTTGGCCTCGCGGGCGAGTTGTAGTCGTCGTTGTAGAAGTTGTAGTTCGTCTCAACGGTCGAAATGTTGAGGTGAGCGTGCGTAGAGAGTCGAACCAAAAGGGATGGCCACGAAATGAGTGAAAACGGAACGCCGAGGGAGATTCGAGAGTGGCAGGGCCACCGCTGACGGCCGACACCGCGGTCGTGTTCGCGCTCATCGGAGTCGCCGTGACGCTGTTCGTCACCGAGCGACTTCCGACCGATACGACTGCGATTGCGGTCGTCGTCTCGCTGGTCGTCCTCCAGCCGTGGACCCACATCTCCGCAGAAGAAGCGATTTCTGGCTTCTCGAACGCGGCGACGGTGACTATCGTCGCGATGTACATCCTGAGCGCGGGCGTCGAAGGAACTGGCGTCATCGGGCAGTTAGAAGCCATCATCGCCCGATACACAGCGGGAAGCCGCGAGCGGCTGCTCGCGGCGACCGTCGGGGTCACGGGCCCGCTCGCGGGCGTCGTCAACAACACGCCAGTCGTCGCGCTGTTCATCCCGATGGTGACCGACCTCGCCGACCGGAACCACACCTCGCCGTCGAAGCTCCTGATTCCGCTGTCGTACGCGGCGATGCTCGGCGGGACGCTGACGCTCGTCGGCACCGCGACGAACCTCGTAGCGAGTTCGGTCGCCGCGAATCTGGGGGTCGCGGGCGCGCCGTTCTCGATGTTCCAGTTCACGCCGCTCGGCGTTCTCGTCCTCATCGTCGGAGTGGTCTACCTGCTGACGGTTGGTCAGTGGCTTTTGCCCGCCCGCGTGGCACCCCACGACCTGACCGAGGAGTTCGGACTCGGTGGGCGACTCGCGCGGGTGTACGTCACCCAGTCGTCGCCACTGGTCGGCCAGACTGCTGCGGACGTTCAGGCCGACCACGTCAAAATTCTCCAGTTGCTCCGGGGCGACCAAGCGTTCGTTGCCTCTCGAACCGACCGCGAAATCGAGGCGGGCGACGTGCTGACGGTGCGGGCCGACGAAGAAGCAGTCAAGGAGTTCGTCATGCGGGAGCGACTCCGCCGACTGCCGCGCGCGGAAGTCACGGAAGCCGAACTGTCGGTCGGCAACGGCCGTGGGACGCTCGCAGAAGTCGTCGTCACGTCGGGGTCGAGTTTGCTGGGCCAAACCGTCGGCGAGACGAACTTCGGCGAGCGGTACGACGCGACGGTCCTCGCTGCGCGACGAGGGGAAGAACTCCGCGTCGAGGACGTCTCGGAGGCTGGACTGAACGAAGGCGACGGGCTACTGTTGTACGTCACCGAAACCGGTCTGAGTAACCTCGAAGCGACCGGTGACTGCCGCGTCACCGAGACGGTCGGTGCCGACGAGACCGAAATCGAAGCCGAACCGATAGACAGAGAAGAGACCGCGCTCGCCGTCGGCATCGTCGCCGCCGTCCTCGCCGTCGCGGCACTCGACTTCCTGCCCATCGTCATCGCGGCGCTCGGCGGCGTCGTGGCGATGGTCGCCACGGACCTGATTCGCCCGTCGGAAGCGTACGACGCGGTTAGCTGGGAGGTCATCTTCCTACTCGCGGGCGTCATTCCGCTCGGCCTCGCGCTCGAACAGACCGGCGGCGCGGCGTTCCTCGCGAGCCACGTGACGAGTGTCGCGACGGTGCTTCCAGTGCTCGGGACGCTCGCGCTGTTCTACCTGCTGACGGGACTGCTCGCGAATCTCATCACGCCCGTCGCCAGCGTCGCACTGGTGATGCCGATTGCAGTCAGTACGGCCCAGCGAATCGGTGCCGACGCCTTCGCGTTCGCGCTGGCGGTGACGTTTGCGGCCTCGACGGCGTTCATGACGCCGATGGGCTACCAGACGAACCTGATGGTCTACAGCCCGGGAGGGTATCGCTTCACGGACTTCGTTCGCGTGGGCGCGCCCTTGCAGTTGCTACTGGCAGTCGTGACGACGTTCGGCATCGCGTTTATCTGGGGTGTGTGAGTCGAGTTCGAACCACCACCACGCTCGGCCGACCGGCCGACGGTATCGGCTGGTGACACAAACCACCGAAAACAGGCGGTGAACCAAACCACAGGGTGGGACTGAAAGGGGTCGGTCACGCGAATAGCGAGGGACTCCGTCCCTCGGACCGTTCGCGCTTGCGTGATCGTCTCGGCGACCCCTATTCGGCGTCTGCACGAGCGAAGCGAGTGCAGACTTGACGGAGCAAGCTCCGTCAGCGCGCGGGTTGCGTCGATATGTCGCCGAGACGACCGCGAACACTGGGAGAGCGGAGCTCTCCCGAGCTAACGGCGCGGCGCGCCGTGAACCGGCGGGGGCTTTCGAAGCGGTCAAAATCACGAGAACCTCTGCGGTTCGTAGCGAGCGTTGCGCTCTCGACTGTAATTCAACGAGGGAAGAAGTCTGCCCTCCCCGATGTTGAACACTGTGAGACGTTCCGGGCATGCGGCGCTTCGCGCCGTTCCGGGCGTGCAACTCACAAGCTCAAATCGGGTCGGGTCGCAGAATTCTCGGGACGGTTCACTCGCTTCGCTCGTTCACGTTGTCCCGAGAAAATCAGTCCGCCCTCCCCGATTTGAACGGGGGGCAAGTCGATCTACAGTCGACTGCTCTACCAGTCTGAGCTAAGGGCGGTCGAACGCATTACAACGTAGGCCCCGTGCCAGACTTAAGGGTTATTATTCAGTGAGAGATTGCGACACGCTCCCACTCATAATAAACGCCCGTGCTCCGAACCTACCCAATCGGCGACAGAACCGAACCCGAAGAATGGCCGAATTGGAGAATCGGAGGACGGCATCTCGTCTCCCGCTTGTCGGACAGTAGGAACATTCAAATAGGAAGGGCTGTGTAGAACTGATACGAATCGCGTCATGAGCAAGATAACCTTCCGGGCGGACGACGACCTCGTCGAACAGATCGAGGCGTTAGACGCGTCCAAGAGCGAGGTCATGCGCGAAGCGCTGCGCGAGTATCTCGACGGCGGCGCGGGCAGCGAGCGCGCGCCCCAAGAGACGGCGGCGGAGGCGAACGCGAACGAGAGTTCGGCCGCTTCCGGCACCGGAAGTCTCGACGGCGTTCTCGAAGCGCGCGTAGACGAACTCGTGACCGAGCGACTCGCCACGCGGGAGCGACAGTCGCGCGACAGCGCTCAAGACATCAACGTCAACGTGACGCTGGAGAGTGACGCACCGGTTCGAGCGGCGGACGCTCACGCGACGGGTGCCCGAACGAACGTAAACGAGCGGGCACCGGGGCACGCCGAACCGACTCGTGGCGAGCCGAGTCAGACGGCGTCCGACACCGGTGGCGAGAGCGACTGTGGCCAGTGCGGTGAGACGCTGTCCGACGACCACGTTTACTGTCCGAACTGCGGCGAGAAGGCCGCCCGACGACTGTTTTGTGACTGCGGGGACGAAATTCGGTCGGACTGGGGCTTTTGCCCGAGCTGCGGCCGGAGAACGCCCGCAGCGGACGTTTTCGACCAGTCGTAAGACAACGTTTTACACCGTCCGGTACTTATTTAACCTTTGACCATGTGGATACGTTCGCGTAAGACGGTCGTCTTACACACGAGGCGCGCCCCGGGTTAACGCCCGTGTTGCGCGTCCTCACGGCGTAAGACAACATGCGCGGTCCACCGCGTGCCGTCTCTCAGGGGAATACAAGACATGGAACGTGTGACACTACGCATCCCGAAACAACAAATCGAGGAAGTCGAACAGATGGTCGAGACCGGCGAGTTCCCGAATCGAAGTGAGGCGATTCGGGCGGCCGTTCGAGACATGCTGAAAGAACAAGAGGGCAACAACGACCAAGCGACGAGCAAGCGGTCGTGGGCGAAGGTGTAGACAATGCAGGATATCGTTCAAGACGCGTTGGAAAACGCCGAAGAAGAGAAGCGCGAGATGGACGCATCTTCGACGGGCGACGAGTTTGGCGACCCACGAATCGTCATCGTCGGCTGTGGTGGTGCAGGAAACAACACGGTCAACCGCCTCTACAACATCGGCGTAGACGGCGCGGACACCGTCGCCATCAACACCGACAAACAGCACCTCAAGATGATCGAGGCCGACACGAAGATTCTGGTCGGCAAGAGCCTGACCAACGGTCTCGGTGCGGGTGGCGACCCCTCGATGGGCGAACGCGCGACCGAGATGGCCCAGGGAACCGTCAAAGAAGTGCTGGGTGACGCGGACCTCGTCTTCGTCACCGCTGGCATGGGTGGCGGTACCGGCACCGGTGCAGCCCCCGTCGTCTCGAAGATCGCGAAAGAACAGGGCGCTATCGTCGTCGGGATGGTCTCGACGCCGTTCAACGTCGAGCGCGCACGTACGGTGAAGGCCGAAGAAGGCCTCGAAAAGCTTCGCAACGAAGCGGACTCCATCATCGTGCTGGACAACAACCGTCTGCTGGACTACGTCCCGAACCTGCCCATCGGCAAGGCGTTCTCGGTCATGGACCAGATTATCGCCGAGACCGTCAAGGGCATCTCGGAGACGATTACCCAGCCGTCGCTCATCAACCTCGACTACGCCGACATGACGTCTATCATGAACCAAGGCGGAGTCGCGGTGATGCTCGTCGGCGAGACACAGGACAAGAACAAGACCGAGGAGGTCGTCCGCGACGCGATGAACCACCCGCTGTTGGACGTGGACTACCGCGGTGCATCCGGTGGTCTCGTTCACATCACGGGTGGCCCGGACCTCACGCTCAAAGAGGCCGAGTCCATCGCCAGCAACATCACCGAGCGACTCGAAGCCAGCGCGAACGTCATCTGGGGCGCTCGCATTCAGGACAACTACAAAGGCAAGGTGCGCGTGATGGCCATCATGACCGGCGTCCAGTCGGCGCAGGTCCTCGGCCCCAGCACGCAGAAACAGGCCGACAAGTCCCGCGAGCAGATGCGTGACGTGGACGCCCAGTCGTTCGACGCGAGCAAGAACTTTGAGAACAACCAGTCCGAACTCGGTGGGTCGGCGGGAAACGAACACGGCGGTAACCAGTCCTGGAACGCGACGAGCGACGGTGGACAGGACCAAGTCGAGAAGAACAACGGATTGGACGTCATCCGGTAGTTCGTTCGCGTATTACTTCGTTTTCTCTGGTCGCGGATTGCGTCTTTTGGACGACTCCAAGTAGTGCCTACACTGGCCGATACGTCACGCAAACACTTAGTTGATAGACAGTAAGTGCTTCAACTATGTCGCAGTCAGGGGGCGGCGCGGAGTCGGACTCGGTGGTCGAGGTGAAGTTCCGCGTCACCGACCCGAGCTACCCGTTGGTCGCAATTCCAGAGCAGACCGGCTGTTCGACTCACGTCGAGCAGATAATGCCGAACGGAGACAACACCTACTCTATCTTTCACTCGTTCTCCGGCGCTTCGGACGAGGACGTGTTGGCCGCCATAGAAGCGTACGAGGCGCTCGAAGCGCGGATGATAGACGGCGACGACGCTGGCGGTATCGCCGAGATTCGCGTAAACAACCCCGAAAAGCACTTCGTCGCGTCGTTGACCGACGCCGGGGCGATTCCCCGACACCTCTCCAGTGCCGACGGCGTCGCCCACATCGTCGCCGAGATTCCGAACGTCTACGACACCAGCAAAGTCGTGGCGCGCTTCCAAGAGTCTCACCCATCGGTGACAGTGGCGGCACGCCGACAGAAGAGTTACACGACGCCGCTGTTCTCCCGGCGGGAACTCCAGCGGGCCGTCGAGGAACTGCTGACCGACCGCCAGCGGGAAGTTCTCCTCGCGGCCTACGAAGGCGGCTACTTCGAGAGTCCGCGCGAGAAGTCGGGCGAAGCGGTGGCGAGCGAACTCGGTATCTCGCTCTCGACGTTCTCACAGCACCTGCGGAGTGCGGAACAGAAGTTGTGTTCGCTCGTCTTCGAGGCGTTGACCCCCGAACTAGAGTAGAGAATCAGGCGGCGTGAATCGCGTCCAGCAGCGAACACTTCCGGCAGATGTCTCGGGTCGTCGTCGAACCACACCGCTCGCACTCTTTGAGTTCGGGACCGTCTTCGTCACCGTCGTCTCCCTCCTCGCTCGCACCGAACTCGTCTGCGGCCAGTGCGGCGAGGTCTTCGTACCCGGCCATGATAGAGTGACGAGTCCCAGGATGGTTCTCCTCGAGTTGGTAGAGCAGTTCTTGAATCTCGCCGCGGTACGCCTCCTCGGCGTGGGGACACTCGGTGATGTGAGCCGGGAGGTCACGGAGGTGGGCGTACAGCGCAACCTCTTTCTCGGGCACGTCGCGAAGCGGTTTGGCGCGCGGGACGAAGCTGTCTTGGTCGCTGCGCGTTCGCGGGCCGTCGTTCGAATCCTCGGAGTCACTATCTCCTCCCCCGAACGGACCTAAACTGGCGTCGAAGTGCTTGGCGACCTGTGCCACGTCCCCTTCCAAGAAGTTCATCAGCGCAGTCTCTGCCTCGTCGTCCAGATTGTGACCCGTCAGGAGTTTGTCCGCGTCGAGTTCCTCGGCGTAGCGCGACAGCAAGTCCCGTCGGAACACGCCGCAGTACGCGCAGGCCGCCATGTTCTCCGGATCTTTCTCGACCACGTCGTCCATCTGGACGCCGAACTCCTCTTCGTAGGTGACGAGTTCGTGGCTGATGTCGAGGTCCGCGGTCAGTTCCTCGCAGGCGTCCACGCTCTTGTCTCGGTAGCCCTCGATACCTTCGTGAATCGTCAGCGCGACCAACTCGATTCGCGGGTCTTTCTCGAAGGTTCGGTAGAGAATGTCGGTGAGGACGACGCTGTCTTTGCCCCCAGAGAGACCGATGACCCACGTCTCGGGGTCGTCTGGCGTCGCGTCGTCGGGGACGAGGTTGTCCTCTCGAACGCGACGACGGACCCGTTTATCGACAGAAGACGTAAAGTGGTCCTCGCAGAGGTGGAGGCCGGAGTAGGCCGCGTGCATGACCGCCTCGTCGCCACACTTGTCGCAGTCCATCGGACGAGAGTTGCGTTTCCGGGCGTTTGACGGTTTCGCCTCGTGCCGATAAATCAATTATCGGGATATGAAATCAGTTCAGAGGTGGTAGCGGTGGCTCACCCAAACCGGTCGGAAGAGCAGTGTAGCTGCCGCGTTAGAGGGGTCAACGCCGCGAACGAAATCGGAACGACGCTCACTCTCGTGAGCGAATTTCTCACCGACTCGCGCAGGCCACGCCGAATGCCCTAAGGTAACACGGGTCGTACTCCTGCTGCCATGCCCGTGTCAGGATACGACCCCGACGACTTGGACGACAAACTCGTCGAGTTGATGGCCGACCGAGACGTATCGAACTGGCTCACGGCCGAGGAGCAACGCGAGTACGAACAGGGTGCGAACCTCGTGGACCTACTGGACGACGAGGACATCCACGACCTGCTCGCAGGAGACGATGGCGACGGGCCAGACTGACCTCCCGCGGGCGGTGACGGCCGCGGCGGTCGGCGACCCGCGGCCCATCTCCCAACGCGAGGTCGTCCGAGAATGGCTTCGAATGGAGTGCCAGCGAGGGGCAATAGAGTCAGATGCACTCGGGACACTGACCGACCGCGAGGCACTGGACGAACTGCTCGAACGCAAGCCCGGTGCGGCCGCGTTCGTCTGGCGCGAGAGTCCAACGTGGTACGAACTCTCGCTCGACCGCGAGACGTTCGAGCGACTGCACGTGGTCGAGGGACCCGAGAATCTTCGGTGGCGCGCGCTCTCGCCCGACGGGACCGTGCTGGGTGCGGCCAGACGAGTCGCGAACGAAGACCCCGACCGGTTGGCCGCCGAAACGGGGGTGGACGTTCGGAAAGTTCTGCGCTTCAGCGACCAGCCGCCGGGCGGCCCGCTAGTCCTCTCGACCAGACAGGGGTGTTCGCCCGTGACGGTCGCCGACGGCAATCACCGAGCGGTCGCGCAGGCACTCGGTCTGCTGGCAGGCGAGGACTATCGGCCACGGCGAGCGTATCTCGCCATAGGTGCGAACCCCGTCCTGCGACCGTTGGCCGAGCGAACGTGCGGGTTGGTACGACGAATTCTGTCTCGTCTCTAACCAAAGAACGATACGTGAAGCCACCGTACCTCGGTTGGCGACGCGAACTACTGCGTCGTCGGGGGAACCGTGGGTCAGTCACTGTACTTCACCGGGCCGCGAGACGTGGCCGTCCGACAGCGAGAGTGTCCAGACCCCGAAGCAGGGGAAGTTCGGGTTCGCACAGAGTACTCTGCGGTAAGTCCGGGCACGGAACTACTCGTCTATCGGGGCGACGCACCGACCGAGATGACCACCGACGAGACGCTGGACACGCTGTCGGGGTCGTTCGAGTTCCCGCTCCAGTACGGCTACGCCGTGGTCGGTCGAGTCACCGAGACGGGACCGGACGTGGATTCTGAGTGGGTCGGCCAGCGCGTCTTCGCGTTCAACCCTCACGAGAGCCACTTCTGCGCGCCGGTTTCCGACCTGCTCGCCGTGCCCGAGGACTGTTCGTCGGAAGCGGCCGCGTTCCTCCCAACCGTCGAAACTGCAGTCAACTTCCTCCACGACGGTGCGCCACTGCTGGGCGAACGCGTCGCCGTCTTCGGGCAAGGTCTCGTCGGACTGCTGACGACCGGGTTGCTCGCCAACTATCCGCTCGACTCGCTGGTGACGCTCGACTGCTACGAGTCTCGCCGCGCTCGCTCTGCCGAGTTGGGTGCAGACGCGACGCTCGACCCCCGGAAGGGAGAGTGTGCGAGCGCAGGCGAAGACGCCTGCGCGAGCGAACGAATCCGCGAGCAGTTCGGTGACGAGGGAACAGATTTGACCTACGAACTCTCCGGACAACCCGGGGCACTCGACTCCGCCATCGCCGCGACTGGCTACGACGGGCGGGTCGTCATCGGGTCGTGGTACGGCACCAAGCCAGTCGAACTCGACCTCGGCGGCCGGTTCCACCGCAGTCGAGTGCGCGTCGAGAGCAGTCAGGTCAGCACCATCGACCCCGAACTGCGCGGCCGCTGGAGCAAGGACCGCCGCCTCGACGTGGCGTGGGACGAACTTGCCGACCTCTCGCCCGAGCGGTTCGTCACCCACGAGTTCGACATCGAGGAGGCCGAGCGAGCGTATCGACTGCTGGACGAACACCCGGAAGACGCGCTCGGCGTGCTGTTCCGGTACGAATCTTGAAGACGCTGGCCGTCGCCTCCGTAGGGGATGTACAGCGTCACCGTCGAGCGGTCGTTCGTCGCACAGCACTTCCTGACGGTCCCGAACCCCGGACCGGAGGGAGAGCGACACTCCCACGCGTACACCGCGAAGATTCAGCTCTCGGGAGAACGCCTGAACGAACACGGGTATCTCGTGGACATCGACGCAGTGAGCGACCGCGCGGACGAGACGGTTGCCCGCTACAGAGACGCGACACTAAACGACCTCCCGGAGTTCGACGGACTGAACCCGAGTCTCGAACAGTTCGCGCGACTGTTCGGCGACCGCTTCCTCACGGAGTTCGACGCCCCCGAAGTCGAGTCGCTGGCGGTGAAACTCCGAGAGGACGACGTGGCGTGGGCGTCGTTCGAGAGGGAGGTATGAAAGTCGGCATCGTCGTCTACGTCGACATCGAGACGACCAGCGGCGGCTTCCTCTACGACAGGAAGTTAGTCGAGGCGCTCAGAGAGGCAGGCGACGACGTGCAAGTAGTCGAACTCCCGTGGCGAAACTATTCTCGCTCGCTCGCGGACAGTTTGCGTTCCAAAGTCGGGCGGCATCTCCCCGAAGACCTCGACGTGCTGGTCGAAGACGAACTCTGTCATCCCTCGCTGGTCGCTACCGACCCCGACCTGCCAGTCGTCGCGCTGGTTCACCACCTCCGGGCCAGCGAAGCGCGCTCTGGCTGGCGCGAACGACTCGGCCGACCGGTCGAGCGACGAATCGAACGGCGCTACCTCCAGCGAGTAGATGCTGCAATCTACGCCAGCGACGCGACTCGTCGAGCGGCAGAACGCCTCGCAAGATGGAGACCCGACGAAGCTCCGCCCACCATCGTCGCCCGTCCCGCTGGCGACCGATTCGACCCCAAAATCGGCGACGTCGAGCGGGCTATCGCGGAGCGGACTGACCGCGACCCGTTCCGAGTTCTCTTCGTCGGCGCGCTCGTTCCCCGGAAAGGACTGCACACGCTTCTCGACGGACTCCGAGGAGTCGCGGGCGACTGGCAACTGACTGTCGTCGGCGAGCAGAAAGACGAGAGTTACTTCGCACGCGTGCGCGAGCAGGTGCGTGCGAACGACCTCTCCGAGCGCGTCACGTTTCGCGGGCGACTCGGCGACGACGCGCTCGCCGAAGCGTTCGCCAGAAGTCACCTGCTCGCGGTTCCCTCGACGTACGAGGGGTTCGGCATCGTCTACGCGGAGGGAATGAGCTTCGGACTGCCCGCACTGGCGACGACCGAAGGCGGTGCGACTGAGTTGGTGACCCACGGAGAAGACGGATTCCTCGTCGCTCCCGAGAGTCCCGGTGCCGTCGCCGAGGCAGTCCGGGAGCTGCTCCGGAATCGCGAGCGACTGCGAGAGATGAGCCTCGCCGCACGGCGACGTTACGAAGCCCATCCGGGGTGGAACGAGACGATGGCCGAAATTCGCGGGTTTCTACAACAAGTCGCCGACACCGACCAGCGGGAGGTCCCCGCGTGAACTTCCAGCGCTACCTCTCGGCCAAACGGACCGTTGACGACCGGGCACTGAATCGACGCGTCGAAGGCCGACTCGCCGCAGAGCTCTCGGGACGAGAGTCCCTCTGCGCCTTCGAAGTCGGCTGTGGAATCGGCACGACAATCGAGCGACTGCTTACTGAAGCGTGGCTTCCCGACGAAGTGCGCTACACTGCAATCGACCGCCGGGAAGCCAACGTCGCCATAGCGCGAAAGCGACTTCCAGAACGCGCCGCCGCGCAGGGGTACGCAGTTGGCGAGCGCGACGAAAAGCTGGTGTTCTCCCGAGGGAAGCGGCAGGTCAGCGTCGAGTTCGTGGTCGGCGACGCCTTCGACGTGCTTGCCGAATCTCGTGCTGGGAGCGTAGACCTGGTAGTCGCCCAGTCGTTCGCGGACCTCGTGGGTCCGCTCGACGCACTCGGGGCGTTCCGAAACGCGCTCGCTTCGGGCGGCGTGGCGTACCTGCCGCTCACCTTCGACGGCGAGACGGCGTTCGAACCGGTGGCCGACAGGGAGTTCGAGCGTCGTCTCGTTCGGACGTTCCACGACCATCTGGACGAGTCGGGCGACAGTCGAGCGGGACGACACCTGCTGAGTTCGGTGTCCGAGAATGGCGAAGTTCTCGCGGTGGGAAGTTCCGACTGGGTGGTTCGCCCCGGCAAGAAGAAGGGCAAGGGAGGAGCGTCGGTGTATCCCGCGGACGAAGCGTACTTCCTGCACTGCATCGTGTCGATGGTCTCGGGGGCAGTCGAGAAGGAGGGGACGGTTCGGTCGGAGCAAGTCGAGCAGTGGCGAAAAGAGCGAGAGTCCCAAATTTCAGCAGGTGAGTTAGTCTACGTCGCACATCAGCTAGACTTACTCGTCCGGTGAACGAGGCCGCCCCCTGCATTTTGTATAGCACTAAGTAGTTTACTGCGTCTGAGCGGGAGAGCCACCTGCGGAGGTAAAACGCAGGACAGCGGTTGCAACTGCTGCCCGAGGCCATCATTCGGACTACCAACCCGTATTCGAGTCGCGATAGTCGCTGTGCTTCGCGCGCCGGAAAACTGGCTTCGCTCGTCCACGCCCCGCAATCCGCCTGTTCCGCGACTCCGTCGCTCCGCTACGAGAGCCTCACTCGCTTCGCTCGTTCGCCTCTCGCAATCCGAAGCCCATTTACCCCATCCCTGCTTGGCCGCACGTATGAGAGTTGGAGCGCACGAATCTATCGCTGGTGGCGTGTTCAACGCCGTCGAGGCACAGGTGGAGGACGGCGGTAACTGTGGGCAGATTTTCACCCACTCGCCGCAAGTCTGGCAGGACCCGAACATCGACGACGACGAAGCAGCACAGTTCAAAACGCTGTCCGACGACAACGACGTCGGGCCGTGGGTCATCCACTCGTCGTACCTCGTCAACCTCTGCACGCCGAAGGACGGCCTCCGCGAGAAATCCATCGACAGCATGCAGAAGGAAGTCGATGCCGCGGACAAACTCGATATTCCCTACGTGAACGTCCACCTCGGCGCGCACACTGGCGCGGGCGTCGAAGGCGGCCTCGACAACGCCGTCTCGGCACTGAACGAACTGGACGTTCCCGAGGGCGTCACGGTCCTCATCGAGAGCGACGCCGGGTCGGGCACGAAACTCGGCGGCGACTTCGAGCATCTGGACTACGTCCTCTCTGAGAGCGAGCAGGACCTCGAAGTTTGCGTCGATACGGCCCACGCGTTCGCGGCGGGCTACGACCTCTCCAGCGCGGACGCAGTCGATTCGACGGTCGCGGAGTTCGACGAGGTAGTCGGTCTCGAAAATCTGGCCTGCGTCCACCTCAACGACTCTAAGCACGAGTGTGGCACGAACAAGGACGAACACGCCCACATCGGCGAGGGTCTCATCGGCGAGGAGGGCATGTCGGCGTTCGTCAACCATCCGGACCTCGCGGACGTGCCGCTCGTGTTGGAGACGCCCCACGAAGACGGGCGTGGATTCGCCTGGAACATCCAGAAGGTGAGGGAGTTGCGAGACGCGAACGAACGGAGTGAGTGAGGGTCTCGATTCGGAACGGCGAAGCCGTGGAGAGTTGCGAGGTAGCGAGGCGTGAACGAGCGAAGCGAGTGAAGGCCTCGATAATACGAACGGGGAACCGCGAAATTCCAGCGGACTTTCGCAACGTGACCCGTGAGTAGCGATGCCTGAGCGAACGGAGTGAGCGAAGGATTGGAAGAGACGATTTATTTTTTCGGCGAAACCGCGAAACCACCTGTGCCGCGAGAGACGAATCCCGTAGTATAAAATAATTGTCTAGAAGCCACAGATGTATCCCTATGTGACTATAATCGTAACACACGGAACCACGATCACACACTGCGCGCTCGCTCGACTGACAGAAGAGGCCAGTTCTGTCGCTTGGGCGGTGTCGAGCAGTTCATCCGCGCGTTCGATGCGCGGAGCGCGTCACACAGTTCCCACGCGTTCTGCATCATCAACTACAATCTATGTCATCTATCGAGATATTATCGCGGAGCACGAGTGATGCTACTCAATCTGGCCGTGCAGTGGGACAGTTCGACAGTCGAATCGCTCTCGGACTGCGGGGCAATCACGATGAGTAGCGTCGCCGCGGACATCACTATCCCGGCCGACTCGTTCCAACTGGGCCGGGTCGTGGCGGGGACCGACTACCGCATCGAACTCACGCAGTTCGTGCCGACCGGAAGTACGTTCGTCCCCTACTTCTGGGCGGACGCACCCGACTTAGCGGCGTTCGAAGACGCAGTAGAGAACGAAGACCGCGTGGCAAGCCTCGAACGGGTGGACGTCGGGACGAGCGGGACGCTCTATCGAATCGAGTGGGAGACGGAGATAGATGGCTTGCTCAAGGAGATCGACGACCAAGACCTACACATCAAGGAAGCGATGGGGACCGAGGAGACGTGGCGGTTCGAACTGCGAGGACGGGACCACGAGACGCTCTCGTCGTTCCAGCAGTTCCTCAACGAGTGCGACGTGCCGAACACCGTCGAGCGAGTGTGGAACCCGAACGAGTCGCGGAACAACCCCTACGGCATGACGGCCAAACAGCGCGAAGCACTGGAGTTGGCGTTCGAGGAGGGATACTTCGCCGTCCCCCGCGAAACGTCGCTGTCGGAACTCGCAGAGAAGATGGGCATCACGCGCCAGTCGTTCTCCCGGCGAATCGCACGGGGAGTCAACACACTCCTCTCGAACTCGATAATGGCAGAAAGTAAATAAGAGAGGTTTGAATTATCGAATCACCGATGAGGCGACGACTTCGGCATACATACGACGGCCTACTTATACGACGTTCGCTTGCACCCCGATGGCTTACTTAGTTATGTCAACTACTACTTACACATATGACGGCGGAATTGATAGACGAACTCCACAAGTCCACTACTGCTGACGCTCCGTTCGGTACCCCTGAGAGTGGACCAACACGACGTAGGTCTACATGAGCCAGACGAAACAGTTCCGACTGGACTGCGAGTTCTGTGATTCGACCATCGAAGCACCGACCAGCGAGACGTTGAAAGAGCGAGGAGAGAGCCACCTCGATACGAACCACCGCGACACGCTCGAAGCGAAACTCATCGACCAGTTCGGCGGCGAAAGCTGTCGAAACGGTTGCGGGTACGTCTTCTCCACCGAGGAGTGGAACGGGTTCGACTGCGAGAAGTGTGGCCACGACAACTTCTCGCAGTTCGTTCGCCAGTATCTCTACTGGCAAATCGAAGAGTCACAGTAAGCAACCGACTCGACTTACTCTTTAGACACCACACGCCCTCGAACGCAGAGTACCTGCGGCGAGCGCATCGCGGCCCGATATCGGTCGGGAGAGTGTGTTCTGAACGATTCGCGTGGTTTCGGTTCCTCGAACGACTCCAGTCGGAACGCCGATTCGAGTAGCGGTCCGACTATCCCGCTCATCGGCCGGTAGTAGGCCGGAATCTCGGCACCCGGCCACTGCACCACGATGCGCTGGGTCGCGTAGTGGTTCGTGATGTCTCTGGTCTCGCGTAGGTACTGGGGGTGAATCACGGTGAACGCGAGCGTTCCGCGCTCGGTGAGTACTCGATGGAACTCATCGAAGACCGGCGACCACGCTTCGAGATGGCCCAGCATCAGGTGACTGAACACCAGGTCGAAGCTGTCAGCCTCGAAGTCGAGCGGGTCAGACACGTCTGCGTGGCGAAAGTCGGCTTCGTCGCCGAATCGCTCCCGAGCGGTTTCGATTGCCCGTTCGCTGGCGTCGATGCCGACGACTGTCGCGCCGTTTTCGAGGAACCACTCGACGTGGTCGCCGCGCCCGCAACCGGCGATGAGTACCTCGTCGCCGGTCACGTCGGGAAGCATCGCTCTTGTCGCGGGCCACGAGTAGTGTTCCTGAAAGAAGCTGTCGCCCCACGGACTCCCCTGCCTGTCGAGGTCTTCGTCTGCCCGTTCTGCTAAGCTGTCGTACCCTGTCGAAGTATCGGTTCGGGGCGTCTCGTCGCGTTCTGTCATGGCGACTACTCGAACGCCAGTCGATACTGCGAGGCGACTGATATACTTTCTCGGCGACCGACCTTCTGGCGCGTTGCTCCCACGGAGCTTTTGTCACGTCAGCGCAAAGTCTCTCGTATGCGCTCACGTTCAACACTGTTGACCCTCCTCGCCGTGGTCTGCTTCGTCGCTGGAGTCGTCGCCTACACGGTGTTCGACATTCGGTTCGGCTCGGGCGGAAACTCGTGGACGACTGCCATGGCGGTAATAGCCATCCTCGCCGCAGTCGTGACGACGCTCCGCGATTAGAAGAAGAATTCTAACAACCAGAGCGCGCCCATCCCTGCGACAAGCGTCGCTAAAATGTTCTCCGTTCGCCACGCGACGAGCGCCGCGAGCGTGCCAGCGAACAGTTTCGTATTGCCCAGCGAGAGCGCCAGCGTACTGTCGGCGAAGACGATGTCCGGAACGACGAGCGCCGAGAGGACCGCCGCGGGGACGAAACGGAGCGCCCGCTCGACTCGCTCGGGGACCTCGTCGAGCAGGCCGAACAGCGCGATGAACGACAGGCGAATCAGGTACGTCCCGACGCCAGCGGCGACGATGAGCAGCCACAGCGTCGTGGCGTCGAAGGTCGTCTCGGCCATCAGTGACCGCCCTCCGCGTCGTTCGTCGTCTCGTTCGTTTCGTTCGTCTCGTCCGTCGCTTTCTCCCCTGCGACTTCCTCGACCACCAAGCCGGCCGCGATACCGACGACTGCGGCGGTGACGAGTCCGAGGTTGTACGGGAGTCCGTGCGCGACGACGGCAGCGGTCCCGCCGACGACTGCCGCGGCCCCCGTCGAACGGTCGGTGACGGCCGGGACGAGGACCGCCAGAAAGACCAGCGGCACCGCGAATTCGAGGTGCCAGCCAGCGGGTAGTTGCGCTCCGAGGACGATTCCAGCAATCGTCGCGGCCTGCCACGTCACCCAGAGCGGGATTCCCACGCCGAGGTAGTACCAGCGGCGACTGGTCTCGGGGTCGTTCTCGAACTCCAGCAACGAGACGGCGTACGCCTGGTCGGTCAGGAAGTACGAGAGCGCGGCCTTCCAGCGCGGCGACTCTGACTCGAAGTACGGCGCGATAGACGCGCTGTACATGACCATCCGGAGGTTGACGACGAAGACGGTCAAGACGACCACGACGACTGGCGCGCTCCGACCGACGAGTTCGATGGCCGCGAGTTGGGACGCCCCGGCGAAGATGATGACCGACATGGCGAGCGCCTGCACCGCAGGGATACCGACGCCGACCGCGGCGACGCCCGCGACCATCCCGAACGGGACGACCCCCAGCAGAATCGGCGCGGCGACGCGGACGCCCGAGAGAAAGTCTGCTCGTGGTGACGACACAGATGAACCTTCTCGCTGTAGAGTGTAGCACTGTCGGTTCCCCCGCTCGATTGCCGTGTTTCGGCCGACGGACCCAGACCGCCCCGCTTTTCTCGTCCCCGTTCGAAACAACGAGACGATTCACGTGCGCCAGTTCTCCGCCGACTACCTCCGGAACACCCGCCGCGGGATGTGGGACGACCGGGCCGCGCTCGCCGACCTCGAACTCGACTCGCGCGAGCGCGTGCTGGACGTCGGCTGTGGCACCGGCGAACTCTCGGGGGTACTGGCCGAGGAGACGCCCGGCGAAGTCGTGGGCACCGACGCCGACGGAGAACTACTGAGCGTGGCACAGCAGGTCGTTCCGGTGGTCGCTGGAGACGCGACCCGCCTCCCCTTCTCCGACGACAGCTTCGACCTCGTGGTCTGTCAAGCACTGCTCATCAACCTGCCGGACCCGGTCGCGGCAGTCAAGGAGTTCCGCCGCGTGTCCGCGGACCTCGTTGCGGCGGTCGAACCCGACAACTCGGCGGTGTCGGTCGAATCGACGGTCGATAGCGAGGGAGCACTGGCGGCCCGCGCACGGGAGGCGTATCTGGAGGGCGTCCCGACAGACGTGACACTCGGTGGAGAGGGGACCCGCGAGGTGTTCGAGCAAGCGGGGCTCTCGAACGTCTCGACGCGCACGCACTACCACACCCGAACTATCGAACCGCCCTACGGAGACGCAGACGTACAGGCGGCCAAGCGGAAGGCCAGCGGCGAGGGACTGGCGAGCGACCGCGAAACGCTCTTGGCCGGTGACCTCGACGTCGAAGGCTACGACGACCTGCGGAGCGACTGGCGCGAGATGGGTCGGGAGACCATCGAGCAGATGAGTGAAGCGGAGTACAAGCGAGTCGAGGTCGTGCCGTTCTACGTGACTGTCGGTTCTGTCGAGTCGGCATGACTTGTCGAGGTCGTCAACTCGGCGCAACCGAGCGACTCGAAAAAAGCTATCAGGCGAGCGACTATCCTGGAAGATATGGACCCACGTATCCGCGACCACGCCGAGATTCTGACCGACCACTCGACGCAGGTCGAGGCGGGCGACAACGTCCTCGTCCGCGCACCGCCCGCCGCCGAGGACCTCGCCGTCGCAGTCGCCGAAAAGCTAGGGGAAATCGGCGCGAATGCTTCCGTGACGTTATCGAGTACTCGTGCGACACGGGCGTTCGTTCAGGCGGGCGACACCGACGACTTCGAACTCAACGAACACACCCTCGCGATGATGGAGGAGACGGACGTCGTCATCATCATCAAAGGCGACCGAAACACCGCCGAGATGAGCGACGTCCCGCCAGCGAAGCACACCGCCTACGCCGAATCCCAGCGACCGATAGTGGACGAGCGCACGAACAAACGCTGGGTCGGTACCCAGTTCCCCGCGTCGGGCGAAGCGCAGAAGGCAGAGATGAGCACCGAAGCCTACGAGGAGTTCGTCTACGGCGCTGTCAACAAAGACTGGGACGCCCAGCGGGAACACCAGTCCCAGATGGTCGAGATTCTGGACCCCGCAGACGAAGTCCGCATCGTCTCGGGCGAGACTACCGACCTGACAATGAGTGTCGCCGGGATGAAGACGGCCAACGACTACGGCGAGAAGAACCTGCCCGGCGGCGAGGTGTTCACCGCGCCGGTTCCGGACTCCGTCGAGGGCGAGGTGCTGTTCGATAAGCCACTCGTCCGTCAAGGCCGAGAAATCGAAGACGCGTGGCTTCGGTTCGAAGACGGCGACGTAGTCGAGCACGACGCCGAGAAGAACGAAGACGTGCTGGCCGCAGTGTTGAACACCGACGACGGCGCGCGCCGTCTCGGCGAACTCGGCATCGGCATGAACCGCGACATCGACCGGTTCACCTACAACATGCTGTTCGACGAGAAGATGGGCGACACCGTCCACCTCGCAGTCGGTAGTGCAATTCGGGAGACGGTTCCGGACGGCCAGACGTACAACGAGAGCGCGGTCCACATGGACATGATAGTGGACATGGCGGAGGACTCCTACATCGAAGTTGACGACGAAATCGTCCAGCGCGACGGCACGTTCCGATTCGAAGACGGATTCGAGGGATAGCGTCGCACCAGTGAACTCGGTGGCAACCGTCGGGAACGCACCGGGTTTTTTCCAGTTTTTACCAGTGAGCGAGCGCCCTGCGAAGGTTCAAATACCAGCGCGCGGCCAATCTCGGTCGTGACCTGAAAACCAGCGCGCGAGTGGTCGAGGCGGGTGTGTTGGGAACCCTCGCGCGAAACGAATCGCTACCTGTTCCAGCCTGTTCGAATCATACTACGTCGCCCCGAACCGTCGCGCCCTCCTGCCGTTTACGGTAGGATTCGACGGTTTCGGCGGCCTCGGTCGTCTGCTCGGCGTCCATGCCGAGCATCTCCAGCGCGTCGGGGAGCGTCGGGAAGGCCAGTTCGCTCTCGCGTAGCTTGCGGAGCGCCTCGTCCGAGCGCTGGCCGTCGGCCCAGAGACAGACGCCGCGGGGGTCCAGAATCTGCTCGTAGTTCTCCCGAGCGATTGCCCCCTTCAGTCGCTGGGTGACGTTGTCCTCGAATCCGGAGTTGCAGACTTCGAGATGCACCGGTTCGTCGTCTTCCAGCAAGTGGGCGGCCAGACACTTCTCCGGCGCGGCGTGGCCGTTGTCGTTCGCACGAATGTACTCGGGGAACTGCTCGGCCCACTCTGCACGGACGGTCTTGCCGACGCCCTTCACGCCGTGAGTCTGCTCGAACTCCGCGGCGGCGTCGGCGTCACCGCGCAGGAGGATGTCCTTCGTCACGTAGACGTTCAGTCGCTCGACCGGGTCGAGTCCGAGCGCCACGTCGCCGTACACCCACACCTCGCGGACGGGGACGGGCATCGTCTCTTCTTCGACGGTCTGTAGGATTTCAGTCGCTCGTTCGACGGCCCGCGCTCGTTCCATTGGGTTGGAGTTAGGGAGGTGTGCTGAAAACGGTGACGTGTCGGGG
This sequence comes from Halorussus halophilus, assembly GCF_008831545.1. Taxonomy (NCBI): domain Archaea; kingdom Methanobacteriati; phylum Methanobacteriota; class Halobacteria; order Halobacteriales; family Haladaptataceae; genus Halorussus; species Halorussus halophilus. The sequence goes on from NZ_CP044523.1 coordinate 2,816,874, forward strand.
CTAGGGTGTTGGTGGCGTAGTGAGAGGATTCGCTGGCGTCTCGAAAGTTCGCGTTGCTGACTTGCGATTAGTTAGTGACACAGGGCGAGCATCAACGAGAGCAACCGTCAGCGGAGACTTGCGGCTAGCTACTCCCGGTGCAACGGAGAGACCGCACCGCCACCGCACCGCGACGGCCACACGCCTCCCCACCCGACTGCGGTCCTCGATTCCAGAAGACGCGACGCGTCTTCTGAGCTGTGGTCCTCATCCCTCACACGGAACTGGTCGCGACCTCAAACCGCAAGGCCGCGACCAGTGCGCGCCCGGGTGGATACGCCAGCAGTAGCTACGCGACCGTCATCTCGTCGGCAAAAAGCAGCCGACCCTTAGTTCTCGGCCATCGCGGGCTGTTCGTCGTACTTCTGGCGGAACTCTTGGAGCAACTGACCCATCTTGGCGTACCAGTCGTTGAGCATCCGCTGCATGTCGTCGGCGACTTCGTCCGGGTCCGTCGGCCGGTAGACGTGGTAGTAGCCACCCTGCTCGTAGTTGACCTGCTCCTTCTGGACGAATCCAGACTGCAGGAGTCGCTGGATGGAACGGTACGCCGTCGAGCGCTCGCGCTCGACGCGGTCGGCCACTTCGTCGATGGTGAGCGGTTCCTCGCTGGTGACTAGCGCTTGGAAACACTCACGGTCGAGTTCTTTCAGGCCGTGGATGCATTCGAGCAACCCCTCACACTCCATGTCTTTCTGGAGGTACTCGGACATCGAATCTGCCATTTTATCTATCCCAGCCTAGGTAGTAGGCACGTAAAAGGTTTTGCATAGTGTGTACAACACTGCTATCTCGTCCAACGACGCCTTCGAACCGACCAGCACGACGGAGTTTACCCCCCGTCAACTGAGAGACTGGCGAAGACGCTCGACGAAGAGAGAACCACGTCGAGAAACAGCATCGCCGGACGACCGGTGTCGCTCGTGCTATCAGTCCGAGGTCTGGGCCATTGCGGGAGTCTCCGTGCGGAGTTCCCGGATGGAGTTGACCACGACTGCGCCACTGACGAGCGTCGCAGCACCGAGGATGATGGCCAGACTCACCGTATCGAGAACCGGCATCTCCAAGATGCCGCCGATTTTGCGCACGGCGACGGCGATAGCACCCAGCAGGAGCATCACGCCGAAGTACACCTTGATGTCGTCCTCGTCCACGAGGCTGGTCGCTGCCGCGCCGAGTCGCGCACCGAGCGCGCTCCCTGCGAGCAGCGGAACGACGATGGCCAGATCCACTGCACCGTCCATCGCGTACAGGAAGCTACCGATACCGCCCGAGAAGACGATCTCGAACAGGTCGGTCCCGACCGCGACCGGCACGGGAACGCCGATGAGGTAGAACAGGGCGGGCATTCGAATGAAACCGCCGCCGACGCCCAGTAGCCCCGAAAGGAGCCCCGTAGCGAACGCGACGACGAGAATCATCCACAGCGAGACCTGCACGCCGCCCCGAAGAGTCATCATCGGCGGAATCCGGTACGACTGAATCGTCTTGGCTATCTCGGGGATGTCGTCTGGGTCGATTTCGTCGTCCCCATCTGCGTCGTGACTGACGCCGCCACCACCGTCACCGCTGATGGCACGGTACGTGATGAACACGCCGATGCCACCGAGGAGGGCGACGTAGGCGACGCTGACGACCGTATCAGCTAACCCGATGTCCTGAAGCCAGTGCAGACCGAGTTTCCCCACCTCGATGCCTGCGGTGGTACCGGCGATCATCAGCACGCCGAGTTTGTAGTCTACTTGGCCGAGGTCACGGTGTTTGAGCGTCGCGATAACCGAGGTCCCGAACACGAACGCGAGGCCGGACGCGACTGCGACGTCCGGTTCGTACCCCATCACGAGCAGCGCGGGCGTAACGAGGAACGAGCCACCCATTCCGAAGAAGCCGAACAGGAGACCGATGAGTAAACCGAATCCGGCGAACATCCCCAGTAGGGAGGCCGCAACTCCGAATATCTCCATCGTTAGTCACCTCGGAGTACGTCCGTGATGGTCGGGCCGAACAGTCGCTCCAGCACGCCGTAGCCGACGTACAGCAGAATCGCCTCGACCAGCACGATGCCGATCAACGCGGCGGCCCCGGTGGGGCCCGAGAGGGTTTCAATTCCGAACATGGTTGGATACGTCGAGTAGTCTTGTGCGCTTCATGGATTTCTGTGCGATTGCTAGTAGCCGACTACCCCACTTAACGGTTTTGGGAATACTGCACAATACCATATTTGAGTACCACATACATGGTTAGACATAAGTTATAGATAGCTACGAGAGACGAAGTCCGTTCATTCGAGAACGGAGATGGAGTCGATAGTCGTGACTTGGGCGGGTAGCGAAGCTCGGTGAGAGATATGAAATTGTTTTGTGTGTACAAGACGCCGACGTAGCGTTCGACGGGCTTCCGAGAGCGTGTCGGTAGTGCCGTCGCTCTTCGAGGCGAGTTGACGAGAGAACGAGTGGTCGAAAGTCGGTTCAGTCGCTGACGGCGGCCGTGGAGTCGGTGTCGGCGGAGCGCGCCCGCCAGAAGCCCTGTAGGTACGCTCCGATGAACATCCCGGAGATAGCCCACAGAATGGGGAAGTTGCCGACCCCGAGGCTGGCGTACGCGGCACCGGGACAGATTCCGGAGACGCCCCAACCGACGCCGAAGATGGCACCGCCGACGAGGACGTTCTGGTCGAACGACTTGAGTCGGCGCGTGTACTGTCGGCCGGTCAAGGGTGCCCGGTCGAGGAGGTTGGTCGCCACGAAGAACGTGATACCGGTGGTGACCGCGGCCCCACCCATCACGAACAGCAGTCCGAGGTCGTCGAACTGCAGGAAGTTCAAGACGACTTCCGGGCGCGCCATGTGGCTGTACCCCAGTCCGAACCCGAATATCAGTCCGCCGAGTAATATCAGCGGCATGAACGCCGGGTGTCGCTGTTGGTCCGAACTCATGGCGTCACCCCCAGAGCCTGAACGAGTTGTGCGGTCCCGATGGCGACGGCCATGAACGTTGCGACGTTGACGAGCGAGGTCTCGGAGACCGACCCGACACCACAGACGCCGTGGCCTGACGTACAGCCTTTACCGACCCGAGTGCCGATGCCGACGAGGATGCCCCCGCCGAGCAGTCGCCACCACTGCACCTCGGTGGTCCACGTGCCGCCCTGGAAGACGACTGCGTAGACCGCTGCACCGAGGACGATTCCGAGCGTGAACACGACACGCCAGTCGCGGGAATCGAGGTACTTGCGTCGGTTGAATCGGGGCAGATCGGAAGCGTACGACCACGTCGATTCGAGGAACGTACTCGCTCCTGCGATGATGCCCGTGCCGAGGTAGATGACGGCGGCACCGAGACCGATGAGTAGTCCCCCGATGGCGTACCGCATCACGCCGTTGGGGAACAGCTCGGCGTACGTCAGTGCTGGTAGTAGTTCCATACTCATTGATTATGGTGGGTGAACGACTATCCTTCGGCTTAGTCGCTCGTGAGTGCGTCTTGGCTGGCTGCGCAGTTGTTCGGGCCGAGTTCGAGTTCGAAGGCTTCCTCGTCATCGACCGATTGCTGTCCGAGGTTCGTCGCGATGATGTCCTCGTAGTTGGCGGGACGGGGCGGCATGTCCGAAAGTACCAACTCCACGAACTCGTCTTCCTCCATCGAGAGCGCGTCCATCGTCTCCGTCAGTTCGCCGATGGTCGCGGTGTAGGTCCCGTCTGCGGCAGGTTCGGCCGAGTCGCTGAAGTGCGCACCGCCGACGAGTACGTCGTCGTCGAGCGTGAGGACGCGCTCCTGGAGCGACTCGTACAGTTGTTTCGCCGCGTCTGGTGCGCCGTCGTCGCCCTCTTCGAGGTCCGGGCGGGCGACACTCTCGATGAACAGGCCGTCGCCGGTAGCGAGGAGTTCGCCATCGACGAGATAGGAGGTCATCCCGGAGGTGTGACCGGGCGTGTACACCGTCTCGATGGTGGTTTCGCCCACTTCGAAGACGTCACCGTCTTCGGCCTGCGTCACGTCGTCAGCGTAGGTGACACCACGGTCAACCGAAGCGGACGGAATGACGCCTTCGACGCCGTCCTCGACCAAGTCACGCACGCCCGAGATGTGGTCGGCGTGAATGTGCGTGTCGATGGCGTACTGCAGGTCGGCACCGAGTGCCTTCGCGTCCTGTTTGTAGACGTTCGTGAACGCCCGGAGTGGGTCGATGACTGCTGCCTCGTCGTCGGAGACCACGAGGTATCCCAGGCAACCGCTGGAAGGGCGCTGGTACTGCGCGACGAGGGCGTCGCCGTCTGTCTCGACCTCTTTGTACTCGTAGATGGTCGCCCATCCGTTCATGCCCTCGGCGAGGTTGACCGCATCTCGGCCTGCTTCGATGAGTTGCCCGGCGATGTACTCGCTCGAACCACCTTTCGCGCAGACGACTACGAGCGGGTCGCCTTCGGGGATTCGCTCCAAGTCCGATTCGTCCACGCCGTCGAGGAGGTCGAAGTACGGGACGTTGACGATTTCGACCGAGTCACCGTCGAGGTGCCACTCGTCGAACTCGGATTCAGCGCGCACGTCCAGGATGGTGACCGATTCACCGCTGTCGATCTGTTCTTTCAGCGTCTCCGGTTCGATAGAGCCCACTTCCACGTCGGGAGTCGGGAATGCTTCTTCACTCATGTCTTCACCAAACGGTACCGGACGGCCGCACATAAGCCTTTGCATAGTATTTCGATTACTACGCAATACTGTTGAGGAGTGGAGGGCAGAAGAGGAGAGTCGGATTGCCAGAAAAGCGGCATAGAGAACTTATTAGTTATTCTTTCCGCGCACACAGCTATGACCGAGGCCCAACAGTCGAGCGCGGTTTCCACAATTCGACGAGTTTTTGTACCCGGGACTAGTATTGTGGGGTGAGCCCAAGATAGCACATGGGTGATTTACACTATGAGCACGGAATTCGAAGTCACCGAGACACTTGACGTGAAAGGACTGTCCTGCCCAATGCCCGTCGTGAAGACCAAGCAGACGGCCGATGGCCTCTCCGAGGGCGAAGTCCTCGAAGTCCTATCGACCGACTCTGGTAGCATGAGCGACGTGAAAGGGTGGGCGAACACGACCGACGGTGTCGAACTCCTCGAACAAGCAGAAGGCGAGGAGGGCGGCGAGTCGGTCTACAAGCACTACGTCCGCAAGACGGAGTAATCCATGAGCACCGACACACAACCGACGACCGACGCCCCCGACGGCGAGGGTGAGGAGTTGGCGGCCCTACAGAGTCGCATCGACGAGTTGGAGGAAGAGTTGGCAGCGGTGAAAACCGACACCAGCGACGACCAGAAGAAGATGACCATCATCGCCACGAAGGGAACCCTCGACATGGCGTACCCGCCGTTGATTCTGGCCAGCACCGCGGCCGCCTTCGGTTGGGACGTAGTCGTGTTCCACACCTTCTGGGGCCTCGACATCCTCCACGAGGAGAAGTCCAAGGACCTCAAACTCAGCGCGGTCGGCAACCCGAGCATGCCGATGCCGAACGCCGTGGCGACCCTCCCGTTCATGGACTCCATGGCGACGAAGATGATGGAGAAGAAGATAGACGAACAGGGGACGCCGACGATAGCGGAACTCATCGACACCTCCATCGAGATGGGCGTCGAACTGCAAGCCTGCCAGATGACCATCGAGTTGATGGACTACGACGAGTCGAAGTTCTACGACGGCGTCGAAGTCGGCGTCGGCGCGGCCACAGCGCTCGAACACATGGCCGACGCGGACATCCAACTGCTCGTCTGAGGACTGCTGGCCAATTAGTATTGGATCGTTTTCTAACAGACGTGGCGGAAGCGACGGAGTTAGAGTTGGGACCGAACTGCTGTTCGGCCTGAGCGGAGCGTAGTCGCGCTACGAATTCGGAGCGTCGAGAGTTAGTTTTTAAGTCGATTCGTTCACATCCTTCGGTCGATTGGGAGTTCTAACGGGTTAGCGGTCGGAGAGACTGTTCCAGACCTGAGCGAGACGCTCGTTCGGCCGGGCGGCGAGACGGCCGAGACGTCGCTGTCGTCGCTCTGGGCCGACAGTCCAGTGTTGCTCTCGTTCTACACGAACGACTTCACGCCCGACTGCCTCTCTGAGTGGTGTTCGTTCCGCGACTACGACTGGTTCAACAGCACCGACGACGTGCAGGTCGTCGGCGTCAGCAAGTCGGGCGTGCCCACGCACCGGTGGTTCCTCGACTTCCTCGACCTGAACTTTCCGCTGTACGCCGACACGGACCTGACGCTCACGAAGGCGTTCGACGTGTACTATCGCGCGTTCAAGGTAGCACCCCGCTCACGTCGGTCCTGCTTCTTGCTGGACACCGACGGCGTCGTCCGCTACAAGTGGGTCGGTGAACATCCAGTGGACCCGACGCGTGACCAACCGCCGATTTCGGAGATTCACGAGGTCATCGTCGAGGAGTTCGGCGGGAACGAGTCGGAGACGTTCGGGTTGTAAAAGCGAGTGTCACGCCGTCGGGTCGTCCCGGTCTCGCGTCCACGCATCGCTTCCGAACTTCCGGTCGGCGTGGTCGCGGGCGTCGGTTAGTTCCAGATCGGTCCACGACCCCTCGTCGGCGTCGGCCCAGTCCGCGAGTGCGTCTTCGAGTGCTTCGACCGCTTGCTCGCGGGTCGCGTCGGATTGTTCAGAGACCGTCGTCACGCGCTCGCGGAACTCCTCGGGAGACGTGTCCGGGTCCGAGAAGACCCCGAGGTGACGCTCGGTGTTCAGGTCGAACTTCAGCGACCCGTGCTGGATGATGGCGTCCTTGCGGCGGTACTGGGCGTTGCCGCTAATCTTTCTGCCATCATTCCCAGCCACGATGTCGTGTGCGGGGTGCAACTTCCGCAGGTAACACGCCGGTTGATGAATCGCTGGCATCTCCTCGTCGGTGAACCGCGCGTCGATGCCCAACTTCTCGAAGGCGTCGAAGATGGGTTCACAGAGCATCTCGTACGTCTCCATCAGGTCGCCCGGCAGTTCCTCGGCGGGTGCGACGATGGTGTAGGAGATGTCGGCGTAGCGGTCGTGGTAGATGCCACCGCCGCCAGTAGGGCGACGAGTGACCGTGATCCCCTCCCGTTCGCAGAACTCCCAATCGACCGTCTCGGGGTCCTGTCGGTAGCCGAGCGAGAGCGTCGAGGGGTCCCACTGATACACTCGGACCGTTCGCGGGCCACCCTCGGCCGCCGTCGCGGCGGCGATTTCGTCCAACGCCATGTTCACCGGGCCGTCCCACGACTCCTCGCGGACGAGTCGCCACTCGCGGTCAGCCAGCGCCATACTCGGGATTGGCGTGGGGGTGGCAAGTGAATTGCGGAGCGCGCCCGAAAACTAGTCGCCGGTTCCAGAGCCGTCCGGTCCAGTGGTCTGTGCCCCTTTCGCAGTCGCGGGTGGTTCGGCGTGCGTAAGTCCTTGCACCTCCCGGAGCATTGCGACGATACCGGTTCCGACGCTCCCGTCTCTGGCGAGAACCGCGCTCTCGCGCTCGACGCTCGTCGAGACGCCTTCCACGGAACTCACCACGGCGTTCGTCCCGTCAGCCAAGAGGACGCGGCCGACCGAAGCATCGTGGACCATGCTCGGTCCCGGTTTGTTCGTCCGGTCGGTCACGTCGGTTCGGGGAACGAACTGTTCGACGCGCTGTTCGAGCGACTGGGACGAAACGCTGACCGTGAGGTCGAGGTTCCTGTCTGTGGCGGCCCGTACCCATTCGAGTCCGGCATCGGCTACCGAGTCCGAGAGGCCGAGATACAGGTCGGTGTCGGCCTCCGAGATGAGTTCCGACCCGCGGTCGGTCACGTTCTCTCGGCCGGAAATCGTCCAGAGGTCGCCGTCGTCGTTCGGCGACGGCGACTGGACCTGTCGAAGACACCGACTCGCGGTTTCGACGTTCGAGTCGAACTCGTTGCGGAAGGCACGGACGGCAGTCTCTACGGGGACGCTACGGTACTTCCGCGGCGTGGAATTCTGGACATCTGCCAGTCCACGACGCTGTAGCTTTTCCACCGAATCGTACACCCGTGAACGGGGAACGTCGGTGATTTCGCTTATCTCTTTGGCGGTCCCACTGGAGAGCCGTGTGAGTCCGACGAAACATTTCGCCTCGTACCCGCTGAGGCCTAGTTCCTGCAGCGAAGTGATGGCGTGTTCTTTGTGCGTATTATCGGTCATCTGAAACCTCCTCTGGCGGGGAATGGCGGTTAATTGGCGAAGGAGTCTAGCCAACTGAGACGTATAAGTCTGCTCCTGAAACCAGCCACAGCGGCCAGAACGCATATTTGTGGTGAGAGAATCGACGCGTCATCTCGCCGTGACGAACAGTGTGTTTCGATGGTACGTCTCGAATATTCGAAAATTATATACTATGATTGTCTAGTCTGTTACTACGAAAGAGAAAACAATTATTAGGGGTGAGACAGAAACGTTGTAACAGGAAACTCCGTGCCGCACTCGGCCGATAGTCATCCCCGACTGGGGCACAACTCAGTCGAGTGAAACTCTCCCCACGAATACCCAACCGTGGCGTATTCGACGGCACCGTGTGGGCGACGGTCAAGGTCGGAATCGCTGTTTCGATTACAATCAACTGCCCTACTTACGGAGCAGGAATCGCCGATGGACAAAGAAATGGTAGACGATAGCGACGGAACGCCTCCAGATGCCCGTCACTCCCAGTCGAAATCGACAGTAGACCCGGAGAAGCCCGAGGCATACGCGGAGCCGTCGGACTCCACCGAGGAGTCTGGGACCGTCCTCGTCGTCGACGACGAGCCAGCGATAACCGACGCGTACGCGAAGTGGCTCACCAGTCAGTACGACGTTCGAACCGCCTACAGTGGTTCCGAGGCGATAGCGCAACTCGACGGCACCATCGACGTGATGCTCCTCGACCGCCGGATGCCCGAACAGTCCGGCGAAGACGTCCTCACGGAGATGCACGAGCGCGGCATCGACTGCCGCGTCGCCATCATCTCCGCGGAGGCTCCCGACGACACCATCCGGGAACTCGGCTACGACTCCTACCTCCAGAAGCCAGTGACCGAGCGCGACCAGATACTGGGCCTCGTCGAAAATCTCCTTACCACTTCTCTGTGAGGGCCTTGCAGGTCACGGTCGCTGACCGTCACCACTACCGGCCGTCATCACTAACTCGACTGCTCACGAGCAACTGCTGACGGCACATGGTTTCGTTTCGTACCTCGGCGTTCACCCACGGCGAATCGATTCCCGAGAAGTTCACCTGCGAAGGCGAGGACGTGTCGCCAGAGTTGACCATCGGCGACGTGTCGGACGACGCCGCGGCGCTCGCAGTCGTGGTAGACGACCCGGACGCACCGAGCGGAACGTTCACCCACTGGTTGCTCTGGAACCTGCCTGCAGAGACCGTCGAAATCGGCGAAGGCGTTCGCCAGACGGAGCAGGTTCGGAACCTCGGCGACGCGAAGCAGGGCGAAAACGACTTCGGCGAAGTCGGCTATCGCGGACCCTGCCCACCGAAGGGCGACTCGCCTCACGAGTATCGCTTCACGCTGTACGTACTGGACGAAGAGTTAGACGTGGAGGCGGGAGCGTCCCGGCCACCGGTACAGAACGAGTTGGACGCGAAGACGCGAGACTCTGCGCAGTTCAGTGGACAGTTCGGGCGATAGGTGCGGAGACGGAGTAACCTATTTGCTCGCGTCGATGGCGGACTGTTCTACGCGAACACGACGACGATACGCGAGGACTTACTCGAACGAATCGAGAAGCACGAGACACCGGTCGAACTGGTCGTATTCGACCTCGTCTCGTCGCCCATCGTGGACCTCGCCGCCGCAGAGATGCTCGAAGACGTATACGACGACCTCGAATCCGACGGAACCGACCGCTGGGTCGCAGGGGCAAACGCCCAGGTCTGTCGTCTACTCGAAGCAGCAGGCCTCGACGAGAAACTCGGTGGAATCCGCGAGGACGAGACGGTGGCATCGGTCAGCCGACGCTGGCGAAGCGACCGAGACGCGTCCCTGACGGTCTCTGCTTCGTCTCGCGAATCGAGTGCTGTACCCTCCCAGAGAGTGTATCGCGATGGTGTCGGCCCGACGCGCGGAACTTTTACCCACCGAGCGTCTACTCTCTGCCGATGGTTCAGAACGTCGCGGGCCTGCTGGCCGAGTTGGAGCCGGAGGACTTCCACCTGCTCTCTGGGGTCGAGCAGGGGATGCGCTTCTCGGAGTGGGTCGCCCGCGAGAAGATTCCGGAGTTCTCTCGACTGACCCCCGAGGAGGTAGAGTACCGCCTCGACCGCTGTCTCGACCGCGATTTGCTCGAACGGAAGACGATTCAGTACGAGGGCTACCAGTTGAAGTTCGAGGGGTACGACGCGCTCGCGCTCCACACCTTCGCCGAGCGCGAGACTATCGAAGGGTTCGGCGCGCCGCTCGGCGTCGGCAAGGAGAGCGACGTGTACGAGGTCCAGTCGTACAAGCCCCACGCGCTGAAGTACCACCGCGAAGGCTACACGAACTTCCGCGAGGTCATGAAAGAGCGGGACTACACGTCCGACCGCGAACACGTCTCGTGGCTCTACACCGCCCGGAAGGCCGCCGAGCGAGAGTACGAAGCACTCGAAACCCTCTACCCGGACGTGCGCGTGCCGCGTCCAATCGACCAGAACCGCCACGCTATCATCATGGAGAAGATAGACGGCGTGGAACTGTCTCGCACCAGATTGGAGGACGAGCAGGTCGTGCCAATCTTGAACCTCGTCCTCTCGGAGATGGGCACCGCCTACGAAGAAGGATTCGTCCACGCGGACATGAGCGAGTACAACGTCTTCGTCAACAACGAGGGCATCACCATCTTCGACTGGCCCCAAGCCGTGCCGACCGACCACGACAACAGCCAAGAGTTGCTCGAACGCGACGTGAACAACATCGTCGGCTACTTCCAGCGAAAGTACCCGCAACTAGTACCGAAAGAAATCGATTCGTCGGCAGTGACCGCGGCCCTCGCTGACGGGTCGTTCGAGACTGTCCGCGAGTTCGCGGCGGACGAGTGAGGCCGGTGGAGTTCGGCGGACGAGCGGAACTCGTCCGCGTGGTCTCACAGTAGCAGTGAGACGACCGCCAGTATGAGGAAGACGAGTACTAACAACTTCGCTATCTCCATCGTGAGTCCGGCGACGCCCCGCATGCCGAAGATACCCGCGATGACCGCGATGACGAAGAACGCGACTGCGAGTTCGAGAATAGCCATGCTATCGACCTCCGTCGCACTGCGACGGTCTGGCGGTGATACATCGACGGCAGACAGTGCTGTGCGTCATGCCTCCCAGTAACCGTTGTACGCGTTTAGTTACTCGGCGAGTAAATAGCGTATACTTCTAGACTATCTGCTTTTCCGACTGGAACGGTCGGGACGGAACGGTGTAGCGGCTTTCGTGTGTAAGGGAGGCTTTCCTGTGCAAGGAAGGGTCCTTCGTGTCCCGACACCGCCATGCTTCGGCGTCACACGCTATGCTGAAGACGAAGCCCTTAAACGCCGACGCCGAAAAGTAACGACAACTCGCTGGACGACACGGGCACCAGCGGGCACCTGTGGACACGAGCGCGACCGACTCGTGCTGTCGTGGCCGAATCGGTCGCTCGCACACAGGACGGGATGTGACTCGTGTGAGATTCTACGAATCTCGCACGAGTTGAACCACACAACGCCCGTGGTGAGAAACCATGGCAAAAAGTTTCTACTCCCACATCAAGGAAGCGTGGAAAGACCCAAGTGACGGCGACCTCGCCGAACTCCAGTGGCAGCGAAAGCAGGAGTGGCGCAAGCAGGGCGCTATCGAGCGAATCGACCGACCGACCCGCCTCGACAAGGCCCGCGAACTGGGCTACAAGGCGAAGCAGGGTGTCGTCGTCGCTCGCGTTAGCGTTCGTAAAGGCTCCGCTCGCAAGGAGCGGTTCAAGGCTGGCCGCCGTTCGAAGCGCCAAGGTGTCAGTCGCATCTACCGACGCAAGAACCTGGAGCGCATCGGCGAAGAGCGCGCCAGTCGCAAGTACCGCAACCTGCGCGTCCTCAACTCCTACTGGGTCGGCGAGGACGGCAGTCAGAAGTGGTTCGAGGTCATCCTCATCGACCCCGAACACGGTGCCATCCAGAACGACGACGACCTCAACTGGATCTGCAACGACGACCACCAGGGCCGCGCGTTCCGCGGTCTGACCGGCGCTGGCAAGGACAACCGCGGCCTCTACAAGAAGGGCAAGGGCACCGAGCACAACCGCCCGAGCAACAACGGCGGTCAGGGTCGCGCGAAGTAAGCGATTCTGCACGCACTGCGTCCAATTCGTTTTTCGTTCTTTCAGCTCATCAGTAGCCCCAGCACCGCTTCACGCAACCAACAGCCCCAACACCGAGACGCTGACCAGCACGACGTGGAACGTCGCGTGAGCGACCATCGCCGCTTCCAGACTCTTGCGCCAGTAGAGCCAACCGAATCCGATTCCGGCGACTGCGTTGAGAGCGACCGTTCGGACGATAAGCGCGGGAGTCAGTTCGACCATGGACGCGAGTGCCGGGAGGTGACCGACGCCGAACAGGAGCGCGGCGAGGACGATTGCCACCCACGCCGTCGCGGGAGCAAGCGTCTCGCCTGCGTTTCCGAACCGCGCCAGGACCGCGTGAATTGCCCACGCGAACAGCGTCAAGACGCCCCACCGAAGCAGGAGTTCCTCGGTGATACCGCCGTAGAACAATCGCACCGGAAGACTCGCCAGCAGTCCCGAAATCGTCTGCGTCTGAGCGACGGGAGTCGCCGCTTCGAGACTCTCGGCGACGAACGGTGCGAAGAGTACGTCGCCACCGACGACGGCGACGAACGTCAGTCCGCCGACGCCGATAGCCAACAGGAGTTCCTCACGGAGCGACCCGAGAACCGACGGCCCGCCGCGAACGCGCTCGTCCACGTGCGAGGTCAATCCGACGCGGGGCGCGAGGAGCGTTCCGACTGCGACTGCGAGCGCGAGCAGAAGCGCCGGTTGGACCATCACCAATACGGCGAGAACTGGCGTCGAAACTTCGGGGAGCCCGGGCACGCCTCCCTCGCCGGTGGCCGTCGAAATACCCACCGCGATGACGCCGACCATCCCGAGCGCGAACAGTGCCACGAACCGCTTGCCGAACGAGGCGTTTCCTGTCGGTCGGGCGACTGTCGAAGTAGTATCTGTCGCTTGATTCATACGTTCAAGATGATTCGGGATCGGATAATGACTCCGGTGATTTCGACGGGACGAGAATTATTGCCTTCCACGACCGAGTAACTGTCACGGTCAACAGCGACTTTTTACCGCAACGCCCCCAACCACCAGCCATGAGTCTCTCGCTCGATGCGACCCAACTCGACCGCTACTCGCGGCACATCATCATGGACGAGGTGGGTCCCGACGGGCAGTCGGCCCTGCTCGACGCCAGCGTGCTGGTCGTCGGGGCAGGCGGATTGGGGTCGCCGGTCATCCAGTATCTCGCGGCGGCAGGCGTCGGTACGCTCGGCATCGCCGACGACGACGACGTCGAACTGAGCAACCTCCAGCGCCAAATCGTCCACGGCGACGCAGACGTGGGTCGTCCGAAAGTCGAATCGGCCGCGGATTACGTGCGGACGATAAATCCTGACGTGACGGTCGAGACCCACCAAACGCGAGTCGAACCGGACAACGTCGAGGAACTCGTCGCCGACTACGGCTTCGTGGTGGACGCCTCGGACAACTTCCGCACGCGATATCTCGTCAACGACGCCTGCACGCTCTCGGACACGCCGTTTTCTCACGGCGCGATTTACAAGTTCGAAGGACAGGTTACGACCTTCACCACCGACGGCCCCTGCTACCGCTGTCTGTTCCCCGAGGCACCGCCACAGGGAATGGTCCCCGACTGTGCGAGTACGGGCGTGTTGGGCGTACTTCCCGGAACTGTCGGCTGTATTCAAGCGACTGAGACGGTGAAGTACCTCTTGGGCGAGGGGAAACTGCTCGACGGCCGGATGCTGTTCTACGACGCGATGGACATGTCCTTCGAGGAAGTCGCGTTCAAACAGAACCCGGACTGTCCGGTCTGCGGAGACGAGCCAATCGAATCGATTTCGCAGGTCGAGTACGCCGAGGAAGCGTGTCCCGTGAACGCTGACTGAGTAGCCGAAGCCGAGAAGGGAGAAAACCGCCGTGACTGCCAGTAGCGTAGTTCTCAGCGCTTGAGAAATGGTATCTGCTTATATGCGCTTCGCTGGCGTCTGTTTAGTCGTAAGGTGTTACCCATGACTACCAACGAAATCCAACACACGAACGAGTTCGAGAGCACGATTGGCGGCTACACGGTTCGCGGGAAGGCCCACAGCCTCAGCGCGTGGTTCGTCCTCGCCCTCCGTCTGATGATGGGCGGGGCGTTCTTCTACGCCGGATGGTCGAAAATCGTCGCCGCAGAGCCGTTCAGCGCGACGGGCTACCTGACGAACGCGGTTCCAGCCGCGAGCCCGCTGGCCGACCTGTTCGCGTGGATGGGTTCGACTGCGTGGTTCGCGGAGGTCCTCGCAGTCGCCGTCCCGTGGGGTGAACTCCTCATCGGCCTCGCGCTCATCACCGGCGTCCTGACCCGCTTCGCGGCGTTCTGGGGCGCGTTCATGATGCTCATGTTCTACTTCTCGAACTGGGACGTGGGACACGGGCTCATCAACGGCGACTTCGCGTACATGCTCGTCTTCCTCGCCGTCGCGGCGTTCGGCGCGGGCCGCATCCTCGGCCTCGACGCCTACATCGAGCAGTACGACCTCGGCGGCGAGACGCTGATCGAGCGGTACCCCTCGCTGGGGTACCTGCTCGGGTGAGTTTTGATTTTTCAGTACTAAACGACTACTCCTGCTGTTCCTGTTCGTGGCGACCACGAGACTCGACCGTCAGTCCCATCAGTGGAACGTTTCTGCGAGAACTCGTAGAGCGTTGGCGGGACAACTTTAGACTCCCGAATCGAATCACGTGCCATGTTAGAAGTGTTACTCGGTGACGAGGTGGAGTCTCCCGGCGAGTACGTCGCGGAACTGGTATACGGCGCGAACGACGGCATCGTCACGACGTTCGCGGTCGTCTCGGGCGTGGCAGGAGCGGCGCTCTCGCCGAGTATCGTGGTCGTCCTCGGCGCGGCGAACCTCTTCGCCGACGGCTTCTCGATGGGCATGAGCAACTATCTGAGCAGGCGCTCCGAGATGGACTACGAGAACGCGCGCGGAGACGTTCAGGCAGACGACGACGGCGGCAAGTCGCCCGCCAAAACCGCCTTCGCTACCTTCCTCGCGTTCGTCGTCGCCGGATGGCTCCCGCTCGCGCCCTACATCTTGGACCTCGACCCACAGTTTCCGCTCGCCGTCGC
Organism: Halorussus halophilus; assembly: GCF_008831545.1. NCBI lineage: Archaea > Methanobacteriati > Methanobacteriota > Halobacteria > Halobacteriales > Haladaptataceae > Halorussus > Halorussus halophilus. The sequence continues at coordinate 2,832,318 of NZ_CP044523.1, forward strand.
GGTGACCGGTCTCACGTTCTTCGTCGTGGGTGCGAGTCGAAGCCTCGTGACGGCTCGCGGCTGGGTCCGAAACGGCGCGGAGATGTTCGTCATCGGCATGACGGCGGCCGCAGTGGCGTTCGTGGTCGGCGACTTGCTGAAGGGGTTCGCCTGAAGCGTCTTCGACTGCACACATAAATCGTCGGCCGTCGAACCACGAGTCATGGGTGGGACAGCAGAGCGACCGGCACAGAGTGGCGAGCAGGCTTCGAAAGCCGACGTCGAGCGCTATCGAGCGAACGCACAGGCCGAGGTGGATAGTGCATCGGTGTATCGAACGCTGGCCGAGGTCGAGTCGTCGCCGCACCTCGCGGAACTGTATCAGCGTCTGGCCGACACCGAAGACGAACACGCCGACTTCTGGTTAGAGACGCTGGAATCGACCGGGGAGTCTGCCGAGCGACCCTCGCCCAGTTGGCGGGCGCGAGTGCTGTCGTGGGTCGCTCGTCGATTCGGCCCGGACGCCGTGTTGCCGACGCTCCGCGGTGCAGAGGCAGGCGACACCAGCGGCTACGCTACGCAAACGGAATCGCGCGACACGTCGCTTCCAACCGACGAGGAGTCACACGCTCGCCTCCTGTCGGCTATTGACGCGCCGACGGGCATGGAAGGAGGAACGCTCGCGCGCCTCGAAGGCCGCCACCGGACGACCAGCGGGAACGCCCTCCGGGCGGCCGTGCTGGGTGCCAACGACGGACTCGTCTCGAATTTGAGCCTCGTGATGGGGGTCACGGGTGCGGCGCTCGCCGCCCAGACGATTCTCGTCACGGGACTCGCGGGACTGCTCGCTGGCGCGGGGTCGATGGCGATGGGCGAGTGGCTCTCCGTGCAGAGTTCCCGGGAACTCTACGAGCGACAAATAGCGGTCGAACGAGAGGAGTTGCGGGCGGTCCCCGACGAGGAGGAGACAGAACTCGCGCTCATCTATCAGGCGAAGGGCCTGCCCGAAGAGCAAGCCCGAAGCCTCGCAGAGCGACTGGTTGCCGACCGGGACACGGCACTCGACACGCTCTCCCGCGAAGAGTTAGGTATCGACCCCGAGGAACTCGGTGGGTCCGCAGTCGAGGCCGCCGTCACGTCGTTCGTGCTGTTCGCACTGGGTGCTATCGTTCCGGTCGTCCCGTTCGTCGCGTTCGCCGGGACGACGGCCGTCGTCACCAGTCTATTCGTCAGCGGGGTGGCGCTGTTCGTCATCGGCGCGGGAATCACGGTACTGACCGGCCGTAGTGCACTGTATTCGGGTGGGCGGCAGGTCGTCGTCGGACTCGCCGCCGCTGCGCTGACGTTCGTCGTGGGACGACTCATCGGCGTCGCCGTCGTCGGGTAGGCGAACGGACGGTTCCAACGGATACATACCGGCGCAACGCCGAGGACCCGACATGGACCGGACGAACCGTTCGAAAGCCGTCGGTCGTCTGTTGGCGACGCTCGGGGCGCTGGGGACTGTCCCGGTCGCTTCGGCCCACGGAGGGGAGGCCGCGCCGCCGCTTCCCCAATGGCTCGCGCTGCTGATTCTGGTCGTAGGCGTCGCGGGCATCGTCGGGAGCGCGTACTCGAAGCGCCATATCTCGGCGAAGGTGGCGCTCGCAGGCGTCTTCGCTGGCATCGTCGTCTCTGCAATCGGAGCAGTCGGACTCGTACAGTTGTCGCCCGTCGAGACGCTGGCGGCGAGTCAACCACCGGTTTCGCGGTCGGCACTCGGTGCGCTGACCGTCGGCGCAGGCGTCGCAATCGCAATCGGAAGTCTCGTCGTCGGCCGGATGCAGTGGCCCGACCGGCCGCGATACGCGGGCCTCGGTATCCTGCTCGGCCTCTGGGTCAGCTATCCGATGCTGGCTCCGAGCGCCTTGACGAACCCGCTGGGCTACGTGTTGGCGCTGGCGGTGACAATCGGCGTCGGCTACTTGCTGTGGGCGGACGCCGGGAGCCTCATCCGGCGAGCCCTCGGCGACTCGGTCGCTCGCTGGTTCGGCGTCGGCACAGGTGCCATCGCGGGCCTGTTCTTCATGTTCTCGATGGGGATGCTCACGTTCGTCCCCGAACCCGGCGGCGGCGTGGACTTGAACGAGAGTTTCGTGACGACTGCGCAGGTTGCCAACCCGCTAGTCTACTGGCCCGGCGTCGAGTTCCACTTCCACGACGCCATCGGGACGGTGCCACTGAGCGGCGTCCTCTCGGTCGGAATGGCCCTGCTGGTCGGTCTCGTCGCCGTACTGGTCGCGCTGAACGCCTCGCTGCTCGCGTATCAGTGGCGCACCGAACACGGCACTGGCGCGATGGAGACGACTGCGGGGTCGGCGGCCGTCGCGGCCCCGAACGCCTGTTGTTGCTGTGGCCCGGTCATCTCCGAGTTGGTGGTCGTGTCGGTCGGACCTGCTGCGGCCGCACCGCTCTACTGGCTGTTCGTCGATTTGGCCTCGCCGCTGGGTGCGTTGTTCTTCGTCACGAGCGTCGCGTTGCTCGCCGGGAATCTGGTTCGGGCGGGGAATCAGAGTTTGTAGAAGACGGTTTCAGGTCAGTTCGTGGATTTTGGCGAAGAACTGGCGCGCGCTATCACGACGACGTGTCGTCGCTACGGAACCAGTAGCGCAACTGAATGTCTCCTTCGTCCCTACTCACTCGGGAGCCCAGCCAGCTACCGTCTTCCAAATCCACTCTCACTCCACGAACCCCGTGACGACCGCCGCCTGCGCTTTCCGAACGAGTTCCGAGGCAGTGCTCTCCGAGCAGTCCAACGTCGCTCCGACCTCGCTCATCGACCCGGTGCGAGGAACGTCGTAGTAGCCGACGGAGACGGCGACTTTCAGTGCTTCCCGCTGGCGAGGAGTAAGCCGACACCGTCCGGCAGGACTGCCGTACTCGCCGACGCTCGTAATCTCGTAGTCGCCTGCCGTTTCGAGTTTCTCGAACAGTGTCTGGAGGGCGTCGTGGGTCCCGACGAAGGTGAACTTGATGGTGCCGTCCTCACGGTACGTAATCGGCGGGAGCGCCAGAATGCCGGACGCGGCGACTGCGTCCGCGAGTCGGGGAGCCATCTCGAATTGCTCCTGTTGGACGAACGCGTACGTCGCCCCGTCGTCGTCTGAGAGCGCGTAGTCGTCCACGGCCGAGAGGTCGTTCACTAGCGGCTTGACCACCGACGGCGGTGCATCGAGTCGGGAGAGCGTCGTCGGAGTCGGACGACTGGCGTCCCACGTCAGCACGGTAGCCGTCGAAACCGTCGCAGCGTCGATGACCGCTCGATGCAGGGGATGGGCGTCCTGTCGGGAGCGGTCGAACACGACCGAAACGCGTCGCATGTCGAGGACTCGTCTCCGCCACTACTTAATAGACCGGCCTGGAACGGCAGTACCGCCACCACGCTGACGCGAAAATCGCCAGACGATGACTACCAACGCACTCTCAGTGCCCGACGATGCTGTGGATTCCGCCGACTCCGAAGAGACGGCGCCCCAAGTTGTCGAAACGAGCGCGGGGACGACGCTCTGCTACGCGACGTACGGCGACCCCGAGGGAACGCCGCTCGTCTTCTTCCACGGAACCCCCGGTTCGCGCCTCCTCGGCCGTCTCTTCGACGACATGGCGCGCGAGAACGGCGTCCGCGTACTCGCACCCGACCGACCGGGATACGGCCGCTCTGCACTTCCGAGCGATTACGACCTCCCGGACATCGAGGAGGGAATCGCTGCACTCGCCGAGAGCGTCGATGCAGAGCGAGTCGCCGTCGCGGGCTTCTCTGGGGGCGCGCCGTACGCGCTCGCGGCCGCCACGAGTGCCTCGGAGCGAGTTCGTTCCGTGGACCTCGTTTCGGGGGCCGTTCCGCCGGCATACGAGGAGAACCTACCGACGGCCCTCCGAGTCATGCGGCGACTGGCGACGACGACGCCGAGTCTCCTCTCGGCGGGGTTTGGATTTCAGGCCGCACTGGCTCGATTGCTTCCGCCAGACGCAATCGTCTCGCAGTACACCACCGAATCGAGTCCTGTCGAAGTATCCGAGCGAGTCGCACGACTGGTCGAACATGACTTTCGGGAAGCATTCGCCGAAACGGCAAGCGGGGCGGTTAGAGACTCCCAACTGTTCGCTTCGTCGTGGAACTTCGACCCCGAGACGACGTCCTGTCCGGTCCGGTTCTGGCACGGTGAACTGGACGAGAACGTACCCGTCGAAGGGGTACGCGACTTCTCCGCATCGATTTCTCACGCCAATCTGACCGTGTTGGACGCACACGGCCATCTGGAGACCTTGCTCGGTGCGCGCGAACGGGTCGTCCGGGCAGTCAGTCAGTAGCTTTTGGGTCTCCGTCGTCAGGCACCTTCGACTAGTCGCTCGAATTGCTCCGGCGGAATCGCACCTCGCGCCGCGTGCCCCTCGTACGCGAACGTCGGAATTCCACTCACACCTCTCTTTTGCGCCTCCTCGAATCGCTCGCGCAGTTCTGCTTCCAGGGTCTCGTCCTCGGTCGCATCCCGAATCTCCGCTCCGTCCAAGCCAACACCTTCCGCAATCTCGACCAGCACGTCTGCATCACCGATGTCGCGCCCGTCCTGCCAGAGCGCCTCGAAAATCGCCTCGTGGAACTCCAAGAAGGTCTCCTCGTCGTAACTCTGGCGAACGTAGAGCGCGGCCTGCTGGGCGTCCCACGAGTCCACGTCGAGCGAGTAGTCGAGCGTCATCTCCACGTCGTAGCGGTCTTTCAGACGCTCGACGTTCTCCTCGACCTGCGCGAAGTAGTCGTCGTCCTTGCCATCGTCTACCTCGTCGTGAATCTCGCCGGAGTCGTCGCGTTTGTACCCTCGAAGGTCGTAGAACTGCCACTCGACTTCGGGTGGGTCGTCTGCCTGCTCGCGGTACTGCTCCATCGCGGCTTTCCCGAGGTAGCAGAACGGGCAGACGTAGTCCGAATAGACGGCGAGCGCGTCGTTGGTCATACGAGACAGAAACGACCACGGGGACAAAAGAGCGTCAGTCGCGGAGATTTCGGCCGGGACGAGTTGTCGTCAGTGCCCGATAGGTTACTCCCCGCGATTCTCCACAAACTCCACGACCGCCTGCGTTTCCTGAAACCCCTCCGCCAACCTATCGACCAGTTCGCCGTCTTCGAACAGCAACAGGGTCGGCACGCTCCGCACGTCGTATGTGTCGATTAGCTCGGGGTCGTCACGGGGATTCAGCGTGCCGACCGCCGCTTCGGTCGCGCGGGCGACGTTGCCGACGACAGGTTCGATTGATTGACAGATAGCACACCCGTTCGTGTAGAAATCGACCAGTACGAGGTCGTGAGTGGCGACGAAGGCGGCTAACTCATCGGCGTCGGCCAACTGGACCGGCGTGTCGGGGGAATCTGAGCGAGTGGTCACACCCCGTTTTGGCGACAGAGTAATTTAGGCATCTCGGCCCGTAGTCCGATTATGTACGACCGGGTACTGGTCCCAACCGACGGGAGCGAGGAATCCCGCCGGGCGGCGACTCACGGGGTGGAACTGGCATCGCGGTTCGGGGGTCTCGTCCGCGCCCTGTACGTCGTGGACGACCGCTACAGCGGCTTAGAGTTCGGCGACGCGGACGGCGACCCAGTCACGCAGGCACTCGAACACGACGGTGAGGAAGCCACCGAAGCGGTCGAGAACGCCGCGGCGGAGCGACGCGTCGAAGCGACGAGCGAACTCCGGGAGGGCATCCCGGCGGACGCGATTCTGGACGCCATCGCAGAGTGGGACGCCGACCTCGTGGTGATGGGAACCCACGGGCGGACCGGCCTCGAACACTTTCTGGTGGGAAGCACCGCAGAGCGCGTCGTCCGGTACTCGCCAGTGCCAGTGCTGACGGTGCGAGCGAACGGACAGGACGCGACCGACTACGAGACGATAGTCGTCGCAACCGACGGGAGCGAACCCGCAGACGACGCCATCACCGAAGCGCTGACCGTCGCCAACGCCTACGACGCGACCGTTCACGTGCTGTCGGTGGTCGATACGCGACTCTCACAGTCGGCGGCGCTGCTGGAGTCGCTCGAAATCGAGGCGAAAAACGCAGTCAGCGACGCCATCGAGCAGGTCACGACCGACGACGAGGACGGCGACGTAGACGTGACGACGACGGTGATGGAAGGCGTCCCCGCGGCGGCAATCGTCGATTACGCGGCGGACAACGACGCCGACCTACTCGTCGTCGGGACGCGCGGCGTGACTGGACTGGACCGGTTCGTCACCGGTAGCACGGCCGAGCGAGTGGTTCGAACGTCGCCGGTGCCGGTGTTGACGGTACCAGCGGAAGAAAGCAAGAATGAGGAATAACGACGGGGACGAGCAGACTGAAATCCGGAGCAAATAACCACCTCCGAACCCTGCGGTATCCCATGGACGCGGCGCTGGGGCCACCCGAGAAGATGGCCGAACACAGCGACGAGTTGACGCCGATGATGAGCCAGTACTTCGAACTCTGCTCGGAGTACGAGGAGTCGCTGGTCCTCTTTCAGGTCGGCGACTTCTACGAGACGTTCTGCGAGGCGGCCGAGACGAGCGCCCGCCTGCTCGAAATCGCGCTGACCCAGCGCGAGGATTCGACCGGAACCTACCCGATGGCGGGCATCCCTATTGACAACGCCGAGTCGTACATCGAGACCTTGCTCGACGCAGGATATCGCGTCGCCGTCGCCGACCAAGTGCAGGACCCCGAGGAGGCGACTGGCGTCGTGGAGCGCGCCGTCACGCGCATCGTCACGCCGGGCACCCTGACCGAAGACGAACTGCTCGACACCGAGGACAACAACTTCGTGGCGTGTCTCACGGAGGATGGCACCAAGGCAGAGCAAGCCGCCGCAGGCGATAGATATGGTCTCGCCATGCTCGACGTTTCGACGGGCGACTTCTACGCGACCAGCACCCGCAGAGAGACGACCATCGAGGACGAAATCAGCCGCTTCGCGCCCGCCGAAGCTATCGTGGAACCCGGCGCGGCGGCCGACCAGTTCGGTCGGGAGTGCATGGTCACGCCGTACGACGCCGCGGCGTTCGACCTCGACACTGCCCGGGAACGTGTCAGCGACTACTTCGGGTCGCCGGACGACCTGCTGGCGGCACCCGCTGAAATTCGAGCCACTGGCGCGCTCCTTGCCTACGCGGAGTACACACGCGGCGGAGAAGACGACCATTTGGGCTACCTCAACCACCTCACGCGCTACGAACCGCGGGAGTACATGCTGTTGGACGCGGTGGCGCTTTCGAGTTTGGAGCTGTTCGAGCGCAGGAACGTCCGGGGCCACGACGACGCGACACTTCTCGGCGTGCTGGACGAGACTTCCTGCGCACTGGGAAGCCGCAAATTGAAAGATTGGCTCCGACGACCGCTGCTCGACCCCGACCGAATCGAGGCCCGACTCGACGCCGTAGAGGAGTGGACGCGAAACGTACAGGCCCGCGAGGAAGTCAGCGAGCAACTGCGCGACGTGTACGACATCGAGCGACTCATCGCCCGCATCTCACGAGGCCGGGCGAACGCACGGGACTTGCGCTCGCTGAAATCGACGCTCGAAGTCGTCCCCGAACTCAAAGCCGAGATAGCCGACCTCGAATCCGAGAAGCTCAGCGACCTGCGAGAGCGACTGGACGAACTCGCCGAGATCCGGGACCTCGTCGGTGCCGCGATTCAGGAGACGCCCGCCCGCGAGATTACGGAGGGCGGCGTGATTCGGGAGGGCTACGACGACGAACTGGACGACCTCCGCGAGACAGAGCGCGAAGGCAAGCAGTGGATAGACTCGCTCGAACAGCAAGAGTGCGAACGAACCGGCATCGACTCGCTGAAAGTCGGGCACAACTCCGTCCACGGCTACTACATCGAGGTGACGAACCCGAACCTCGACTCGGTGCCGGACGACTACGAGCGCAGACAGACGCTGAAAAATTCAGAGCGGTTCTACACGCCCGAGTTGAAGGAGCGCGAAGACGAGATTATCCGCGCGGAGAATCGCGCGGACGACCTCGAACACGAACTGTTCAGAGACGTGCGCTCGACCGTCGCCGCCGAGTCCGAACGCGTGCAGGCGCTCGCCGATGCACTCGCGGAGTTGGACGTCCTGACGGCACTCGCCGAAGTCGCGGCGACGCACGACTACAATCGGCCCGAGATAGGAGGAAACGGCATCCATATCGAGGGCGGTCGCCACCCCGTCGTGGAGCGCACCGAGGAGTCGTTCGTCCCGAACGACGTTCACCTCACCGACGACTCGCACTTCGCGGTCGTCACCGGCCCGAACATGTCCGGGAAATCGACGTACATGCGGCAGGTCGCGCTGATTACGGTACTTGCCCAAACGGGGAGCTTCGTCCCAGCGTCGAGCGCCGAGATCCAGCCAGTAGACCGCATCTTCACCCGCGTCGGCGCGAGCGACGACATCGCGGGCGGGAGGTCTACCTTCATGGTGGAGATGACCGAACTCGCCGCAATTCTGCGCAGTGCGACCGACCGTTCGTTGGTCTTGTTGGACGAAGTGGGCCGAGGCACCAGCACCACCGACGGACTCGCCATCGCGCGGGCCGTGACCGAGCACGTCCACGACGAAATCGCCGCGAAGACGCTCTTCGCGACGCATCACCACGAGTTGACCGAGACCGCAGACGCCCTTCCGGGGGCGTTCAACCTGCACTTCTCGGCCGACCAGTCGAGCGAGCAGGTCGTCTTCGACCACGACGTGCGGCCGGGCGCGGCGACCGCTTCGTACGGCGTCCAGGTCGCCCGCGCGGCGGGCGTCCCGAACGAAGTCGTCGAGCGCTCGCGGGAGTTGCTGTGTGAGGATGTGGAGGGAAGAGATAGAGAGAGCGATTCGGAACTCGTGTCCGCGGACGGGGAATCCGCGAGAGCAAACGGCGGGAACGAGGCCAGTCAGAATGGCGCGGCGAGCGGCGAGGTCGCCGCTCGCCTCGAAACCATCGACGTGGCGACGATGACGCCGCTGGAGGCGATGAACGAACTCGCCGAACTGAAACGCGAGTTCGAATAGCGGTCTTCTCAGGTCGCGGAGATGCGAGGCGCTAGCAGATACTCGACGGAGCCTGCGCCGTCGGCGAACCCGGATTCGACTTCGAGCGGTTGTTCCGTGCCCATCCGGAGGTCGAGTTCGAGGTCGCTGGACATCGCCCGCTCGATGGCGAGCAGATACTCCAGCGAGTACAGCGAGTGGGCGTCGCCCGGCGTCAACTCGACCAGTTCGTCTGCCGACAGCGTGAGCGACACGTCGTCAGTATCGCCTTCGGCCTCGACGTAGAACACCTCCTCGGCGTCGTCGAGACCGAGCGCGAGGTGGTCTGAAACCATGTCCGCCGCGCGAATCGCGCGCTCGAACTCACCCGCGTCGGTGACGACAGCACCCGTGAAGTCGAAGCCCTCGCTAGGCCGGTCCGGCGGCGAGCGAATAGTCTCGGGGTCGATGACAGCGAGCGTGTATTCGAGTTCGTCGATACAAATTTCGAGTTTTCGGGTCTCGGTGTCGAGGGTGAACTCAATTAGCTGTCCGCGGTCGGCCATCTTCACCACGTCTTGCAGTCGAGAGAGGTCGATGCCGACGTGGCCCTCGGTCGCTTCGAGTGCGTCGAAGGCGGCGCTTTCCAACGTTATTTCGACCGACGCGACAGTCGCCGCGTCGATGGCCGAGAGTCGGATGCCGTCGTCGTCGTCGTACTGGAGATGGCACTCCTCGAACAAGGCGGACGCAAACGCGACGGTTTGCTGAATCGAGTCGGCGTCTACGATGGCGTGGAACGGCCGGGTCGTGGTAACGGAGTCGAAATCGCTCATCAGTTCTCGTGAATTGTATCAGGGAACTATCCTATAAGTGTTCTGTCGATATCCGAAGCTATAACCTGAAACAAGTTATCTTTATATCCGTATGCCCTAACTCATAACCAGAAACAGATTATGTCCGAGGACGAGAGAGCACGCGGAATCCTGAGTGAGGCCGACCGAGCGTACCTGCGCGGCGAGACCGAACTCGCGAGCGTCCAGTCCGAGCGGAACACTCGCGCTCGCATTCGTAACCGAATCTTCGAAGCCATCTTCGACTTCGAACTGCTCGTCGAACACCTCTCGAAGAACGACCGCGAACTCGTCTTCGAGAAGCGCTTCGAGGAAATCGAGGGTACCGAAGCGATGGACGCGCTCGTATCGGCCGTCGCCTTCGTCTATCAGGCGACGAACGACACCGACGTCGAGTTCGAGACGGTACTCACTGAAGGCATCAACGTGGCCGAGGCGAAAGACGAGCGAGCGGCGACAGTGGACTTCGACCTGACGTTCCAGTCGCTCACCGCCGAACAACTCCGGAAGAAGTTGGAACGAGGCGAGACGCTGTCGCTCACCGAGCTCGCATTCTTGCGGGAGAGCGACGAGGTTCGGATGGACGAGTTGGCCCGGTACTTCGGTGACGACGAGAAGACTACGGAGATAGACGACGGGCGAATCCAGTCGAAGGTGACCAACTTCTGATGAATCAGGGCGGCGTCAGCGCGACGTACTCCAATCCCTTCTTCGCCAGCAGTTCCCGCGCCCGGTCGGTGACCGAGGGAGAGACCAGAATGCCCCGAACGTCTGCGTCGGCGTGCAAGTCTCGCTTCAGTGCCTCGACGTAGCGAGCGAGTTGCCCCACCGCGTCAGGACCGACGCGCTTGCGCTTGAGTTCCACGACGACCGTCGCGCCGTCGCGGTCCTCGCCGTAGATGTCTACCGCTCCGGCGGGCGTCTCGCGCTCGGTGGCCAGCGGGACGAAGCCTGCTTCCACGAGGTCGGGGTCGTCCAGAATTCGTCGCCGCAAGTCCTCTTCGGAACCGGACAACGTCAACTCGTGGTCGTCGGTCACGTCGAACGCAGTCACCTGTCGGACGCGCTCGAACGTGACGAGCAGTTCTTCGTCGGGCGAGTCGCGCACGCTCTCGATTTCGAGGTCCTCCGCGGCCAGTCGGGCCTCGTGGGTACAACCCGGCGGTTGCCAGTTCACCGGTTGCTGGCCCTCCTCGGTGTGGACGAGGATGGTCCCGTCGGGCTTGAGGACGACCAGTCGGTCGCCCGGGCCGAGGTGGCTCGACGCGCGACCCTCGTACGCGACCGTACAGCGGCCGAAGACGGTTATCATGTCGCCGCGGTCGATGGCTTGGGCGAGCCACTCGCGGGCCGTCTCGGGGTCGGGACGCTGGAGCGACCTGTCGCGTTCCTCTTGAGTGGTCACTGTCTGGGGGTATGCGACGCGACTACAAAAACGCGTCACCTCGCGCGGTTACCGCTCTCAGAGTACCTCCCGTTCACTGGCCCACGAGGCGATTCGCGTGACGAGATACTCTCTGGCGTCGTCGGGCGCGAACAGTCCCCTATCGACCAGTTCGGCGACCGTCGCCTTCGTCCCACGGAACCATCCCCGAAAGTAGTCGTCCGGCGGTTCGGCTTCCACGGCGACGCCGTTGCCGACCGTCTCGCTCCGCTCGACGGTCTCACATTCTGCTTCCAGACCGAACCAGCAGACGTGGAACGGCGTGACTTCGTAGTTTCTCGCGACTCGGTAGAAGGCCTCGTGGTGGAGGAAGTCGAGATGGTCGGCGACGATTTCTGTGAGTTCGAGGTCCGTCGCGAGCGGTTCGAAATCGACGGTGCCTGCAACGCGGTCGGCAAACGGGTCGTCAACGGTGATTGCGTCGGCGAGCGCGAAGTTCGCACCGCCCCAGTGAGAGCGGTGGAGGTCGTAGTTCCCGTCGGCACGTTCGTACGCGAGGAGTGCGCGGTGTCCCATCCCGGCGAGTTGGTCGCGCGTTCCGATATAAAATTCAGGACGAAGAGCGAGAGCGTGACCCCCGACAAGACTAACGAACTGCCCGCCTTCTTTAGGGGGCGATGACCGCACTCCGCGTCGCGCTCGCACAACTGAACTACACCGTCGGAGACGTAGACGGCAACCGCGAGAAGGTAGCAGGCGCAGTCGAGCGCGCCCGCAAAGCAGACGCCGACCTGCTTGTCTGCTCGGAACTCGCACTGCTTGGCTACCCGCCCCGCGACCTCGTGGAACGCGAAGATTTCGTCGCGGCACAGATGGACGCCCTCGACAGCGTCGCAACCCTCACGGACGACGACCTCGCCCTCCTCGTCGGCTTCGCCGACCCCAATCCCGACGCGACCGGGCGACCACTCTACAACGCCGCGGCGTTCTGCACTGGCGGCGAACTCAGAGGAACCACCCACAAACGCCTGCTGCCGACCTACGACGTGTTCGAAGAGGACCGCTACTTCGAACGCGGCGAATCGATCGTGACCCACGGCCTGAACGGAACCACGCTCGGCGTCCACGTCTGCGAAGACGCGTGGAACGAACCGGACGTGTGGGAGCGCCCGCGCTACGAACAGGACCCAATCGAAGACCTCGCGGACGCCGGGGCAGACCTGCTGGTCAACCTCTCGGCGAGTCCATTCTACGTCGGGAAGCGAGCGTTCCGCGAGCGACTGATGGCGGGCCACGCCACCGACCACGGACTTCCGCTGGTGTTCGTCAATCAGGTCGGCGCGAACGACGAAGTCGTCTTCGACGGCCGGTCGTTCGTGGTCGATTCGGACGGAGCGTTCGGGTGCCGACTCGCGGCGTTCGAGGAGGAGTTCGCAGTCTGCGAGATTGGCGAGGTCCGAGTGAACGAAGTGAACGAGGACCTCGAAGCGGAGCGGCGAAGCCGCGGAGCAGGCGAGTTAGCGCGAGCGAGCGGAGTGAGCGAACGACCGGAGGCCATCGGCGCGGCGTTCGACGACACCGAACTGGTCCGACGCGCGATTCGACTCGGTATCCGCGACTACGTCCACAAATCCGGGTTCGAAGGCGTCGTCCTCGGCCTCTCGGGCGGCGTCGATTCGTCGGTGACGGCCGCCCTCGCCGCGGAGTCACTCGGCCCCGAGAACGTCCTCGGCGTGGCGATGGCGACGCGCTACACCAGCGACGCGAGCGAGAAAGACGCCGCCACGCTCGCCGACAATCTGGGCATCGAGTTCCGCGAGATTCCAATCGAGGAGACCTTCGAAAGCTTCACGGCGCAGTTCGACTCGCTCGGAAGCGTCGCCAAAGAGAACCTGCAAGCCCGAATTCGCGGGACGACGCTGATGGCACTCGCAAACGACTCGGGGCGACTCGTGCTGGCGACCGGCAACAAGAGCGAGTTGGCGACGGGGTACTGCACGCTGTACGGCGACATGGTCGGCGCGCTCGCACCGCTGGCCGACTGCCGGAAAGCGACGGTGTACGCGCTGGCGCGACGAGTGAACGAGAGTAGTGAGGGCCGAGTCATTCCCGAGCGCGTGCTGAATCGCCCCCCGTCAGCCGAATTAGCCCCCGACCAGACCGATCAGGACACCCTCCCACCGTACGAGACACTGGACGAGATTCTGCGACTCTACGTCGCGGAGGGTGCGACGAGCGAGGCGGTCGTCGCGGCAGGCCACGACCCCGCCGTCGTTCGAGAAGTGCTGTCGATGCTCCACAGTTCGGAGTTCAAGCGCTGGCAGGCCGCTCCGGTGCTGAAAGTCACCGCGAAGGCGTTCGGCGTCGGGTGGCGGTATCCGCTCGCCGCGAGCTACGAGACGGTGATAAACTGAATTACGCGATAGCAAATGGATGTCGAGTGAGCCAGCGACAGCTATCTGGAACAGTCCGCGACGTCCGCGACGCGTCCGGCGGTCAGGTGCGGAGTTCGCCGTCGAGACGCCTGACTCGGGAAGCGAAGTCCGGGACGCTCCTCGCCGACGATACCGTGTTTTTGTTCGCAGAAGGAAGCGGCAATAGGGACCGATACGAGCAGATAATGCAGGAGTCGCCTCGTGTCGTCGATTCGCTCGTCTCCGGGAGAGAACGGTGGATGGCGGTGAGTCAGTTCGAACCGACGGACACCACCAGACGGATGCTGCAGCGAGAGCGCGAGTCGGACGTTGCCATCGACATGCCGATTCGCATCACTGCAGACGGGGCGCTTCGGATAACCTACGTGGGGAGCGAGTCAGCGTTTCGGGAGATGTATCGGAGCGTTACCGACGAGGACAGCGTCCAGTTCGAAGTCGTGGAGACTGGCGAGTACGAACCCGACGAAACGTCGTTCACGAGGCTGCTGACTACGCGCCAACAAGAAGTTCTCGACGCCGCAGTCACGGTTGGCTACTACCGTGCCCCTCGGGAGGCGACGCACGAGGACGTCGCCGAAGTCGTCGGAATCGCGCCGACGACCGTCGGCGAGCACCTCCGAAAAATCGAAGAGCGAGTGTTCGGAGCGCTCGTCCGGTGAGTCGGGGATGGTCACGACGTAGTTTCGACTTCCTCGGGCGCGGCGAGATGTTCGGCACCCCACTTGGCCATCTCGTAGATGACCGTCTGGAGCGACTCGCCGCGCTCGGTCAGCGAGTAGGAGACTCGAACCGGTTTCTCGCTGATTATCTCGCGGTTCACCAACGACTTGTCCTCTAAGTCTTCGAGACTATCCGACAGTACCTTGCTTGAGATACCGTCTACGTCCTCTTTGAGTTCGTTGAACCCCATCGGACCGTGTTCGAGCAGACGGTGGATGACCACCGGATGCCACTTCTTGCCGATGACCGTCGCCGTGGAGGTGATGGGGCACCACTCCTTCCCGGCGCACCACACCTCCAGCGGTTCGTCCGTGTCACTCGGCGATCCGTCTGTGTCGCTCATACTTGGGCGTACAGCCTCTCGCCCTAAATAGTTACCCGGAGCTACCTAGTTACCGAGAGTAACCAGGTAGGGTTCGGAGAGAGACAGGTCCGCGTTCGAACCATCACCGCTTTGGCTTCCCCGAAAATAACACGGAGCAATGACCGACCTCGGCAAGGTAGACCGCGAGTTCTTCGACGAACACATCTATCCGAACCTCGGGGCCGAGCGAGAGGACGTACTGCTCGGCCCCCAGCACGGCGTCGATTTCGGCGTCGTGGAAGTCGGCGAACAGGCGGTCGTACTGGCGAGCGACCCGCTCTCGCTCGTGCCCGCGCTGGGCTTCGAGCGGGCGGCGTGGTTCGCCGTCCACGTCGCTCTCTCCGATGCCGCAGTCAGCGGAATTCCACCGAGCCATCTGACCGTCTCCTTTACCCTCCCGCCGGAGATGACCGACGAGCAGTTCCGCACCGTCTGGGAGACGTTCGACCGCGAAGCCACGGAGTTCGGCGTCAGCATCGTCACCGGGCACACCGCCCGCTACGGCGGATGTTCGTATCCGTGGGTCGGCGGCGCGACGGCACTCGCCGTGGGTGACCCAGACGACCTAGTGCGGCCCGACGGCGCGCGAGCGGGCGACAAGGTCCTCTTGACGAAAGGCCCGGCCATCGAAGCGGCCGGGTTCATGGTGCCGCTCTTCGAGGACGCCATCGACCTCTCAGAATCGACCATCGCAGACGCGAAGGAACGATTCTACGACATGAGTCCGGTGCGGGACGCGCTGACCGCCGCGGCCGCCGGACCAGTTACCGCCATGCACGACGCGACGGAGGGCGGCGTGCAGGGCGCGCTGGTCGAAGTCGCTCGCGCTGGCGGGGTGCGTTTGGCAGTAGATTCAGAGCGAGTGCCGTTCCTGCCGGGGGTTCGAGAAGCCTGCGACTACTTCGGCATCGACCCGTGGACCACGACCAGCGAGGGGTCGCTACTGTTGACAGTGGAGTCGAGTGGGGTGGACGAGGTGTTACGCGCGCTGGAGTCGGAAGGCATCGTCGCCGCCGAGATTGGGACTGTCGGGGAGGGCGAGGGAGTGTATCTGGATGGGGAACGCGTCGAGCATCCCGAAGTAGACCCCTCGTGGGAAGTGTTCGAGGAGTACGCAGAGAAGGTGGGTTTGGAGTAGGGTGGAGAAAGTGGGGTTCGGTCTGTGAACGCTCGGTTGGACAACCACTAGGAAGGACGACCGCGACTGGTCGGGGGGTTTCTGGGATGACTTGTCGGTCATGACCGTTGCTACGTAGCCTCGACGACCGCAGAGACGCTCGCGACTCCCGAAACCGAGGAGACCGCACAGCACAGCACCGCACCGCCACCCACCGCTACCCACCGCTACCCACCGCACAGCACCGCGCCGCCACACACCGAACCACTTCGCCCGCACAGACCACGCGAGCGCGCCGAGTCCCTCCAGCTCCAAGCCAGTCCACAAGTCACGGAGGGAGCGTTCGATGTCCAAAGCTACTTTCGACCGCTCTCGGAACACCCACGTAATGAACCACGTACTGGTCGTCGTCGGGACGCGACCGGAACTCGTCAAGATGGCACCCGTCGTGCGGGCGCTCGAAGACCACGAGGAACTCTCGTTCGAACTCGTCCACACCGGCCAGCACTACGACGAGGAGTTGAGCGACACCTTCATCGAGACGCTCGGCTTGCCCGAACCGTCGCGGTACCTCGGCGTCGGGAGCGCGAGTCACAGCCGACAGACCGCCGACGCGCTCGCGGCGATTGGGGAGACCATCGCCGAAACCGACCCCGAGGCAGTGCTGGCGCAGGGCGACACGAACACCGTGCTGGCCGCCGCGCTTGCCGCGAGCAAGTCCTCTGCGAAGTTCGGCCACGTCGAAGCCGGAATCCGCAGTTTCGACCGGTCGATGCCCGAGGAAGTGAATCGCGTCCTCGCGGACCACGTGGTCGATTGGGCGTTCGCACCGACGGAAGCTGCCGCCGACAACCTCGCAAGCGAGGGCATCGAGGACGACGAGACGGTGTTCGTCACCGGCAACACCGTCGTGGACGCCTGCCGCCGGTACAGCGCGGTCGCCGAGCAGGAATCGACCGTACTGGACGAGTTCGACCTCACGCCCGGCGAGTACGTCGTGGCGACGATTCACCGACAGCGAAACACCGACGAGACCGACCGACTCGGCGAGATTATGGAGGCACTCGACGGGGCCGACGCGCCGGTCGTCTTGCCTGCACACCCGCGCCTGCGGAACGCCCTCGAAGCGTCCGACGTTCGGCCGGAAGGGTCGCTCCGGCTAATCGACCCCCTCGGCTACCTCGACTTCCTCCGTCTCCAATCGGCGGCGCGACTCGTGGTCACCGATTCGGGCGGGATACAGGAGGAGGCCGCCGTCCTCGAAGTGCCGTGTCTGACCGTGCGGCCCAACACCGAGCGACCGGAGACCGTCGAAGCGGGCGTGAACGAACTCGTGGCTCCGGCAGACCTCGCGGAACGACTGGCCGCAGTGTACGAGTCGGAGGCCGACTCGATGGTCGGTGAACCGGACCTCTACGGCGACGGCGACGCTGGCGAGCGAGTCGCCGAGATTCTCGCAACCGACCTCTCGTAACCCTCCGAACTGCTTAAGTGACTCTCGCGCCCCTGTGGGAACAACGACCGCGCTTCCGTACGGCGACGACTGCGCGAGTCAGTAGGTGTACGATGCGAATCGGAATGGTACTACGGAACTTCTATCCACACGACGTCCGAGTCGAGAAGGAAGCGCGAACGCTGTCGGCCGCGGGCCACGACGTGTTTCTCCTCTGTCTGGGTCGCCCGGACGAACCGGCGACCGACCGATTCGAGGACGTGGAAATCAGACGCATCCACCGCGAACGCGACTACGGACCGGTTCAGCGAACCGTCAAGACCGCGCTGTTCGTGACGACGCTCTGGGACCGCATCTGGGACCGCGAGATGACCAAATTCGTCGCCGAGGAGGACATCGACGTGTTGCACGTCCACGACCTCCCGCTCGTGAAGACCGGTCTCTCGGTCGCCGAGAAGTACCGGATTCCGCTCGTCGCGGACCTCCACGAGAACTATCCCGAAGCGGCGGCACAGTGGCGAGAGGGGATGGCGCTACCCAGAAAGACGATTCAGCAGACGTTCACGCCGAAGTCCCGACTGAAGCAGTTGGAATCGGAGTGCGTCGAGCGCGCCGACCACGTGATTACGGTGGTCGAGGAGGCAAGAGAGCACTATCTGGAAGACTGCGGTGCCGACCCGGAGAAACTCAGCGTGGTCTCGAACACGGTCGAACGCTCTCGATTCGACGACGCGGACCTCGCAGACGTGGGCTACGACGACGAGTTCGTGATTTCCTACATCGGGAGTTTCGGCCCGCACCGCGGCCTCGAAACCGCGATTCGCGCGATGGACGACATCGTCGCGGAGGTACCGAATGCGCGTCTCCTGCTCGTCGGTGCCGCGGGCGAAGAAGAGTACGACCAGCACCTCCGGGACCTCGCCGCCGAGAGCGACGCCAGCGACAACATCACCTTCACCGGGTGGGTCGATTTGGACGAGGTTCCCTCCTACGTCGCCGCCAGCGACGTGCCGTTCGTGCTCCACACCGAGAATCCGCACACGGCGACGACGATTCCGCACAAACTCTTCCAGTACATGGCGTTCGGGAATCCGGTCGTCGTTACTGATGTGGGGCCGCTGGGCAGGATTGTCGAGGAGACGGACTCGGGCTACGTCATCAACGACGGCGACGACGCCGCGATGGCCGAGGCAGTCGTGGCGTTGGCGACGAACGAGGACCAGATGGAGCGACTGGGCGAGAATGCGAGAAAAGCCGTGGATGGCGAGTACAACTGGCAGAACGAAGGCGAGACGCTGGTGGACGTGTACGAGTCGTTCGAGTGAGAGTGGCAGGGTCTATTTCTGAATCTACACCTTCCTCTCGGCGCGTGCCGTCGGACCCTCGTGGTCCGACGAGTCACGCGAGGGACGAGCAACGAGCGCGAAAAGCGCGACATGTCGCGCTTTTCGAACCTGAGTCGCGCAGTCGGGTGGGGAGGCATGTGGCTGGTGCGGTCGCGGTGCTGTGCGGTCTCCTCGGTTTCGGGAGTCGCGAGCGTCTCTGCGGTCGTCGAGGCTACGTAGCAACGGTCATGACCGACAAGTCATCCCAGAAAGTCCCACCCTAGTGAAAACCCAGCAATCCCGACTCTTACCCCGACCTAGCCTTCCCCGTCAAGAAATTAGTCAGCGCCATCACGTACGAACCGATTTCGTAGGTCCCCTTGAACATCTGGTCTTCCACTTCGATACCCCCGTCCAACGTCATGAAGCGAATCGGCACGTCGAGACCGCTCACCGCCGCGAGATTCTCGTCCCGGGCGTTCCGTCCGTAAATCCACTCCATCGCGTCGCCGAGTTCCCGGTCGTAGTTCTGCTCGCCTCCCGCCGCGTAGTAGTGGGCGACGGCGTTGACGAAGAACGTCTGGTGGCACTCGTAGAGGAACTCCCAGTGTGGCGGCCGGGCGTCTCCCGACCCCAAGGTTCGGCGGGCTTCGGTGCCCAGATACGCCCGGTTCGAGGGGTCCTCCCAGATGAACGCGCCGTCGTCTTGCATGCGCTCTTCGACGGTGTAGTCCAGTACCTGTTCAACGTTCTCCAGATACCCGGTCCTCCCCGTCACCTCGATGCCGCGACAGAGTCCCCAGAGCGTGTACATCTGGTTCTGGTGGCGGCGCGTCGTCGGGTTGTCGAAGTAAAAGAGCGTCTTCCACGCGTTCTGCTGGTCCACGATTTCGTACATCGCACCGTCCACGTCGTCCAGCACCGCGTCTTTCTCGTCGCCCGACAGTTGCTCGGCGAGGAACGTCCAACCGTAGA
The DNA here is from genome assembly GCF_008831545.1 of Halorussus halophilus. Classification (NCBI taxonomy): domain Archaea; kingdom Methanobacteriati; phylum Methanobacteriota; class Halobacteria; order Halobacteriales; family Haladaptataceae; genus Halorussus; species Halorussus halophilus. The sequence goes on from NZ_CP044523.1 coordinate 2,851,943, forward strand.
GAACCAGACTGTCCTCGCTGTGGTCGAAATCAAAGCGGTTCGCAGAGTGGTCGTGGAGGTCGATGGCGACCGAAAGGTAGTCCTCGTCGTCGTCCGCGCCACTCTCGCCGAACACCTCCGAAGCCAGACTGAACGCCACGAGGAGCGGGCCGATGCCGTAACTCGGCATCTCCCGGAGCGTCGAATCGTCGGCCACGGCGTCCGCGAAGTAGTCGAGTTGCGAACGAAGTTGCTCGTCGTACGTCCCATCACCCTCCGCAGACGCACGCCACTGCATGAGACCCATCAGCGCGAACGGGGCGTAGCGCCACTGGTTCGAGTCGTCGGGCGTCCACGAGAGCCGGTTACCGTCGATTTCGTAGTCGAGAGCGCGAATCAGGCGCTCTTCCTCGTCGTCCCAGAAGCCGTTCTCTCCGACCGGCCGGAACAGACAGTCGAGCGCCTTGTCGAGGTAGCCGTCGTAGTCGAACGGTTGGAGACCGAGGACGAGATACGAGGCGTCGTCCCAGTCGTCGCGCGCAGAGAGTCTGTCAGACTGCTTCTCGGCGAGTCTCACGAAGGGACCCTGCGCCCAGTGGGGCGAGTGGCTGACCTTCGCGTGGGCACGATAGGGGAGTTGGTAGACGAGGTCGTACGATTCGAGTCGCCACATCGGGTAGAAGATGCGCTTGATTTCGTCGGGGGTGTAGTAGCGCAGTCGGTACTTGCCGCCGACGTAGTACGGCGAGCGCGGCGTCGGCACCGAAAAGACGTAGAGGCCGTCGTCCGCCAGCACGCGGCGCATCTCCTCGGTGAGCGTCGCCACGTCGAGGAACCGCCAGTCGTACGGCCCGATGGAGACCGCCCCGTCGAAGTGGTCCTCGGGAAACGGAAGCGTCGGTTCTTCGGGTTCGACCCACTCGTAGGAATCGACCGTCTCGCCGAGTATCTCACCAGCGTAGTCGATAGCTTCCGCAGAGAAGTCGAGTCGCGTGATTGCCTCGGCGTTCAAGCCTTCGGTGACGTTCGACTCCGAGGCGATGTCGAGGACTCGGCCGCGCTCGCCCAACAGTTCCCACGCGGACTCCTTCTCGGCGTCGCGGAGATACTGCAACATCGGCGCTACCTCCGGCTGTTTGACCCATCGCTTGAGAACCTCGTCTCGCATGTACTGACCGACCGATTCTGGTGGAACGGGCTTTATTATTACCTTATTATCGCCGCCCGTCGCCGAGTCGCCTGACGGTGAATCCGGCGTCCCGCCAGCGGTCGGCGTCGAGGAGTCCTCGCGTATCGACGACGTTCCGGTGGCGCATCGCGGAGCCAATCTCGTCAGGGTCGAGTTCGGTGTAGTGGTCGTGGTCGGTAACGACGACGAGGCAGTCGCTCCCGTCGGCGGCGTCGGTCATCGATTCGAGCGGAATCTCGAAATCCTCGACGTGGGGGTCGTTTGCGCGCACGTCGTAGCCCTCGTTTTTCGCCAGTCGGTGGAGTTTGAGCGCTGGAGTTCGGCGAGTGTCGTCCACGTCGCCCTTGTACGCGACGCCGAGGAGCGTGACCTGCGGGAGCGAGTCTTGCTCGAAGACGTTCGTCTCGCTCAGCAGACTCCGGACGAGGTGGAGCGCGTGGACCGGCATGGAGTTGTTAATGTCGCGGGCCGTCGAGACGAGTTGCGACGCCGTCGAAGACTGGGTGAGAAACTGCGGGTCGATGGGCAGACAGTGGCCGCCGACGCCGGGCCCCGCGTAGTGGACGTTCACGCGCGGATGCTCGTTCGCGAGTTCGGTGGTCTCCTGCACGTCGATGCCGTAGTCCTCCGCGAGCAGGGCGAACTCGTTCGCCAGCGCGATGTTCACGTCGCGGTAGGTGTTCTCCATGAGCTTGACGAACTCCGCCTCCGTCGGGCCGGTCAGGAAGTTTTCGCCTTCCACGAACTCGTAGAGACCGTCGATTCGGCTCTGGGTCGCCTCGTCGGCACAGCCGACCACGCGGTCGTTGTGGACCATCTCGTGGAGCGTGTCGCCCGGCGAGGCGCGCTCCGGACAGTAGGCGTACCGGATTTCGCCGCTGGGGCCTCTCGCGTCGAGAATCGGCTGGACGAGTTGCTCGGAGGTGCCCGGAGGCACCGTCGATTCGAGGACGACCAAGTCGCCGGGGTCGAGCGCGTCCGCGACCGTCTCGGTGGCCGCGCGAACGTAGCTGAGGTTCGCCACGTCGGTCAGTTTGTCCAGCGGCGTCGGGACGGCGATGAGATAGGTATCGACCGCGTCGGGGACCGTCGTCTGCACCCTGAAGCGGTCGCGAACGTCCGCGAACAGTCGGTCGAGTCCCGGTTCCTCGAACGGGAGGCGACCCGCGCGGATGTCGGCGACTTTCTCTTCGTCGATGTCCACCCCGACGACCGACTGCTCGCGCGCCAGTAGCAACGCGGTTGGGAGTCCGATGTAGCCGAGGCCGACCACCGCGACGGTCGGCGAGGCGTCGGGAGGGCCGCGGCGGCGCTCGGACGTTCTGCTGGCCATACGGTCGCGTGACACACCTGTCGGAAATAGGTTTACATCGGGAAGCGCCTCGACAGTGTATCGAGACGGGTCGCCGCTCATTTGTATCCCAACTCCGCGAGTCGTCGTTCCACGTCGTCGCTCACGTCTCGGTCCACGTCAGTTTCCTTCGCTCGTTCTTTGGCGGTCTGTGCGTCGGTTTCGAAGCGCGCTGTGGCCCAGTCGGGGACGGAGGAGTCTCCCGACAGCTCTGCCTGCCAGCAGGGTCGCTCCCTGTCGAGTTCGTACGTCGTTCGCTCGTCGAGGCTGTCCCAGACGACCTTTTCGTCGCCCTCGTAGCCACAGCGAAGCAAGCGGTCCCAGTACGCCTCGTCGCTGTCGGCCAGTGAATCGTTGTTGGGCGTGAGGCCGACGACTTCCGCAGTGATTCTGTCCTCGGTTACGTCCGGCGTCTCGCCCGCCGCGAGTCCCCGGAGTAGCTCCCGCAACGACAGGTGCGAGGCGTACTCCGTAATCGTCTCGTCGTACCCGTCGGGCGGATTGACCAGCAGGAGCGGCACATGCAGGACGCCCTCCGAGAGACTGGCGAGGTGGCCGAACAGGCTTTCGTCGGCCTCCGTACCCAGATTCTCGCCGTGGTCGGCCGTGATCACGAACGTCGTCTCGCGCGACGTTCGCTCCTGTATCGACTCGATTGTGCCGGCGACCACGCGGTCGAGGTAGTCGATGGACGCGCCGTAGAGGTCCCGGTAGTTTTCGAGGTCGGTCGCGTACTCCCCGGAATTCTGAATCACGTCGCCGTTGTCGAACGTCTCGCTGGTCCAATCGTTCGGCACCGAGTGGAGCGTCTCGTCGTAGCCTCGAATCGTGCGGTGGGGTTCGTGGGCGTCCATCAGGTTGGCGAAGCAGAAGAACGGCTCTTCGGTGCCGTCGGCATTCTCCTCACTCTCGACGCGTTTTAGCAGTTCGCGCCGGACGACGGCCGTACCGTCGTCGAACAGTTCGGGAGCGTCACCGAGCGGGCCGTGTCGAACGAGGTCGTTGCCCCGGAAGAGCGCCACGTTCGCCAGACTACGGAGCGGCCGGTCGTCTTTGGCGACAGTCTTCAGGAGTTCAGTGTACGTTTCGACCCCGTTCCCGCCGTGGTCGTCCACGAACGTCTCGGCGTCGAGTGCGTCCGGGAACCGGTGGTAGCGCGACACGTCCCGGAACTCGTCGAAGAGCGCGTCGAAGCCGAACGCCGACCCGGCGTAGACGTTGGCGCTGACGCCGAACGAACGGTGGGCTTCGAGGTCCCCGAGAAGCGTGTCGTCCCTGTCGAGTCGTTCGAAGTCGAGGGCGTGCGTGTGAACGCCGTGGTCGGACGGCAGGTCGCCGGTCAGCATGCTCGCGTGACTCGGCGTGGACCACGCGCTCACGGCGCGACACTGCGTGAACGTCACGTCCGCGAGTCGCTGGAGTCGCGGCGCGAACTGGTCGAAGTAGTCTTTGCGAACCGTGTCCAGACAGAGCAGTACGACGTTTCTTGTCATGAGTTACTGTATTATGCCTCTACTGCGCTTCGTCGTGGGACCAACCCCAGAATCCGGTCGCGCATTCCCTCGTGTCCGAGGACGACGAGACCGTACACTGCCGCGCCCGCGCCGACGAGTGCGAACAGACCGGGAATCGTCGCTGGGGAGACGACCGCCGTCAGCGCGTAGACGACGCCTCCCATGACCAGCGCGGCCCCCGCTTGCCACGCGACGGCCGTTCTGTCGATGCTGGCGCGGAGCGTCTTGCGGAGTATCCAGAACTGCGCGAGCGCGGCGATGCCGGAAGTAGCGACCGTCGCGGCGGCGGCACCGAGGATTCCGTACTCCGGGATGAGCAGGAGGTTCAACAGGAAGTTCGCGCCGAGCGTCGTCACGTTCACCCAGAAGGCGGGTCGCTGGCGCTCCATGCCCAGCAAGGTACTCTGGACCACGTCGCGGAGCGCTTGAAACAGCTTTCCGGCGACGAGGACCACCAGCACCGTCGCGCCAAGCGGGGCGTCGAAGTCGTAGAGGACACCCATCACGGCGTCGCCCAGCACCGCCGCGCCCACGACTGCCGGGAAGACCAGCACGAGTGCGTACGTCGTCGCGCTGGTGAACGCGTTCTCGATGGCCTCGCGCTCGCCAGCGGCGTGCCAGTTGCTCACGTTCGGGGCCAGCGAGATGCCGATGGCCTGCCCGGCCAGCATCGTCACCGCGCTGATTCGCCACGCCGCCTCGTAGACGCCGACTGCGGCCTTCGTCGCCAAGATGGCCAGCAAGAGCGTGTCGAGCCAACTGTACGCTAGAAAGCTCAGGTCGAGTCCCGCGGTGTACTTCGAGAAGTCGAAGACGCTCCGGAGCGTCTCGCGGGTGGGTAGTCTGGGCCGAGTTCGCAAGAGCGGGACGCCCACGACCACCGTCGCAACGCGTCCCAGAACGTAGCCGTAGACGAGTCCGAGGACTTCGAAACCCGAGACGACGAGCGCCACGCTCGCGCCGACCCGAGCGAGTTCGCCGAGTAGTTCGATGCCGCCGCTGGTCGCCACCCGGCGCTCGCCCCGAAGCGTCGCAATCACGAGTTGACGGCCAATCGTGAGCGCGAGCGTCAACACGACGAGCGGCGCGATTGCCAACTCGATTATCGCTTCGAGTTGGGCCGCGAACAGCAGGACGCCTGCGGAGACGACGGCGAACGGAATTGCGACCAACAGCAGGCCACCGCCGAGGTAGGTGCCTCGCTGGGCGTCGCTCTCGGACTGGCTCAGACGCTTGACGATGGCGTTGTCTACGCCGACGCGGCCGAAGACGCCCAGCACGACGACGACCGTCTCGAAGGTGAAGTAGACGCCGAGACCGGACGCACCGAGCAGGCGGGCGAAGTAGACGGTGCCCGCGAAGCCGACGACGCTGACGAGAATCCGCGAGACGTAGAGACTGATGCTCGTTTTGTCGAGGTCCACGGTCCTGTGTCACGTCGCCTCTCCGGAATCGGAGTCGTTTCTGAGTTGGCGCGCCGAGGAGATGGCGTCCATCCCGAACGGGGAGAGCGCCAGCAACGCGGCGTGGTCGAACCGCGGTTCGTTCGCAGACGCGGTGGCGAACGACCGGAGCGCGTCGAATCGCTCGTCGGATTCGAGCGCGCGGAGACCGAGTTCGCGCTTGCGCGCCGCCTGAAACTTCCGGTGGACCTTCGAGTGCTTGGCGATGGTGTCGCGGTGCTTCTCGTACATCTGTCGCCGAGCGCGCACGTCGTAGTCCGCGTCGCCGGTGACGTTGTCCTCGTGGTGTGTGCGCTCGACCAGCACTTCGGGGACGTACTTCCAGCAGTACTCCTCGGAGAGTCGCGCCGTGAGGTCCCAGTCGCAGGCGATTTCGAACGATTCGTCGAACCCGCCGACTGCTTCGAGACACTCCTTCCGGACGAGTTGGCTCGAATGGGGCAACACGGTCATCTCCACGAAGATGTGCGGGAAGAGGTTGCCTTCGACGCCGGACTCGACGCGCTGGACGACTTCGCCGTCCGTGTCAGTGATGACGCCGTCGGTGTAGACGCCACAGTAGTTGTCGTTCGCGCCTTCCAACTTCGAGACCTGCTTTTCGACTTTCGTCGGTCGCCAGCGGTCGTCGTCGCCGAAGACGCCGACGTACCTGCCGTCCGCGGCGTCGATGCCGCGGTTCATCGTCGTCGGGATGCCCTGATTCTCGTCGTTGTGGAGGACGCGTACTCGGTCGTCTTCCTCGTAGGTCGAGAGCACGTCCCGCGTGTCGTCGGTCGAGCCATCGTTGACGACGACGACCTCCACGTCGTCGTACGTCTGGTTCAGCGCGCTCTCTATCGCGCCGCCGACGTACTCGGCGCGATTGTAGGTTGGGATTACTGCGCTAACCAGTGCAGACATTGTCCCAAGTTACGGACCACATCCGCATTACTATGGGAGAGCTAAGGAGTGGGAAAAAGCCGACCAGACCCCCATTAGCATCCGATTAACTGAGTGGGAACGACCCGGAGTAGCAGACAATATGAGAGAGAAGTCGCCATGCAAATGACCGAGCGAGTTCCGTTCACTGACGTCTACGTAGACGACGAGATTGTCGAGCGCGCGACCGACGTCCTCGAAAGCACGCGGTACGTCAAGGGTCCCGAACTGGAGACGTTCGAGGAGAACTTCGCCGAGGAATGCGGGGTCGAACACGCAGTCGGGGTCAGTAGCGGCACCGCCGCGATACTGCTCTCGCTTCGCGCAGTCGGCGTCGAAGCGGGCGACGAGGTGTTCGTGCCGGGCAACACGTTCTTCGCCACCGTCAGTCCAGTTCTCTCTGTCGGCGCGACGCCTGTCTTCGTAGACATCGACCCGGAGACGTACACGATGGACCCCGCGGACCTCGAAGCGAAGGTCGCCGACGCCGCGAATCCCGCCGCAATCCTTCCGGTCCACATCTACGGCCAGATGGCCGACGTGGAGGCAATCACGACGATTGCAGACGACCACGACCTATCCGTCGTCGCGGACTCGTGTCAGGCCCACTTCGCCGAGCGAGACGGCCAGATTGCAGGTACCGCGGGTGACGCGGGCGCGTTCAGTTTCTACCCCTCGAAGAACATGACCGTCGGCGGCGACGGCGGCATGCTCGTCACCGACCGCGAGGACGTGGCCGAGACGGCGCGTAAAATTCGGAACCACGGCCGCGACGAGAACGGAGTCCACGAGACGCTCGGCCTGAACTACCGACTGGACGACCTGAACGCCGCCGTCGGCGACGAGCAACTGAAACACGTCCAAGGCTGGAACGCGGCCCGCGTTGAGGTTGCGAGCAAGTACACCGACCGACTCTCGGACGTAGCCCCTGTGACGACGCCGACAGAAGCCCCCGATTCGACGCACGTCTACCACCTCTACGTCGTGCAGGTGCCGCCGGACGAACGCGAAGCGTTCCGGGACTTTTTGGACGAGCGCGGCATCGACACCGGTCGCCACTACGAGACGCCTGCCCACCAGCACCCGGCGGTGCAAGACCATCCCGCGGTCGCTGGTGAACTCCCGACACTCCCCGAGACCGAACGCCTCTACGAGCGCAACGTCTCGCTCCCGATGCATCCCCGTCTCTCCGAGTCGGAAATCGACCGCGTCTGCGAGGCAATCGAGGCGTACTTCGAGTGACGCTGGACTTCGCGGTCATCGGCACGGGCTACTGGGGGTCGAACCACGCCCGCGTGGGTGCGGAACTGCTCGAAGAAGGAGAGATAGAGTCGCTGGTGCTGTGCGACGTAGACGAGTCGCGCGTCTCCGACATCGCCACCTCGTACGACGTTCCCTACGCGACCAGCGTTGACGAACTCGTCGAGCGCGGCGTCGATGCGGCAGTGTTGGCGACGCCATCGACCACGCACGTGGACCTCGGCGAGAAACTGCTCTCTGCGGGCATCGATTTACTGGTCGAAAAGCCGCTGGCGACGAACGCAGACGACGCGTGGCGACTGGTCGAAGTGGCAGAGGCGAACGACCGAGTGCTGGCGGTCGGTCACATCTTCCGGTTCCACCCCGCGTTGGCGGAGCTGAAACAGCGAGTAGACCGCGGCGAACTCGGCGAGATTCAGTACCTCTCCACGAACCGCTACGCGTTCCGCACGCCGCGGCCCGACGTGGGCGCGCTCTACTCGCTCGCGGTCCACGACGTAGACATCTACTCGCACCTGCTGGGCGAGCGACCCGACAGACTCCACTGCGAACTCGACTCCACTATTCGAGACGGCGTGGACGAGACGGCGACGCTCACGCTCTCGTACGGCGAGACGACCGGCGTCATCAACGAGTCGTGGAACGTCCCCGTGTTCGGCAAGCGCCGCGATTTGACCGTCGTCGGCAGTCAGCGCTCGGCCCACATCGACTATCTCGAAGACAACGTGCTGGAACTCCACGACGCCGAAGTCGTGAAAGAACAGGGTCAGCTACGTGCCCGAGAGGAAGGCAAACACCGCATCGAGGCCGAACAGGGCGAACCGCTCCGCATCGAAGTCGAGTCGTTCTTGGACGACTGTGCGACGCGGTCGGAACCGCGCGCACCGGGGCGCGTCGGCGCGGAGGCGGTGGAACTGCTCGAAGCGGCCGAACGCTCCGACGAGACGGGTGAGGCGGTGCAGTTCGGCTACCAGTGAGGTGGCTCGACTGCGAGCGGCCTCACTCGTAGTTTCGACGCGTCAGCGACACCTTCCGCCCGTCGAGACGAGTGTAGGCCGGTTCGTGCGGCGGGAAGTCGAGCGCGCGAATCCGGTCGTACAGTTCGACTTCGCGCCCTTCGTCTGCCAATTCCTCGGGCGCAATTTCTTTGAGGCCGTCGAGACTCGATTTGTTGTAGAAGTAGCGAGGGCCGTCAAATTCGGATTGGGGCGTCCGCTGGGAGTGAACCTCGCCCGAGACGACGTTCGGCAGTTGGCGCTCGAACAGTTCGACGGAGGCTTCGCGGGTCTTCTCGTAGAGCGAGCGCGCGGTGTCACGCTCGGTAATCTCGACGAACTCGCGGTCGATGACGTCGCCGGCGTCTACGTCTTCGGCCATGACGTGGAGCGTCGTGCCGTGTTGCCAGTAGTCGTCTTCGCGGGCGTTCATGATGGAGTGGCTGAAGACGTTGCTCCCCCGGTAGCGCGGTAGTTCTGCCTGATGGAGGTTGAGCGCGAGTTCCGAAGGGTGGTCGAGCAGGTCCGGGCCGAGGATGTTGGGATAGTAGACGCTGAGCAGATACTCGACCGGATAGTCGAGAACTTGCGTCTCCCCGTCTAGCGTCAGCACGTCGTAACCCAACTCCGCGGCGAGTTCGTGGACCGACCCGTCCCACCAGCCGTCGTAGTCGCGAGGGTACGTGACGACGACCGACACGTCCACCTCGGGGTGGTCGTGGAGTCGTTCGAGACATCGCTCGCCGAGCGGATGACTACCGAAGAACGCGAGACTGACCATACCGGGTGGTCAAAGCGGCGCGGCAAAACCCTGCCGTTGTCTACTTGCTTGTGTCGGTCGGTTCGTCGCGCGTGGCGCGTCAGGTACCGTCGCCCGCGAACTCGACTGGTTGCCCTCCGAGACGAACAGATATAGTTCGACCTTTTCGTACTGTTCGTGGCGGACCATCGTGCGCGAGTCGTTGACGACGTTCAGCACGCGACGGCGCTCAGAGTCGGGTGCGTGGGAGAACACGACCCAGATGCGGTCGCGCGAATCGGTCGAATTCTCGAACTTGCTCGTCGGCGCTGGGTCGCGTCCCGTCCCGGACCCTTCGACGGCGACGCCCCGAATCGTAATGTCCGAGCGGTCGCTGTAGTAGCGCACCCCGCGAGCGGTGATACGGTCCACGACGAGGACGTAGTCGCCCGGTTCGGCGTCCTGTTCGATGGTCGTACCGACTGCTCGCCACTGCTCTTTGTCGGTCTGGGTGTGGTAGAGCGCGGTCGATGGGACCAGACTCACCGCGAGCAGAATAGCAACTGCGACCCGAAGCTGTCCGCGCGGGAGGTTTCGCACGCCCATGGCGACCAGCAAGAGCAAGCCAGTGGAGGCGGCGATAGTGTAGCGCGGCCAGAACAGCGGCGTGACGAGATACGAGAGCACGAGCGGACCGCCGAACGGAACCGCGAACCAGAGCGCGGCGAGGGTCAGCGCGTCTCGGTCCTCGTCGTCGCCGATGCCGAACTTTGGCGAACGAAGCGACGAGACGACCGACTGCCTGTCGGCGGCGTCGAACCGCACGAATGCGAGTGTCGCCGTGCCGACGAACAGACAGAACAGGCCGACGATTGCGAACGGTTCCGTCCCCTCCGGATACCCAAGATATTCGGTGATAGTCGTGACGACGCCCCAGAGTGAGGGGTACGGAATGTAGTGGTATCGGGGGACGTGGTCGAGCAACGAGACGACGCCTATAATCACGAACGGACTGACGAGGGCCGCCGTCGCGTAGCCTTGCTGCAGTCGGCGAACGGGGAGTCCGAGCAGTCGGTCGTCCGCGAGTGAGTCGAGTCTGACCGCGAGATACGTCATTTGCGCGGCGACGACGAAGATGCCGAAGAAGTGCGTCGAAGCGACGGCGACGGCGAGCAAGAGATACGCCACGCCGGTTCGACGAGTCGGCGACTCGCGGAACCGAACGAGTGCGTAGAACGACGTTATCGTGAGAAAGGTCAGTAGACTGTACATCCGCACTTCTTGGGCGTAGTAGACGTGAAACGAGGAGAGTGCGAGCAACAGCGAGGCTACCAATCCGACCTCTTGGTCTACGAGGTGGCGGCCGAGAGCGTAGAACGCGCCGACAGAGCCGATGCCGAACAGCGCCGAGAGCAGTCGCATCGCCGTCGTGGAGCTTCCGGCGAGACCGATCCAGAGGTCGAGCAGCACGTAGTACAGTGGGAGGTGGGGTTGGGTCTGGGGAATTCGGACCAGCAGTTCGGGGGCCGTCATCCCCATCACGAAGTTCACGGTGATGAGTTCGTCAGTCCAGAGACTCTCAGCACCGAGCGCGTAGAGGCGGAGAACGGCTCCCAGAGCGACGACGAGGAGGGGGAGTAGAAACCGCCTTCGGCGGAGGACCTTCATGCCAAAGCGGATACGACCAGGGCGGAAATATCCTATGATGGCCGAGCCTTGAACGATGTCCGGGAGTGACTTCACTGCATGAGACAACACTTATACGGAATCCGTGCGACTGTTCCGTTATCAGTGACCTCGTCTCGTAAGCCCCTTACAGTCCTGTTTCTCCCGACGTACGACGGCAATCCCTACCAGCCATCGCTGTGGGATGCCCTGTCCTCCTACGACGTGGACGTTATCCCCGGCGACCACACCGACCCGCTCCCGATTTCGAAACACCTCCTCAAAGACCGGCCGGACGTGGTCCACCTCCACTGGATGGACTCGCTGGTCAGTTCCGACAATCCGTTCTACGCCGCGCTACTCAGTCTTCGTCTGCTGTTCGAGTTGATGCTTTGCAAGCTTCTGGGCGTGCGCGTCGTCTGGACGGTTCACAACTACCTCGGTCACGAGGCCGAACGGCCGAAACTCGAGCTCTGGCTTCGCCGAATCGTCGCACGCAGTTCCGAGACAGTCATGGTCCACAGCGAGGGCGTCCGGTCGAAAATCGCCGACGGTTACGACGTCCCGGACGACGAGCGCTCGAACGTCGTCGCAGTAGACCACGGTCACTTCGCGGACGCCTACGAGAACACGATGAGCCGCGAGGAAGCGCGCGACTCGTTCGACTTCGAGGACGACGAGACCGTATTCCTCTTCTTCGGCAACGTCAAGCCGTACAAGGGACTCGACGACCTGCTATCGGCGTTCGAGAACTTCGACGAGGACGAAGACGCGAGACTGCTCATCGCCGGACGACCGCCCGAAGACGACGGCAAGGAGCGACGACTTCGCGAGCGATGCGAGGCCGACGACCGCATCGTCACCGAGTTCGAGTTCATCCCCGAAGACGAGATTCAACGCTACATGCGGGCCGCCGACGCAGTCGCCCTGCCGTTCGACCGAATCCTCACGTCCGGAAGCGCGATTCTGGCGATGTCCTACGAGAACGTCGTCATCGCGCCCGAAATCGGCTGTCTCCCCGACGTGCTGGCCCAGACCGACGAGTTCCTCTACGAGCGCGGCCCCGACAACCTCGAAGCGACCATGCGCCACGCACTCGACGCCGACGTAGAGGCGGCCGGACGACGGAACTACGAGCGCGCCAAGGAGTTCGACTGGGACGCGATTGCCGAGCGAACCCGGCGCATCTACGACGGCGAGGACGTGCCGCCAGAAGGGAACGGAACCGAACGAGGGATAGTAGACGGCGAAGCGAGTCGGCGGTGATTCCGTGCTGACGACAGTCATCGAACGCGTCAACTCGCTCGTCTCGGACGACGGCGTGCTGGGCGACGTACTCAGGAGTGGTATCTGGGCGTCGCTGGCCAACATCATCGGACGCGGACTCCAGTTTCTGAAACTCGGCGTGCTGACGTGGTTGCTCTCGCCGACGCAGTTCGGACTGGTCGGCTACGCGCTGTTGACCCTGGCGGCGGTGCGCCGCATGTCTACGCTCGGTCTCGACCAAGCACTCATCGAGAAGAAAGCCGACGACGTAGACGAGTTCCTCGACGTAGCGTGGACGCTCCGAGTCGTGCGTGGGTTCGTCCTCGCGGGCGTCATCTTCCTCATCGCGCCGTTCGTCGCGGGATTCTTCTCCGCGCCGGAGGCAGGACCGCTCGTCAAGGGCATCGCAGTGATACCGATTCTGAAGGGCTTCGAGAACCCCGGCCGCGTCTACTTCCGGAAGCAACTCAACTTCGACAAGCAGTTCATCTACATCGTCGGCAGAGCAGTCGTCGGCGTCGTCGTCGCTATCACCGCGGCGTTCATCCTCGGCAACGCGTGGGCGCTCGTCCTCGGCACCATCGCAGGGCGTGCGAGTGCGCTCGTCCTCTCGTACGCGATTCATCCCTATCGACCACAACTCAACATCGACCGCGAGCAGATTCGTGACTTGCTGGGGTACGGCAAGTGGATTACCCTCTCGGGCATCGTGGTCTACCTCATCAACGAGGGCGACGACGCCTTCGTTGGGTGGTTCATCGGTGCGGGCGCGCTCGGGTTCTACCAAGTCGCCTATCGCTTCTCGAACGCTCCGGCGACCGAAATCACGAAAGTCGTCTCCAGCGTCGTCTTCCCGGCGTACGCGAAGGTTCAGGACGACACCGAGACGCTCCGACGAGGCTTCTTCAAGACGGTCGAGGTGACGACGTTCCTCTCGTTCCCGGCCGCCGTCGGCATCATCGTCGTCGCGCCGACGTTCGCCGAGACGTTCCTCCGGCCGAAGTGGTCCACCGACACGATGGTGATGCTGTTCCAGATTCTCGCGCTCTGGGGCCTGCTTCGCTCGCTCGGCGCGACGACCGGGCCGCTGTTCCAAGCGGTCGGCAAGCCCGACCTCGCGACGAAGATTCAGCTCGGGAAACTGGCCATCATCGCGGTGCTGATTTACCCGGCGACGGAGGCCTACGGCGTCGCTGGCACGGCGGGAGTCATCGTCGTCAACTCGCTGTTCTTCTCCGAACCGGTCGCGGGCTATCTCGCGGTCAGGGAAGTCGATGGCGAGATGCGGGAACTACTCGCGCTGATTGGGTACCCACTAGTTGCGAGCGCGGTGATGGGCGGCGCAGTGTTCTGGGTGCGAGAGACCGCTGGACTGTCTGAAGGAATTCTGGCCTTCAGCGCGCTCGTGCTGGTCGGCGTCGGGTCGTACGCGCTCTCGACGCTCGTGCTGACGCGCTGGTTCGGCTACGACCTGCTCACGACGATTCGGACGATGACCGAGTCGCTGAGTACGTAATCCCCCTGGTAGCGTCGTTTCTGGGGACTACGCTTTTACTTCTTTCCGCCGTACCCTATCTATGACCAACTGGTCCGCAGTCGGATGGGGCTTCGTCGTCTCCGTAATCGTCGGCACGATAGGCATCGTCATTCCGGGTCTCGGCCAACTCACGGCGGGTCTCGTCGGCGGGTTCCTCGCGGGCTACATGGCCGCCGGTGGCATCGGCCGCGGTGCGTGGCACGGCCTGCTCGCTGGCTCGATCGGTGGCATCGTCCTCGCTATCGTTCTTGGTCTCGTAATCAGCGTCGTCGGGTCGTTCGGTCTGGGACCTCTCGGTCCCGTCGTCGGCGGGAGCGTCTTCGTCCTCGGTGTCGTCCTCGCGCTGGTGTTGGGCTTGGAGAGCGCGCTGGCCGGTGCGGTTGGCGGGTGGATTGCGGAGGAGTAGGCTCTTTGGCGTGGCCGCCCATGCACCGAGTATGGCAGACACCGACGCCGACACGCTACTCCCGAACGGTCGAATGCGAGAGGGTGCCCTCGCGGGCGACGTGACACAGATTCATCGCGGCCACCAGTACGCCGAGGAGGGCGACCGCTTCGAAATCGAGGGCGAACAGTTCGAAGTCGTGGAAGTGCAGGAGCGGACGCTTGGCGACCTGACCGACGAGGACGCGCAGGCCGAGGGGATGCGAGACTTGGCCCAGTATCGCGAGATGCTGAACCGCGCTCACGACGATTTCGAGTGGGACGACGGGAGCGAGGTAGTGCTGCATCGCTTCGAGGAGGTGGAGCCGTAGAGCGTGGATTGGTGGGTTCGTGATTTTGGTGTCGAGTGGTGATTCTCAGTTAGTAATTGATCGCTGCGCTACTCTGGCTTCCGAGGTTTTCGGGACGACGTGGCTTCCTGCTATCCGCCACGTGTGAGCAGGAAGCTTCATCAAAGTCGTTGCTCTCACTGCAGGAAGCCTCTCGTCACTGAGTCCACTCCAAAACTCACGACTGCTGATTCAGCTACCACTACCGATACCGATTCAGCTACCACTACCAACCAACTCACCACGCGAAGACCGCACAGCAAAAATCCGTTTCTAAGCGCCCGCTTCTTGGAGCGCGTCTTCGAGTTCGTCGCGCTGGGTGACGCCGACGAAACGCTCGACGACGCCGTCGTCGTTCTCGACGACGATGGTCGGAATCGAGCGGACCTGATACTCGTTGGCGACGTCCTGGTGTTCGTCTACGTCCACCTTCTCGAACTCGACGCCCTCCCAGTCGGCTTCGAGTTCCTCGATGATGGGGTCTTGGGTCTTGCAGGGGCCACACCAATCCGCGTAGAAGTCCTTGAGGGTCACAGTCATGTTGCTCTGGACGGAACTATCTTCGCCGCGCGCATAAGGGTTTCCCACCAGTCTCGACTTGCCGGATTTCCGAAAAGCTGCTCCGAAAGGTTTAGGCGAGGAGCGAACAGAGACACGACTATGAGCAAGAACGACGGCGGACTGATGTCCAGCGCAGGACTCGTTCGCTACTTCGACGCGGAGGACCGAAACGCCATCCGTATCGACCCCAAGACGGTCGTCGCGTTCGGCGTCCTCTTCGGCGTGATGATTCTGGTGCTGAACGTGGTCGGCCTCTGAGTTCGGCCACTACAACTACTTGGACGGCTCTCGTAGCCTGTCCGACCATGCGCTGGTTCTCCGAGAGCGACGCCGATAGTCCGCGCGAAGATGCCGCGACCAGTTCCCACGGTACGACTGCTCTCGAACCACCACCGTCTTCGTCCGCTCGTCTCGCCCGAATCGTCGAAGGCGCGAAAGGTGGCTTCGTCGCCACGCTCGTGATGACTGGCTATCGACTGCCTATCTCCCACGCACTCCCACCGACCGCGCTGTTCTGGTCGAAGTTCGTTGCTGGCGGCGACCCGAACGACCACCCGATTCCGGGCCTCGTCCTGCACCTCCTCTACGGCACGGTAGCAGGAGCGGCGTTCGGCGCGACGGCACCGGAACGCCACGCGAGGGAGGTCACAGAAAGCGAACTCGCGGGGTTGTTCTGGGGGACGCTCTACGGTCTCGCACTCTCGGCAGTCGGCGAGCGCGTCCTGTTGAACGAACTGCTCGACCTGACGCTCGACTCGGACGAACGCCTCGTCTTCCACGTCGGCCACTTGATTTACGGCTTGACACTCGGCACGTGGCTCGGCTCTCGCACGGGCGACGAGCGGTAGAAAGTATATCAGTAGTCCGCTCGACTTCCCCCACATGTCAAACGCTGACGAGGAACTTCCCGGTCCCCACTCCCGCGAGACCCTCCGCGCTGTCGTCGCCGACGCTGACACACTCCCCGACGCCGACCTTCTCGACGTAACCGAGGCCGAGAGCGGCAAGAACACTGTCTACTTTCTCACCGTGGAAACGGCTACAGACCAGCACGAACCTGACGCCGACCAGCACGAACTCGTTCTGAAAATCGGCGACCACCACTTCCCCGAGGGCTGTCGCGCCGAGTCGGTCCTCCTCGGACAGGTCGCCGAGCGAACGGACGTTCCCGTGCCGGAGGTCCTCGGCAATGGCGAACTCGGTTCGAGGGACTCCGACACGGATGATTCCGACGCGGCCCCCTACTTCCTCGCCGAGCGCGTGCCCGGCGAGAACTACGAGTTCGCCCCGACCCGCCTCTCGCCGGAGTCGTTCGAACGCGTCTGCGTCGAGGCCGGACGCAATCTCGGCGAACTCCACGCGGCGTTTCCCGCCGACGCGTTCGGGATGCTCGGCGTCGAAGCAGGTGCCGAGGAGATGGCGTTCGTCCGGGAGTTCGCCGACTGGCCGACTCACTTCGAGACGTGGCTCGCGCACAACGCCGAGCGACTCGAAGAAACCAGATTCGCTGACCTCGCGCCAGCAATCGCGGAGCGCGCGGAAGCGCTGGCCGACGACCTCCGCGAACTGGGACCGTTCGAGCCAGTACTTACGCACAACGACTACCGACTCGGGAACGTGCTGTTGGACGGAGAGAGCGGCCGTTCACAGATTACGAACGCAGTGGTAGACTGGGCGACGCCCGTCGCAACGACCGCAGAGAGCGAACTCGCAATCACCGACGCAATTCTCATCGACTGGCCGGAGTTCGACGCCGAGCGCCAGCAGACGCTCCGGGAACGGCTCTACGACGGCTACCGAGAGACGAACGGCGACGCGCTGGAGCGCGACGGCGACTTCGAGGCTCGCCGCCGACTCTACGAGTTCGGCGCGCGCCTGCGACTGATGGTGAATCTGGAAGCAGAGATGGCCGGACGTTCGGAGCGAGAAATCGAGGCCCGCGCGGCCGAACACCGCGAGGTACTCCGGGACGAGTACCATGTCTCGTAACGAGTACCACGTCGCGTAGCCAGAGAGACCCTGTCTGCATCGAGACGGACCCTTTTTTGCTGTCCCAGTCTAACCTCAGCGTATGACTCTGAAAGCTGGCGTCATCGCCGTACAGGGCGATGTCAGCGAACACGCCGACGCGATTCGGCGGGCGGCCGAGTCCCACGGCCGGGACGTCGAAGTCGTCGAAATCCGCACGTCGGGGACGGTGCCGGAGTGTGACCTCCTGCTCATGCCCGGCGGCGAATCGACCGCTATCTCGCGCCTGCTCGACTCGGAGGGCATCGCCGAGGAAATCGTCGCGCACGTCGAAGCCGGAAAGCCCGTCCTCGCGACCTGTGCGGGTCTCATCGTCGCCGCCACGGACGCTGGCGACGAGCGCGTGAACAACCTCTCTTTGGCCGACGTGACCGTCGAACGCAACGCCTTCGGCCGCCAGAAAGACAGTTTCGAGGCACCACTCGACGTGACCGGTCTCGACGAACCGTTTCCCGCGGTGTTCATCCGCGCGCCGCTCATCGCCGAGGTGGGCGAGGACGTGGAGGTACTGGCCGACTGGGACGGCCGCCCGGTCGCAGTTCGGGACGGCCCGGTCGTCGGCACGTCGTTCCATCCCGAACTGACCGACGACTCCCGAATTCACTGGCTGGCGTTCTTCGACGTGTTAGAGGAAGTGGCAGAGGGGAAGTCGGGCGCAGACGCGAATGCGGAGCAAGCCCCACAGTAGGGCAGGCTTTACTTGCTGGCTCCCCTCGGGGTGAGTATGAACGCCGAAATCGACGCGGTGCGCGTGGCCATGACCGAGGACGGACCGGTGCCCGTCGTCGTTCTCGCGCCCGAAGACGACGAGGACGTGCTGCCCATTTTCATCGGATTCGAAGAAGCGGTGAGCATCGCTCGTGGCATGGAAGCCGAGGACATCGGTCGGCCGCTGACTCACGACCTCCTGCTCGACGTGATGGAAGAACTCGGCGGTCGAGTCACCCGCGTCGTCGTCTCGGCGCTGGAGGACAACACCTACATCGCGGACCTCCACCTCGACACGGCCCGCGACTCGACGGTCGTGGACGCCCGGCCCAGCGACTCGCTGGCGCTGGTCGCCCGCACGAACGCTCCCATCGAAGTGGAGGACGAAGTGTTCGAGAACGGCCGCCGCGCCCGCGAGGAGTTCGAAGAGCTACAGGACATCCGCGAAGTCGCTGAACTGGGGCTATGAGCAGGCAGAACGGAGACTCGGAAACGAGTACCGACGAAATACTCGACGAACTGTTCGCCGTCGTGGAAGACCGCAAAGAGCGACTGCCCGAGGACTCGTATACCGCGTCGCTGTTCACCCACGAGAAAGGCGAGAACGCCGTACTTGAGAAGTTGGGCGAGGAGTCCACGGAGTTGATTCTGGCGGCGAAGGACGACGACCGCGAGGAGATTGCTCACGAGGCCGCCGACATCGTGTACCATCTACTGGTCCTGCTCTCGATGAAGGACATGGACGTGGCCGAGTTGCGGGCTGAACTGCGTGAGCGTCGGTAGAGAGGACTTGCTTCGGTGGGGACGGGCGCTTTCGGGATGACTGCCTATGGTAGCTTCGTGGACGAAATTTCTTCAGTGAGGCTAGCTGCTGTCGATACCGAGTCGTGACTCGCGCAGTCAACGCAACTCGAAAGCCAGACGAAGAAACCGCGAAACCCCAGTCAGAAGAATTTCACGCCGACGTCGTGCATGCCCTCGTTCTCCATTGCCAGATTGATCAGCAACGGCGTCAGCCCCTCGATTTCAGCCGCGTTCGCTACGCCGCCAGCCTTCAGCGCGCGCAAGCCCTCGATTTGCTCGGCGAGCATCGAAACCGTCTCGACTGCGTCTTCGTCGTCGCCGACCAGAATGGTGTCTAAGTCCAGTTCCACGTCGAGATTCGCCAGTCGGTCTGCCGCCAGATTGTGGAAAGCACCGACGACCGGGACGCCCTTTGGGGCAGTCTCAGCCACCAACTCCGTCACGCTCCCGACCTTCGGTGGTTTGTAGTGGAACCCCTCGTCGTCGCGGTCCATCCCGACGGCGGGGGTGACGAGTGCGTCTGCATCTTCGATGCGGTCGGCGACGGCCTCTACGGTATCCCGGATGTGGTAGGCCGGAACCGCCAGCACCACCACGTCGGCGCGGTCGGCCGCCATCTCGTTGGCGAAGCCCTTGACCGTGCGTTCGACGCCGACGCTGTCTAGTTCCGTCTCGTACTCGTCGGCCTTCTGGCGGGCCTTCTCCGGGTCGCGTGAGCCAATCAGTACCTCGTGGTTGGTGTCGTGCGCCCAGCGCAGTGCCAGCCCCTGCCCGATGTCACCGGTCCCGCCAAGCAGTGCGATTCGCATACGGGAACGTTTCTCGGAACGGAAATAAGCGTTCCTCACTGCGGCAAACGCAACGGGAGAACGAGCGAATCTCGAATACCGCATCGCATTTGATGGGGCTACCCGAACTGGCGAGCATGGAACACGTCTCGCTCGACAGTGTGACAGCAGACGCCTTCGGGAGCGAGGACGGCATCGACAGCGAGCAAAGACGGCTCTCCGACCCCCTCGGGACGACCGGCGTGGCGCTCAACCACTACCGAATCGCACCCGGCGATGGGTTCCCAAGCGGGCTACACGCCCACGCGGACCAAGAGGAGGTGTTCGTCGTGCTTGCAGGAGAAGCGACCTTCGAGACCTTCGAAGGAGAATTCACCGTCGAAGCAGGGCACGCAGTCAGATTCGCGCCCGGCGAGTTCCAGTCGGGGCGAAACGACGGCGAAGAAGTCCTCGTCGCACTCGCCGTCGGGGCACCCCGCGACGGCGAAGACGTGCGGATTCCGGCGGACTGCCCAGACTGCGGTCACGACCAACTGCGCTTGGAGACGGACGACGGTCTCACGTTCGTCTGTCCCGACTGCGGTGTCGAGCGCGTTCCGCAGGACTGTCCGGACTGCGGGAGCGCCCGGTTACGGATAACGCTCGCCGAGGAGGAGAACGAGACAGCGACGCGAGCGAAGAGAGAACCACAGACGAAAGTCGTCTGCGAAGACTGCGGCAGCGAGTTCGAGAGTCCGCCGCTCGAATAGCTCCTTAGCCGAGCGCGTCCCGCAATCGCTCGTACCCGCCGTGGTAGGCGACTCCGCGGGCGACCAGATACGCGAACCCGAAGGCAGCGGCACCGACGAGCGTTCCGACCGTCGTGTCCCGTGACACCAGCAAATCAGTTGCCTGAAACGCTGCCGTCCCGACGAGCATAATCACGACGAAGAACAGCGTCGGTTGCCCCGGATTCGTCTGGTCGTCGTCCCACGAGCGGCCCAGAAGCCAGTAGACGACTGGGAGCGTGAGGACGAGCGAGCCGATTGCGTATGGCAGGAAGCTGTTCGGATTCGGCGCGAGGAGACCGCCGACGAGGAAGGCCAGAAACCCGCCGAGCAGGAGCGACCACGCGCCGCGTTCGACTCGTCGCCAGTTCATGCTACCTCCGAGCCGCCACGGAGTGTTTCGAGGCCGCCGAAGTAGGCAAGCCAGAGGGCGACCACCGCTCCCGCGAGGTGGATAGCAGTGCTAATCGACCCGACGAATCCGGACGCGAAGTGGTTCGAGTAGTTGTAGATGGCCTGCGTGACGACCAGCACCACGAAGAAGAGGAGGAATCGTTTCCACCCGCCGCGGAACATCCGCCGAAGCAGTCGCACGTCGTAGTGATAGGCGAGCGGGAGTGTCACTGCGAGTGCCGGAAGCAAGTAGAGGAGTTGTGTGACTGGGTCCGGTGGCCCGGCGACCGAAGCCAGTAGAAACGAGACGAAAACCGCATCCAGCACCGCGTGACCGAGCCGAGACCTGTCCATGTCGAAGCTGTTTCTCCCCCGACAGCAAAAGCGATGCGGTCGGTTAGTTCGTTCCGGCCTGGAGACGAGTCGAGTCCGCGACCGACGTTCGATTCGCCCGTGCGGCGTCGAGCAGGCGAGTCGCGTCTTCGATGTTCTCGCCGGGAACCACGGACTCTGCTAACTCGTCGTGGTCGAGGACGCCGTGATCCACGAGTTTCGGGACGTGGCTGTGGTGGAGCGTCGTTCGAATACGGGAAACACTCTCCTGCGACATCTCGTCTTGGTCGTTAGCCTCACGGACAGCAACCTCGTCTGCGAGCGCGTCGATGGTCGTCGGGGCCGACGTTTCGGACAGGAAGTCCAAGACGTGACGCCGCCGCTGACTCGACAGGAGGTCGAACAGTTCGTCCAGCGAGAGCGAGTCGGACGGGTGAGGTTCCATATCCCTGCTTGGAACCATCCACGGAACCCCTGACGGCTTGCATCGACAAGCGCCTAAAGAGGGAGGGGATGTAGGCAGGACGTTCTCCTTACTTGTCAAGCAGGCCCGGCAAGTCGTTGACTGACCCGAGGACCGCTCGCGCACCTACATCCTCGAACTTCCGGCGGCCTTCCTCGCCTGTCAAGCCACCAGTGAGGACGCCGACGCCGTGGTACTCGCGGTCGGGGTCCGCTTCGGCGGCGTTCGTCGCCGTCTTCACGTCGTCCAACGTGTCACCGACGAAGACGACCGACTCCGCGTCGAACTGCTCGGCGAGCGTCGTCAGGGCGTGGGGGTGTGGCTTGCCCCCCTCCCAGTCGTCCATCGTGAACCGTCGGTCGGTCGGCAGGTCGAGATTCACTCGCCGTTGGGCGATGTCGGCCTCTGCGGCAGGGCGGCCGGTGACGATGCCCAGCGGATACGATTCGAGCGCGTCGATAGTCGCCGATTCGAGGATGACCGGTTCGTCGTGGATGAACCCCGGCGCGTCGAGGTCTGCTTGGTTTCCTTCGAGGTCGGCGTAGAGGTCCGCGCCGAGGTACAACTGCTGGAACACGTCTCGGAGGTGTTCGGGGTTCCAGTCGCGGCGCACTCGGTCGCTGGCTTCCTCGGAGACCGCAGTATCGACGACTGCTGCTGCGGCGTCGAGACCGCCGCCGCGTTCGGCGATGCGGTCGGTGAACGCTTCGACGTCGAGGTCCATCTGCTCCTCGCTGGCGAGGACGTACAGCGCGACGGCGTAGGTCAGTTCCCAGTCGTTGTTGAACCCGCCCGCGTCCTTGAACTGCTGAATCTCTGCTTTTTCGATGGTGTCGCCGTGGACCAGTTCGACGGTCTCGATTATCGCTCGGCGGTACGAGTCGGCAACGTCTACGAGTACTCCGTCGATGTCCAGCACGACAGCGTCCGCTTGCATGCGAGGGGATAGTCGAAGCGGCAGTATGGGTCTTGCGCCCGAAATCGAAAGTTCTCTAGTGGAAGCGAGTAAGGGAGTCACATGGACCACGCCGAGTTGCAGGAGTTGTACGACGACGAGGAGTACTACTGGGGCACGGAACCGAACGACCTCGCGGAGACCGCGGTAAACTATCTCGACACTCCGGAAGACGCAACGGCGGTGGACATCGGCGCAGGCGAAGGCCGGGACGCCGTCTACCTCGCAGAGCAGGGACTGGCCGTGTTCGCCATCGACCCCATTCCCGCCGGTCTGAAGAAGACCGAGCGACTGGCCGACGAGCGCGGCGTTTCGGAGTCGGTCGAGACGATTCGGGGCGACGTGAACGAGATAGAACTGCCCGAGCAGGTCGAACTGCTGTACTCCATCGGGACGATTCAGTATCTACGACCAGAGAATCGAGACGCACAGTTCGAGCAGTTCAAGCGAGAGACGAGTTCGGGCGGCGTCCACGCGCTATTCGCGTTCGTGGACCACCCCGAGATTCCGACTGCGCCCGACTGGGGCGACAACGAGTACTGCTACGAGCAGGGCGAGTTGCGCGAGTACTACGAGAACTGGGACCTCTTGGAAGAGGAGGAACTGGTCTTCGACGACGAGTCAGGTGGGGAACCGCACCAGCACGCCGCAGAGGTCGTGGTCGCGCGTAAGGCTTAATTCGGTGCTCATTCGGACGTTGCTCAGCTAATCCCGTCGAATCCGCTGTCGAACCGTTCGCCTTCAGTGTCCCAGTTCTTCACGCCCGAGCAGTCGTGTTTCTCTGGCAGTTGGTGTTTCGGGCAGTACGTGTGACCACAGTACGAACAGCCTCGCTCACCAGTCACCTTCTCGCCGCACCGCTTGCAACTCCCCATACGTGACCTACACGACTCAGCGGTATAACGCCAGAGGTGTGTTAACACACTACTCGGGCGAGTCGGGACACTCACTCGCGCGCGACGAACAGCGTCTCGCCCGGCAGCGTCTCGCGCTCGACTGAAATCGCTGGCTGGTCGCCGCCGAGGGTCGTAAAGAGCAGTGCGGCATCGACCTGTTCGGCGATGTCCAGCAGCGGGCGATGCAGTTCGGGCGGCACGTTGAGTGCGTAGATGGCGTCGGCGATGCGGTACACCGCGAGGTCCGGGTCGAAG
Organism: Halorussus halophilus; assembly: GCF_008831545.1. Lineage (NCBI taxonomy): Archaea > Methanobacteriati > Methanobacteriota > Halobacteria > Halobacteriales > Haladaptataceae > Halorussus > Halorussus halophilus. Next base: position 2,875,543 of record NZ_CP044523.1, read on the forward strand.
GCGTCGTCTTCGGCGAACTCGACGCCGGGCGGGACCTCGCGCTGGTGGACGTCCGTCGCGGTAACTATCTTTCCGTCGTCGGCGAGCGCGCGCGCCACGTCTGGCCGGTTGCCGATACCGACCTCCACGAGCGTCTCGAACTCCGAGAGGCGGGCGGCGATGGCGTCGCAGGTTTGCGGTTGCACGGCGGGATGTTTATGGGGCGGCCCTGCATAGTAGTTCCCATGCTCGTCGATGTCGTCCCCGTTGGGGACGTACCAGCACCGGTCAAGCGGCAAGCCTCTGCCGCCCTGCGCTCTGTCTACGACTGTGACGTCTCTATTCACGACGCCCAACCCGTCCCGACCGGTGCGCACGACGAAAAGCGCGACCAGTACCGGGCCGAGGAGTTCATCGAACTCGCCAGCAGACTCGGCTCCGGCGAGAAGAACATCGCCATCACGCCCAATGACCTCTTCTACCGCCGCCGAAACTACGTCTTCGGACTCGCGTACCTCGACGGCAATGGCAGCGTCATCTCGACCTATCGACTCCAAACTTCCAGCGACGGGGGCTTTTCGAACCGGAGCGCCGCCGACATCTTCTCTGACCGCGTGCGCAAGGAAGTCGTCCACGAAATCGGCCACACGATGGGGCTGGAACACTGCGACAACAAACGCTGTGTGATGAACTTCTCGCCGACGGTGCGCGAAGTAGACGTGAAAGAAGAGAACCTCTGTGGCTCCTGCCAGCGGACAGTTCTGTAGTCGGGATTTTTGCCGAGGGACATTTCGACGGATATTCCACGATTCTGGACCGTTTAGCGGGTCGTTTGCGAGTGGTTGGTAGGTCGTTTACTCACGACGAAAATTCTTAGCAGCTATATAGTAAAACTGGCACCTAGCTAAGGGGACTTCGGAGCCGAACTATATGACGAACTCACGGCGCACGTTCCTCAAGACCGTCGGTCTCACCGTCGGTGGCACCGGACTGGCCGCGACAGTCACGGGCACGGAATCGACGAGCGACTCGACGAACAGCGACGACCAGTCTTCCACAGAAGGGTGGACTCACTTGCGATGCGGTCCCCAGAACACGGGCTACAAACCCGAGGGGCCGACCGCGCGAGGATTCGAGTCTTCGTGGAAACAGGAGTGGAACGACGAATATCTCGTGACCGACCCGGTAGCCGCCGACGGAACGGTGTACTTCGCGCGACAGGTAGATAGCGGCGGAAAACTGTACGCGTTCGACGCCACAGACGGCACCGTCCAGTGGACGGCCGACGTGGACGCCTACCCTCAACAGCCAGCCGTCTTCGGTGATTCCCTCTACCTCCGTGCGGATGGAGACTTGTACGCGTACGCTATCGCCGACGGCAGTCGGCGCTGGTCGTACGAGGCCGACAACTACGACGAGGTGACCGCCCACGAGTCGGGCGTCTACATCGACACCGAGACGGCCGTCGTCGCCCTCGACCACGACGGCACCGAACGCTGGCGACACGAACTCGGAACCGTCCGAATGAACGCGCCCGCCGTGAAGGACGGCTTGGTCGTCGTCGGCTACGACGGTGTCGAAAACTTCGGCGTGGTCGCCCTCGACGTGGAGACCGGAGACGAAGTGTGGTCGGAGGAAGGCCCCGGCACGCTCTTTGCACCCGTCGCGATTCGAGACGGCCGCGCGTACGTGCCCGTCTACCACGGCGGTATCCAAGCGTTCGAACTTCAGACCGGCGCTCGCCTGTGGGAAGCCGACTTCGAGGGACGAAGGCTGGATTCGCTGAACGAGGTATTCGTCGCCACGGAAGATGCTCTCTACGCGCTGGTCGACTCGGACGACGACGATGACGACGTTGCGATTCTCAAACTCGACCCCGAAACTGGTGACGAACAGGCTCGCTGGCTGTTCGGCAACGTCCGAGAACAGTTGACCGTCGTCGGCGACACTCTCTACTGCGTCTCGTGGGTTCGAGACGGCACTGGCTGTCGCATCGACGTCGTACTCGCAATCGACCGCCACGACGGCGTCGTCCGCGAAGCGATGCGACACGACGAAGCGAACACCAAGCGGACGTGGCAGACGTCACCGTTCGTCGTGGACGGAAAGATGTACGTCGGCAGTGGCTGGACGGCCAACGACGGAACACAGACGGAGCGACTGGCCGCCTACGACGTGGCCGAATCGACCGACGAGGAGATACCGGACGAGCGACCGTCGGCCAGTATCGAAGTCCGCGACGAAGGCGACGGCACTTACACGCTCGACGGGAGCGGTTCGACGGGGTTCGACGATTCGGTGACCTACCTCTGGGACGTCTACGACAACGACACTATCGACGACACTGGTTCGACGACGACCGTCGAGACGGACGGGTGCGGGTCGTTCACCGTCCGCCTGAAGATGTACGACGACGACTACCGCATCGACCAGACGCGCGTCCGGTGGGATGGAAGCAACTGGTCCGACGGCGACTCGGATTCGGACGGCGAGTAAAAACTAATTCGTCACTTCCGCCACCGAACTCCTTCTATCACGGCCCCGAACAGCGAGACGACGCCGAACAGTATCGAGAAGACCTGTTCGCCGAGTCCCGTTGGGAGGACGTACTTAGCCATCGCGACCACGAACCCGCCGTAGCGTTCCAAGAACGACCCATCCCGACCGCCGTCAGCGAGTTTTGCTTCGGGCGCAGTGGGTCGGTCCGCACTACCTTCGGCGCGCGCGCCGTCGCTCCACTCCACCGGCAGGCGGTCTGCCTCGTAGGGAAGCGACCCCGTCTCGACGGCCCAGACGACGGTGCCGCTCTCGTCCACTTCGACCACGCGGTCGTTGTAGGAGTCGGTGACGAGGGTGTGGCCGGAGGCGAGGCGGTCGGCGTCTCGCGGCCAGTTCAGCGTGCCGCTGCCGCCGAACTTCCAGACGACTTTGCCAGAGCGGTCGAACTCCACGATTCGGTCGCGCTCGCTGTCCGCCACGAGGAGGTGGCCGTTCGCGAGTCTGTCGGGGTTGTGCTGTTCGTAGAGTTTCTCGCCCTTGCCTGCGAACTGGTTCGGGCCGACTACTGGCTCGACGGTCACCGAGTCGTTCTCGACGTGCAGTTCGGCCACGGTGTCGAAGTTTCGCAGACTGATTTGGAAGACGCCCGGCCGAATCCGGTCCACGTCGTTGACGTGCGTCCAGTCGCTCTCCGGCCCCATGTCGGCGGGGCGGTCGTAGGTGTCGCTGGCGTTCCACTGCCAGACGATTTCCTTCTGACGATTGACTGCGAAGACACGGTCGTTGCCCATGTCCACCATGACCCAGCGGTCCTCTCCATCGACCGTGTAGTGGTCGGCGTCGTGGAGTTCGTGTTCGTGGAGTTCCACGTCGTACCACGCGTACTCCCACAGAATCTCGTTGTTCGACTGCTCGACGATTCGGAGACTGTTTCGCACGCAGTTTTCGAAGCCGTCGTTCTGGAAGCGGGCCGGACACTGTTCGTCGGGTACCTCCGTGGCGGTCGAGAGTTGGACCCTGTCTGGCCCGAGAGCCTCCACGTCGAACATATCGTCCGTCTTCGCGTACTCCCAGACGACGTCGCCGTCCGGGGTGACTTCGATGGCTCGACCCTCGTCGTGGTAGCCCTGCAAGGCGACGAGGGTGTTCGAGTCGGGTCGCTGGTCCGCGACCGTCACTCGTGGCTGGTCGGGGGCCGCGATGACGCCGACCGTGGTGACCAGTAGCGACGCGAGTGCGAAGCAGGCGAACAGTTTGGCACGTCGCTCGTGTCCGGACCCGAGCCACGCGGGGAGGGCCGATGTCACTGGTCGGCGGTAAGAGCTCTTACACGAAAATCGTTCGGTTTGCCGCTCACGAAAATCCACCGAATGTACGTACGAGAACGTATTTCACGGATGTTCGACCAAAAAGAGGGAGGAACGGCAGTTTCGGAGGACTACCGGCGAGTCGCCAGCAAGGCCGCGCCGACCAGCGCGACGAGTGCTGCGAGAGGACCGAATCCGGGGACTGTGCCACTACTACCGCTGTCCTCGGTGGTCGAGGCCGCGGTCGTCGTCTCGCCCACGTCTGTCGTGGTGTCGGTCACGCCAGTCGTCGTGGCGTTCGACTCCGACGTGGTCGTCTGTTGTGTCGTCGCCTGCATCTTCGCCAGTTGCACCGACTTCGTGATGTTCTTGCCGTTCACCGTGAACGGTTCGTCCTCGCTGGCGTCGAACTCGTCGTTCCCGTTCGAGTCGTCGTAGTACGTGACCGTGGCATTCTGGGCCGCCTTCGAGCGCGAGAGTTCGACCGTCTGGTACTCACTTTCGTACGGAGTCGAACCGTTCAGTTGCGACGAGGTGCCGATGACTGCACCGCTCTCGTTCGTCACGACGAGGAAGCCCGACTCGTCGGCGGGCAGGAGATGCTCGACGGTGAGTTGTTTCGGTTTGTTTCCGGTGAGGATCATCGAGATTGCTGGCACGTGGTCACGGAGCGTGAGCGTCGCCGTGCCGGTGCCACCGCTCTGGTCGGGGTTCACGTCCACGTCAAGCGCGTAGTCTTTCTCCTTCGAGGGGTTCTTCACGTCCTCGTAGGCGACGATGAGTTCGTCGCCGTCGCTGAGATTCAGGTCGCCCGTCGTGTTGATGACGAGCGTCTGGCCCTTCGCCGAAACGTTGGTGACGGTGTCGGTGGCGTCCACGTCCACTCCGTAACCGCCACCGTTGTTGCCGCGGTCCACTCCGAGTCGGACGACGTTTCCGGCGTCCACGGCACTGACGTTGGCGTCACCTTCGTAGGTCAGTTTCACGCTCGTGAACGTCGCATCGCTCGTGATGGGGATGCCCACTTCGTGGGTCGAAGTAGCGTTCGGACTCGACGGACTCGCATTCATGTGCGCACTCGACACTTCCCCCTGCATCGCCCCAGTCGTCGCCGTTTCGTTACTCGTTGCACCGATTGCCGTCGGCGCGGCGACGGACACGACGAGCGCCGCGACGAGCAGCAACACCTGTACGCGGAGGACGGTTCGCTTCATGTGTCACCACGATTAGGCTCCAAAACCCCTTATTATGGTCGTATTAAGCGATTGGAACGAACGTGAAACGGTGAGGAACGGTTCGAGTACGAGCGATAAAACTCCAAAAAAGGGTCGAGAACCGGGTGAGGCGGTTACGGCGCGTAGTAGTACTCGCCCTCTTTCTTCTGCTGGCGGTCGAGTTGACTGCCGGGCTTGTTGATGCGCGGGCGACCGACGTTCTCGTCGCGCCGGAACGTGATGTCGAGGTTCGACAGGAAGTCGTTCATGCCGTCGCGCATTCCCTTCGGTTGGCTGGCGTGACCGGCCACCGCGGGTTCGCCGTCGAAGACCATCAGGCGGTCCGCCAGCAGGTCTATCATGTAGATGTCGTGGTCGATGACCAACACGGTGGCGTCCTGCTGTTCGGCGAACCGACGGATGGCGCGGGTCGCGCGAACTCGTTGTTCCACGTCGAGGTACGCCGACGGTTCGTCCAGCAAGTAGAGGTCGGCGGACTTCGAGAGGCAAGCCGCAATGGCGACTCGCTGGCGCTCGCCGCCCGAGAGGTCGGTCAGGTTCTGCTCCATGATGCGTTCGAGTTGGAGCGGTTGGGCGATTTCGGTGTTCCAGTACGACGACCCGACTTGGTCCGTGATGGAGTGCAGGAACGAATCGGTTCGCATCGGCTGGTCGATTTCGATGTACTGGGGCTTGTAGGCGATGTCGAGTTCGAAGTCGAGGTCGCCCGAATCCGGTTCGAGTTTCCCCGCGAGCAACTTCGCAAAGGTCGATTTACCGATGCCGTTCGGACCGACGATTCCCAACACTTCGTTCTCACGAATCTTCCCGCCCTCTACGTCGAGCGCGAACTCGCCCGCGCCGTAGGACTTCGTGATGTCGGGGTACTCCACGAGCGTGTCGGCCCGCGTGACCTGCCGGGGCGCGTGTTCCTCGAACTCGATGGCCGAGGGGCGAATCCGCATGTTCTCGTTGTCGAGATACCCCTTGAGGTACTCGTTGATGCCGTTACGCACCGACTTTGGCGAAGTGACGACACCGTACGCGCCGGGTTCACCGTACGCGACGTGGAGGTTGTCCGCCACGAGGTCGAGAATCGCGAGGTCGTGTTCGACCACGAGCATCGACTTACCGTGTTCCTCGGCCATCTCCTGAACCAGTCGCGCCGCCGTGACCCGCTGGCTGATGTCGAGGTACGGCGTGATTTCGTCGATGAAGTAGAAGTCGGCGTCGCGGGCGAGACACGCCACGAGCGCGACTCGTTGGAGTTCTCCGCCGGAGAGGCTGTCGATGTCTTGGTCCACGACGTGTTCGATTTCGAGACGTTCCAACAGGTCGTCCATGACCCCGCGCTCGTCGGTGTTTTCGAGCAGTTTCGAGGTCGGCCCCGAGAACTGGTCCGGAATCTTATCCACGTACTGCGGTTTGCGGGCGACGTTCACGTCGCCGTCCTTGACCGTTTCGAGGTACTCCTGTAGCTCCGTGCCGCGGTACGTGTCTAGGACTTCCTCCCAACTCGGCGGGTCGGCGTATTCGCCGAGGTTCGGCGCGAGTTCGCCCGCGAGAATCTTCACGGCCGTCGTCTTCCCGATACCGTTCGGGCCGAGGATGCCGGTGACTTGCCCTTCGAGGGGGACCGGAAGCCCGTACAGCGAGAAGGCGTTCTCGCCGTAGCGATGGGCCGGTTCCTCTTGGAGTTCCTGCGGAAGGTTGATGATTTCGATAGCGTCGAACGGACACTTCTCGACGCAGATACCGCAAGTCTCCCCGAGGCAAATCTCTTCGCTGATGTGGACTTGGTCGGGTTGCCCGTCGTCTGCGTCCTCGCCGCGGAGGGTGATGCACTCCTTGCCGGTGCGATTGGGCGGGCAGTAGTTCTTACACTCGTAACTGCACCGGTCCGGTGAACACCGTTCTAAGTCTACGACGGCGATGCTGTCGTCTGCCATTGTTAGAAGGTGACGTTGTTAGTCAGCAGAATCGTCCACGTGACGAACCACAGCGAGAACGTCATGAAGACGACGTAGAGATAGTCCTTCACCGAGAAGTCGTTTACGTCGATTCCGAGCCCCTGTAACAGCGGCATCTGAAGCAGAACGAACGCGCCCACGATACCCAAGCCGAGTTGGTCCTTCGCCGTCATCCCGAGGACTGACGAGGACGCAACTGCCGCGGCCACGCCAGCGAGCGTGGAGACCGCCGTCACCGTAATCCCGCGAAGGTGCGAGGAGCGTCGTTCTGATACCTGTTCGGTAGCCATACGCGTCACTCGGGGACCCTAGCAGAAAAATGCCCCGCAACCTTTTGCTGCGGGGTGGGCGCGTCGCGCCCACCCGCTGGCAAAACGTCGATGAAAAGCCGTCCTCACCCTCTCCGGCAGGCCAACGGCCTGCCTCCGAGGGATTCGTCGCCCGCGCTCGCTCAACGAGGCGCGCTTTGCGAACCTCGATTCGCTCGCGGTACGACTGCTGGTACTCGACCGCAGGGGGAAGTGTCGCCTGCTGGGATTGGTTCCTGTGTCGCCTGTCGAAACATTCCTCGTCTCGACTGCCGAAACTATCCGCTGTGTCACTCGGTGAATCTTGTGCGGTTAGACACCGCGCGCTACCGCGAACTGAGGCGGCGCGCTCCGCGCGCTGCCGAGCGAGCGCGTCCGAGGAACCGTCGAAGCAGGCCGCTCTGCGGCCTGCGGAGGCGGTGACGACGTGATTTTCATCGACGTTTTGCCAGCGGGTGGTCGCCGTCGGCGACCACCCCGCAGGAAAAGGTCGTGGGGTTTTATTGGGGTGGACTGTTTCGAAACGTAATGATGGTGTCTCAGTCCGAGCGTGAGGAACTAGACGACCTCCCACCGAGCGCGAAACTCGTCTTCAAGGTCCTCGAATATCAAGGCTCGCTCACCCAGAAACAGATCGTCGAGGAGTCGATGCTGTCGGCTCGAACCGTCCGCTACGCCCTCGAACGCCTCGAAGAACTCGGCGTCGTCGAGGAAGACGTCTACTTCGCGGACGCACGTCAGAACCTCTACGAAATCGACGCGCCTCTCGAAACGGAAGCTGAGTGTGCGGACCCGCAGAAGTGCGCCGAGTGAGACCGACGCGACGGCGTGCGTGACTGTTTCTTTTAGTCGTTCGACCGTCTCAGGAGTCACGTCGCCGACTTGCGAAATCGTCAGTACTGCTCGCCGAATCCCGACTGCATCCCCGCGTGGACGAACTGCGCGAGGATGTGGCCGATGCGAGTGTCGGCGGTCCAGAGCGCAGTTTCCTCGAACGGTTCGGGGTCGTCGCCGTCGGTCAGCACCGACAGCAGGACCGTCGAGTCGTCTACGAGCAGCGTTCGCCCGGTGAACCCGCCCGTTCGCTCGCGACTCGCCACGACGACCTGCACGACGTCGTCCGCGAACCGCTTCTCGACTTCGGAGTCTTCGGTGACGACGACGACGGAGACGCCAGCCTCGGCTTTCTCCTTGAGGACGGTTTCGGCCGTCTCGGAGAGCAACGAGCTATCGCCGACGACCAACACGACGCGCTCCTCGGCGCTCCGGACCAGTTCCACGAGTCGCTCGTCGATGCCGTGTTGGCCGTGGAGCGTCGAGACGTCGCTCTCGCTGGCGTGGTCTGCGTGTTCGTGCTGGAGCGATTCGAGGTTGTCGAACGCGCGTTCCTGCTGGCGCTCGATGCGCGACTGGAGTTGTTTGCGCGCCGTCGAGAGACTCACCGCGCGGTAGCGCTTCGGCGAGGACTCGACCATTTCGAGAAAGCCTCTGCTCGCCAAGTCGTCGGCCGTGCCGTACACCTGCGAGCGCGGCACGTCCGACACCTGACTCACTTCTTGGGCCGTCGCGGTTCCGAGTTGCTGGAGTGCGACGAACACCCGCGCCTCGTAGTTCGAGAGGCCGAGTTCCTTCAACGCCGAAATCGCGTCGTGCGCACTCATGTCGTCTGCTCGGAGAGAGACGCTTCAAGCAGTAAGTGGTTTCGAGTGTCGCGCCGAGTTTGTGTTGTAATTATCTACAACTCTTTATACCAGTGGTGCGAACGACGACGTAGAGACAGATGGGACTCGCCGAACGCTACGCGGAAGTTCTCACGAAACACAGTCGCGTCGTACTGGCGGTGTTGCTCCTCGCGACTGTCGCTGTCGGCTACGGTGTGGGGAGCGTCGATTCAGGACTCACGATTGCCAGTTTCGGGAGCGACTCGACTGAAGCACAGAAACTCGACTACGTCGAGGCGAACTTCTCGACGGGCGAGGAGAACACGACGGTGATGCAGGTCGTCGTCCGGGGCGACGACGTACTGACGAAACGGTCGTTGGTGGAGACGTTACGCTTGCAACAGCGACTCCGACAGAACGAGACGGTGAACGCGACACTCGTGAACGGGCAATCGACAGTTGGCCTGTCGAATTTGGTCGCAATCGAAGCGATTCGTCAAGAGCAGGCACAGAGCAGAAGCAATTCGAGCGGGAGCGAAAACGCGAGTGCTGGACCACCAGCGAACGACGGACAGCAGGCAGGACCGCCAGCACGGCCACCGACCTTGGACGAACAAATCGCCCAACTGGAGTCGATGTCACAGTCGGAAATCGACAGTGTCCTGCTCGACGTACTGAACCCCGACCAGCAAGCGACGGGACCGACTGACCCCTTCACTCTGCTCTCGACGGAGTACGAACCGGGAACCACGACTGCTGACGCCCGCGTCCTCTTCGTCTTCCAGCAGACCGGCGGAGATGGTGACGCGCTCTCCGAAGACGTTGTTTCTGCACAGCTTGCAACCCGCGACCTCGCAGACGAAACCGTCGAATCGACCGACTCGTTCGTCTTCGGTGCGGGCATCGTGGACGAGGAGTCGGGGCAAGCCACTGGTGAAAGTTTCGCCGTCATCACGCCCTTCGCACTGCTCCTCATCGTCGGCGTCCTCGGGGTCGCCTACCGCGACGTGGTAGACGTCGCGCTCGGTCTCCTCGGTACGCTCCTCGTGTTGGTCTGGATGGGCGGGTTCATGGGATGGGCCGGAATCGGCGTGACCCAAATCATCATCGCGGTGCCGTTCCTGCTCATCGGCCTCAGTATCGACTACGCGCTCCACGTCGTCATGCGCTACCGGGAAGCCGGTGCGGCGGACCGCGACCGCTCGCCCGCCGACGCGATGCGCGTCGGTCTCGCTGGCGTCACGGTCGCGCTGGCGGCGACGACGTTCACCACCGCAGTCGGATTCCTCTCGAATCTGGTCAGTCCCATCACGTCCATCCAGCAGTTCGGTCTCGTGAGCGCGTTCGGCATCGTCTCGGCGTTCGTCGTCTTCGCGGGCCTGCTCCCGGCACTGAAACTCGAACTCGAAACGCTGCTCGAACGGTTCGGCTTCCAGCGTGAAAAAACGGCGTTCGGAACCGGCGGTAGTTTGGCCGGGCGACTGCTGAGCGTCGGCGCGATTACGGCGAGAAAGATTCCCATCGCCGTCGTCCTCGTCGCGCTCCTCGTCAGCGCGGGCGGTGGCTACGCCGCGACGAACATCGACACCTCGATTAATCAGGTCGATTTCCTGCCGCAAGACTCTCCCGAGTGGATGGACTCGCTCCCCGGCCTGCTCCAACCGGGCGATTACGAACTGCGGGAGAACGTCATCTTCCTCAACGACAACTTCGTCCAGTCGCGGGACCGCTCGCAAGTCGAGATACTGGTCGAAGGCCCCGTCACAGGGGACGACGCGCTCGAACGGGTCGCCGCGGGACGCGACCGAATCGAGGAATCTTCGACGGCCATCACGCTCGCCAACGGGAACCCGAAGGTCGATGGTCCGCTGTCGGTGATTCGGAGCGTCGCCGCCCAGAACGAGACCGTCGCGCAGGTCGTCGCCGAACACGACACCGACGGCGATGGCGTCCCCGACCAGAATCTGGCGGAAGTGTACGACGCGGTGTACGCGGCGGCCCCAGAGCAAGCCGAGAGCGTGGTTTATCGAGACGGCGGTGAGTATCAAGCACTCCGACTCTCGGTCGCAATTCGGGGCGGGTCGGACACGGGCGTCGTCACGAGCGAGATGCGAAGCGTGGCGGGGACTATCGAGTCGGACGGTGATCTGACCGTCACGGCGACTGGCCAACCCATCATCAACGAAATCGTTCAGCAAGGACTGCTCACGACGCTGGTCGAGACGTTCCTCATCACGCTCGGGGTCATCGTCACCTTCCTCACGGTCATCTTCTACCGGCGCTACGGCACGCTCTCGCTCGGCGCAGTCACGATGATTCCGGTCGTCTTCGCACTGAGTTGGATTCTCGGCGCGATGTACTTGCTCGGGATTCCGTTCAACACGGAGACGGCCATCATCGCCAGCATCGCAATCGGTATCGGCGTAGACTACGCCATCCACATCAGCGAGCGCTTCGTGGAGGAGTTGGAGAAGAGCGCCAGTGCGACGGCGGCCTTGGAGACGACGCTTGCGGGAACTGGCGGCGCGCTACTGGCGAGTGCGGTGACGACTGCCGGTGGCTTCGGCGTGTTGCTGTTCGCGCTCGTGCCGTCGCTCCAACGGTTCGGCCTCGTCACGGGGACGACGATTATCTTCGCGTTCGTCTCCAGCGTGGTCGTCCTGCCGAGTTTGCTGGTGCTGTGGGAGCGATATCTCGGCGGTTCAGAACTGGTCGAGGGGCACGTAGCGGAGACAGCGAGCGACTGATTCATACTATTCGGGCCTGTGACTGCCAATTGGCATGGCCCTCCAGTGTGACGTTCGACGGTACGACGACTCGCTGAAAGACGAGGTGTGGCAGGTCCACGACGAGGCACTCCGCGACTCGGCGATGGACTTCTCACCGGAGTACAATCGGTATCTGCGACACATAGAGCGCGAATTTCTGGACGAAGGTGGGGAGTTTTTCGTCGCGGTGAACAGCGATGGAATCCTCGCAATCGGCGGTTTTCAACCGCTCTCGGCGCTCGCAGATTCGTACTCGGCCGCGGGCCTCCCGCCGCAGGACGAACCGCTCGATGCCGTCTGTCGGTTCCGCAGTATCGCGGTTCGACCCGAATGTCAGTCGCAGGGCATCGGCACCGAACTCGTCGCGGAGTTGGAACAGCGAGCGAGCGAAGCGGGGTTCGAGAAAGTCGTGTTACAGACGACCGAGAGTTTGGAGCAGGCCAAGCGATTCTACGAGTCGCACGGGTATCAGGTAATAGAAGACAGTGATGACTCGGAGCACGTCTGGTACGAGAAGGAGTTGTGAAGATAGGACACTCCGTGCCACGTTCCACGGAAACGCCCGACTGACCATCCCACGGGGTGGGAATGAAAGGGGCCGGTCACGCGAACGGAGTGAGGGTGGCCTTGGAAGTCGCACGCCCGCGAACGAAGTGAGCAGGAACGTCTTCCGGTGTCCGGTCGCGGGCCGAAGGGCCCGTGGTCGCTTCAGCGACCCCTATTCGGCGTGCGGTTTGCGCCGAATATGTCGCTGAGCGATCGCGAGCGGACGGGGGCTTTCGAAAAAGTCGCAGTCGTGGAAACAATTCATAATGAGCGGGCGGGCGCTGTCGAAGCAGTAGCATCAGTAACCCCGAAACCTGCTAATCTGCACACGGAATCCAGAAATCGAAGTCGCCGCTAAGCCCCAGTCACCGTAATTGCGCGCTCGCGGTCGATAGCCCGCTCCAGTTCTTCGGCAATCGCACTGCCGCGCGAGACCTGAATGTCGCCCCCTCTGCCCACGGTCGCAGTAAAGAGGTACTCGCCGTCGGCCTGCACTTCGACGGTCTCGCCAGCGTGGCCTTCCGTCGGGATGACGATGTGGCGCTTCGTGATTTCCGGCGTCACGACCGCGCCGCGCGGTTGCTCGGCACTGCTTCCCGTGTTCATCGAATCCGGTTTCTCCGCGTGCGTTCGCACGTCGATGTCGATGCCCAGTCGGTTCTCGATGTCGTCGATTCGGCCGCCGCCCTTGCCGATGACGTAGGAGATGTCGTCCTCGCTGACGTACACCGTCGCGCGGTTCTGGCCTTCGACGTTCACGTCCACGGGGCCGCGAGCGACCGACTGAATCTCGCGCTCGATTTCCTGTCGCGCGAGTTTCGACATGCCGCTCTCTTCCTGTTCGCCCTCGGTGAGCGGAACGGTGACGACCTGTCGGTTGAAGGTGTAGATTTCGTACTCCGGTTTGCCCGTCTCGAAGTCCTTGATTTGGATGACCGGGCGCGCGAGGTCCTCCTCCATCAGACCTTCGGGCACCTTGACCTGCGTCGAAACGTCGTACACTTTCGCGATTTGGCCTGCTTCGATGTAGACCACTGTATCGACGACCTGCGGAATCATGCCGAGTTCGACCCGGCCGACGAGTCGCTGGAGCGCGTCGATGGCGCGGGTCGCGTGGACGACGCCAATCATGCCGACACCGGCGAGTCGCATGTCCGCGAACACTTCGAAGTCGTCGGTCTTGCGCACCTCGTCGTAGATGGTGTAGTCGGGCCGCACCATAAGCAAGGAGTCGGCCGTCTTGGCCATCTCGCCGCCGAGTTCGGTGTACTGGGTGATTTCGGGCCCGACCTGCAGGTCGCGCGGTTTCTCCATCGTCTTCACCGCGAACCCGCTATCGGCGAGGAACTCGCCGACTGCTTGGGCGAACGTCGATTTACCGGCACCGGGCGCACCGGAGACCAAGACGCCACGTTGGTGGTCGAGCAGTCGGTCCTGGAGTTCGTCGGCGAATTCGTAGTCCTCGATGGAGGTTTTGACGATAGGTCGAACGGCGGTAATCTCCCACGCGTCGGCGAACGGCGGTTGCGCGATGGCGATGCGGTAGTCGCGGAACTGCACGATGTCCATGCCGCGCTCGCTGAGTTCCACGAAGCCCTCGTTGGACCGTTTCGCGCTTTCGAGTATCTCGTTGGCGTACTCTTTGACCGTCTCGTCGTCCATGACCTCGTTGCCGATAGGCTTGTACTCCATCTCGCCGATGTCGCCCTTCTTGGCCATCGGCTTGGCCCCGGCGCGGAGGTGGACGCTCATCGTCTGCTCGTCGAAGTAGTCCTCGATGCCGAGGCGGCCGATTTCGTCCGCTTCGTCCGTCTTCGGCGCGATGTACTCGACGCTGAGTCCTTTCGCCTGTGCGACTTCGCTCTGGACGGCGTCGCTCGTGACGAACGTCGCGTCGTGTTCGGCCGCGAGTTCGCGAATGAGCGCGTCGATTTCGCCCTCTTTGGCGGCACCGACCGCGTCTGTGTCGGGTCGCTCGCCGACGTACTCCAGTTCGATTGCGTCCTCGTCGGCGAGGTCTGCGAGTCGCTGGAGTTCCGAGAGTCCGTCCCAACCGCTCTCTTCGCCGCGGTTGGCCTGCGCTTCGAGTTCGGCGACGACGGCTTCCGGGATGAGGACCGTCGCGCCGGCGAACTCGTCGGCGACGCGCTCGGAAACCCGGCCATCGACGACGACGCTCGTGTCCGGCAGTACGTTCATGGGAGTTTGTTGGGAGTGAGCGTTGATAAGGATACCTTCCTCGGACGCGCTCGGCAGCAAGTTTCAATCCCGTCGAGGTCCTTGTTCTCCATGCATGTCAACGCTCGCGTCGCTGGTGGACGACGCGAACACCGGCAGTTGGGTGCTCGTCGGCCTCCTCGCGATAGCGGTCCCGGAGAACGTCTTCAGCGGCGACCTCGCGTGGACGGTCTTCATGGTGGGTATGGTCACAATTCTACTGCTACCGCCGGTCGCGTTCCGAGACCCTGCGGCGATGCTTCCGCCGGAGGTCGTCGGACTGGCAGTCCTCCCGGCGGTGACCCGAGCGTTCTGGCCGTTCGGGCCAGCGTGGGTCGGCGAGTACGCGACCTATCTGGCCGTCGCAGCACTGGCGCTCGCAGTCGTGACCGAGTTGGCGCTGTTCACGTCCGCCGAGATGTCGCCGTGGTTCGCCGCCGTCACCGTCCTGCTTACGACGATGGCCGCAATCGGCGTCTGGGCCGTCCTCCAGTTCTACTCGGACGCGTATCTCCGCACCGACTTGCTCGGGTCACTGGATACGCTGATGTGGGAGTTCGTGCAGGCGACCGTCGCCGGAGTCATCGCCGCGCTCTTCTTCGAGGTGTACTTCCGGACCCGCGCACCGATGGACGCTTCCGGGTCGGCAGTGACGGACGAGGGAGGTGACGGCGCGTGAACTTCCCGAGCGGGCGACATGAGATATGGGTCGTCCGCCTATTACAAGCCGGACTGGCAGCCATCGCAGGGTACGGACTCGTCCGCGGCGAGACAGGCATCTTGGTCAACGGCGGACTCGGGTTGGCCGTGACCTTCGTCCCGGCACTGCTCCGCCGAGACGCCGGGGTGGCACTCCCGACAGGGTACGTCGTCTGGATAGCGCTAGCGGTGTTCCTGCACGCAGTCGGAGTCCTCGGACCGTACCGGCAGTACCCGTGGTACGACGCTGTAACCCACGGATTGTCTGCATCCATCGTCGCCGGTGTTGGATATGCGACAGTCGTCGCAATCGACCGCAACTCCGAGCAGACGACTCTCGGCTCCGAACTCCGATTCGTGTTCGTCCTGATATTCGTGTTGGCGCTCGGTGTGTCGTGGGAGATTCTGGAGTTCGCCGTCGGACTGGTCGGTGGGAAGAGTGTCCTCGTCCAGTACGGACTGGACGACGCTATCAACGACCTCGTGTTCAACACCGTCGGCGGTCTCGTGGTCGCGGCGTGGGCCACGCCGCGACCACAGGAAGCCGCCGACACGCTCTCTGAGACCGTCGAGGAGAATTCCTAGCGTCAGTATCGAAACGGCCGGACGAGCCTTCGAGGGAGCCACCGAACGAACCGGACAAGCGGCGCGAACTTCCCGAACTTCTCGTCTCGCGCTCGATACACGTCGCCGTCCCGATAGACGTAGCCCCGCTCGGCAAGCACCGAGAGCGTCTGCTCGATTCGTGACTCCGTTAGGTCGAGGTCGTCTGCGAGTTCTGCTCGCGTTCGCGGTTCCGCGTGAACTGCTTGCACGACCCGGTTCAGCAACTGAAACCGGAGCATCGTCTCCGAGCGGTCGTCGCCGTCGAGATACGCTTCCGTTTGGCTCGTTCCAGAGTCGCCGTGGCGCGCCTGCTGAATCGCGTCGAAGACGACCCAGAGTCCGGCGACACCGAGGAGCGCGGAGAGCCACGGACGGTTCCCTTCTACCAAGACGCCAGTCGCCGCACCTCCCGCCAGCGCGAATCCGAGGGGCGTGAGTGCCAGACTCTCCGGCAGGTCGTAGGCGTCGGTGACGGTCTTTGCGATGGCGAACCCGCCAGTGATGACGACCAGTGGGGCAAACGACGCCACCGACGCGTCGCCGAAGACGGCGAACACCCAAACCAGAAGCGCGAGCAGTCCGAGCGACTTCCAGAGGTCGTTTTCGCGGGCGGCAGTGGAGAGCGAACCGGGCATTCGAGTGGTGATACGTCGGCGGACTGGAAAAACGTTCCCTCGGCGAGCGATTTATCGGCGTCGCTCCCGTGCCAGAGCGCATGCGGCACGAACACATCGTCGTCACGCTCGACGCCGAGACGAAGCGGCGCGTTCTGGATTCGCTCGGCGACGGCGAGTCAGTCGAAGCGTGGGTCGCCGACGCCATCGAGTCGAAACTTCGCGAAGCCGACAACCGTCCCCAAGAGGATGCAGGCTACGAGTTCGCCGACGATTGTGGCATCTGAGCCAACGAATCGCCGACGACCGTGACATCTAAGTCGCCGACGACTGCGGCCCGAGCAGCGAACCTAGCCGAGAGCATTATTTTTGAGGCAATACCGATATCGTCCAGAACGTCGTGTCCAGGGCATGGCTGACTTCGACGCCATCCACGAGGAAATACGCGAGATACGGAACGACGCGAGTCGAGACGTGCGCGAACCGCTCACCTCGGTCGAGCAGGCACTCTCGGAGATACGAGCGAGCGACGCGGAACCGAAGGCCGACCGCCTCCAAGAGATTCGCGCGGAACTGGACCGACTCGCTTCCGAGACGACCGGCGAGACTTCGGCGCGACTTGACCGCGTGCGGGAAGCCGTCCGGGACTTCCAGCGCGAAGCGGTCTGAAGTCGAATCGACACCTCGGCTTCCGCCAACCACCGATTTATGCCGCCGCGGAGTCACACGACACCCATGACCACGAGCGAAGTCGCTGAGTTGACCCGTGAACTCGTCTCGATTCCCTCCCACGAGGACGAGACGGACGCAGGAGACTACATCGAGGCGTGGCTCCGCGAGAACACAGAGGCGAGCGTCACCCGCGACGAGACCGGCAACGTCATCGCCCGGCGCGGGTCCGGTCCCTCGCTCGCGCTGGTCGGCCACCACGACGTGGTGCCGCCTGCCGACTCGCAGACGACAGACGACGGAAGCTACGTCGTCGAAGAGCGCGACGGCCGACTCTACGGCAGAGGCACCGCCGACATGAAAGGCGCGGTAGCGGCCGCGATGCTGACGATTCGAGATGCCGACCCCGACTGCGAACTCGTCTTCGCCAGCTTCGTCGGCGAGGAAATCGGCGGCGTCGGCGCACGAGCGGCCATCGAAGGCGGCTTCGCGCCAGACTACGCCATCGTCGCGGAAGGCTCCACGAACTACTCCAAGGAGGGTGTTACCGATGTCGTCGTCGCGCACAAGGGTCGGCGCGGAAGCACGGTCACCGCCCGTGGGGCGGCCGCTCACGCCAGCGAACCCGAGGCAGGCGAGAACGCAATCTATCGTGCGTCCGACGCCGTAGACGTGATTCGTGACCTCGACTTCCCAGCCGTGGAGGTGTTCAGCGAGCGACTGCGAGGGAGCGTCGCCGTCACCGAAATCGACGGTGGGAGCGCGTGGAACGTGATTCCCGAGCGGTGCGAACTGACGGTAGACGAGCGAACCGTTCCCGGCGAGCGCGCCGACCTCGAAGCGACCGAGCAAATCGACGGCGTCGAGTGGACAATCGACCAAGACCTGCCGCCGATGCGATGCGACGACGAGGAGTTCGCGGAGTTGGTGCTGAACGCCGCGATAGGGGCCCAGACGGGCGACCCGGAGCTAGTCTCGAAACCGCACGCCACGGACGCCGGATGGCTCGCGGAGGCTGGAACCACCTGCGTGGTCTGCGGGGCTTCGGAACCGGGGGAGGCCCACACGAAAGACGAGAGTGTGAGTATCGACGTGTTAGAGCGGTGTTATCGGACGTATCTGGGTGCCGCGGAACAACTGTGACGACTGCTTTGTCTCGATTGTAGCGGACCTTCGTTCCGAAACCCGCGCTTTGATAATCGCTCCCAGCATAGCCGCCGCGTATGGCAAGCGAAGCCGCCACGGACGAGGCGTCCGAGACGTACTCTGCGTTCCTGCAGAAAGTAAAACGACTCTCGAACGTCAGTAACGCCGGGATGGTACTGGGCTGGGACCAAGAGGTCATGATGCCGGAGGGTGGCACGCCTGCGCGCTCCCAACAGCGGTCGGCGCTCTCGACGCTCAGCCACGAACTGCTCACGTCCGACGAGATGGGCGAGATGCTGGACGAGTTGGAAGACGAGGACCTGACCGACGAGCAGGCCGCCGTCGTCCGCGAGACCCGACGAAGGTACGACCGAGCGACGAAGGTCCCCGAGGAACTGGTCGAAGAGATTTCCCAGACCTCCTCGGAAGCGATGCCGGTCTGGGAGGAAGCCAAGGAGGAAGACAACTTCGAGACGTTCGCGCCGACGCTCGAAAAACTGGTCGAACTCAAGCGACAGTACGCCGAACACATCGACCCGGAGCGGGACCCCTACGAGGTACTGTTCGAGGAATACGAACCGTATCTCGGCATCGAGAAAGCCGAGGAAGTGCTCGACCAACTGCGCGAAGAACTCGTCCCGCTCGTGGACGCCGTGCGAGAGAGCGACGCCGACCTCGCCGTCGATACCTTCGAGGGAGAGTTCGACGTGGACACGCAGGAAGAACTGGCCCGCGACGTGCTCGACACGCTGGGCTACGACTGGGAACACGGCCGTCTCGACACCGCGCCGCATCCGTTCTCGTCGGGCAACCAGTTCGACGCCCGCGTCACCACGCGATTCAATCCCGAGGAACCGCTGGGCGCGCTGATGGCGACGGTCCACGAGTTCGGCCACGCGACGTACACCCTCGGACTGCCCCGCGAGCAGTACGGGACGCCGCTCGGCGAGAGTCGTGACATGACCGTCCACGAGTCCCAGTCGCGCCTCTGGGAGAACCACGTCGGTCGCTCGGAGGCGTTCTGGGAGCGATTCCTGCCGAAGGTGCAGGAGCGATTCCCCGAAAAACTAGAGGGAGCGTCCGTCGAAGACGTGTACGAGGCCGCAAACGAAGTGTACGAGAACAACCTGATTCGCGTCGAAGCCGACGAGTTGACCTACCACATGCACATCCTCGTCCGGTTCGAAATCGAGCGCGACCTGATTCGCGGCGACTTAGACGTTGAAGACGTGCCGGAGGTCTGGAACGACAAGTACGAGGAGTACCTCGGCATCCGGCCGGACACCGACGCAGAGGGCTGTCTACAGGACATCCACTGGAGTCACGGCGACTTCGGCTACTTCCCGACGTACTCGCTCGGGAGTGTGCTGGCGTCCCAACTGTTCGCCCACGCCGAAGACGACATCGAGGGCCTCTACGACCAAGTGCGTGAGGGTGACTTCGACGAGTTGCACGACTGGTTGACCGAGAACGTCCACCAGCACGGTTCGCAGTACACGACTGACGACCTGGTTCAGGAAGCGACCGGCGAGGAGTACACCGCCGACTACTTCCTCGACTACGTGAAGCGCAAGTACGGCGAATTGTACGACTTGGACGACTACTAATCGCCGCGCTCGGTCATTTTTTCCTTCTACTTTTTCAACGCTGCTTTCACCGATTCTGCGGTCTGCCGTTCGGACACCGTGAACAGGAACTCCCCGTTCCACTCGCCCGACTCGATTTCGTCGGCCAAGCCCGGACCGAGTTCCGCCTCGTAGAGCAGTTCGGCCTCGAAGTACGTCCGAATCTGGTGGTCCTCGGGGTTGTCGAACGCTCCCACCTGTTCGAGTCCGTCGGCGAACGCCGTCGTCCCGTCGTCGGTGAGTCGAAACGGAAGGCGGTAGCCACTACCGTTGCTGGCCGATTCGATTTCGCCGACCGAGGCCACATCCACTCCAGTGACGAGTTGGACTTCGTCGTCGCTGTCAACGACCACGATTCGGAACGCGTCCGCGTCGGCACTGGTTGCACTGGCGAGACTCGTTTCGTCAGCAGTAGTCGCCTCGCTGGCAGCGGTCGTCTGGTCTACGGTGCTGGTCGCGACAGTCTCGGAACTGTCGGTAGTGTCGTCAGTTCCGCCGATACCGATAGTCGAACCGCCGAGACAACCCGCACTCCCTGCGAGCGCGAGACTTCCCGCCGCGAGGACCTGTCTTCGAGAGGGCACGAGGAAGACTTTGTTTCGTTGCCACTTTAAACGTTGCGTGCAGGTCCTACAGACCCCAAACCTGACTTCGAGACCCTGACCTGTCCGGCCGGGAGCCTATACAGGTCTGTGACTTGGTACGGAGGCATGCAATTCAACACGAACTGCAGCACGACCGGACAGAGTAGCAACCGACCACAGAAGACAGGGGACCACTGAGATGGCGATTCTCGAACTCGCTGTCGCGTTCTTCGTCCTCGCAATCGTCGCCGGGGTACTCGGCGCTGGCGGCGTCGCGGGGTTGTCGATGGACATCGCGAAGTGGCTAGTCGTCGCCTTCCTCGTGTTGGCAGTGGTATCGTTCCTGCTTTGAACCGCTTTTTTCGCAGTCGATACGTCCCACGCCACCGAACCCCACGCGGTTCGCCGGGACCCGGACGTTAATACATCATCGAGCCAACGCGACAGTATGGCAGACGCCTACGACGACCTTCTCGAACGCTACGAGCGGATCAGCTACCTCGGCGACGGCCGCGGCGTCCTCTACTGGGACCAGCAGGTGATGATGCCCGAGCAGGGGACCGCCGCCCGCTCGAAGCAACTCTCCGCACTCTCTGCGGTCCACCACGAGCAGTTGACCGACGACGAGACCGGGAGGTTGCTGGAGGCTGCAGAAAGCGAGGACCTGACCGACGAGCAAGAGGCAGTCGTCCGGGAGATTCGACTGCAGTACGACCGCGCGACCGACGTACCCGGCGAACTGGTCGAGGAGATAGCCCAGACCGGGTCGGAAGCCCAAGACGACTGGCAGGCCGCGAAGGCCGACGACGACTTCTCGGAGTTCGCGCCGACGCTCGAAAAACTGGTCGAGTTGCAGACCGAGCGGGCCGAACACATCGATTCGAGTCGGGGGCCGTACGAGGTCATGTTCGAGGACCGCGAACCGTACCTCGGACTCGACACCGTCGAGCGCATCTTCGAGGAGTTGAAGGAAGGACTCGTCCCGCTCATCGAGGAGATTCGCGCCGCCGAGGACATCCCGAACGTGTTCGAAGGCACCTACGACGAGGACGAACAGCGCGACCTCGCGGAAGACGTACTCGACTTGCTCGGCTACGACTGGTCTCGCGGCCGCCTCGACACCGCGCCGCACCCGTTCATGTCCGGCAACCAGTTCGACGCTCGCGTGACGACGCGGTTCCACGAAGACGACCCTATCGACCCGATTGGCTCGACGATTCACGAGTTCGGTCACGCGACGTACCAACTCGGCCTTCGACAGGACGCCTACGGGTCGCCGCTCGGCCAACCTCGCTCCTCAGGCGTCCACGAATCGCAGTCGCGTTTTTGGGAGAACCATGTTGGACGAACGCGGGAGTTCTGGGAACTATTCTTGCCGACGTTCAAGGAACACTTCCCGCAGGCTTCGGACGTGACCCCAGAGGAAGCCTATCTGGCCGCGAATCGCGTCAACGAGGAGAACCTGATTCGCGTCGAGGCCGACGAAGTCACCTACCACATGCACATCATCCTCCGCTCGGAAATCGAGCAGGAGTTCATCGAGGGCGACCTCGAAGTCTCGGAGATTCCGGGCGCGTGGAACGACAAGATGGAAGAGTATCTGGGCGTTCGGCCCGACACCGACTCGGAGGGCTGTCTACAGGACATCCACTGGACCCAGAGCTTCGCCAGTTTCCAGAACTACACTGTCGGCAGTCTGCTCGCCGCGCAGTTCTGGGCGACCATCGAGGAAGAGTTGGACAATCCGCGCGAGATGATTCGAGAAGGTGAGTTCGAACCCATCCGCGAGTGGTTCGAGGAGAACGTCCACCAGCAGGGCCAGCGCTACACCACCGACGAACTGATTCGCGAGGCCACCGGCGAGGACCTCACGGCAAAGTACTATCTCGACTACGTCGAGGAGAAGTTCGGCGACATCTACGACCTCTAACAGGCGATTCGACAAAACATATTAGTTTTCCACAAGAACGCCCGGGCATGCCCTCCAGACGGACGTTTCTCGCTACCTTCGGCGTGAGCGCCAGTAGTGTCGCGCTCGCGGGGTGCAACGCCGCTACAGAAATCACCGCGGACGACCCGCCGAAACCGGGCGTAGACGAAATACCCGACCCGGACAACCACCTCGCCGGCGCGAACGGCGAGTGGTCGAGTTTCGGCTGTAACGCCGCAAACACCCGCGCAGTGTGGGACGGCAAGGCACCCGTCGATGGCGTCGAAGAACGCTGGCGAGTCGAAGTGCCGCAGTTGACGAATCAGGCACCGATAGTCGCAGGGGGCCGCGTCTACCAGTCGATTCGGTACGAACTCGAAGTGTACGACGCCAAGGACGGGAGCGAACTGTGGACGAAAGACGAGACGAGTACGACGCCGTTGGTGCGTGAGGGCACGGTCTATCTCGGCTTCGGCAATACGCTGCGCGCCCTCGACGCCGAGACTGGCGAGCCGGAGTGGGAGACGGAGTTCACGGAACAGGATTTCGTTCGGACGCCCACGATGTACTCGGGCGACTGGCTCTACGTGCCTGCGGACGAGACGATGCACCGCGTCGATGTGGAAACGGGCGAAGTCGATTGGTCGCGACGACTGTTCGGAGAACTGCTCGGTTCGCCCGCGGTTTACGCGGGCCACTACCTCGCCGTCGCTTCCCAAGCCGGGAAGTTGTATCTCATCGACTTCGAGGGGACCGGCCACGGGGAGTGGAATCTGCCGTCTCGACCGGACGTTCCGACGACCGCGGGTAGGGAGAACGTCTACGTGAGTTGCTTCGACGGCACGACGTGGGGTATCTCGTTCGGACAGGCACCCCACCGCGATGTCGCGTTGAAGGCTGAAATCCCCGGCACAAACGGCGGACTCGCAGTCAAGGAACACCTCTATGCGGCCGGGTCCGACGGGTTGCAGGCGCTCGATACTGATACCGGCGAGCAAGTGTGGCAACAGGACATCGGAGATTGGTCGGGGACCGCTCCCGCTATCGGCCGCGACACGCTGTTCGTGGGTGGCGACAAGTTGTACGCCTTCGACCCGACGCCGAAGGGTCTCGACGCCGGTGGTAGTAGCCCGGCGAAGCGATTCGAGAAGTCGTTCCACGGGCGAGTGGGTCCGGGACCAGTGTTGGATGACGGCGTGCTATACGTGATTGCCCAGACCGGCGAGTCGTCGTTTCATCTGCTCGCGCTGGAGTAAATGGGAAGAGCGAGGGATGAAGGTGAGCTAGTAACCTGGATTACTGCCAGCGACGTTCGAGACGACGCTATTTCTGCGAAGACGTTAGTGCTAGCTACTCCCGATACCGATGAGAGACCGCACCGCTCCGCCACCGCACCGCGAGGGCCACACACCTCCCGGCAACCACCTTTTTTCTCGTCGGGTGGCAACGGTGCGCTCCACGCACCTGCCACCACTCCGAGAAAAATCTGGACCAAAAAAGCGATGCGAGAACTCAGCGCGTCTCACGCGCTGAGTTCTCGAATCTCCTGATGCTGGTGCGACTCCCGCACCGCGAGGGCCACACACCTCCCCAACCGACTGGGTCGCTTCGCTCCCTCGTCCCTCGCGCGAACGGTCGCACCACCGAAGGGGTGCGACCGCACGCGCCAGTTGCCCGTGAAAGTTCGAGAAGCCCTCCCAAATCCGAGCCACTCGGCCGACTCGAACGAACGTCAACTTCCACTCGCTACACCCCGCGATTTCCCCACGAAACCCGGATTTTCGCGACGCGTAATTCGTTAAGCCCTGCCTATTTCCGGCGGTAAGAGACCCCACAACCGAAATTAGGGGTTCCGACAGTGAATTTACACGAACTGTTCGACCAGTACCATTATATGGGAGGTATGCATTACCATAGCATGTATGGCGACCGCACCAACCGGAGACGACGACCTCTTCGACGAGTTCCTGTCCGACCGCGGCCACGAAACCGAAACGGTAGGCTGGCAGCAGGAATACAACAAGAAGCAGTGTCCGGAGTGCAGCGGCCTTCACGATACGTCTGCGAGTGAATGCACAGTGTGTGGTTGGCGACCGGAATAGCGCGATAGCAGTAGCATAGCGCGTCGAGAGCAGAATCGGAGCTAGAGACGACGAGCGACTCTTCTTCGCTCATCTACAACGCCGTAATCACCGCAGCACCGACGACGATGAGCAACGCGCCCGCGACGACGCCGCGGGTGACCCGCTCCAAGTCCTTCAGGAAAACCGCCGCGAACAGCGTCGTGAACAGCGGCGCGGTTCCCGCGAGCGGGTCTACGACCGCGACCTGTCCTCTGTCGAGTGCTTCGAACAGCGACAGCAGAGCGACTGCCGTTAAGGTACCACTGATTGCGAATAAGCCGTACGTGCGCTTCGGTGCGGAGAGGACGTCCCGCCGGTCCTTCGCCAATGCGTATCCCACTAATCCGACGAGGGCCGCCGTCTCGTTGATTGTGACCGCCTGCAACGTCGTCGCTGGCGTCGTGTCCAGTCCGAACTTCCTGACGACGTTCCCGACTGCGAACGCACAGGCCGCCGCGAGCGGGAAGAGCAACTCGCTGGGTTCCCACCCCGAGACGTCGCCGCCCTTCGCCAGTGCCAGTGCGACGAGACCACCGACCAAGACGAGGACGCCTGCGGCCGTCGTGAGCGTCACCGTCTCGCCGAGCCAGACGGCCGCGAGTGCCGTGGCGAACAGCGGTCGAGTACTGACGCCCGCGCTGTTGACGCTCGCGCCGACGCGGTCCACGCCGGTAAAAGTGGCAAGCCTGCCGAGTGCAGTCCCCACGAGTCCTGCGAACGCGAAGACGCCGAAAGTCGTCGCGTCGAGACCCGACAGTGGCGAACTCCCGTACAAGACGAACAGCGCAGTCCAGTAGAGCGAGGTATCGACCAGCACGACGACCAGCGAAGCTTGGAGCGAGGAGCCACCGCCCGCCATGCCGCGTTTGGAGACAATGGGGCTGGCACCCCACAAGAGTGCGGGGACGAGCGCCAGCGCAAGAACGTCGAGCGAGAGAACCATCGTCCGTAGTAGGGTCGCTGGCGAGTTAACCAGCGGGGTCGGGGCAAGTTGCTCAGGACGAAAATACGTATCAACGCGGTATCTAGTCGCCGTCGAATCGAGTGCCTGAACAGTCGTCCCGACTGTTCACCAAGCGAAAGTATCCAATCTGTGTCGGCAGATATATAATGTAAGATTTTCGTAGGTCTACAAGAGAAATGCCCGAGTGTCAGAATTGCAGTTCTTTCGTCACCGACGCGTACGCCCGAGTGTTCACCCCTCGTGGTGTCGAGAATCCGCGCGTCTGCCCGGAGTGCGAAGACAAGATACGAGACGGAAGTGACGTTCGACAGGCACGTTCGCCACGGAACAACTCGTAGCTACTCCTGAGACAGGACAAGAGAAGTCGCGTTTCGACGTATCTCTCGTCTTTCGACACGGATCGACGACTGTTGTTGAGCGGAGACGAAACTGCTGGAAGGAATTCACGCGTTTTATGGGTGGTCGGGTCATGTGGTTGGTGTAATGAGCCAAGATCCGACGGACGAACGGGTTACCCGTCTCTTCGGTGGGCCGGGTAGCGGGAAGACGACGGAGTTACTCGACAGGGTCGAAGCCCTCCTCGACCAAGACGACGTGGGCGTCAAAGACATTCTGCTCGTGTCTTACACTCGCGCGGCCGCCAACGAAGTTCGGGAGCGTCTCGCCGAGCGACGAGACCTCAACCCGCGCTCGTTGCAGGGCAGCGTCTGCACGATGCACGCGAAGGCGTACGAACTGCTCGACCTCTCGCGTAACGACGTCGTCGGCGAATCCGACAAGAAGGAGTTCTGCGAAGACTTCGGTATCGAGTTCGAAGACGAGTACAGCGGCGCGGGCCGTCGCACCGCTCGCTCGACCACGCTCGGCAACAAGATTATCGCCACGAGTCAGTGGCTCCAGCGCACCCGGCGCGACGTGGCCGACTGGTACGACGTGCCGTTCCAGTGGAACGACGAGGAAGTGCGTCTCCCGCCGGAGATCGACGACAACGCCCAAGAGGGCAACAAGTACACCCCGACGTGGCCCAGCGACGACGACCGAATCGACGTTCCCGAGGCGATTCGTGGCTGGCGCGCCCACAAGGGCGACAACGACCTCGTCGGCTTCGCGGACATGCTCGAACGAGTCAAGCAACGCTCGCTCCTCCCGAACGTCGATTACCTCGTCATCGACGAGTTCCAGGACATCACGGGACTGCAGTACGACGTCTACGAGGAGTGGAAGCCCCACATGGAGAAAGTCCTCATCGCGGGCGACGACGACCAGGTCGTCTACGCGTGGCAGGGTGCCGACCCGAGCTTGCTCCTCGACGAAGGTGGCAACGACGTAATTCTCGACACCTCCTACCGTCTTCCCTCGAAGATTCTCAAAGTCGTCCAACAGGAGATCGGCCACCTCGAAAAGCGCCAAGAGAAGAATCTCCAACCCCGAATCGAGGGCGGGACGGTCGAAGCCATCGACAGCCCGTCGATGCTCGAACTCGTCCGAAACGTCCGGTTCACCGTGAACGAACACGACGGGACACTGATGTTGCTGTTCCGGGCGCGCTACCAGATGTTCCGCTTCATCGACGAGTTCATCGACGAGGGTATCCCGTTCCGCTGTCTGACCGACCAGCGGATGTGGACCGACCGACTGAGCCAATACGTCGAAGCCGTCCAGAAGGTCGATGCTGGCGAACCCATCACGGGCTTGCAAGCCCGCCGCCTCGCCGACATGCTCATGGACTCCGCGTTCGGCACCAACGAGCGCGACGACCTCTTCGACGCGCTGGACGAGAAGAAAGAAGAGGCAGACACCGACGACCTCGCCGAAATCGAAGTGGACCCCGACTTCGTGAAGGACTTCGCGCCGTTCATGCCCGGTCCGGCCTCCGCGGCCGACATGGTTCGGAAGGTCACCAGCTTCCAGAAGAACTCGATGAAGGCGTACTTCAACGGCGACTATCAGGACATGGAACCCGACCGCGTCCGCCTCGGCACCATCCACTCCGCGAAGGGTCGCGAGGCAGACCACGTGTTCGTCGCCACCGACCTCACCGAGAAGGTGGTCGAGCAGATGGCCGCGACAGTAGACCCCGACGACGTGCCCGGCGACGAGGAGTACACCTCGAAGACCGACCCCGTACCGGTCCTGACCGACAACGAACGGCGCGTCTTCTACGTCGGCATGTCCCGTGCCCGCGAGCGACTGGTCGTGATGGAGAACCTCGTCAACGGCGCGCCGACGCTCCCGCTGGACGTACTGCTGTACAACGAACCGAACGGGAAGGGCGTAGACGAGATTCTAGAGTTGGAAGAAGCGGCCGCGCAGTGAGGGCGTAGCTGCCTGTTTTCTGTAGTCTTCACGGCGTTCCGACGTGTCTGTGTCGCCGCCAGAGGTAGTCCGCGGCCATCACCCAACTGAACGGCACGAAGAACATCAGATAGTACCAACGTGTCGGCGTCCACCCCGAGACGCTCCGCACGTACTTTTTGTCGAAGAAGACGCCGACCGGTCCGGCGACGAACAACATCACGTACAGTGCCAGAAGCAGGAGCGTCCGGACGAAGCCTGCGGACCCCTGACCGACGAGGAGAACCACGCCCCGCCCGACGAGCGCCAGCGCGAACAGCAGTGGAATCGCACCTAGGTGGACCGCGACGAGCAACCACCACTTGTCGCTCGTGTCGGGGTCCCACCTGCTCCCGGTTCGGCGGCGCGGACGACTGCGTCTCACCAGTCGGCGCGACGGGAGCGGCGACCCTTGTTTTTCGCCGCTTAACGCAACGCGTTCTCGACGCTACTCGCTACGCTACGCGCTTTGTCGCCCAACGCTTCAGAGATGTTGCCGACCGCGACTGCCGCGTCCAACTCGTCGTCGTCCACGCGCTCGACCGTTCCATCGGGGAATTTCACCACGTCCACGTGGAGGTCCACGTAGCGCGCTTCGTCGGGGAATAGTTCGACCGGAGTGCAGATGTTGACGTAGGTGCCCTTCGTCTCGCCGTCTTCGCTCCGGTAGACCGTCGGATACCACCAGCGCCCCTCGCGGAACTTCGTGGTGGCTACGTCGCCCGACTCGCGGGGGACTTCCAAGGCGTCGTAGGTGCCCCTGCCGGACATCTCTCGCTGGACGGTCAGTTTCCCCTCGTCGGGGTCGAAACTCGTCACCTCGCCGCGACCCAGCGGGAAACAGCGGCCGTCGGGCTTGCCGTGGACGATTTTCGTCTTCCCGCCGTCCCGTGGGCCGAACTGGCGCAGCACTGCGCCAGTTCGGAACTCGCCAGACATCTTACACAGGTCTTCTACGAAATCGACCGCCGTGCTGGCCGAGCGATGGGCGGCCTTCACGCGGTGGTGGCCCGGCATCGTCGTCGTGACTTCCCTTCGAAGGTCGTCCAGTCCGAAGCGCGACTCGCGGCCGAACCAGAGCCACGTCGTGGCTTCCGGGGCGACGATTTGATGGGGAACTCCGTCTCGCTCCGCGAGGTCCGGCGTGTCCGCGAGCGCGCCGTCGATAGCTTCGGCTTCTTCGATGGCCTGCGAGAGCGCGCCGTCCATCGCGTCTAGACCTGCTTCTTCGGCGGCGTACTCCCAGCGGACGCCCCAGTCGTCGGGGACGTCAGTCGGGAGCATCTCGGTCGTTCTGGCGAGTTCCGTTTGGGTCGCGTCGTCGCCCTTCGCGACGATTCGGTCGATACCCTTCGAGAGACTGGCGACACCGCCCTGTGTCTGTATTTCAGTGCCGAGTCCGGGTCGTTGGTTCACCCACGGGGCCGCGGGGTCGTGGACCTGCACGCGCACGCGGTCGTCAACGTCGATTCGCCGGTCTATCTCGCCGAAGGGGAGATAGCCCTCGCGGTCTCCCAAATCGACGACTGCGCCGCCGCCCAGCGTCTCCGTGACGAGACCATCGAAAATCGCACCACGCGGTGCAGAGTCGGTCCAGCAGAACGTGTCGATGCCGGTGGCGGCGAGCGCGTCGGCAATCTGCTCGACAGTTGCGTCGTCGCCGACGACGCCGACTCCCTGCCGGTCGTCGGTCGTCTCGACGGTGGCGTCGTACTCCGCGTGGTCGAAGTCCGCGTCGAAGCGCCGCCGAATCGGCGGCGACGCCTGTACCACGTCGAACTGCTCGCGCAGTCGCTCGGTCAGTGCGGTCGTGTAGATGCCGCGAAGTCGGACGCGACTCATAGCGACTCGCGGTCGGCGGCGAATCGCACTCGTTCGTGGACGGTCGGGCCGAGCGTGAGTTCGACGAATTCGTCGTCCAAGATGCGGCCGCCTTCGACGTAGACGCCCCACGAATCGAATCGAAGCCACCCGCGAACGTCCTCACTGTGGGTGAACAAGTCGGCGTACTCGACAGTGTGTTCAGGGAACTCCGAGCTACTGTGAGTCAGGTCCATGTCGGAGTAGACGGTGTCGTGGTCGGCGAAGAAGGCTTCCAGTTCGTCGGCGACGCGCTCGGCGTCTTTGGCGGCGGTCTCCGAGGCCGCTCGCAACGTGTCCTCGGAGACGCCCGCCTCGCGGAGCGCGCGGCGCGTGCGGGAATCGAAGCTCATAGGCGACTACTGTGGCGGCGCGACCATCGGTCTGGCGGTTCGGAAAAGCGGGGGTCGAAGCGGGAACGGAATCAAAATCTCTCAGCGGAATCGCGTCGGGGAATCGGAGTCGGGGGAACGGGGTCGTCTGCGAGCGGCGCAGGGTCCGAATTCGGGCGGTCGAAGGGGTCAGTCGTCAGCAGGGACGTGTCCGGTCCAGTTCGCGTCGGTCGTTTGGGTCGGATTCTCGATGGTGGGCGTCTCGTGTTCTGTTTCGGTCTCGGATTCTGTTGTCTCCGGTCGTGTTTTCTCGTCGTTTCGCTCGCCTTTCGGCGGCGCGCTGTACATGATGCCTCGGCTTGTGCTTTGGTACGTCATCGTTACCCACGTTTAGACTGGTTCCTGTTGAAAAGAATTCCGGCCAAAGTGTTAATGGCATATTATCACCACTAAGGTGTACTAGGCGCACTCGGGGACCAGATAGTTAGTAGTGGCCTGCATAGCCTTTGGCGATGGAACCGCAACGGGACCCCGTCGAAGAGGGTGCGACCGACTCCGCCGACCTCTACGACGTCGCGACGTGGGAAGAGCGGAGTTGGTTGGACCGGTTGTCGAGCGTCGTCTATCGAGTTCTGAGATTCTCGGCGCGAGCGGTCGTCGTCTTACTGGCGTTGCTCATTCTGGTCGCGCAGTTCCTGCTCTCGGGGCTGGCCGCCATCAGCGAACCGTACATCGGCGCGTTCGTCCTGCTGTCGGTCGTCCCGGCCTTCGCGCTGGCGGCATACATCTGGTACGCCGACGTGACGACTTCCGAGCCGCTCACACTACTGGTCGGTACCTTCCTGCTCGGAGTGCTGTTCGCCGGGTTCGCTGCTATCGTCAACACCATCGCACAGCCGATTTTCGTCAACTTCGTCCCGGCAATCGGCCTCGTGTTGTTCTTCTATCTCATCGTCGCGCCGGTCGAAGAGACGGTGAAGTGGCTGGCGATTCGGCTGTACGCGTTCCGCAGTAGCCGCTTCGACGCGGTCATCGACGGCGCGGTGTACGGCGCGATGGCAGGGCTCGGCTTCGCCACCATCGAGAACGCCATCTACATCACGCAAGGACTGAGCGGAGCCAGTGGACTCGGTTCCGAAGCTATCGCCGACGCGGGCCAGACGGCGGCAGTTCGACTCCTCGCCGGGCCGGGCCACGTCATCTACTCGGCGTTCGCTGGCTACTACCTCGGACTAGCGAAGTTCAACCGGGAGAACGCGGGCCCCATCGCGGTCAAGGGCCTGCTCATCGCGGGGTTCATCCACGCGACGTACAACACGTCGGTCACGTACCTGACGCCGCTCCTCGAACTGAGCGGGGCAAGCATCAATCCGGGCGTCGCGTTCATCGCGTTCGTCGTCGTCTACGACGGTGTCTTCGGCTACCTGCTCTACCGGAAGATTTCCCGGTACCGGCAGGCGTACCAGCAGACCAACATGGGTCAGAGCGTCACCTTCGAAGATTCGGAGGCACAGGCGCAAGCACAACCAGAACAAGAAGGGGACTCCTTCGAGACGGAGTCGAAGTGAGGGTCGAACGGACGCGGCGCACTCAAGCGAGCGCGTCCGGGGCCGAAAGATAGTCAGCGAGCCACCAACCAGCGACGCCCGAGACGGCACCGAACAACCCGAAGACGACCGGCAGGACGACGCCGCTTCCGGCGACGAGGGCGTCGAAGGCAGTCAGCGCGTCGAGTCGGACCACGTTGTACGCGACGAACAACACACAGAGAACACCGCCGAGTCCGCAGGCCAACAGTCCCTGTCTGAGTCCGTCAAGTGCGTCGTCCGCGGCGCGATAGCCGACGACGACGCCGACAGTCAACACGCCGAGAGCCGTGAGTGCCGCGGCGCGATAGCCGACGACGACGCCGACAGTCAACACGCCGAGAGCCGTGAGTGCCGCGGCGCGATAGCCGACGACGACGCCGACAGTCAACACGCCGAGAGCCGTGAGTGCCACGCCGTCGTAGCGGAGCGGCCTCGCGACTACGTGGACCGCCGCGACTCGAACGAACAGTGCGCCGGAACCGAGCGCGACGACGAAGCGGTCGATTTCGGAACTGGAACCGAACGTACCGACGCCTTCGACGGCGACACCGACGACGCCAGCACCCAGCACGCCAGCGCCAGCAGTGACGAGTGCCGGTTCGGGACCCGGACTGGCGGTGGATGTGGCCACCGCCGTCGCTCCGACGACGAGTAACCCTGCCAACAGCGCGAAACGTCGCATTCGGTAATGCGTTGTAGGCCGAATTTAAAAAGTTACGGCCACGTGTCAGTACTCCGAGGCGTGGTTGCCGATAGTTCCAGAGACGTGGCCGACCACGCCGAACGTGACCGGGAGGACGACTGCGCTGGCCGCGATTATCGGGAGATAGTCGAGTTGTTTCGTCGCCGCCTGTGCCGCGACGAGGAAGACGCAGAGACCGCCACCGATTGCCCCGGCGCGGAGGCCCTTTCGGCGAGTTGGGTCAGCGCTACCGCGATACTCGACGCCGAACCCGACCAGCGAGACGGCGACGGCGACCAGCGACACCTGCGAGAGGTCGGAGCGATACGCCACGGGGAGTGCGAACGCGACGAGGGCGACGGCGGCGAACAGAATCGCCGCACCGACGAGGGTCGTCCGGTCGAAGGCGTCTCGGGGGAGCATGAAACAGTGTACTCTCGTCCAGAACTATAAGTCGATTCGTTCCGTCCCGGCCTCCGAGAGCATCCGCTCGGTGTACTTCGCGATTACGTCCACTTCGAGGTGGACGGGGTCGCCTGCGCCCTTTTCGGAGAGGTTCGTCACGGCGCGCGTCTCGGGGATGATTGCGACCGTGAAGGTGTCTTCACGGAGGTCCGCGACGGTGAGGCTGATGCCGTCGAGCGTGACCGAACCCTTGTCCACGACGTACTTCGCGTAGTCGTCCGGCACAGCGAACTCGTACTGCCAGTCCTCTCCCACCTGTTCCACACCGACGACTTCCGTCGTCGTATCGACGTGGCCCTGCACGACGTGTCCGTCGAAGCGGCCGTCGGCGGGCATCGCGCGTTCGAGGTTCACGGGGTCGCCGACTTCGACTGCTCCCAGATACGTCTTGGCGACCGTCTCGGCCGCGAGAAACACTTCGAACCAGTCACCGTCGGACTCCGTCCGACGAGCAGACGCGTCTGCCGACGCGTCAACGCCCCCGAACTCCTCGACGGTCAGGCAGACGCCGCTGACACTGATGCTCTGGCCGCGTTCGAGGTCCTCGGTGACGACTTCGCCGCCGATGGTAAGTCGTCGTCCATCCTCGGTCACGGTCACGTCGCGTACCTCGCCCGACTCCTCAACGATTCCGGTAAACATATCGAAAATGTGGTGGCGTTCGGATGAAAAGGGTTGCGGACCCGAGACGAATCGCGACGATGCCGGTTCGCGTCGGCCGACGCGAGTCGTGCCCGCGGGGTTTTTGCCGTGGCGGCGGCTACGGGGTGGTAATGAGCAAACCGGGCATCATGGGCACGATTCAACTCGCGGCCACGCTCGTCTTCGC
Source organism: Halorussus halophilus (assembly GCF_008831545.1). NCBI lineage: Archaea > Methanobacteriati > Methanobacteriota > Halobacteria > Halobacteriales > Haladaptataceae > Halorussus > Halorussus halophilus. The sequence goes on from NZ_CP044523.1 coordinate 2,909,063, forward strand.
GCTCCCTATCGGCCTGCTCGGCGTGCAGATGCTCCTCGACGGGAAGATGCTCGTCGGCGGAGCGTTCGTCGCCGTCGCAGTCCTCATGGTCGTGCTGGAAGAGTATCTGACTACCCCCACGGACATCCCGAGTTCCGTCGCCGAGAAGGCCGTCGGGAAGGCTGTGAAGACGCCTGAAGAAGAGAAGGAATAGAGTTCGGCGAATTTTCGCAATCAGTACTGTATCGAGAATTTTCGCAGTCCACCACGTAGCTACTACTCGTCCTCACACCCCAGCACACCCACCGCGAGCGGAGGCGAGATTCCTTCGGAATCTCGCCGAGCGAGCGCGTCCGAGGAACCCGCAGAAGCGCGCGCTCTGCGCGCGCTGGCGCGGGTGACGACGTGTCTTCCTGAGCGAACGCGAAGGAAGGCTCGGAAGACGCGGTTTGTCTTCCGGTGATTTTCATCAACGTTTTGCCAGCGAGGTCGTGTGGAAGCCGTTGGCTTCCACCGGCCGAGCGCAGCAAAACGTTGTCTCAGAAGTGATCGCTATTCGGTGAGCCTTCGCCGCGCCCGCCGCGGCCACCTTCGTTGCGGTCGATGCCCATGACGCTCTCCGGTTGGTCGATGTCCCACTCGCCCATCCCGTCGTCGGCGACTCGGACCGTCACGTCGTCCACTTCGTCGAAGTCTTTGGCGAGGTCGATTTTGATGTTCTGGGTCGTCCGCGGACTGATGGCACAGCCAGAACACGCACCGCCGAGTTCGACGACGACCTCGCCGCTCTCGGGGTCGGCTTTCTGCACGGCGCTGGTGCCGCCGTGCATGCTGATGATGGGCATCTGACCCGTGAGCCAGCGTTCGACGCGGGCCTTCAACGAATCGTCGTCAGTCATACGTAGGTCTTGGTTCCGAAGGTGGTAGGGCTTTGGGTTTACTTTCGCAGTTCTCGCCACGCCGCGCCACCGAGCAGGGCCGCGACCGTCGCCGAGATACCGAATCCTGGCGCACCGCCGGAGGACCCGGACGACTGGGTGGTCGTCTCGTTCGACGTTGCCTCGTTCTCGGTCGTCGCGCGCGACACCTCCGTCGCTTTCGTCGCGTTGCCCGTCTGGGTGAGCAGCGGCGCGTCTTTCTGCTGGCCGGGGTGGTTCCCGAAAGTGTAGAGTGCTCCCTTCTCGTCGTTGGGTCTGCCCATGCTACTGGCGACGAAGAACTTCTCGGCGGCGAGTTTCGACGTCCAGAAGACGGCGTTCTCCGGGTCGCGCCACCACGCCAGTTGCTCGGGATTCGCCGGGTCCGAAACGTCGTGAATCTTCACGCCGCCTTCGTACCACGAGGTGAACAGGCGGTCGCCGACGATGTCGAAGTTGTGTGAGGTGGTCCACGTCCCGCCGATAGAGGGGTCCGGAGACGGCGGTGCTTGGATGGTCGAGAGCTTCTGTGCGTCTTTCGGGTCCGAAATGTCCCACAGTTCGACGCCGCCGGGGCGGCCCTTGCCGCCGACCTGCCACGCTTCCTTGTTGACGCCGAGCAACGTGCCATCGTCGTTGGGCATCGTGTAGTGGGCGTTGCCCGGGAGTCTCAGAACCCGATTTCGAGTGTTCTCCTGTGGAATGCTCGCCAACTTCGAGAGGGGTCGGCCGCCAATCTGGGCGACGTACTGCGGACTCGTGGGGTCGCTCACGTCGAGAATCCACGTTCCGGCGTCCCAGTGAGCGAGATACGCCCGACCGTCTCGACCCACCCATACGTCGTGAATCGTCCGAAGCCCCGGCGAAACGTTCCTCCAGCGGTCGTCGCGGTCCAACAGCGACCAGCGGGCGACCTCCGTCGGTTCGTCGCCGCTCACGTCTACGACGACGAGGGGGTTGCGACCACGGTTGTTACCAGTGAGATAGACGTGCCCGTCGCGGATGAAGCAGTTGTGAATCGGGTAGTCAGTCTCGAAGAAGGCGAGTCGCTGGGGTTCCTCGGGATTACTTACGTCGTAGAGTAGGAACCCCTGCAACACGTCGTTGCGATACGGGTCGGCAGGTCCCGCGACGACCAGTCGGTCGCCCTCGACTTTCACGTCCTGCACGTCCCGAAGCGGGCCAGTTTCGCGGTCCGACAGGAGGTTTCGTCGTTCGACGACCAGTTTCGGCTCTCTGGGGAGTTTCGTGTCCACGACCGCGAACCCACTGGTCGCGGCGACGTACGTGTAATCGCCGTTCGGGCCGGGGACGGCCTCACGGGCGTTGGTTATCGGAACTCTCCCGAGGTAGCGATACGGTCCGGGGTGACCCCTCACGGTGCCAGCAGAAGCGAGCGCGGAACTTCCCGCCACACCCAACAGAAACTCGCGCCGTCGCATATAGCACCAGTAACGGACCCCAACGGGATAAATAAGCGGGCATCGGCGAGCGAGACCGGCGTTTCCGGTTAGATTTTCGACCGGTCGCCCGTGCCGCCAGTCAGGGCACTGGCGATTGCACCCTTCAGGACAACGTCGTCACCGAGCGTCGTCAGTTGCACGTCCGGCACGTTGTTGAACACCATCTCGCCGAGGCGTTCTCGAATGGGGTCCACGACGAGTTCCTCGTTGTTCAGTGCGACGGCACCGCCGATGTAGATGACCAGCGGCGCGTACGCTTGGACGATGTTGGTCAAGCCGAGCGTGTTCCAGTGCGTGAGTTGCTCGACGACGTGGTCGGCGAGTTCGTCGTCGCCAGCGTGTTCAAACACGTCAACCGCGTCGAAATCGGGGTCTTCGATGGGCAAGTCGGTCTGAATGCTCTCGTCGTCTTCGGCGAGCATCTCGGCGTAGCGGGGGATGTTGTTGCCGGAGCAGTACGCCTCCCAGTGGCCCTCGTGGCCACAGCCACAGGTGCGCCGTCCTTGCGGGTCCACGACCATGTGGCCGACTTCGCCAGCGTTGCCGTCCCATCCGGAGAGGACTTCGCCATCGACGCAGACGCCAGCACCGATACCCGACGAAATAGTGAGATACACCATGTCGTCGGGGTTGCGCTCGCTGTGGAAGCGTTCGCCGATGACCCCCGCGATAGTGTCGTTGTGGAGAAAAACCCGCTCGCTGTCGATGAGTTCGCCGACCGGCCCCGTCAGTGGAATCCTATCGATAGTGTCGGGAAGGTTCGCCGGGTTGTCTATCGCGCCCGCGGCCAAGTCCAGCGGCCCGATGGAGCCGATACCTGCCGCACGGATCTGAGTGGGGTCGATGTCTGCCGACTCGCTTGCCTCGCGGAGACACGTCAAGACTGCCTCCGTGACGGCGATGCCAGTCGGCCCGTTGGGCGTGTTCGCGCGGTGGACGCTCACTACGTCCCCGCCGTCGTCAGCGACTGCCGCCCTGACGTTCGTCGCCCCGAGGTCAACGCCCGCGTAGTACGCCATTCAGGCCGTGATTGAGTACCCCGGCGCACTTAACTACAAGCATTTACTCGCCAACGAGTATGCCGTTCGTTGGCACGACGGGGTGTCGTGTTATGACTATGCCACTGCTCGGAGTAGCGAAATTCGTAGTACGTCTCACACCGTGTGCTAACACATGACCAATGATTCCGACGACAACCTCTCCGAAGACGAAATCGCGGCACTCCACGAAGTCGAACTCGGCGTCGAGTGGCTCCACCGAGCGCACGGCCACCTCGTGCAGTTCCACCACGCGACCGGCCACGCGATGGACCACCTCGCGGACGCCGAACCACTGCTGCGCGCGAGCGGCCACGACGCTCTCGCCGACCGCTTGCGCACAGAGTTGCTCCCGCAGGGCGTCTTAGACGACACGTGGTCCTACGGCGTCCTCGAAGCCTTCCAGTCGGGGTGTCTCTCGGAGGTCGTCTCGTTCGAGTCAGAGACCCGCGACTCGATAGCCGACGGTGCGCGACACGTGGCCGAGCGACAGCAGGAGCGCGAGTGGAAAGGGCGCGTGGAAGAGTGAGTTCAGTCGCCGCGGACGAACGTCACCGGGCAGGGAGCCGATAGCATCACTTCTTGGGCGGTACTGCCGAAGACGGCCTTCCCGGCGGGCGACCGAGTGCGGCCGCCGACGAGGACGCGGTCTGCGTGAACGTCCTCGGCGAGCGCGACGATGTTCTCGCCGTGCGGGCCGACAGAGCCACGGACTTGGTACTCGACGCCAGCGTCGTCGAACTCATCGGTGAGTTCGCGTACCGTCGCGTGACGGGCGGCCACTTCGTCGGGGTCGATTTCGCCGTCCGGGTCGTAGTCGAGGCGGTCGATGACCTCGTCGAACTCGTCGTCGGTGAACACGTGTGCGAGGACGACGGTCGCACCGGCGGGTTCAGCGACATCGATTGCGGCTTGTGCCAGTTCCTCCGCTCGGTCGGCGTCTCCGGGTCCGACCGCGAGCAGTATCGTCTCAAGAGCCATACGAAAGGATTTTTCTCCCGAATATTAAACGTGTGGGGCGGTTTACTCGTCAACGAAACAACCTGCGCGGCGAGCGGCAAGGAAATTATACCGCCGGGTCGAAGCTGGGAGCATGATACGACCCGAGTTAGACGGCCGAATCGCGCTCGTCACCGGGAGCGCGACGGGCGTCGGCCGCGAACTGCTGCTCTCGCTGGCCGACTGCGGCGCGAGCGTGGCGGTCCACTACCGGTCGAGCGAAGAGGAAGCCGAGACAGTCGCCGAGCGAGCGCGCGAGCGAGGCGCGCCGGAGGCGACGACGGTGCAGGGCGACGTAGCGAATCCAGATGCAGTCGAGGCGATGTTCGACAGCGTGGAGGAGAAATTGGGAACAGTAGACGTGCTAGTCAACAACGTCGGCCCGTTCGCGCCCGCTCACTGGGAGGAAATTTCGTACGAGAAATGGAACACGGTCTTGCAGGCCAATATTAATGGTACCTACCTCTGCTGTAAGCGCGCGCTGCCCGGAATGCGCGAGCAAAACTGGGGCCGGATAGTCAACGTCGGCTATGCGAGTTCCGAGAAGGGACTGGTCAACCCGAAGAACGCGCCGTACTTCATCGCTAAGGCTGGCGTGCTGATGTTCACGCGGATGTTGGCCAACGATACGCAAGACGACGGCATCACGGTCAACGCCATCTCGCCCTACGTGGTGGAGAACTCCGACGAGTTCCCCGAGGAACTGCCGCGGGGGCGTCCGGCGAACTTCGAAGACATGGAGCAAGCGATGCTGTTCTTCTTGGAGGAGGGAAGCGACTACATCAGCGGCGAAAACATCGAAGTCGATGGGGGCTGGTTACCGGAGAAAGTGTAGCAACAGACCGTCGATACGTCGTTTCGACTACTCCTCGTCGTCGTCCTTCGCTTCTTCGCCGCTCTCCACGTCGATTCGGTACACCTCTTCGTCTTCGACTTCCCCACTGCCTCGCCCGTGCGACCCGTGTTCGCCGAGCAACTTCGAGCGCAGGTCGTCGGTGAACGACTGCACTTGGTCGCGGAACGTCTTCATCTCGTCTTGGAACTCCTCGACGGTGCGCTCGACGTAGTGAACCTTCGTCGTGGGAATCCGCCGTACGGTGTCCCGACCCTGTTCGTCCTCGCCGGTCTTGACCATCCAGTGGTCCTGGAAGTAGGCGACGTGCTCGTTCTGGACCGTCTTCTCGACGGTGCCCTCGTCCGGGTCTTCGTAGACGATAGTCGCCTCTCCGAGATCTTCTTCGACCATACTCTCTAGATAGGTTTCGGAGAAAGGTATGTGCTGTGGCTCCACCTTTTTTCTCGTCGGGTGCCAGCGCGCGACTCCGCCGCGCTTCGGCACCATTCCTCGGAAAATCTGGACCAAAAAACCGACGCTCGAAATCCGCGCGCGTAGCGCACGGATTTCTTACGTCTCCAACAAGCTGTTGCGAGAGCCACACACCTCCCACCCGATTCGCTCACATTCGTTCGCTCATCCCTCGCGCGGCTTCGGCGCGGCCACTTATCCGCCGCGCCAGCGCGCGCCAAAAGTCAGAAAGTCCACTTCACGAAACCACTCCCACCGTTTCACGACCGCGAAAGCAGTTTCGAGAGATGCTCTTTCGAGAAGAACGAGGTCGGCTTGTCCATGTGGACGCCGATTTCGCCCGAGAACGCCGACAGCCCCGCTTTCTGCACTGGCTCGGGCAACGAGTAGGCGCGGCGAATCCAGTGGCCGAGTCGAATTTCCGTACTCAAATCGTCGCGCCACGCCGACTCGTAGTTCTGTAGCGAGTCAGGGTCGTCGGGGTCGATTTCCCGAACTGCGTGGTCGGCGGCGGTCATGCCGTACAGAATCCCGCCACCGGTGAAGGGCTTAGTCTGGGCCGCCGCGTCCCCGATTAGGAACCCGCGCCAACTGCTGACGCGCGGTGCTGGCCCGACCGGAATCATCCCGGCACAGAACTCGCTGGTCTCGATGTCGTAGTTCTGGGTGAACTCCTCGAACAGTTCCTTTGCGGTCGGCTCGGACCCCGGCGGTGCCGCCAGTCCGTACTCGACTCCGGCGTCGCTTCGCGGGATTCGCCACGCGAAGAATTTGGGGGCAGTGAGATGCACGTCAACGTAGTCGCCAGGGTCGTCCTCCTCGCTGAAACCCAGTACGCCTTGCAGTTTCTCACCCGGTTCCGGCAGGCCGAGTTCGGTCCGAACCCGCGAGACGGGCCCGTCACAGCCAGCGACCATCTTCGCTCGGTACGTCTCGGTGCCGTCAGGCGTATTCGCCGTTACTTCGACGTACTCGCGGTGTTCTTCGACCGACGAGACGCTGTGGTCTTCTCGGAGGTCTGCACCCGCCTCTCTTGCGGCCGCCGCGAGACGGACGTCTAAACCGACTCTGTCGATGACGTTCGAGACGACCTCTTGCTTATAAAAGGGGTAGTCGTCACTTCGCGGGCCACCGACGTGGAAGCGCGCGCCGTACACCTCGTTCTGCAACAACTCCTCGCGTGCTCCGTCGGGCGTGAACTCCCAGATGTCGGTACTGACGTGACCCGAGCACGCGAGGGGTTTGCCGACTTCCCCGCGTTCGAGCGTCAGCACGTCGTAGCCCGCCTCGGCGGCGCGGCGCGAGAACCGCGAGCCTGCGGGTCCCGCACCGACCACGACGAAATCGTACATTCGGTCTCCCGTACTATCCTCCCACCCAAGTAATCACCGTTCTGTCCAGAAGTCTCAGCTTTCGACGTTCGACGGCCGTTCTTGCCGAGCGAGTCGCCGCCGTCGCAGGTAGTGGGCCAGTGCCGAGAAGGCGAAGGCGGCCACGATGAGGACGCCCCAGATTTCGTTCGGAATCGCCGAGAACGGTGGCACGTCGAGAAAGTCCCCGATGACGAGAACTGCGCTCACGACAGCGAGAGCGAGGTAGTACCGTATCCACGGAAACTCGTCCTGTGGACGGAGATACCCCTCCAACTGCGCCGCGTTCGCCGATAGCTCGACCACGCCACGATTCTGATTGTAATCGACGATACCCGCGTCCGCCAGCTTTGGCAAGTGTGTCTGATACAACGACGTGTACACCGACTTGCGCTCGTTGGCCGACAGTCCTTCTACGGTCGTGTTGTTCTCCCACGCTGCGACCTGCTCTGCGAGTTCGCTCAGCTCGACCGGACGGTCCTGCTGTTTCAAGTAATGCAACGTATACCGTCGCCGTCGGTTCTTGAGGACGTCGAAGATGAGATCTTCGGACAGTCTCTCTCGTTCCGGTGTGTTATCAGCCGAACTCATGCTACCGAAGTCGCGCAATCGCTTGTTGTGCTAATGCCGTCGCCCCCCGCCTTGACACGGTACGCCAATTTCTCCGGGACCACACTTTGTTATCCAGTACTTAGCCGCCGATGACTATCACGAATTTTATATTTTCCCGGAGTAACGCCCGAGTTCCGGGCATTAACCTACTCATACCGCACCAGGATTAGTAGAAATATACCGATTTCTAGTCGTCGGTCGCCGGAGCGACTCGTTCGTCCGCTCGCGGTCCCTCTAGCTCGACGGCGGGTAGCATGTCTCGGAGATACCTGCCCGTATGGGATTCTTTCGTGCGAGCAACGGCTTCAGGGGTTCCCTGCGCGACGACACGGCCACCGTTCTCGCCGCCTTCCGGGCCGAGGTCAATGACGGTGTCGGCGTTCTTCACCAAGTCGAGTTCGTGTTCGATGACGACCACGGTGTTGCCCTGGTCTGTCAGTCGCTGGAGTACTTCGATGAGTTTCCGCTCGTCTTCCTTGTGGAGGCCGGTCGTCGGTTCGTCGAGCAGATACAGCGTGTCGCCGGTGTCCTTTTTGCCGAGTTCCTCCGCCAACTTGACTCGCTGGGCTTCCCCGCCCGAAAGCGTCGTGGACGGTTGGCCGAGGTTCATGTAGTCGAGACCCACGTCTTTCAGAAGCTTGAGACGCCGAGCAATACGCTGGTCGTGTTCGAAGAAGTCGTAGGCTTCCTCGACGGACATACCGAGTACGTCGGCGATGGTCGCGCCCTTGTAGGTCACGTCCAGCGTCTCGTCGTTGTAGCGTGCGCCGTCGCACTCCTCACAGGGGACGTACACGTCCGAGAGGAAGTTCATCTCGATTTTGACGGTGCCCTGCCCGCCACACTCCTCACAGCGGCCGCCCTTGACGTTGAACGAGAAGCGGCCGCGCTCGTAGCCGCGCTGTTTGGCGAGTTTCGTCTCGGCGAACAGTTCCCGAATGTAGTCGAAGACGCCGGTGTACGTCGCGGGATTCGACCGCGGGGTGCGCCCGATTGGCGACTGGTCGATGAGTCGCACCTTCTCCACGTTGTCGATGCCCTCGATGTCGTCGTGGTCGCCGGGGTCCACACTCGTGTTGTCGTTCATCTCGCGGGCGAGTCCCTTGTACAGCACGTCGTGCATCAACGTGGACTTACCAGAGCCGGAGACGCCCGTAATCGCGGTGAATTCGCCGACCGGAATCGACACGTCGAGGTCTTTGAGGTTGTGTTGGCGTGCCCCCTTCACTGTCAGCGCGGAGTCGCTCGTCCGGCGGTCGTCGGGAACGGGAATGTCCTTCCTCCCCGACAGATAATCGCCCGTGATGGACTCCTCGCAGGCCTCGATTTCCTCGACGGTCCCCTGTGCGACGACTTCGCCGCCGCGCTTGCCCGGACCGGGCCCCATGTCGATGACGTTGTCCGCCCGGCGCATCGTGGCTTCGTCGTGTTCCACGACGAGCAGGGTGTTGCCCAAGTCTCGAAGCCCTTCGAGCGTGTTCAGCAGACGGTCGTTGTCACGCTGGTGGAGGCCGATAGACGGTTCGTCCAGCACGTAGAGCACGCCGACCAAGCCGGACCCGACCTGCGTGGCAAGTCGAATTCGCTGGCTCTCGCCGCCCGAGAGCGTCGAGGCTTCGCGGTCCAAGGTCAAGTACTCCAGACCGACCTCCTCCATGAACCCGAGTCGTGCGCGAATCTCTTTGAGAATCTCCTCGGCGATTTTCGTCTCGCGCTCGTCTAAGTTCTGTTCCAATCCCTCGAAGTGGTCGAGCGCGTCGCCGATGGAGAGTTCGTTCACTTCGGTAATCGCAGTGCCATCGACGTACACCGAGCGACTCTGGTCGTTCAGTCGCGTGCCCTCACAGACCGGACACTCGGTGACGGCCATGTAGTCCTCGATGTGTTCGCGCGTGCTGTCCGAGTCAGTCTCGACGTAGCGTCGTTCGAGGTTCGGGATGACCCCCTCGAAGCGCTCGTCCTTCTCTCGCACCCCGTTCTTGGTGCGCCACTCGAAGTGGACCTGCTCGTCGGTGCCGTAGATGAAGGCTTGCTGTACGTCCTCCGGGAGGTCTTCGAACGGCGTCGAGACGCTGATTCCGAAGTGGTCCGCGACGTTGTCTATCTGGCGCTGGTAGTACGTCCGGTTGTAGCTCCACGGTTCGAAGACGTGCTTCAGCGGCTTGCTCTCGTCTACGACGACGAGGTCTTCGTCTACCTCCTTCGTCTCGCCGATGCCCTCACACTCCGGACACGCGCCGTGTGGGCTGTTGAACGAGAACGACCGTGTCTCTATCTCCCGGAAGTCGATACCACAGTGCGTGCAGGCGAGGTCTTCGGAGAACTCGACGACGAGTCGGTCGTCTGCTTCGCCCGCCAAGTCACCTGTAGAGCGAGCGGCCGCGCCGCCGATTTCGGCCGCCGCCTCCTCCGGTGGATTCGGCAAGATGACCTTCAGCGCGCCGTCAGCCTCTTCGAGGGCAGTCTCGACGCTGTCGGTGATGCGAGAGCGGGCCTCGTCGCTGACCTTCACGCGGTCTACGATGACGTCCACGTCGTGGTCGTAGTTCTTGTCGAGGTCTGGCCTATCCATCGTCAGGTCGAACTCCTCGCCATCAACTTCGACGCGACTGTAGCCCTCGCTCACGAGGTCGTCGAAGAGGTCTTCGAAGGCACCCTTCTGGTCGCGGACGACCGGCGCGGCGATTTTGGCTCGCGTGCCTTCCGGCAGTTCTAGCACTCGCCGGACCATGTTCTGGGCGCTCTGCTCGCCGACTTCCTGTCCGCACTCCGGACAGTGAGGCGTCCCGATGCGCGCGTACAGCAGTCGGAAGTAGTCGTGCAGTTCGGTGACGGTCCCGACCGTCGAGCGAGGATTGTTGGCGGCGTTCTTCTGGTCGATGGAGATAGCGGGCGAGAGTCCCTCGACGTTCTCGACCTGTGGCTTGTCCATCTGGCCGAGGAAGTTGCGTGCGTACGCCGACAGACTCTCGATGTACCGCCGCTGGCCCTCGGCGTAGACGGTCTCGAAGGCGAGCGAGGACTTCCCCGACCCCGACAGCCCCGTGACCACGTTGAACTGCTCGCGTGGAATAGAAATATCGAGGTCCTTGAGGTTGTGTTCCTCTGCTCCCCGAACGTCGATGTAGTCCTTGCTCATTCGAACGCAGGTTGGAACTTGGGGGGTGAAACCCTGTCGGTCCGGGTCGAAACCGGAGTGAAAGTGGTTGCTGTCACTCGGCACCTCGCCGACGGAGTTCCATCACGAGACTGGGCACACGGTGGACCAACCCGGGAGTACGCTTAAGGACTCACTCGGCTAGTGAACGTACGATTTCGATGGCCGCCGACAAAGAGTCCACGTATCCCGACGACGCGCCTACGTACCGCCGAATCCGAGATCGCGTTCGGGTGTTCAACAAACGATCGCTCAATCCGGTAACACTGCGGTTTGCCGGTCGGCGCTTCTCTCCGTACGGCGTCGTCCGCCACATCGGTCGTCGATCCGGACGGACGTACGATACGCCGGTCGTCGTCGCCACCTCGGGTGACTGGTTCGTCGTTCCACTCCCGTACGGAATCGACGTGGACTGGTACCAAAACGTTCGAGCGGCAGACGAATGCACTATACTCTATCAGGGGAGCGCGTATCGAGGCGTATCACCGAGGCTCGTAGACCCCGCCGCGGTCCCGGAAGCGTTCCCGGAATGGGTGCATCGACTCGTCCGCCGGGGCGGCGCGGGACAGTACCTCAGAGTGAAGCGCGGTGAAGCGGTCCCCGAGGTGTATCGGGAAGTGACCGAGGAGCATCCCGTCGAACCGCTAGTCGCTGGCGTTGTAGTCCTGTTTCTGCTCGGGGCCGTCATCCGGCAACTCGCCAAGGTTTTTAACTGACTGGTAACAATCCACACCTATGTCCTCCCCCGACATCAGCGGTCTCGACCTCACCGACGACGAGTATCAGGTCGTCCAATCGCTGATTCGAAACAAGTACAAGGCCTACGACAGCGCCGGGAATCTGGTACTGAAGGGCAAACAGAAGATGTTCAAGCTCAAAGAGGAGTTCCCCTTCACCGACGGCGACGGTAACGAGGCGTTCACCGTCAAAGCGGGCGGCATCCTCGACGTGGCGGGCAACTACGCACTGATAGACAGTCGGACCGACCAGCCCGTCGTCACACTGGACGAGAACCTCACGCTGCTCACCGACAAGTGGAAGATTCGAGACCCGGACACCGAAGCGATGCTCGCCGAAATCGAGTCGAAGAGTACGCTGGTCTCGTTCCTTCGGCACATCCACGCCATCTTCAGCCTCATTCCCCACGAGTACGAGATTACCGACGCGAACGGCGGCCACGTCGGTACCATCGACGGCCAGTTCTCGTTCAAGGACAAGTACGACGTGGAGATAGACGACGCCAGCGGCGTGCCGAAGGAGGCCGTCGTCGCCTCCGCGATGGTCATCGACGCTATCGAAGGGAATTAAATCAGTACGTCGGCAGGCGAGCAGACCGGTCGCTCCCCTCCACGAACGGCAACTCGGTGATTTTCGCAGGGACTTCTTCGCCATCGACGCGAACGGTTAGCTCCGAGTCCGGGTCGCCGCCGGCCTCGTAGTCCACCAGTCCGAACGCGATTGGCTCCTCTCTGCTCGGACTCGCCGTCGCTCTCGTCACCTCGCCGACTGCCTCGTCGCCCGCGAAGACTGCCGCGCCTGATTCGGGTACTGCCTCGGGAAGCAGTCCAACCAATCGCTTGCTCGGCCGTCCGCGGTTCTCGACGCGTGATACGACCTCTTGGCCGACGTAGCAACCCTTCTCGAAGTCCAGCGCGTTCCGCAGGCCCAGTACGTTCGGGACGTTGCCCTGCAACTCGGTGTCGAACAGCGGCGTTCCAGCTTCCAACGTGAGCGTTTCCCACGTCTGCCTGCCGAACGGCGCGGCGTTCAGCCCGTGATTCAGCAGGGTGTCGAACACCCGTTCGGCGTTCGACACCTCGCCGGTCTCGGTCTCGCTCGTTCCCGTGGTACAGACGACCTCGTACCCTTCTTCGCCAGTGAGTCCGTCGGTGCAAATCACGGTGACGCCGATTTCTGCCATTCGGCCGCGGTCGAAGGTGAGGTGGCCGTCGGGTGCCCCGGCGTCGTTGAGGACGCTGGCGATTTTTTCGGTGGCTTGCGGCCCGTGGACGCCGAAGACGGCGAACCCGTCACTCGCGGCCTCGATGTCCACGTCTTGGACGAACACCTTCTCGCGCCAGTCGGCGGCGAGCGATTCGGCACGCCCCGGCGGGACGAACAGGAGGAGTTGACTCCCGGCGTTGTAGACGTACATGTCGAGTTCGATGCCGCCCTGCGGGTCGAGCAGGAGAGCGTAGACGCCCTCGCCGTCGGCTTCTGGCACGGCGTTCGAGACGACGTTGTCCACGTACTCGACACGGTCGTCGCCGCGGACGACGACGACGCCGTAGGGCATCTCGGTGATGCCGACGACGTTGCGCACCGCGCGGTGAGTCCGCTCCGGTCGCCCGTACTCCGCCGGGATAGAGCGCCCGCCGACCTCGGTCCACGTCGCGCCGAGGTCCGTCTGCTGGTCCTCGATTACTGTCATAGCTGTGTGTGGGGGTCTCGGGCGGTTAAAGGGTCGGCTTTGCATGCGTGTTCGAGTGAGTTGTGGAAGGACCCCGGGTGGAGGACGTGACTTTGTGGTTGGTAATTCAGTGAAGCGTCCTGCTCGCACCGAATCTTGTGCTGTCGCGATCAGGAGAGGTGCTTCTGGAGAGAAGCACCCTGCTCGCACGAAACCGAGGAGAGACCGCACCGCGACCGCTTCAGCCACATCCCTCCCCAACCGACTGCGGTCCTCAGGTTCGGACGACGCGACTCGTCGCGTCGTCCGCGTTGTGGTCCTCGTCCCTCGCGCGAAGTTAGCGCGACACGCTCTGCGGTCGCGCCAGCGCGCGCCGAGTGGCTTGGCTAATTTCGCGCATATATCTGAACACACGGCGCGCGAAGTCGCACCGGAAGGTGCGACCGCGCGAGGTCTTCAGGAAGAAGTGACTGAAGGCTCGTCACGAGCGAAGCGAAGTGACGGTGGACGAACGAAGTGAGTCGGGTGGGGAGGCGTGTGGTGCTCGCGGTGCGGGGCGGTTTCTCATTTGCACCGGCAGTAGCTAGCTTCAACAGTGAAGTCATGTAGTCTCCGAAATTGTCGGAACCCCATCACACTCAGCAGGAACCGAACCAACACGCACCGAATCCTAGAGCGGCAACTTCTCGATAATCCGGTCCACGAACGAGGGTTCCTCGGGGTCTTCGTCGGGGTCGGGGACCACGCGCTCGTCGGGCGTGATGAGCGTTCGCTGGTCGTTCGTGGTGGCGTCGATGAGGTGGTCTTCTTTGAGTTCGCCGAGCGCGGTTTCCAATTCGTCGATATCGGCCTCGACGTGTGACCGGAGTTCGAACACCGTCATACCTTCCTCGCCCCGGTCGACGAGAGCGTCGAGGACGGCGACCTCGACTTCCTTCCGGTTCCGGTACTCCCGCTTTGCTTTCATACGTGGGAGTATGAGGGGCGGGTTTTTACGCTTATCCCCGCGCGAACCGAAGGCGGGGGTATTAAGCCGCGAAACGACGCACGTGCGGGTATGCAAGTGAAATCGCGCCACCACCTCCGCAGCGACGAAGTGCGGGAGATAGAGGACGGACTCGCCGAACAACTGGGCGTCGAGATGGACGCCGACACCTACGAACTCGTGGAACTCGAAGACAGCGACTTCGACCTCGTGCTGGTCGATGGCGAACCGGCAGTGCTGTACGTGGACGACGAACCGTTCCTGACCGTCCACGGCGCGAACGAGTACCCGCCGCAGACGCGCGTCGTGACTGTGGACGCCGGAGCCGTCTCGTTCGTCAGCGACGGTGCGGACGTGATGCGCCCCGGTATCGTAGAGGCCGACGCGGAAATCGCGTCGGGCGACCTCGTCGCAATCGCCGAGGAGTCCCACGGCAAAGTGCTGGCCATCGGGCGCGCGCAGACCGACGGCGACGACATGGTCGGCAACGAGGGCAAAGTCGTCTCCTCGCTCCACCACGTCGGCGACGAGTTGTACGAGTTCGTGATTTAGAGCCACACTGCCACCTTTTCCACTCGGGTGCGCTGAGGGCCGAAGGCGCGCCGAACGGATACTGCGTTTGCGACACACACCCAAAGAATACTTTTATCATTTCTTCACCATCTTTCTCGTGTATGTCGAACACGGCGTGATGTTCCGACCGTAGAGTCGCCGACGCAGGCCTCATGCTGGGAGTGGTTCCAGCAGATTCCCGAACGTGGCCAGCGGTGCAACTAGCTTCCATCACGCCGCATGTTCCGACACGCAACTCGCAGTTCGAACCGACAGTACAGTTTCGCTGACGCGCAGACGCCTCTCCAAGCACCCCACCGCCGTCGAAGGCAAGACCACTCCGAATCCTCCCGGAGGCGGTCCCAGTGAACGACCTTCGCCGGGCGGTCCTCACCTACTACGCCTACCGCTGTATCAGCGCCATCGGCTTCATCGGGCCGTTCCTGAACGTCTTCCTCGTTACTCGCGGCGTCACCTTCACCGACTTGGCACTCGGCGGGTCGGCGATGGCCGCCGTCACCGTCCTCGGGGAAGTCCCGAGCGGCTACGTCGGCGACCGACTCGGCAGGCGTCGAAGCCTCCTGCTCAGCCAGACGCTGTTCGCAGTCGGCATCTCCTCGTGGCTGTTCGTCCGCTCGACGGCCGCCGTCGTGAGCGTCTTCGTCGTCCTCGGTCTCGGAGGCACCTTCCAGTCCGGCAGTACGCAAGCGTGGCTCTACGACGTGCTGGACGAGAACGAGCAAGCCGGGCGATACACCGAAATCGAGAGTCGTGGCTCCGCACTGCGCCTCTGGGTCACGGCGACGACGATGGTCGCGGGTGGTCTCCTCTACGTCGTCGAACCGTGGATTCCGTTCGCCTGTGCGGCCACACTAAGCTGGACCGGCGTCGGCATCGTCGCCTCGCTCCCGGCGAACGCGCAGTATCGCGGGAGAAGTGGCGAGGGTGAGGAGACAGCAGACGAAAACGAGGAGAAAAGCGACAATCCGCTCACCCCTCGCCGCGCGCTTACGGTCGTCCGGCGATTCCTCGGTCGCCCCGACTTACGCGGCATCGTCGGTGTCGTCGCCGTCTTTGGAGGCGTCTGCTTCGCCGCGGGTGACTACCTCCAACCCGTGGTCGTCGGCGTACTACCTCGAACGACGCTCACGGTCGCTGGCGTTCCGCTCCCGGAGTTCGTCGTCCTCGGGTGTCTGTACGCCGCGTTCACCGCGCTGTCGGCGGCCGCGGTTGACCGTGCCGACGCGCTCCAGGTTGCACTCGGTGCGCGTGGCGCGCTGTTCGCGCTGGTCGGCGTCGGCGGAGTCGCGATGGTCGTTCCCCTCGTCGCAGTGCGAGCGTTGGGTGGTGTGGCTACCGCGACCGTCGCCGCGACGCTTCTCGCCGTCGTCGGCTTCCAGACCTGCTTGGAAGTCGTCCAGCCGATTCACAGCGCCTATCTGAACGAGCACGCCGAGTCCATCGGCCGTGCGACGACCCTCAGCGCCGTCGCGTTCGTCGGTGCCATCGTTCGCGTCCCCATCCTGCTCGTCGGTGGCCGGGTCGCGGATACGACGACACCCACGGTGGCGCTGGCGTTCGTCGGCGTCGTCGCCCTCGGAGTCGTAATCGGTATTTCTCTCTCGAATCGGACGAAGTCGGTCGATTCCCGAACGGCGTCGGCTGACGACTGAGGTCGGATGCTTCACTGCCCCGTCCGTTCCGCCGCTCACTCTGCGGCGTCCATGTTGTCGTCCTCGTACGCTTCCTCGTAGCGTTCGACCGCCATCTCGAAGCCCTCCTTGGCGAGTTCGTACGTCTCGCGCAAGTCTTCGATTGGCGTCTCGGTCGCGTCTACTCTGAGGTCGTCGTAGTACGGTTCCATCTCGCGGTCCTCCGTGGATTCGACGATGAGTGCCGCGCTCTGGACGTGGAGTTCTTCGCGCTTGTCCCCGCCTTCCGCGTGACCCGCTGCTAGTGCATCGACGAGGCGCTCGGCGAGCGGTGTAGAAGTATCGTCCCGGACGTCTCGCGTCTCCGCACTCGACGTTTTCGCGCCGCGTGGCGGCGCGCTCTCTTCGTACTCGTCTGCCACGGCTTCGATTACCGACTCGCCGGTCAGGAGGTTGCCCGCGACGGTGTAGCCCTCGCCCTCGACGTGGCCGTACCAGTCGTGACACTCCTCGCCGGAGAAGGCGAAGGTGCCCTCCGAATCGACGCCGTGGAGTTGCCGCTGGGCCGCGCCGTCGTCGGCGTTGAGCAGGCTCTGGAGCGCGCCCTCGACGGCCAGTCCGTCGTCCAGATACTCGACGCCCTTCTCTCCGAGTTAGACGTTGACGAGGCTCTGGGTGGCGACTGCACCGTTCTCGCTGACGAACGGACAGAGCGTGCCGACGCCGGGCAGGCGGGTCGTGACGGCCACGCCGAATCTGGTCTGGTCGTCTCCGTCCTCGCTTTCGTACTCTTCTCGCACACAGATGCTGAAGGTCATGCGAGAGGCGACGAGCGTAGCGCGCAAAAAGGTCGGCTTCGCGGCGACGCGTGCAAGTAGAGCAGACGAGACGACGCGAAGTCGTCTCGATAGAAGCTTCTCAACGAAATCTTCTCGACGGAAGCTTCTCGTCTGGAAGCCGTCTGACGTAAGAACTATACCGCTCCAACTGGCCCATATCTCTATGGGCTTCATGAGCAAAATCCTCGGGGAACGGGACTCGCGCAACGCCGAGGACTACGTCGAACTCAATCTCGACGACTTCGATACGGCGACCAGCGACGCCGCGATGCAGGTCCACATCGCCGAGATTCAGGGCCAGCAAGACGTCATCGCTATCAAAGACGCCATCTACGACGGCGACCTCGTCGTCGCTGACATCACCCGCCTGCGCACCGAGGACACCACCGTAGAGCGCATCACCAACGAACTCCAGCAGGTCGCCCGGGAAGTAGACGGCGACATCGTCCAGAAGGGCGACGACCAAATTCTGGTCACCCCGACGGGCATCAACGTCAGTCGAGAGAAGTTGGGCCGGTAACGTCCTTCGCTCTCTTTTCTCCGTCTTTTGTTCCGAGCTAGAGAGACGTCGCTGGTTGGAAGAAAAGCGCGGCAGTCGCAAAAACAACAGAACGAAAGAGTCGAGAGTCCCAGAAAGTCGCTCTACGAGACGCCGTCGGGCGTCTCGGCGTCGTCTTCGACAGTGCGCTTCATGGAGTCACGGCGGGCTTTCGCGTCGCGGCCGGTCGCGTCGAGCAGGAACTCGTTTTTCTTGCTGACCGCGTCGGCGGCGGCGTCTGCGTTACCTTCCGCGATGACGTCCTCGGCGGGGCGCTCCTCGAAGTGGACCGCGAGTTTGTCTTTCTTGCCACTGTACTCTGCAGTTCCGGCGATAATACGCTCGAAGACGGGGTTGTCGGGGTCTTCGACGACGTAGAGTTCGTGGCCGTTGTGTTCCTCGGTGCCGCTAATCTCGCCGAAGAAGTCCTCGATTTTGGCCTTCATGTCCGGGATTCGGTCCTCCAAGTGCTCGCCTCGTCGCATCTTGTACTCTTTCATGGTAACGGTCTGTTGGATGGGGGGATGTATACCCTTTTCGCGTCTCGATTACTCTTGAATGTACCGCCCTATTCCTTTGCGATGTAGCCCCGACGGCACTCCGGGCAGATGTCGCCCGCGCGCATCGAGGAGTTTGCAACCTCCTTTCGGAAGTTGCACTCCGGACAGACGAACTCCGCATCGACGTCGTCGTCCTCGGACGGACTCGCCGCCGACGGTGCGCTCGCGCCCGCGGTGAACCCGGAGGAGAGTTCGCGGTGGCCGCCGCTCGAACTGCGCTGGGCACTGTTCTGTGCTTGAAGATTGTCGCCCTCCGCGTTGACGAACTCTGCTTCGTCGTCGGAAGACGACTCAGGGGCGGATTCGGGAGTCAAGCCGCCACCAAACTGCACGTCCGCGTCCTCGCCGTCCGACGGTTCGGCGTCGTAGCCGTCGTCCTCGCGGCCGACCTCCGGCCACGCACCTGCTTGGCTCTCCTCTGAAGAGGAGCGGTTCGCGTCCTTGTCGGGCCACTGACCGGGTTGTCGGTCATCGTCGGCTTCGTCGTCATCGTCGTCTTCGAGGATGACGCCGTCGTCCTCCTCCGCGGACTGGGGTGCCTCGAACTCGCTGTCCATAGACGGAGCGGTACTGGAGGGAGTGCCAGTGGCTTGCCCGTCTGCACCCGCACCAGTGTCCGACTGGCCGCCCATGGTCACGTCGGATTGGCCACCGGCGGGACTGCCGCCGCTGGGAGCGTTGCCGCTCGGATTACCCACATTCGGGCTACCACCGTTTCCGCCACCGGCACTCGGGCTACCGGTGCTTCCGGCACCCCCACTGGACGCTCCAGTGTCAGCCGACTGCGTTGGGGTCTCTAAGGCGGTGACTTCCTTGTTCTCCGAGACGACGCTGCGCTCGCCACAGCGGTCGCACTCTTTGAACTCCCTGACCGTGACTACCACTTCCGTTCCCTCTTCCTCGCGCTCGCGTTCGATTTCTGCGTCCCCGTAGTTGTGACCGAGGAGCGAACACCTGAGACTCATTCGTGCGTTCTCTTAGGTTCAAGTATGGTAAGGGTTGTGCTTGATTGTATGACGCTCGGCGCACGGCAGAATGGAGAGGATGATAGAGAAAACAGGAGGGTAATAGAACTACCCGTCGAGCGCGTGGAGTCGCCGGAGTCGTCGCTTCCCGGAGGGCGTCAGTCGGTACCGGCCAGCACCGACCGGGCGGAGGAGGCCCTTGCGCTGGAGGTCGAAACACCGCTGGTCCACGACGACTGGCCCGGCGTCGAGGGCGTCTTCGAGCGCGCCGACGTGGGAGGTACGTTCTCAGTCTATCGTTTCGAGGATGGTCTTCTCGGTGGTTTGGGTGGAACTCACGTGTCTGTACACCTCGTTTTTTCGTTGGGACGCGGGGGATAAAACTCGAACTAGGAGCGATATAGTTCGGTACGAATCTATATTGACTGTGGCCCGATTGACGAACCCCTGTCGGGAGACGTGGTGAAATCACACCCACTCATCGACAGGAACCCATCGACGTCAGTAGGTTTCGGTCAGTCCGTCGCTCTGGAAACTGTTCGTCGTGTAGTCGATTAGCCCCACCATCTCACGAACGGTGATGAAGTTGGTCGTCTCGTTCGACCCTTCCGGAAGATGGTATCTGACGGTCTCTTCGGTGGACTCTGCGACGATAGCTTTGTGGATGCCCAGATGCTCGTCCAGTAATTCTCGACGGATTTTGTTCAGGTCCTCGTTCGTTTCGTCGTACTTGTCTTGGAGAATCGCCTGCCGAATCTCGTTTTGAGCGTCCTTCGACACGTCTCTCGGCCGGTACGCGACCGGCAATCCGAAGTCGTTTGCGACGAACACTATCAGGTCGCCAGCGACTGCGTCGCTTAGTCGTCGAACGTCGCTACGGACTGCATCGGTGTCGAAGAACTCGACGTCGTCTCTTCGACCACGGAGTCTGGTTATCTCGGCACGGAGGAGGCCGTACTTCTCGTTCAAATCGTCCGTTTCGGCGTATTCCTCGGCCCAGTCTGTCATTGGGCAAACTTCCCCACCGGAATAGAAAAGATTCCGGGTACACTGTCACTCAGTCTCAACCGATTCGTGGTTCGCCTCTTTCGTTTACTGTCAGCTACTGAGCCGGTGAGTTTTCGGACCTTCGACCGCGAGAAATTGCACGTAGCCTCGCAGAGATGTTGAACTCGACCAGCCGTTCCTGCTCGCTTGCTCGCAGGTTCATCGCTCGCCTTTTCGAGACGCGAAGCGTCTCGTCCGCGGGCCTGCGACTGGTCTGCTCAAATCCCCGCTCACGAAAGAATTTGCGCTCGTAGAAGTAGTGAGCGCACGAGGCGCTCACAGTGTAACTCGCGCAAAAATCATGGACTCGCGGGGATTTGAACCCCGGGCCTCTTCCTTGCGAAGGAAGCGATCTGCCGCTGATCTACGAGCCCGCAACTGCGATTAACCGTATCGTTCCCACTTATTAGAAGGTTGTGTTTCAGCACGTGTGCGCAAGAGGTGAACACGGCCCGCGAGTGCGCCGAGGACGAAGCCAGTGAAGTGCGCGACGAGTGCGACGCCCGGTGACGCCGTGAGCAACGTCACGCCCATCGCCAACACGAACAGCACGACCAGTTGCCCGCGGGCACCGAGTGGCAGGCGCTCTAACAGCGTGTCCGCGACGACGTTGCTCGCGAGTAGGTAGCCGAACAGGCCGAACACAGCACCGCTGGCTCCGAGGACGCCCGGCCGCGTGGTTCCCAAGGTGACGAGGCTGGTGAACACGACCTGCGAGACGCCAGCGGCGATTCCGACCGTGGCGAAGAAGCCGTGATACCGCCACTTCGTCGTCGTGCGCTCGACCGGAATGCCGACCAGCACGAGGACGAGCGCGTTCGAGAAGAGGTGGCCGACGCTACCGTGGGCATAGACACTCAACACGAGCGAGAGCGGGTTGTTCCCGACTGGTGCGTGGAGGACGAACAACTGCGTGGCGAGCCCCTGAGCGACCAGTCCGATGAGCGACTGGACGGCGAACACGACGCAGAACACCGCCAACGTCTGGACGGTCGGACTCTTGCGGAAGTTCACAGACTACCTTGGTAGCGAGATGACAAAAGTCTCAGGGGCGAGCTATGAGTAGTGTTCGGGGTAGCAGTTCCTACGTATTCAGGTGCCAGCATCGCTGACATTACTACCTCGAAAGCCCCCTGCACGCTCGCGGTCCCTTTCATTCCCACCCTGTTCTTTGGTTAGCCGAGCGTTGCCGGTGGTCTGCGTCACCGAGCGTCGCCCGTGGTTTGCGTCACCGGGCGACACTGCCGGTCGATGCACCGAGCGTCGTGCTGAGAGTGAAATCCTATCGGAACTCTGCCGAGCCAGCGGCTACGGAAACTGAGAAATGGAGAAGTTCAGTTGAGGTCGCGACGTCGAGATTTAGTCTTCGAGGACGATCTCGATGCTCACGTCGTTCGGAACCTGAATTCGCATGAGCTGGCGGAGCGCGCGTTCGTCGGCGTCGATGTCGATGAGACGCTTGTGGACGCGCATCTCCCAGTGTTCCCACGTCGCGGTCCCCTCACCGTCGGGGGACTTCCGAGTGGGAATCTCCAGCGTTTTGGTCGGGAGCGGGATGGGACCCGAGAGCGAGACGCCGGTCTTGCTGGCAATCTCGCGGACATCGTCGCAGATGTCGTCTAAGTCTTCGGGGCTCGTACCCGCCAAGCGGACGCGTGCTTGCTGCATGCGTTATGGCTCGTTGACGCTGAGGACCTGACCCGCTGCGATGGTCTGGCCCATGTCGCGGATTGCGAAGCTGCCCAGTTCCGGAATCTCCGACGACGGCTCGATGCTGAGCGGCTTTTGCGGTCGGATGGTGACCTTCGCGGCGTCACCCGACTGGATGAAGTCCGGGTCCTCCTCGGCGATTTCGCCGGAGGACGGGTCGATCTTCGCGTCGATGGACTCGATGGTACACGCGACCTGCGCCGTGTGGGCGTGGAAGACCGGCGTGTAACCGTCCGTGATGACCGAGGGGTGCTGCATCACGACGATCTGGGCCTGGAACGTCTCGGCGACGCTCGGCGGGTCGTCGGCGGGACCACAGACGTCACCGCGACGGATGTCGTCCTTGCCGATGCCACGAACGTTGAATCCAACGTTGTCACCCGGCTCTGCCTTCGGGACCTCTTCGTGGTGCATCTCGACGGTCTTGACCTCGCCGCCAACGTCGCTCGGCTGGAAGCTGACGTTGTCGCCGACGTTCAGGGTACCCGTCTCGACACGTCCGACCGGGACGGTACCGATACCGGAAATCGTGTACACGTCCTGGATGGGCAGACGGAGGTCGGCCTCCGTCGGCGGCTCCGGTGCCTTGAGGTCGTTCAGGGCTTCGAGGAGCGTCTCCTCGGTGTACCAGTCGGTGTTGTCGGACGCTTCGGCGATGTTGTCGCCTTCGAAAGCGGAAATCGGGATGAAGCTCGCGTCGTCCGTGTTGAACTGGACCTGCTTGAGGAGGTCCTGAACCTCGGAGACGACTTGCTTGTAGTCGTCTTCGCTGTAGTCGACGACGTCCATCTTGTTGATGCCGACGATGAGTTCGTCGATACCGAGGGTACGAGCCAGGAAGACGTGCTCCTGGGTCTGGGGCGCGACACCGTCGTCAGCCGCGACGACGAGGACGGCGTTGTCCGCCTGGGACGCGCCGGTAATCATGTTCTTCACGAAGTCGCGGTGACCGGGACAGTCCACGATTGTGAAGTGGAACGTGTCCGTGTCGAACTCCTGGTGGGCGATGTCGATGGTGACACCACGCTCTCGCTCTTCGGCGAGGTTGTCCATGACGTAGGCGAACTCGAAGCCGCCCTTGCCCTTCTCTTCTGCTTCTTCCTTGTTCTGTTCGATTACGTGCTCCGGAATCGACCCCGTCTCGTAGAGGAGTCGTCCCACGAGCGTACTTTTACCGTGGTCGACGTGGCCGATGATGGCCAAGTTTTGGTGTGGTTTGTCGCTCATTGATATCTCACGCGCAGACGCGCTCTGTCGGAATCTTTTGGCAGAAGCGGTTAAAACCATTTCGATACGCTATGCACCCGACCCCGACGCCCTCTGGCGTTTACTGCTAGACCATCACATGGTCTAGGCGAGTGAGCGACGAATCGAGCGAATCGAGGGCGACGAAAAGTCGGTCTCGATACTCAGTCGCGGAGTCGATTCACGTCCGCGAGGACGGCCGTCGCCGTCTCCGGACCACCCGCGCCACGCCCGCTAATGTTCAGTCGTCCAGCGTGTTCGGTCTCCAGTTGCACGATGTTACGTGTCCCCGAGACGGCGAGCGTTCCGTTTTCGGGGACGAGTCGCGGGCCGACGCGCACGCCCGCTGGCGTCGCCTCCCCGATGAGTCGTACCGTGCGACCGTCTTCGGCCGCGAGGTCGAGCGCGGTCCCCGGCAGGTCGGCGATACCCTCGACTTCGGCGTCGTCCAGCGTGTACTCCCGGTCGCCAAGGACGTTCGCCAGAATCACGCACTTCAGTGCCGCGTCCGTGCCGTTCACGTCGAAGGCTGGGTCTGCTTCGGCGACGCCCAAGTCTTGGGCTTCCGCGAGGACGTGTTCGTAGTCCAGTCCCTCCGCAGCCATGCGCGAGAGGATGAAGTTGGCCGTCCCGTTCAGGACGCCGCGCGCGGCAGTGATGGTCTCTGGCCCGTAGTCGTCGATGGTCGAGAGGACCGGAATCGCGCCACCGACCGTCGCCTCGAAGCGAACCGCTCCGTCACTCGCGCGTTCCAGTTCGCGGAGGTCCGCGTACCGCTCGGCGACTGGTCCTTTGTTCGCCAGCACGGCGTGACGGTCTCGTTCGAGTGCCGTTCGGACGTGACTGAATCCGGGTTCGGCGTCGCCGAGTGTCGTCGGCGTCGCTTCGACCAGCGCGTCGTAGTCGGCGTCGAGCGCGGTCTCGGGGTCCTCCGGGCCGACGCGCCCCTCGTCGTCCTTGTGCGCGAGTGCGTCGGAGACGTCTATGCCGCTATCGTTCACGACACTGCTTGACGAGTCGGCGAGCGCGACGACCTCGTGGCCGTACTCTCCAGCGAGTTCGGCGACGGAGCGCCCGACTGCCCCTGCACCGAGGACGGCTAACTTCACGCCGACCCCTCCAGTTCGGCCAGCGGTTCGACCACGTGGAGGTCCTTCTCGGCCGCGACTTCGTTCACGACGGCGAGTACGTCGCTAGTTCGTCCCATCTCGGCCGCCAGTCGGAGTCGCGCGCTCGCCTCCTCGGTTGCACCGTCGGGGGCCGACAGCGACAGGTCTTCGACCGCCGCGTCGGCACCGTCTTCTATCTGAGAGAGCGTCTCCGAGAGGTCCGTCTCGACGAGCGGGCCGACGAGCAGCACGGTCACTTCCTCGCCGTAGCGTTCGGCCCCGGCTTGAATCACGTTGACCCCCTCGTCTCGGAGTCCGGTGACGATGGCGTCGAACCGGTCGGGCGGACACTCTAAGTCCACCTCGACGGGGATGTGACCCCGCGGTGTCAGCGAACCGCGCTCGTGGAAGACAGAGAGGAGATTCCCACCGTTGTCCGCGATGGGTTCGAGCGCCCGGAGCAACTCGCCGGGTTCGTCTACCAGTTCTAAGCGGACGGTGTGTGCCTGCGGTGCCGTCCCGTCCGCGCTCGCATCGTCGCTCATGTGATGTGTCTCTCACGCGTGGGCGGGCAAAAAGGTTCAGTCGAGTGCAAAACTGGCCGGGCGAAGACGCGGTCGGGATTCAAGAAACGACGACCCCCCGCATAGTAGTTAGATTCCTAATCTTTTTGGAGAAGAGTAAGCGACAGTTCAGGTGAGATGAGTTACAGTTTCCCGAAAGAGGAGTGGAACTCCGACTGGGCACCGGTGCGTGACGTTCTCGCCATGCTCTTCTCGCTCGCGGTGATGAGTTCCCCCGGTCTCTTCTGGTTCTACACGCTTATCGAACGACTACAGAACACCAACTCGGAGAACTGGTTCGCACCGACTGTCAACGGCCAGACCAGCGTCTTTGCGAGTTACAGCGGCGCGATACTGCTAGGACTCCTCTGGTTCGGCATCGTCTTCGCCATGTTCGGGCGTCCGGCACTGCGAACGCTGGGCGAACTTCGTAGCTGACGAGGTGGCTCTCGATAGTTCGAAAATCGTTATCAGTGCCGACCGTTCCAGTGGTCTGCGCTGTACTTAAGCGCTTGTTTCTCGCAGGCGGACAGGGTCATCGTAGCCCCGTCGGTCGATTCGCCGTAGTACGAACAACGGCCAGCACTCCAGTGGTCCGGGTCCGCCAGCGGGGTTCCGAGGTTCTGGCCGTCCCGGTCGATGACGGTGCCGAGCGAGTGTTCGGAGTTGTGCGGCCCAGTCAGCGACTTGACCGTCTCGCAGTCGAGGCTCGAATAGTAGTTGTGGAGCACCTCGTGTGCGACGGTGTGCTTGAACGGCAGTTCGTCCTTTTCGTTATGGTACGTTTTCACCCAGCACGAACGGTCCGTCCGCCACGCGTCTCCCGACCCTGCTTTGCCCGCGGGACCGGGGTCACCACAATTGACTATCAACTGATGGGACCCGTCTCTCGTCCACCCCTGTTTGGTTCGGTAGTCGTTCCACTGCGCGAGGAGGTCGCCGTCACAGTCCGCCGTCCAGTCGATGTTCCACTCCGTGATTTGGTAGCCAGAGATGTAGCCGTCGTCGGTGGCCTGACCTAACACGTTCTGCGCGCCGATTCGGGACCAGTATCGATACACCGAGTCGGTGTGGGTCGGCTTGTAAATCTCGACGTTCACCGAATCGTATCGACCCGCATCGCCGTATCGAAACGTGTTCACCCACTCTCGGTCACCCGTAGCGAGCGTATCGACTAGACTCTGGCCGACTGCGAAGTTGGCCACCGACCCGGACCCGAGCGTGCCGAGGAACGTTCGACGGTTCATCAGTACGAGACCCCCGAGAGTATAACGGCATAGAAGTTAATTAAAAATTGCGTGATTGTCATTTAATAGGAAGAGATGTAATTTTCAATCCAGCGAGAGGATGGGGGGGCGACGTGGTCGGAGCGGGGTCGATTGACACCTTTCGTATCGTTCCGGGGAGATGTAACGGTCTATCCCGTAGTTTCGAAGAGTATTTTTCCCGAGTATTTCAGACGAATATGCCGATAGAAGAGCGCCAGAACGGCTGAGGACGGGTAGTCGAGAACGACCCAGAGAATCGTCTGTTTCACAGACAGTCCGGATCTCAACGATACACAACGGCCTGAAACGGTTGGGAGTTGCGCGGTAAACAGTACCATCCCAATTCGTGTGGTGTGGTAACTATTGACTTAGCCAGCTCATAATAATACCCCGCCGAGTCCATGCGTTGAGTATGTCCACGACAGACAACGTGTCCGAAACGCGCCGACTGACCGACAGCGAACACGTCTGTGTCTTCTGCCAAGGCACGTTCGACGTGACCCAGACGACCGTCTGCCCGATGTGCGACGCAGAAGTAATCGTGCGCGGGGAGCGATAAGGCGTCCAACTGAACAGCCTCCATCCTATTTTCCTCACCAGAGTACCCGACGCCGAGCGATAGCGACGGACGATTAGTCGATTACTCACAGCGAATCGAACGTGCAGCGTGGACCACCCTACAAGCGAAGAGAACCAACTGCAAGCGGAACAGACGATACGACCAGCGAAGAATCAGATAACGGTACCGCCGACCACGTTCGAAACCCGGCCAAAACTGCGGTTCCAACCGAAAGAAGACGAGCACACCGAGTGGCGAGTCAGAAACCCGAACAGTCAATCGTTCGACGTTGCGGCTGGGACGCCCGGTGATGGGTCACCGCTCGCGTAGAGCATAGCCCAGATGCCCGCCGTGATAGCAACCCAGAGGAGCGTGACGAGAGTGACCCAGACGAAGGTTACGAGAGGTATCATGGCTCCGGTACGTATCGAAGTATGCTAACAACCTGCTTTATTATTCGCCTCCTAAGTGCCCGACAGGCCGGTCCTGAAGAGAGTTGGCAGCACCAGAACCTGAGTCGAAAGTGCCAGAAGTAGAGCAAGCCAGTCCGAGTCGGGGAGTGCGAACGCGCTGATCGATTGCGATGGCAGTCGCTCGAACGGTGGCAGTCGAAAGGAGAACCGCAAAAGCCGCGAGGAGAGAGACCGCCTTAGAAGTAGTTGATGGCTTCGGGCAGTTCCGTCTTCATGCCCTTGCGCTCGCGGATCTCCACGATGGTCTCGGTCTGGAGGTTGTCGGCCATGACGCGGAACCCGGCGTTCTCGGTGTTCCACGAGGCACGACCCTCGGTCGCCGAGCGGATGTCCGAGGAGAACCCGATCATCTCGTCGACAGGCGCGATGCCCTCGACGACCATCAGGTCGCCCTCTTGGTACATGTCGTCGACGCGGCCACGTCGGCCCTGAATCTCGCCGGACGCCGCACCCATGTGTTCGTTCGGCACGTCGATGCGGACGTTCTGAATCGGTTCGAGGAGCTTGACGCGGCCAGCGACCAGCGCGTTGTGGACCGCGTTGCGGACTGCAGGGATGACCTGCGCCGGACCACGGTGGATGGTGTCCTCGTGGAGCTTCGCGTCCTGCAGACGCAGGAGCGTCCCCTGCACGGGTTCGGCGGCGAGCGGACCGTCGTCGAGTGCCTCTTCGAGACCCTCGATGACGAGTTCCATCGTCTCGTTCAGGTGCTGGATACCCTTCGTGTCGTCGATGAGGATGTTCGTGCCGTGAATCTCCTCGACGTTCTGGCTGGTGTCTTTGTCCATGCCAGCTTCCTGCAGGGCTTCACGTCGTTCCTGCTCGGGCATGTCCATCGAGACGTCGCCGAGTTGCAGACTCTCGATGATATCTTGGGAGAGCGGTTGCGCTTCGATGTAGAAGCGGTTGTGACGGTTCGGCGAGATGCCCTCGATGACGTCGGTCGCCTCCTGAATCGCTTCGCGGAAGACGACGATAGGCTCACCGGTGTTGACCGGGATGCCCTGGTTGCGCTCGATGCGCTGGGTGATGACTTCGAGGTGCAGTTCGCCCTGCCCGGAGATGAGGTGTTCGCCGGTGTCCTCGTTGATCTCGATCTGGATGGTCGGGTCTTCCTTGGAGACCTGTCGGAGCGTCTCGATGAGCTTCGGCAGGTCGTCCATGCTCTTTGCCTCGACGGACTTCGTGATGACAGGCTCCGAGATGTGTTCGATGGACTCGAACGGCGTCATCTCGACGCTGGACACCGTGGAACCGGCGATAGCGTCCTTCAGGCCCGTGACTGCGGCGATGTTACCGGCGGGGACGCGCTCGACTTCCTCGCGCTCGCCACCCATGTAGATACCGACGGACTGGACGCGGTTCGTCCCGACCGTCCCGGAGACGTAGAGGTCTTGACCCTTCTCCAGCGTGCCGGAGAAGACACGACCGGCGGCGATTTCGCCAGCGTGCGGGTCGATACCGATGTCGGTGACCATCAGGACGACTTCGCCGTCCTCGTCTACCAGACGCATCTGCTCTGCGAGTTCGGACTCGTCGTCGCCACGCCAGACGCGCGGGATACGACGGGGCTGGGCCTCGATTGGGTCCGGGAAGTGTTCACAGACCATGTCGAGGATGACGTTCGAGAGCGGCGTCTGCTCGTGGAGTTCCTGGCGCTTGTCGTTGCGCTCGAGGTCCATGATGTCGCCGAAGTCCATCCCGGTACGCTGCATCGACGGCATGGAGACACCCCACTTGTAGAGGGCGGACCCGAAGCCGACGGTGCCCTCTTCGACGGAGACCGTCCAGTCGTCGATGTCGTCCATCTCCTCGGTCATGCCGCGAATCAACTCGTTCACGTCGTCGATGACGCTGAGCAGGCGGCGCTGCATCTCCTCGGGACCCTCTTGGAGTTCCGAGATGAGGCGGTCCACCTTGTTGATGAACAGCGTCGGCTTGACGCCCTCGCGGAGCGCCTGTCGCAGGACGGTTTCGGTCTGGGGCATCGCGCCCTCGACTGCGTCCACGACCACGAGTGCGCCGTCAACAGCGCGCATCGCTCGGGTCACGTCGCCACCGAAGTCCACGTGGCCCGGCGTGTCGATGAGGTTGATGAGGTGGTCCTCACCCTCGTACTCGTGGGTCATCGAGACGTTCGCGGCGTCGATGGTGATACCGCGTTCCTGCTCGTCCTCTTCGGTGTCCATCATCAACTGCGTCGCCTCGCCCTGGTCGGCGATCATGCCTGCACCAGCGAGGAGATTGTCTGTCAGCGTCGTCTTACCGTGGTCGACGTGTGCGGCGATAGCGATGTTCCGGATCTGGTCCGGATTGTCCATCAGTCGCTCACACTGTTCGACGATCTTCTTTCGTCTTCCCATTGTGGATTTCTACCGTTAGGAGGTTGAAAAGGGTAGTGTTTCACCGCGAACGGAGGTGTGAACAAATAACGAAGGGATTTCGGTAGCGGTCCGAATTCGACAGGGAGCGCCATCGAGATAGTTTTCACCGTCTGAAAGCTCGTGAGTCAAACGCAGGCACCGTCCAACGACTGCAACCAACGCAAGAGTCTTTACGCAAGGAGCCTTGTCAACCATACACATGGATGTTCGCGTCCACGGTCCCGGCCCCGCGACGCCGTTCCTCCGCGCACGTGACCTCTTCGAAACCGAACACGACCTCGACCTGCCAGTCCGCGTCCACGTTCGAGACAACCCCGACGAGCGGACGTGGACCGCCCACCCCGAGGACCACCACGTCCTCAACATCTCCCGGCAGGCCGCGACCAGTGCGATGGCCCGCGAACTCGCACTCCACGAGTACGCCCACATGGCACGCCACGAACAGTCCCATCCCTCCCACACGCAATCGACGGAGGAGGCGCTGTTTCTCGCGCTGGCAGGCAAGTCGGTCGAACGGCGCAGACTCACGCACTGCTACCAAATCGCCAACCACATGAAGGACATCTACGCCGACGACATCACCCTGCGAGTCGGCCCGACGGACAAACTCGTCGCCTTCCTCGAATCGGAGTTGGCCGCGGCGGTCGCCGACCGACCGGCCCGACAGCAAGACGGCCTCCGACTGACGAGTACAGCGGACCCAGAAATCACGGTCGTCAACGCCGCCTTCGCGCTCGCGCTGGTAGAGCGCCACGACCTCGTCGCCGACGACCACCGCTTGTATGATCTCGCGCACGCGGCCGCGAACGACGCGCCGAGCATCGACTTCGCCGGGTTCAAGCACCGATTCGCCTCGCTGGGGCCCGACCCCGGCGAGAGCGAGTACCGGAAGACGCTGGTCGATGCAACGAGGGAGTACGCGCTCGGAAGTGGAACCGCCGGCGAACAGGCCGCGGATTAACCGCGACCTTTTTTCTCGTCGGGTGGCTCAGCGCGCTTCGCGCGCTGGCCACCACTCTCTGCTCACGGCCGCAGGCCGTCTGCTCGCGGCTTCGCCGCTCGCACGGTCCGCGGAACGTCGTTCCGCGCTATTCGCATGGTTCGAGGGACGGAGTCCCTCGGTACTCCAAAAAACGTCGATGAAAAAATGGACGCGGAGAAATCTGGCCGCGGCGCGGCCAGATTTCTCTGCGTCTTCGGTACGGTAGTGCGACTTCCGCACAGCACCGCAAACCGGCGCGCAGAGCGCGCCAGTGGTTCCAAAGTCGGTCAGCTGCAGTGGGTGCTATGTTAGTTTGTGCAATCGATTACGTAAGTTCTGCGAGTGCCAGCAAGATGCTCGGCGCGACGAGCAATACGAGGCCGACGACGATGAGAACTGCCGGAAGGACGAGCAGGCCCATCTCGGTGAACAGCCAGAGCCCGACTCCGGCCAGTAGCACGAGCAACCCGACGATGCGAAGCAACCACGTGAACGCGCCTTCGAGTTCCGAGTCCGCGACGAGTTCCACGGCTTCGAGTGCTTCGTCCATGATTACGTCAGGATATCGACGCTACGGGCTTATTTATTCGGCGACTAAGCGGTGGTCGGCGGTAGCTATTCTTCGTTCGCGTTCGTACGTACTCGGGCATGCCCTACACGAAAACCGAGTACGAGAGCGTCGAACCCGTCGGTGGCGGACTGCACTTCCTGCGGGACGCCCTCGACTGCGAGAACCTCGGCGTCACCGTTGCCGAAGTCGATGCAGGGTGGACCGGCAAGGAACACGACCACGGCAGTGACGGCCAAGAAGAGGTGTACGTCCTGCTCGACGGCGAAGCGACCGTCACGGTAGATGGCGAAGACGTGGCGATGGAGTCGGGTGACGCGCTCCGAATCGCTCCCGAATCCACTCGCCAGATTCACAACGGCGACACGGAGAGTCGATTCGTCCTCGTCGGCGCGCCGGACGCGTCGTGATAACTAGTAGCGAAGGTTTATGTCGTAGGCGAAACAGGTGAGTCGATAACGAAAGGCAGTCGCGGTCGTGGTCCCGGAGTTTCGCCAGCCGTGACGCCTCCTCCCCTATGAGCAGAACACGCTACATCGCCTACCGACTCACGTGGACGGTCACAGGCGTCTGGGCCGTCCTCACGGGACTCTTCCTGAGTTTCGCGCTGACGCCAGACCCGAACCAGTTCCAACTCGGCATGGACCGCGGAGCGTACCGGGCGCTCAGAAACTACGACCAACCGCTGCACGAGCGTTATTTCACCTGGATGGAGAGTTTCCTGACGCTCGACCTCGGAAACACGCTGTACGGGGAACCGATACTGGGACTCCTCGCGGACGCGAGCACGGTCACGCTGACCTACCTCGTCCCCTCCATCGCTATCGCCGTCGTCTTCGGCGTCCTCCTCGGTGTCTTCGCGGCGAAGTATCGAGATAGCGTGGCCCTCCGAGCGCTCCGCGGACTGTCGTACGTCGGCTTTGCGATACCGACCATCGTCGCCGCCGACGTGCTGTTCATCTTCGTCGTGGACTATCTGGAGTGGTACAATTTCAGCTACGAGACTGAACTGGCGCTTTTCACGGGGCGAAACCTCGGAGCAATCACGCTCCCCGCGCTCGTGCTGGCGGTGAACATGGTCGCGATACAACTCCGCTACGCGCGCTCAGAATCCGTCGAAATCCTCAGAGAAGACTTCATCCGGACGCTTCGGGCGAACGGGGCCGGAACCCGCTCGATAGTGACCCACGTCGTCCGAAACGCCGCTTCGTCGCTGTTGTCGCTGTTCTTCTCGGAGATGGTCGGCGTGATGTTCGTCGTAGTCGTCGTCATCGAGGTCATCTTCGGCATTCCCGGCTTCGGGTCGTTGCTCTACGACGCGATTCGGAGTCGAGACATCGGTCTCATCCTCGCAACCACCATCTTCCCCATCTGTTTCGTCATGCTCGGCAACTTAGCACAAGACATCGCGTACACGATTCTGGACCCGCGAATCGAAGGCGGTGAGTCTGGATGAACCAGTTCGTCGAACTGTACGACGACTTAGAAGAGGTCGATAGCGGACTCTCCCGGTTAGCACGACGCGACTGGGCGTTCGCCGGATACCTCCTCACCCTGCTCGCGCTCTTCTTCGCCGACCGAGAAGGCGTCTTCAAAGTCGATTCGGTCGTTTTCTCGGTGGACTTCACGGGACTCGACTGGCTGTTTCTGTACTCGCTGGGCGCGCTCGTCTGCTACCTCGTAGTGCCGCTAGTGACGAACAGAGAGCGAAGTCGCACGTACTGGCGACGACTCCGACAGAATCGCTGGGCGACCGCGAGTTTCTTCGTACTCGTGGCGTTCACCGTCGTCGGACTCGTCGGACCCGTCGTCTTCAAGCCGAACGAGGCTGCCATCGGAAGCGCGGGCGTCTACGGCGTCCCTATCGGCCAGCCACCTGTCGGGTTCAGCATCCTCGAAAGCGCCGCGCCCACCTGTGCTGGCGAGGTCACGAACGGCCGCTGTCACGGCACGTGGACGTATCCCTTCGGCACCACGCGCGGCGGGAAGGACGTCGTCGGGATGACCGTCGCCGGGACACGCATCGCCCTCGAAATGGCCGCCGTCGCAATCGCGCTCATCGTCCCGCTGGCTACCGTCGTGGGGACGACGGCCGCGACGTACGGCGGCCGAATCGACGAACTCCTCATGCGCTACGTGGACGTTCAGCAGTCCGTTCCGGCGTTCTTCGTCATCATCCTCACCCAAGAGGCGCTCAACCACATCACCGAGGGACTCGCCGGGAGTTTCTTCCTCATCGTCCTCGTCTTCGGCCTCCTGAGTTGGGGCGGCGTGGCTCGAATCGTCCGTTCGGAGGCGCTCCAACTCCAAGAGGAGGGCTACGTTCGCGCCGCTCGGAGTTCGGGCGCGAGCAAGTTCGCCATCGTCAGGAAACACGTCGTGCCGAACACGCTCAACGCGGTACTGACGGCAGTCACGCTACAGGTCGGTTGGCTCATCCTGCTGGAAGCGACCCTCGCGTTCCTCGGTATCGGCTCCGACGTGCAGGCGTCGTGGGGCTACGTCCTGACGACTAGCGCCCGGAGCGCGATGTTCCCGACTTCCTTCTGGTGGGGCGTCTTCTTCCCGACGGCCGCGCTGGCGCTCACCGTCGTCTCGTTCCAAGTGCTGGGCGACGCGCTCTGCGACGTGACCGACCCGCGGACGGAGTGAGCGCGGGCACGAAACGTTATGTCGTTTCGGTAACCACTATTGCATATGGCAACAGCGACCGCCGAGAGACGACTGCAAAGCCAGATTCGGGACGCTGCCGTCGCGTTCGCGGTCTTCTTCTCGCTCTACGCGTTCGGAATGGTCGGCTTCCCGCCCGGCTACTTCCTCGTCGCCGGTGCCGATACGGTCGAACACGCGCTTCGGTCGGAAGGCTTCGCGGTGTCGTTCCAAGCCGTCTTGCTCGCGCTCTGTCTGGGGTTCTCCCTCGTGTCCGTCTTCGTCGCCGAGCGCACGAGCGACCCTAGCGGAGACACAGACGAACGCTGGTGGACGATGGGCGTCGGTGGCGCGTTCGCCGTCCTCGGGATGCTCACGCTCGGGTTCGCAGTGGCGTTCCTCGTCGGTGGAACGGGCGTCGCTCCGGTCGCTATCGCCGGAACGGTCGGTCTCGCACTACTCGTCGTCAGTCGGTGGGCACTCGACAGATAGCGTGACCAACCAGCGCTGTCGATAGCCGTCGCTACGAAGCGAGAAAACGAAAGAGGATAGCGGAGTTTAGCGGGCCGCGGCCGCGACGCGCTCTTTCTCTTCTTTCTGGTTGACCGCGTAGGTCTGGACGTCGTAGTTCGCTGCGCCGACGAGTTGGTCGGCCAGCGCGTCGGACGCACTCGTCGTCGTCTTGAACGACGAACTGTGGACGCCTTCCGCGATGAACTTCAGGGCCTGATCGACGCGGCGCTGAGGTGCCACGTCAACTGCCTTCGGGACCGAGATGCCACCGTACTTGAGGCGGACGGTCTCCTCTCGCGGTGCGGAGTGTTCGACCGCTTGGACGAGCACCTGAATCGGGTTCTCCTCGGTGCGCTCGTGGATGTCCTCGAACGCGTCGCGGACGATTTGCATCGTCTGCTGTTTCTTGCCCGTGTTCTCCTCGGTCTGCATGAGTCGGTTGGCAAGTCGCTCGACGATGGAAATCTCGCTCTTCTGGAACTGCTTGCCAGCGTGGCGACCCATCGTGTGGGCGACCGGCGTCACCGTGATGTAGCGCTCGGTCGAGGGGTCGTCGTACTCGATGTTGGTAATGTCCCACTCGCCGAACAGTTGGGCTGCCGCGCCCTCTTCGTCCGTGCCCGCAGGTTTGTCGGGGTCGGGTTGGTCTTCTGCTGCCATGGATTATCGCACCGGTTTCTCCGCGTTCCCGCGAACGAGTTCCTTCATCGCGACGCCGTTGACCTTCTCGACCTTGTAGTTCACGCCGGAGAGGTCACCCATCGCACGACCCTTCGCCCCGCCGATACCGGCGATGGTGACTTCGTCGTGTTCGTCGATGAACGAGATAGCGCCGTCACCGGGACAGAACGCGGTGACTTGCTTGCCGTTCTTGATGAGCTGGACTCGGACACACTTCCGAATCGCAGAGTTGGGCTGTTTCGCTTCGATGCCAACTTTTTCGAGAACGATACCTCGGCCCTGCGGCGCGCCTTCGAGGGGGTCGGACTTCTCCCCGAGACCGCGCTCGCGTCGGGCGTAATCGGAGTCGGACCACCGACGGTTCTGGCGGTCCTTCTTCAGCTTCCGCGCTGCGTACTTGCCGTTCGCCATTATGAATCCGTCTTTCCTGTGGAGACACTTAAGCCTCTCTCTTTCGAGACGGCGTTACGGCCGCAAATCGCTCTAGCGGGGTCGATTACGCAATCTGAGCGCGTTTCAGCGTGTCGTATCGAGGCGATTTGCTGGACGCTTAGGTCCAGTTGGTCGCCTAGAATCGGTCGTTTGGGGATTTCGGAGTTGCGGGGTCTCGGAGTTCTCACGCTCCCCTCTCGGTACAGGGTAGACGCTTCGCAACCAGCGTCAGACTCCTCAGTTCGTCCACTCCGAGAGAAATAGCCGTTCGTTCAGAAGTCAGCCGAGACGTTGCCGTCGCGGTCCAAATCGACCACGGCGTCGAACATGCCGAGGAACTGCTCGACCTGCACCTCGTCGTGGACGCCTTTCGAGAGGTGGAAGAGACCGACTGCGTCGTGTTCGTCCAGCATGTCCAGCACGTCCTGAATCAAGTCCCGAACGTCGCCCTCGTCTGCGTAGTAGGCCATCTCGGTGATGGAGTCGAGGCTGATACGGCGCTTGCCATCGGTCTCTTCGAGGAATCGCTCGGTGATTTCGAGGATGCCGTCCAAGTCGTCGGGCGAAGAGACGTAGTGGACGTTGTCGGTGCTTCGTCGCGAGTAACCGCGCTCGATGCTGAGCGTGTCCAGAATCTCGGCTTTGGTCTCGTCTACGTCGTAGTGGTCGAGTTTCTGTTTTACCTCACGCGCGGTCGTTCGCGTGGAGATGACGAGGAAGTTGTCCGTGTCGGCTTTCAGGAAGTCGGTGTCGATGCGATCTGTTTCACCGGTACTGGGATGCAGAAGCAGGATGCCCGTGCCACCGGGAATCGTGTCGGGCGCGTTCTCGATTGCGAGTTGATAATCCATATCGTCCGGTAATACGGGGGACGGACTTAAGACTGCGGGTCAGGGCGCGCTGGCGGGGGTCAACGCGGCGGACGATTTTCGACGATTCGACGGATTTCGGTGGCCAGTTCCTGTCCACGGTGACGGTACTCCAGCGTGCCGGGGTCGTACCAGCGCGCGAGCGCGTTGACCGACCGTCCCATGGCGATCAACCGGTAGAGGTCGCGGGCGGGCACGTCCGAGTCGAACGGGAGCGGGTCGTAGAGTGCTTCGCGGACGGGGTCCGGGTCGGAGACGTACCTCGACAGGAGATACTCCGTGTTGATGGCGGTGAATTCGAGCGGCCCGATTTTGGCGCGTTCTAAGTCGAACACTCCGGTTACGCCGTCGATGCCGTCCGGCGGAGTTCCATCACGACTCAGCAGATTCTGCGGAGACAGGTCGGTGATGACCACGGAAGGAGTCGGTTCGGTCGGAAATCGGTCCCGATTCGCGCGGAGGAACTCGGGAACCGCTGGCACGATTTCTTCGAGCGCGTCGTGGTCCGGTGAGCCGTCGTAGAGCGTTTCTCCGTACTCCACGAGCATCGTCGCGCAGTCGTCGAAGTTGGCGACGGCCCGTGGTCCCGAGCCATCGTCATCGAACGACTGAATCGGCCCGTATCCGTCGGTCGCTGACTCGGGAATCGTTGCGAACTCGCCGACGACGGCACCCAAAATTCGCACCGCGTCGGGGGCCGTCACACTCGCCACATCTCGGAAGTCCGCGGCCAACTCCTCGCCGGGGAGTCGCTCCATCACGACGAACGGCGGCGTCTCAGCGGGGTTCTCCTCGAAGGCGTAGACTGTTGGAACCGGGAGGTCGGTGTATTCGGCGAGCAACCGATACGCCGCGACGCCTGCGCGAAAGTGTGCCCTCGTGGAGTAGGCCGCGAACTTGACGACGAACTCGTCGTGGTCGGGACCGCCGACGAAGAACACGTCGTTGACGCCGCCATCGACGTGCGTAATCGTCGCGTCGGCCGCCGAGAATCGGTGCTGCTCGGGCACCTCGACCCGAGCGAGTGCCTGCCGGACGACAGACCGACTGACGGCCGGGGCCTCAGTCGTCATGTGCGCGCTTGCGAGGAGGTGGCCTCCGTGCCGAGACGACGACGTGATGGTTCATATCGGCCGATAAGAGGAGGGGCCGACTTAAGCCCGTGGGTCAACAGTCAGGAGTCAACAGACAGGAGTCAGAACACGCTGTCAGCGGTGGCCGCGCCGACGACGCTGAAGATTGAACCGACGGAGAGTGCTTTGAGCGTCGTCGCCATCGTCTGCCGAGAGACCCCATCGAGATAGGTGTCCGAGAGGAACGTCTCGGGTGCGTCGAAGACGAGGACGAGGATAGCGACGGACCCGAACGAGACGAGCATCAGCGAGATGAACCGCGAGGGGATGCCCGCGACCTCCGCCTCGCGGTCGGGGTCGCGTTCGTCGTCGGCCTTGTAGAGCGCGCCGTAGCCGACGCCGAAGACTATGAGGACCGTCAGCAGTCCCTGCCACGTCTCCATGTTCTCTGCGAGTCGCCACACCTCCTCCGTGACGACGAACGGCCCGGCGAGCAGGAACCCGCCCACTATCTGTTGGGCGGAGTCGGCCAGCGCGAACCGTTTCTTGTTTCCGACCATACGCGAAGTGACAGGCCCCGTGCGTAAAAGGTTCCTGCCACGAGGAGCGCCGCGTCGGAGTCTCGTTCCGAACCCATTTTGTCGCTCGCATTCCTCCCTGCCTGCATGAGCGTCCGCGACGAGTTCGACGAGTGGGCGGCCGACGGCCGCGACAAGGGAATGGAAGACCGCCACTGGCACACGGCGAAGCACGTCCTCGCTCGGATGCCCGTGGATGCGGGGGATACGGTCCTCGACTTGGGCACCGGGAGCGGGTACGCGCTTCGTGCGCTCCGCGACACGAAGCGCGCCGGTCGAGCGTACGGTCTCGACGGTTCGCCGGAGATGGCCCAGAATGCCCGCGGGTACACCGACGACGACAACGTCGGCTTTCTGGTCGGCGACTTCGACCACCTGCCGTTCGCCGACGACAGCGTGGACCACGTCTTCACGATGGAGGCGTTCTACTACGCCAACGACCCGCAACAGACCTTAGAAGAGATCAAACGAGTTCTGCGACCGGGTGGCACCTTCTACTGTGCGGTCAACTACTACGAGGAGAACGTCCACTCCCACGAGTGGCAGGAGTTCATCGACGTGGAGATGACTCGCTGGTCGGCCGCAGAGTACCGCGAAGCGTTCGAAGAAGCAGGTCTCTACGTCGCCGAGCAGGACAACATTCCGGACCGAGACATCGACATCCCCGACGAGAGCGAGTTCCCCACCGACGACTGGGAGACCCGCGAGGCGATGGTCGAGCGATATCGGGAGTTCGGGACGTTGTTGACCGTCGGCGTCGCGCCTTGATATTCTTATCCGCTCCAACCGCCAGCGAGGTCGCCTGCGACGTTACTCCTCCACGTCTCGAACCCGGTCTCGCACTCTTCGCTCGTTCCGAGGTGGTCCACGAAGCCCGCGCCGGGAGTTTCGAGTTCGGTGCCACAGAACGGGCAGTGATTCGGGTCGTTCCACGTCGTTGCTGACATGGCTACTGGTGGGCCGAGAAGACGTATATATTTTTCCGGCATACAAATTAGGGTGTTTTAGGTAGCTTGTATGCCCCTTATACACAAATATTGGGGGTCGAGAAATCACTCCATCTCCCGCGCGAACGTGTAGAACTCCTCGTTCGGGCGCATGTCCGCCAGCGTGGACATGCGGTTGCTCAGGTTGAAGAAGGCGGTGACGCTCCCCACGTCCCAAATTTCCTCGTCGGAGAGTCCAACTTCGCGGAGTGCGTCGAGATCTGCTTCTGTTACTCTTCCCGGTTGCTCGGTCAACTTCACTGCGAAGTCGAGCATCGCGCGCCGACGCTCCGAGAGGTCGGCGGCGCGGTGGTTGGTGGCGAGTTGGTCGGCGAGTTTCGGGCGCTCGCTGTAAAACCGACAGAGCGCGCCGTGGGCGACCACGCAGTACAGACAGTCGTTGACGCCACTGACCGTGACGACTATCATCTCGACTTCTTCGCGGTCGAGCGGCGTGTCCTCGACCAGTGCGTCGTGGTACTGGAAGAACGGCCGGAAGTGACTCGGTTTGTAGCCGTACGCGCGGAAGACGTTCGGCGTGAACCCGGCGCGTTCGGTCTCCTCTTCGATTCGTTCTCGGAGGTCGTCTGGTAGGTCCTCGGTCTCCGGAACCGGAAAGTTCGACATGGGGTCGTCGGCCATACCAACGACTCGGTAGCAGGCAGGAAGTAGTTTAGCCCGCCCGCGAGTGTTCTCGCGGAGTTCAGTAGTCTTTCTCGCCAGCCAGAATCTCCACGTCGAGCCAGTTCTCCTCGGGCGCGAGCGGGCAGGAGAACGTCTCGCTGAACGCGCAGAACGGCGAGTACGCGAGGTTGAAGTCCAGCGTCATCTCGTCTATTTCGGCGAGGTCGGCCTCTGGTTCGAACTCCATGTAGCGGCCGTCTTTGTACGTCTGCTGTCCAGTCGTCTTGTCCCGGAACGGGACGAACAGGCCGTCTTGGCTCTCCTGCTGGTAGCCTGTGAGTTCGTAGGCTTCCTCGTCGATGCTGAATCGGAGCGTGGCGACGCGCAGGTATCGCTGTGGTCGCCCCGCACTCACGTCCATCTCGACAGGTTCGGGTTGGTCGTGGACCTCGACGTCGGCGGTGACGCGATACTTGGGGTCGGGGTCGAAGTAGTCGAGGCCGTCGAAGTCCTCGCGCTCTTCTGGTGGGATGGGCGACTGTGGGTGGTCGGCGAACATCTCGTCTTTCTGCTCGCGGTGACTCTGGAGTTCTTCGCTCCACTGTGTTTGGTCGAAGTCGTCTTCTTCCGTAGTCATAGTCGGGAGTTGTGGTTTGGGCCGGGTAACGGTTTGCATCGCTAGCCGCGTAGGGGTGTTTTCACGGAAGTTGAAGTTAGCACGCCAGTGAACAACATCGGAGAGCTAGCTACTCCCGATACCGAGAAAACCGCACGGCACAGCACCGCACGAGCCACACCCTCCCCAACCGACTGCGTTTCTCAGGTTCGGAAGACGCGGAGTCGCGCGTCTTCCGCGCTCCGATATCTGCGGGTTACATCCGCAGATCAGCAAGACGCGGAGCGTCTCGCAAGCCTCGTCCCTCGCGCGAGGTTTGGTCGCGGGCGCAAGACCGCGACCAGCGCGCGCCGATGACCTACAGACAGTTTCGCGCATCCTCAGAATCCACCCGAAGCGTGGTGTCGGACTCTGCGTGAGGGGAGTCTTCCTGAACGAAGTGAAGGAAGGCTCGAAAGACCCTCCGGGTCTTTCGGTGCGAACGCAGGCTCGACGGACGCGGTTTGTCCGTCGGTGCCTCGTGGTCCGACAATTCGTGCGAGGGATGAGTGAGCGAAGTCTTCGTGAGCGTAGCGAACGAAGGCTCCGAAGACGCGGTTTGTCTTTCGGTGCGAGCGAATCGGGTGGAGAAGCGTGTGGCCCGTTAGGTGCTGTGCGGGGCGGTGCGGTCTCTCCTTGGTTTCGGGAGTAGCTAGCCTCACGTCGTCCTCACTCCACCGGAAATGTCAACCAACTCAATTGTCAGTCTCGGTCACGTCGTCCTCCAAATTCGAAACGAAGTATCTCACAAACTCGCGTTCACTTCCACCTCGCATTCCGAAGGTTCAAACCCGAAGGCGAGCAACCTCGTGGCAGTGACTTCCGCCGATTCGTGGCGCGAGGTGTTCGGCCACGACGACCCCTACGACGAGCAGGTAGACGGCATCGAGACAGCCGTCGAGACCGCCGAAGACGGTGGGTTCACCGTCCTCGAAGGAGCCTGCGGGACCGGCAAGACGATGCTCGCGCTGACCGCGGGCATCCACCTCGTTCGGGACCCCGACAGCCAATTCGAGCGAGTGTTCGTCCTGACCAGTGTCAAACAGCAGTTGCGCCAGTTCGAAGAAGACCTCCAGACCATCAACGAAAATTTGCCCGACAACTGGGACCCCGTCACCGCCCAGACGCTCGTCGGGAAGGCCGACGTGTGTCCGTACAACCGCGAGAATGCGGGCGGCATCGACGACGAGAACGTCTACAGCCGCTGTGAGACCCTACGCGAGGATACCCGCGCGATAACTGGGGAGGGTGGCTCCACGACGGCTCAGAATCTCGTTTCGCGCGCTCGAAGCCAGCAAACCGGCTTGGCCGATAGCCGCAATCAGGGCCGGGCGGCTGCCTCCTACCTCGAAACAGCCGACGAACCGACGCCCTACCCACCGGAGATGCCGGAGTACGACGACCTCGAATACTGCCCGTTCTACGCGCAGTTCCTCGAAGACGTGCCCGAAGACGGCGACCCCATCGAAGCCGTGCCGTTCGACTTCGACAGCATGGGACTCATCGACTCTGAGGAACTGGTTTCCTTGTCCGTTCAGCACGGCACCTGCCCGCACTCGATGATGGGCGCGCTACTGCCCCACGTCGAGGTCGTCGTCGGAAATTATTATCACGCGTTCGACCCCGTGACGACGGCCACCTTCACGGGTGCGTTGCTGGACGACGAGACGTTCGTCGTCTGCGACGAGGCGCACATGCTGGAACCGCGCGTGCGCGACTTGGTGAGCGACGCGGTGGCCGACCAGACGCTTCGAGACGCAGAATCGGAACTCAGTCGAGTTATCCAACCGCTCCAATTCGACAAGGAGGGCAAGGAGAGCCACACCACCGCCGACGCCAATCTGGTGCGCGGCGAACTGCAAGACAGCGACGTGAACCTCTCGGAAATCGAGGAGACTCGCGAGTTCATCCGGGACTTGCGCGAAGAGTTGGACCGCCGAGTCACGGCCCACCTCGAACGCGAGCATCGCGGCTGGAAGTCGAACCTGACCGACTTGCCGGACGACGAGATTCCACTGCGACCCCCGACGCAACCACAGCAGGACGAGATCAGCGAGTGGGCCGAAGACCGAGGCTACCACGATGGGGTCTGGGTGCGCGCCGAGGCAGTCGGCGCGGTGGTGTCTCGAATCCTGAACGAGGCCGAAGACGAGGAGAAAGAGCGCGCCTGCCTCCCCGCTGGTCGCGTCCTCGGCGAGTGGTATCGCAACGACCACGAGCACTACTTCCGGGAAATCGTCTTGGAGCGGACGTGGAACGACATGGAGCCGAACAAGTCGTGGCGACGCGCATACAACGCCCGCCTCGCCATGCAGAACTGCGTGCCGAGCGACGCCATCGGCGAGCAACTCGGGGAGTTCGGCGGTGGCGTCCTGATGAGCGCGACGCTCGAACCGCTCGACGTGTTCGAGGAGGTGACGGGGCTGAACCATCTTCAGGAGAACGACCGCCGACCAGTCGTGGAGCGAACCTACGGCCTGAACTTCCCCGAAGAGAACCGCGAGAGTTTCGCGGTCGATGCCCCCAAATTCACCTACGACAACCGTGGCCAGACGGACGAGGAGACCCAGACAAGACAGGTGTACGCCGCCGCGCTCCGCGACGTCG
Source organism: Halorussus halophilus (assembly GCF_008831545.1). Lineage (NCBI taxonomy): Archaea > Methanobacteriati > Methanobacteriota > Halobacteria > Halobacteriales > Haladaptataceae > Halorussus > Halorussus halophilus. The sequence continues at coordinate 2,951,979 of NZ_CP044523.1, forward strand.
CTCAGTCGTCGCCCGGCAACGTCCTCGTCGGGATGCCCAACTACGCCGAGGCGAAGTGGGCCGCCGAGACGCTGCGCGAGAACTCCAGTATCGAAAAGCCAGTTCTGCTGGACGAGTCGAGTGCCGACGACGTGACCGAGGACCTGAAAGACGAGTTCTTCGGCGGCCAGTCGAAAGTGCTGGTGACGAGTCTGCGCGGCACGCTGACCGAGGGCGTGGACTACGAGGGCGACAAACTTCACGCGGCAGTCGTCTGTGGCGTCCCCATCATCAACACCGCGAGTCCCCGGACGAAGGCAGTCAGAACTGCCTACGACCGAGCGTTCGGCGACGGATTCGAGTACGCCCTGACCGTGCCCGCGGTGCGAAAGGCCAGACAGGCGCTCGGCCGGGTGATTCGGGGCTGGGACGAAGTCGGCGTGCGAGTGTTGGTGGACAAACGCTACGCGCGCGAGTCGTGGAACAGCGTGCGGGACTTTTTCCCCGACCACGAACGCGAGGAGTTCCAACCGGTGAGTCCGGACATGCTGTCGCTCGGGTTGGAGCGGTTCTGGCGCGACTGATGGTACGCTCGCGCTCTCGTTCCCGATTTCTGTACTCTTACCGACTCCCCTATCAGATTGTGCGGCGAATAACTGCGGCGAGAGCGTCTGTTATTCAATCAATAGTAAACTGACTAACTGTACTCGGGGGCGGTGTCGCCCTCGGTCAGACAGTCGGCCGAGCGGCTAAATCGACAGTTAGTGACAACAGAGATGCAACGAACAACGAAACTATCGGTACTGCTAGTAACGACCCTCCTCCTCGTCTCGTCGGCCTCGCTCGGCGGGGCGGTCCTCGCCGGGTCGTCGATGGCGGCGAACGCCAGTGATGACGCGTGGCAGAGCGACCGCGCCGACAGTGCGCGAACCGGCGCGACGAACGCCGCCGGAACGAGCGTGGAGTACGCAGACACCGCGTGGGACACAGAGGGAGAAGGCGAGCCCACCGGCGTGGCCGTCGCAGACGGCACCGCCTACGTCGGGTACGAAACCGAACACCAAACCGCCGTGAGTAAGGGCGCAGTCGTCGCTCAAAACGCGACGACTGGCGCGGAGGCGTGGAACCGAACTGACCTCTCGGTCGCGGTCGGTACGCCCGCGGTCTCCGGTGACACGGTGTACGTCTCCACGGAGACGATCACCAGTCCGCCGAGCTACGATGTTGGGAAAGCCGGACTCTTCGCACTCGACGCCGACACCGGTGAGACGAAGTGGCGCTTCGAGGGAACCACCGACTGGGAGACCGCGCCCGTCCTCACCGACGGAGCGGTGTACGGCATCTCGAACGGGACGCTCTACGCACTCGACACGGAGACCGGTGAGAAACGCTGGAGCGTGGAGACTTCGGCGGGAGTCAATGGCTACACCGGCTACGGGGGCCTCGCAGTCACCGACGGAACGGTCTACGTGACCGGAGCAGACGGAACCGTGACGGCCTACTCGACCAGCGACGGGAGCCAACAGTGGAACGTGTCAGTCCCTGCCGCGTCGGACATGTCTGGTCCTGCAGTCTCGGAGGGGGCACTCTACGTCACCGCACAACCGAACGTCGTCTACCGGTTGTCGGCGGACGACGGGGGCGTCGAGTGGCGGCGGCCCGTGCGAGCGAAGTTCGAGGACAGCGAACCAAACTGGATTAGCGAACCTGCGGTCACCGACGGAACGGTGTACGTCACCAGCGACGACCACTACGAAGACGGCGACGACGAACGCGTCGGCGCGGTTCACGCGCTGGACGTGAAGACGGGCACCGAAGACTGGCAGTTCCGAACTGCCGCGCGACTCACGAGCGCGCCAACGGTCGGTGAGGACGCGGTGTACGTGGGCGGCGACTACGCAACCGTGGGCGACTACAGCGCGAGCTACCGCGGCGAGGAACCGACCAAGTACGGGATTCACGCCAGTGCCTCCCATACGGTCGTCTACTCGCTCGACAGAGCGGACGGAAGCCAGCGGTGGAGTTACGCCACCAAGAGCGGAAGGTGGTACGAGGACCCGTTCGTCACGGCACCCGTGAACGGTCGCGTCTACGTCGCCGAGAGTGACGACCGAGCGTTGTCTTCCGGTGGGAAAGTCTACAGCCTGAACGGGAGCGAGACGAAACCGAGCGACGAGCATCAGGTCGCAGACGACGAACCGCGGACGCGAGACTCCGAACCGACGGCGACGATTCGGACCGCGCCGAAGAACGCCGAAGAGCGAGAACTTGCGGGCAACTCGACGGTGAAACTACGGGCGAACGCGAGCGACGAGGACGACGAGATAGCCACCTACGAGTGGGACCTCGACGGTGACGGCACCTTCGAGACCACTGGCAAGCGTGCGGAAGTGACCGTCCCGGCGTGCGACAGCGTCGAAGTCACACTGCGCGTCACCAGTAGCGACGGCGACACAGCGACGGAGACGATTACGCTCGACGCCGGAGCGTAAGCGAGCGACTTCGAAGACATCGGAATGCTTCGAGGACCATCGAACGCTTCGACGGTCCTCGAATCGACCGGCGTCGCATCCTTTTTCACCGCTACGTCGAACGGCGTAGAGAGTGTCCGTCCAATTTATCCGCTCAGCAGTTGTAACGCGCCTCGATGGGGGAAAATCAACACGCGCGGCTGTCGCGGCGGGCCGTCCTCGCGGCCGCCGCGACGACCGGGGCACTCGCAGGAATCGGGGGCGTACGGGGAGGCGGAAAATTCGGAAGGACCCAGACGGCCGGAATCGCGCTGGACGCGCGGGTTTCGGGGTGGGTCGGACAGTCGCCGCAGTCGGTTGCGGGGGCGACAAATCCGACGCTCTCGCTCGAACCCGGCGTGACGTACCGCGTGACGTGGACCAACGCCGACGGAATTCCGCACAGTTTCGTCGTCGAAGACGCCGACGAGAACTCGCTCGTCGAGACGGACGTACTGTCCGAGCAGGGCGTGACCCAAACCGTCGAGTTCGAAGCGACGCCTGCGATGGCCGAGTACTATTGTGCAGTGCATCCCCAGACGATGCGAGGGACGGTGGCCGTCGAGTCAGGTGGTGCGACCGAAACGGCCACGGAGTCCGAAACGACCGTCGAGAGCGGTCGAGTGCCAGTTCTGGAAGCGGAGACCATCGTTCTCGGCGGACGGGTCGGTTACTGGCTCGGACTCGCGCCGAGCGCCATTCAGGGCCGCCCGAATCCACCGCTTCGACTTCGAGCGGGCCAAGAGTACGAACTCGTCTGGCTGAACCTAGACGGCGTCGAACACGACTTCCACGTGGTGAACGCGAGCGGCGAGGACCTCGCCGATACCAGCAGTCGGGACGACGTGGGCGAGACCCACGAAACGTCGTTCGAGGCGACGCCGGCGATGGCAGAGTACCTCTGTGCGTTCCACCCGCAGTCGATGCGGGGCGCGGTAGAGGTCGTGAGCGAGTCGGAAGTCGAGTGAGCGCAGACGACGTGACGACCTCTCGACCAGCGCGATTAGTCACTGCTTTGTCGAGTGGTTGCCCCCCGAATAAATCAGCTGTCCGGTCCTTAGCCGCCGAATAGTAAACCGTCTAACCATACTTCGTGCAGTCGTCAGACCGGCCACGCGGTCGGTCGAGACGAATCGACTGCCGAACGGTATCGGGAGTTCGAACGATATACAAGACAACTAAATGATAGTTGGAATCGAAAATGGATAGGCGAACGAAGTTACTGAGCGTCTTCCTCACCGGACTCCTCCTCGTCTCCGGGGCGACACTCGGTGGGGCAGTGATGGGAGCACAACCGACAGCAGCGAACGCCAGCAGCGACGCGTGGGAGAGCGACCGCGCCGACGACGGTCGCACCGGCGCGACGAACGCCGCCGGGCCGAGCGCGGAGTACGCCGGGACGGCGTGGCACTCCGACGCACTCGACGGCGAACCGACCGGCGTCTCGGTCGCGGACGGAACCGCGTACGTCGGTATCGAGATGAAGTATGACGTAGCAATCAGCAAAGGCAAAGTTGCGGCCCGAGACGCGAAAACTGGCGAACTGAAGTGGTCCCGAAACGAGATTCCGAAGGTCGCTGGAACGCCAGCGGTCGCCGGAGATACGGTCTACGTCGCCACGGAAGCGTACACCGCGGGCGGCTACGAACAACGGAACGACAGCATCGAACGCGGCTTCTACGCGTTCGACGCCGACACCGGTGAGACGAAGTGGAAGTTCACCGGTGCAGTCGATTGGGACCGTGGCATCTCGCCGGTCGTCGTCGGCGACACGGTGTACGCCATCTCGAACGACACGGTGTACGCGCTCGACGCGGAGACGGGCGAGAAACTCCGAACTATCTCGCCACCGACGGAGGGCGGGACTACCGACGACGGCGTGACGACCTCTCGGTACGTCAAGGGATTCGCCGTCGCTGACGGCACACTCTACGTCGAAGTCGGACAGAGCGTGACCGATTACAGCACCGACGAGTACGACCCAGAGTATTCGACGGACGTCGTCGCGTACGACGCGGCGAGCGGCGACAAAGCGTGGACCACTACGATGAACGGCGCGTCCGAAGGAATGGCGGCCACCGACTCGGGCGTCTACGTGACGCTCCAACCGAATACGGTCGTGAAGTTCTCGACTGACGGCAACCAGCGGTGGAAGCAGAAGGTTACTGCGGACTTCCAAGACAGCAAGTCCGACTGGGTGAGCGCCCCGGCAGTAGACAACGGAACGGTCTACGTCGCCACAGACGACCACAGCGAAGAGGGCGACGACGAACGCGTCGGCGCGGTCCACGCACTCGACGCGATGAGCGGTGCCGAAGACTGGCAGTTCCAGACGTCGGCACTCCTCACGACCGCACCATCGGTCGGCGAGGACTCAGTGTACGTCAGCGGCGACTACCCCAAACAGGACGGCGACTACGTGGAGGACAACCCGCAAGGGGCAACGCAGACGTACATGTCCCGAACAGTCGTCTACTCGCTCGACCGAATGGATGGGGCCGAACAGTGGAGCTACGCGACCCACGACGGAACGACCGAGATGGACCCGTTTGCCACGGCACCCGTGGGCGACCACGTGTACGTCGCGGACGAGGACCAGTACAGCACCGACGGCAACCTCTACGTGCTGAACGGCAGTGAGACGCAACCACCGGTAGAACATCGCCTCGCTCCGGACGAACCGCGAGACAGAGACTACGGTCCTGCGTTCGAACTCAAGACGACGCCGAAAAACGCCGAGGACAAAGCACTCGACGGCAACTCCACGGTGCAACTCCGTGTAAACTCGACGAACGAAGAGACGATAGAGAGCGTCGAGTGGGACCTCGACGGTGACGGCGACTACGAAGTGACGGGCAAGACCGCCGAAGTGACGATGCCCGCTTGTGGAAGCATCGAGGTGACAGTGCGAGTCACCGACGACGACGGCGACACGATAGTTCGGGACTACGAGTTCTCGACGCTCGACTAACCGTCAGTCGTCTGCCGTCTTCGAAGACTTTTTTCGACCGCCGTACTCGACGACGTGCGCGGATTCCGGAGCGAAACCGACAGTCACGCACGACGAATCTGGCCGCTCGGACACGCGCAGAGTCACGTCGCGCCCCGCCCAGTCGAGATGCACGCGAAACGACTCGCCGAGGAACTCGACAGTTTCGACGGTAGCGTCGAAGGCGTTGGCGGTTCCGTCGCCGCCGAGTTCCAGTGCTTCCGGGCGGACGCAGAAGACGACCGATTCGCCCTCGCTGGCATCCACGCCCGCAACGTCGAAGACAGTGTCGCCAACGGCGACACCGTCTGCCCAGACTTCGCCCTCGAAGACGTTGTTGTCGCCGAGGAACTCCGCGACGAATCTGGTTTCGGGGTGGCGATACACCTCCTCTGGCTTGCCGACCTGCTCGACGTGGCCGTCGTTCATGACGGCCACGCGGTCGCTGACCGCCAGCGCCTCCTCTTGGTCGTGGGTGACGTAGACAGTCGTAATCCCGAGTTCCGATTGAATCCGCTTGACCTGCGTTCGCAGGCTCTGGCGCAGTCGCGCGTCGAGCGCGCTCATCGGTTCGTCCAGCAGGAGTACGTCGGGTCCGGGCGCGAGCGCCCGCGCCAGCGCGACGCGCTGTTGCTGGCCACCGGAGAGTTCGTCGGGAGCGCGCTCGCCGAAGCCAGCGAGGTCCACCAGTTCGAGCAGGTCGGCGACTCGCTGGTCTTTTGACTGCCCGCCGGGCGTCCCACGGAACCGCAGTCCGTAGGCGACGTTCTCCGCGACGGTCATGTGCGGAAAGAGCGCGTAGTTCTGGAAGACGATTCCCACGTCTCGGTTCTCGGGGGCGGCCCCGGACATCTCGCGGTCGGCGAAGTACACCTCGCCCGAAGTCAGGGTCTCGAAGCCAGCGATTGCTCGTAGAGTCGTAGTCTTCCCACAGCCAGACGGCCCGACGAGCGTGAAGAACTCGCCGTCCTCGACTCGCAGACTCACGTCCGAGAGCGCGGTGACGCCGTCGAACGCCTTCGAGACCTCGGACAGTTCGAGGTCAACCACGCTCGAATCGACCTCCCAGTCGGTCGATGACGACGAAGCTCAGACTCGTCACCGCGAGCAGGACCGTTCCCATCGCAGTAGCGGGGCCCAACGTCCGGTTGCCGATGTAGCGTTCGACGGCGACTGGCATCGTGTAGCTCGTACTTCCCGTGGCCAAAATCACTGTCGAGTCGAACTCACCGATGCTGATTGCGAAGGCGAACGCCGCGCCCGCCGCGACGCCCGACGCCACGAGCGGGAGTTCCACGTCGAGCAGTGCCCGAACGCGAGACGCACCGAGCGCCCGCGAGGATTCGACCATCGAGCGGTCGATGCCCGAGAGCGGCGGCGCGACGTTGCGCACGACGAACGGATACGCGGCGACGGCGTGGGCGGCGACGATAGCGACCGGGCCGCCGATTTGCAATCGCGTGCCGAACAGTTCGACGCCGAAGACCAGCCCTCGCAACATCCCCAGTCCGACGACGACGCCGCTGACCGCGAGGGGGGCCATCGCCGCGGCGTCGGCCACCTTGCTCCCCCGGCCGCCGCGCGTGGTGAGTACTGCAATCGTGACGCCCATCGGGAGCGCCACGAGGAGTGCAGCGACGCCGAAGAGAAGCGAGTTCTGCACGGCGACGCCGGGTTTCGTCTGGAACGAGGCTCCGGTCGCTTGGCGTTCGAGCAGGAACTGGTAGTACTGAAACGTCAAGCCGTTCGGACCGGTGATACTCTCGACCACCATGCTGGCGAGTGGGCCGACGAAGACGACTGCGACGACGACTGCGTAGACGAGGACGCCCGCGCGTTCGGCGAGCGCGCTCGGTGTCCACTCACCGGGAACCAGTCGCTTCCTCGGCGGCGGATTCACGGCGCGATTGCTCCCCGCCTGTCGAGCCTCGTAGCGGAGGTACGCGTAGGTCAGCACCAGCGAGAGGACGGTCTCGATGACTGCGAGAACTGCGGCTTCGGAATAGTCCAAATCCTGCACCAGCGAGTAGACCCAGACCTCTACGGTCGCGAGTTCGAACCCGCCGAGCGCGAGGACGATGGGGAACGACATGAATGTGAAGACGAAAGTGAGGAGCGCGCCGGTCAGAACTGCGGGGAGGAGTTGCGGCGCGAGTACGTCACGGAAGGCCCGAATCGGATTCGCGCCGAGGCTTCGCGCCGTCTCGACCATCCGGGCGTCCACGCCCTCCCACGCCGCCGTCGTGACGCGTGCCACCAGCGGCGCGTTGTAGAAGGCGTGGGCGACGATTATCGCTTCGAGCGTGAACAGCAGGTTCACTTGGCCGAGACCCAAGAATCCGAGCAGGTCGTTCAGCGGGCCGTTCGTCCCGAAGAAGGCGACGAAGCCGATGGCGACCATGATGGAGGGGAGGACGAACGGCAGGATAGTCAGCGACCGAATCGTCCGGCGGCCCCAGAACTCGTAGCGCGAGAGGACGTACGCGCCGGGCAAGCCGAGCGCGACGCTGGCAATCGTGGAGAGAAACGCCTGAAACGCGGTGAATCCGAACAGGCCGAGCGGTGTGCTGGCGGCGACGTCGCCCAGTTCAGAGAAGTTTCCACCAAGAAGTGGCGCGAGGACTCCGAAGTAGAACGAGTCGGTGAGGATTTCGCGGACGGTACCGAGGCTGAACTGGCCGCCGACGCGCACGGCTTCGACGAAGACGGTCAGGACGGGGTAGTAGAAGAGGACCGCCAAGACGAGCGCAGTTGCGACTCCCAGAATGGCGAGCGCGTGGCGTTCGAACCACTCGAGTCCTCGTTTCGGCGTCGCGGACTCTCGGCGGCCAGCAGTCTGGCCGCCGTCGGTGCGGTGGTCGGACTTCCGACTTCCGCCATCTCGCTCGTCTCGGCTCACGACTCGTCCTCCTCGCTCGCGTTTTCGAGACTCTCGGTCGCGTCGCTCACTCTGGTCTCGCTCCCGCTCTCGCTTACTTGCTCGCTATCTCTCGTGCCCACGAATCGACCCATTCGTCCACGTTCCCCTTGAGTTCGTCGTACGTGAACGTGACCGGATTCTTCGGCACCTTCGCGTACTTCTCGAACTCCGCGGAGAGCTTCGCCCAGTCGGTCGCGGGGAACTGGACGTTCCGCGTGGCGATTTTACCCTGTGCTTCCGCCGAGAGCATGAAGTCCATGAACGCCTCGGCGAGTTCGGGGTTGTCGGTGTTCGCGAACTTCGCCATGCCCTCGGGGTTGGCGTAGCCCTGCTCGTTCAGGAAGCCGACTTGGTGCTTGCTCATGTCCTGATCGTAGCGGTTGGCGTACACTTGGTCGGTGGAGTAGGAGACGACCATCGGCGCTTCGCCGTTCTCGTAGGCAGTGTAGGCGTCGTCCCACGAGCCGAGGATTTTCACGTCGTTGTTCTTGAGCTGTTTCCAGTAGTCGAGGTACTGGTCTTCCCCGAGCGTGTGAACCGTCCAGAGCAGGAAGGCGCGGCCAGTGACGGAAGTCTGGGCGTTCTGCACGATGAGTTTGCCCGAGTAAGGGTCTTTCGTGAGGTCGTCGAACGTCGTCGGAGCCGTCTCGACCTTGTTCTTGTCGTAGACGAGGCTGATGTACCCCGTGTCGTACGGTACCGCGCGGTTCTTCGGGTCGAACTTGAGACTGTCCTTGACGTGCCCGTAGTTCGAAAGCGAGTCGCCCGTCGAGGCGAACAGTTCCTTGTTCCCAAGTTTGTCGTCGATTCGGATGAGATGGTCCGTGTTGACCCCGACGTAGAGGTCGGCGTCGATGTCCACACCCTGCGCGCGTCGCTGGATGTAGTAGTTCATCTCGTTCTCGGGCGTCTTCCACTCGACGGTCACGTCGGGGTGGCGCTTCTCGAAGGTCTTCTTGAGCCACGGTCCCGGCGAGGAACTTGGCGCGTCTACGAACGAACTGTAGGTCGCGACCTGCAGCGTCCCGCTGAGACTCTGCTCGGTCTGCGTCTCGGTCCCCGAGTCGGTCGTCGTCGCACTACTCGTTTCCGTGTCCGTCCCACCGCTCTCGGTCGTTTCCGTGGTCGTCGCGTCGTCACCACTGCCGCCGATACAGCCAGCGAGTCCGACGACGGTGCCGGTGACGCCGCTTTTAACGAAGGTTCGTCGTTTCATTACTCGGTGGTTGAATCCAGTGGTACTTAATTAGCGTGATGTAGGACGAGACTAGAGATTCGTCGTTCTGGGAGCCGATAGCCGACGTTGAAGGTTTATTTCACTAATTAATAAGGGGCAGTCGCTCTCATGCCGGAGGCGTATGGGTCGAGGGTCACTACTGAAACTGTGTGACCCGAATCAAGGACGCGACAGAGACGCGCATCGAAATCGACAGTTCGTCACGAACCGGTCGGTACGACGTACTGGCGAACGCCGGGTGCAAAGCCGCCCTCCGGTACATTCGGCGCGCGGACGGAGCGGTCGGTCTCGCCGACCTCGCCGAGCGTCTGCTCGTCCGCAAGCACGACCGGCCACCGGGCCCGACCAGCGACCCCAAACAGCGGACGGTCGAGTTGCGCCTGCACGAGCGAGACCTGCCGCTGTTGGAGCGCTACGGCGCGGTCGATTACGACCGCGACAGCGGTATCGTCCGCGACCGAAACGTCGATGGCCTCCGGCAGAATTAGCGACCCCCGCGACGCCGGTCTAGCGGTCTGTCACTGTTGCTCGTCGATGCGGCGTATCGGCACTTCGAGTAAGTTGAGGGCCGAACTGAAGTACGTCGTCTCGGTCCCGAACGCGTAGCGACCCGACGACCGGAGGAATCGTCTCGTGAACACGAACAGGTAGACCGGAGCGGTCCCGATGTTCAGCGAGACGACGTATCCGTTGTAGTCGTCCGGTTGAGAGATGACGGAAACCGGCCGTCCCGTCGGTTCGGTGAGCATCGCAACCGTGATGCTCGCCGAAAGCGTGCCGACGATTCGAAATCTCGCGGTCGGATAGAACTCGCGGGCGAACACCAAGGCGGTGCCGCGTCTTCGATTGCCGTCGGTCGTAGTCTGCTGGAGGCCCGCCGTTCGGTCGTCGTTCGCCGTCTGCTCGTCGGTCACGGCTGTCTCTCGATTCGTCAAAATAGCCGACTGCTCGACTGTGCGTGACTGGTCACTCATTCGTTCGTCTTCCTTGGGTAGTCGTTCGTTTTCGTTGGTCAGTCGTTCGTCTCCTTTGGCTGGTCGTCATCGCCTCTCCCGTCGGTGTCCGCGGTCGTCCCCGCCCGGGTAACGTCTCCGAGTCATCTACGTGGAAAAATTAGATACGGTCGAAAGTGCAGTTTCGAATACGACGGAACTGTGAGACGTTCTCAGTTCCCTTGGAGACGCGCCTGCGACGAGAGTAGGCTGAGGCGGGAACTGAAGACCGTCGCATCGACGCCGATGCGGTAGTTCCGACCAGTCTGCAGGTTCTGTCGCGTGAACGCGAACGTCGTGATACCGGCAGCACGGTCGGTGTCACCGCCCGTAGAGAGTCGGTACGTGATGACGTAGCCATTGTAGTCGTCGGGCTGGCTGATTTCCGGAACGGTCTGGCCGCCGGGGCGGCGCAGCGCGCGCACCGTGGTCGATTGTTGGAGCGGCGCGATTACGCGGAACCGCACGCCCGGGTAGTACTGGTAGGAGTACACCAGGACGTTTCGGGACTGCTGGGCCGCCGCACTGTCCGCGCTCGCGGCACCGAGGGCCAGTCCGCCAGCGGCAACTGCTCCCTTCTTCATGAATGACCGTCTCGATTCCCCCGTCTCTTCTTCGTAGGTTTCTGTTTCGTCTTCTGCCATTGTTTTCCCCCCTCTTCGGGGCACTACTTCTGTAAGCCGGAACCCCGCATAAAGGGCTTCAACTGTTCAACGAGCTAGATTCACCCTATTTGGTCAACGGCGAAATATATCTACGAACCGGTTCGAAAACGCCCTAAATCCGTTCTTTTGGAGTATTTCAACGATTTTTTCTGTAGATACGGAAGTGTAGTATCGGGCAGTCACCCGTTTGCCGACTGTACGAGACGTTCTACAGACCGTTGCTCAGACGCAGTTCGGAGTATGGCGGATTACCCCGGCGGAAATGGTTCAGTGGCGCGAAATCGGTACCGAATCGTCAACGAGGAGCGTAGCGCAAACGTCGAGCGTCAAACCGACGAATAGCGCGCTCGGCCTCTTCGTAATCGAAGGTTGCACGAGCGAAACGAGCATTTCGGTCCAGTACCGTTCGATGGAACCCGTCGTTTACAAGTTTTCAGTCTCGTTCGCCTCCCAGTTCGGTGAGAGGAGACACTCCGAGACGAAGCGACCGTCAGACACGAGACGCTCGGAGTCGTCCGTTTGAACCGTCTCCGACGCCTGTAACCATCCTTAGTCTATCGCCCGCCGTCGTCTATCACTCCTCGTTCGGTAACCGAGATTACGACCTGCGGCGGGTGCTCGCTTCGATAGACTGCGCCGGGACGACCGGAGCGGTCGCCGGGTGGCTCAGAGCGAACAGTTTTCTCGCAGTGGTTCGATGGCCCGGTATGAGCGGAGCGCGACAACGCGTGTTGACGGGGTTGTTCGCCGTGCTGGCTATCGTCGCCGCGGCCGTGCTGTTCGACGTTCTCGGCACGGTCTTCTTCGCGATTACCGTTGCGTACGTTCTCACGCCTCTGCACAGATGGCTGGTCGAGCGTGGGGTCTCCCGGTGGATGGCCAGTGCGGTCGCCACCGTCGTCGCGTTCGTCGGCGTCCTGCTCGCGTTCCTCTCCGCAGGGTTCCTCCTCTACCGGCGACAGACGGAACTGCTCGCGCTCTTGGGCGACTTGCCGGAAAGTCTCACGTTCGAACTACTCGGCTTCGTCTACGTCCTCGACGCTAGCGTCGTGTTTCAGTTCGTCCGAGCGAACACGCGGGACTTCGCACTGGCGATAGCGCGACTCGCACCGGTTCTCGCGCTGAAGTTCACGCTGTTCGCGCTCCTCGTCTTCGCGTTGCTCGTGCGGCGCAAGCAAGCCCACCGGGCGCTGCTCGGGTTGGTTCCTCCGAAGTACCGAGATATCGCGGCGTCGTTCGAGGACCGCACCCGAGAGACGCTGTTCGCCATCTACGTCTTGCAGGCCGCGACGGCCGCCGGGACGTTCCTCTTGGCGCTACCGGTGTTCTACGTCCTCGGCTACGAGTTCTTCGTCACGTTGGCACTGTTCGCTGGCTTCCTCCAGTTTCTCCCAATCGTCGGCCCGTCGTTTCTGCTCGCCGTACTCGCGGCGTATCGAGTGACCGTGGGCGACGTACCGGGTGCGCTATTGGTCGTGGTCTTCGGCGGCGTACTCGTTGCGTGGCTTCCCGACGCGGTGATTCGGCCGCGACTGGCGCAGGAAACGGCGCATCTACCGGGTAGCCTCTACTTCGTCGGGTTCACCGGCGGGCTACTGAGTCTCGGCCCGGTCGGGTTCATCGCTGGGCCGCTCGTCGTCGCGTTGCTGGTGGAAGCGGCAGAACTGCTGAGCGTGGAAGTGAACGGAGAAGGGGCGTAGCGCTATTCGGAGCCAGTTTCGATAGGCGCGCCCGCCGCCTCCCACTCCGTCAAACTGCCCTCGTAGAACGCCAAGTCGTCGTAGCCCAGCGACGAGAGGACGACGTAGGTGTGGCTGATTCGCCTGGCGGTGTTGCAGTAGAGGACGACCTGTTTGTCGGGGGTGACGCCGTGGGCGTCCAGAATCGAGTCGAGTTCCTCGCGGGGTTTCAGTCCCCGCGTCTCGTCGTCTACCAGTTCGAGCCAGTCGAGATTGACCGCGCTCGGAATGTGGCCCTCGGCGTACTCCTCGGGGTCGCGGGTGTCGAGTACGACCGCGTCCGAGTCGTCGATGGCCTGCTCGACGGTGTCTTGGCCGACCAGTGGCGAATGTGCTGGCTCGCTGATTTCGTAGGTAGTCCCGGTTTGTTCGGGAACCTCGCTCGTCGTCTCGTGTTCGCGCGTCCACGAACTGAAGTCGCCGTCGAGCAGGTGGAGGTCCTCGTGGCCGTACAGTTCGGCGGTGACCAAGAACCGCGCCGCGAAGACGCCGTGCATGTCGTCGTAGGCGACGACGGTGTCGTCGTCGCTGACTCCTGAATCGCCGAGCAAGTCCGCCCACTTCTCCTCGCCGGGGAGCATGCCTTGGTCAGTGTTGCTATCACTCCGAAACTCGTCGAACGGCACGTTGACCGCGCCGGGAACGTGGCCAATGCCGTCGTACTCCCAGCCGTCACGCACGTCAACGACCGTTACCGCTGACAGTCGCTCAGACAGCCACTCGTCGCTCACTACGACGTTCTGGTGCATCGAGAAGGAGTAGGTGGGCCGGTGGTTTATGTGCGCCGTTCGGGCCGACTTCTGACCGTTGCTCGCAGGTAGCGGCAATTGTCTCCGCTTCCCGGTGGCGATGACGTATCAGATTGGGGGGACGAGGTGGCTCGCCGGGGGGACCCGGCAAACCTTTCCGGAAGTCCCGACACAAGGCGGAACCTACCGGGGGTAACAGGGATATAACCCGAGAACGTCTATTCGAAACTGGTTATGAGCGAGTACGCAAACGACGTGCTGGTCTCGGCTGACTGGGCCGAAGACCGCCTGAGCGAGTTCGAGAGCGACGACCCCGAGTACCGACTGGTCGAAGTAGACGTAGACACGGAAGCCTACGAGGAGGCCCACGCACCGGGCGCAGTCGGGTTCAACTGGGAGACCCAACTGCAGGACCAGACCCAGCGCGACATCCTCGAAAAGTCTGACTTCGAGGACCTGCTCGGAGACCACGGCATCACCGAGGACTCGACCGTGGTGCTGTACGGCGACAACTCCAACTGGTTCGCCGCCTACGCCTACTGGCAGTTCAAGTACTACGGCCACGACGACGTGCGACTGCTCGACGGTGGCCGCGAGTACTGGCTCGAAAACGACTACCCGACCACCGACGAAGTGCCGGAGTTCTCCGCACAGAGCTACGAGGCAGGTGGCCCGCGCGAGAGCATCCGCGCCTACCGCGACGACGTGGAGAAGGCCATCGAGCGCGGCGTTCCGCTCGTGGACGTTCGCTCGCCCGAGGAGTTCAGCGGCGAAGTGCTCGCCCCGCCGGGACTGCAGGAGACCGCCCAGCGCGGTGGCCACGTTCCCGGCGCGAAGAACATCTCGTGGGCCGCTGTGACGAATGCGGACGGCACGTTCAAGACCCGCGACGAACTCGAATCGCTCTACGCCGAGGAAGGCATCGACGGCGACGGCACGACGGTCGCCTACTGCCGCATCGGCGAACGCTCCTCGGTCGCGTGGTTCGCACTCCACGAACTGCTCGGCTACGAGGACACCGTGAACTACGACGGCTCGTGGACGGAGTGGGGCAACCTCGTGGATGCCCCCATCGAGACCGGCAGTAACTAACCGCGAACTCGTTCTTTTGTTTTCTCGCGATTCTGGGCTTTCTCTGTATCCGAGAGTCAAACGGCGTCTTTCGCTCGGCTACGCAAACCACCAGAAACGGCTGGTGAGACAGGCGATCGGGAACGCTCGGGGACGCAAGCAACCAGCAGCGCTCGGTGAAACTGGCGACGAAAACGCCCGGTGATACAAACCACACGGGCGGGACTGAAAGGGGTCGGACGCTCGCGCTTGACTTGGTCGTCTGCGCGGGCACTACTCGCGCTGGGCGGTGCGGAGAAGCGCGAGTATCCCGCGTCAGCGACCGTCTCGTGAGCGAAGCGAACGAGACCTCGGCAGTCGCAGCCCGCGCAGCAGCGCGAGCAGGACCGTCTGCCGGTGGCGAGCGTCCGAGGGCTTTCGAGGAAGAAACTGCGGGTGTATTGACTGCTATGTAGCAACGACGCACGCAGTGACGCTAGCTACTCCCGAAACCAATGAGACCGCACAGCACCGCGACGGCCACCGCTCGCGGCTCTGCCGCTCGCCATCCGAGGCCCGCTCTCCGCAACACCCGCGCGCCTCGCGTCCCTCCCCAACCGACTGCGTTACTCGGGTCTGGAAGACGCGCAGTCGCGCGCCTTCCGCGCTCCGTTACTCGTCCACCGGAAGAGCAGACTCTTCCGAGCCTTGGCTCACGTCCGTTCGCCAAGACCTCGCGCGAACTGGTCGCACCACGAGGGTGCGACCGCACGCGCCCTGACCAAAGTTTCACCGTATCGAGTTTGCATGGTCTGGTTCTACACACCGACAACCCGCCACTTCCACACCTTTCGCCGCCGTCGTAGGTTACAAACCGCCACCCTGCGTACCTCAATCTATGAATCCAGAGGAGTTCGTCCAGACCGTCCGCGACGACAACGAGACCGCGCTCTCCCGACTCGGCTCTTCGAAGTCGCTGTACGCCGAGACGGAGGGCGAGATGGAACCGCAGGTCGTCTTCGCCGCCGCGGCCGACGCCGAGTACGCCGCCGCCGAGACGTTCGAGGCGTGGGCCGATTCGGAGGCGAATGAGACCGCGAGCGAAGCCTTCGGGGAGACCGCTGCGGAGGAGCGCGACCACTACGAACAGGTTACGGCGAAGTTGGACGAAGACCACGAACCGAGTGAGGTTCCGGCAGTTCACGAGTACCTGCGCGACGTGGACGACACCGCGGGCCGGGTCGGCGGCTTTTTAGGGAGAACTATCGCCAGCGAGAAATCGAAAGAGCAGATGGTCGGCTTCTTCGTCGGGCAGGCCGACCCGCAGACCGCCCAGTTGTTCCGCGACTTGGGCGACGACTTGGACGGACAGTTGGAGCGAATCGAAGCGTTGCTGGACGAGGTGTGCGAGAGCGACGACGACTGGGACCGCGCGAAAGAGACCGCCAGCGGCGCGATTAATGCGGCTTACGAAGAATACACGGAGACCCTAGAGGGGATGGGCGTCAATCCGAAACCGGTGTGTTGAGACGAGCAGTCGATTTTTCGCCGTCAACGTTTAGCCACAGAATCGCGTACATCGTTCGTCATGCCACGCAAGAAGCACCACCGATGCAATCTCTGCGGGAAGGACTTCGAGGGCGGCGACGAGTTAGAGGACCACGTCGAGCGCAGGCATCCAAAACAGGACGTTCACTGGTGGGTCGTCGCCGAAGACCCGAGCGATCTGTCGTTCGAGTAGTGGATAGTTGGTGAGCGTGTTGATTTGGAAGAGCGGAATTCGCGGGAGTGTTAATTTGGAGAGGACGGACTGGTGGTTCCTACAGCGTCGAAGCTAGCTTCTCGGAGTCCCTTCACCGCAGTTCGACACCAGAGTTCAGTTCGACACCCGAATGTACCATCTCTAGTACCACACACAACCCATCGTCCCACTCCCAAACGACCCCCTAAAGTAGCTCCAACCCCAACCAAACTCTACAATGAGCGACGCCGAGGAGGGACCACTCTCCCCCGACAGACCCGAGGCAGAGACCGAGTTCCGGGTCGATGCGCCCTTCGACCCCGCGGGCGACCAACCCGAGGCAATCGAACAGCTCGCCGAGGGCTACCAGTCGGGGATGGACAAACAGACCCTGCTCGGGGTGACGGGGTCGGGCAAGACCAACACCGTCTCGTGGGTGGTCGAGGAGATTCAGAAACCGACGCTCGTCATCGCGCACAACAAGACGCTGGCCGCCCAGTTGTACGAGGAGTTCCGGAATCTCTTCCCGGACAACGCCGTCGAGTACTTCGTCAGCTACTACGACTACTACCAACCGGAGGCCTACGTCGAGCAGACGGACAAGTACATCGAGAAGGACGCCTCCATCAACGAGGAGATAGACCGGCTTCGCCACTCCGCGACGCGTTCGCTCCTCACGCGCGAGGACGTAATCGTCGTCGCCTCGGTGTCGGCAATCTACGGTCTCGGTGACCCGGCCAACTACGAACACATGAGCCTGCGCTTGGAGACGGGCGACGAAATCGGCCGAGACGAACTGCTGGCCCGCCTCGTTGACTTGAATTACGAGCGCAACGACGTGGACTTCACGCAGGGCACCTTCCGCGTGCGGGGCGACACCATCGAAATCTTCCCGATGTACGGCCGCTACGCCGTGCGCGTGGAACTTTGGGGCGACGAAATCGACCGCATGATGAAGGTGGACCCCTTGGAGGGGAAAGTCGAGAGTCAAGAACCCGCAGTCCTCGTCCACCCGGCAGAACACTACTCCATCCCGGAGCAGACCATGCAGGACGCCATCGCGGAAATCGAGGACGACTTGGACGACCGCATTCGGTACTTCGAGCGGAACAACGACCTCGTGGCCGCCCAGCGAATCGAGGAGCGCACCACGTTCGACTTGGAGATGATGAAAGAGGCGGGCTACTGTTCGGGCATCGAGAACTACTCGGTGTACCTCTCGGACAGGGAGGTCGGCGACGCTCCCTTTACCCTACTCGACTACTTCCCGGACGACTTCCTCACCGTCATCGACGAGTCCCACCAGACGGTGCCCCAAATCAAGGGCCAGTTCGCGGGCGACAAATCCCGAAAGGACAGCCTCGTCGAGAACGGCTTCCGACTGCCGACCGCCTACGACAACCGGCCACTCACCTTCGAGGAGTTCCAAGAGAAGACCGACAAGACGCTGTACGTCTCCGCGACGCCCGCCGACTACGAGCAAGAGCAGAGCGAGCAAATCGTCGAGCAAATCGTTCGGCCGACGCATCTCGTGGACCCCAAGATTTCGGTTGCGGACGCCGAGGGCCAGATAGACGACCTGATGGACCGCATCGACCAGCAGGTCGCGAACGACGAGCGCGTGCTGGTCACGACGCTCACCAAGCGTATGACCGAGGACTTGACCGAGTACCTCGAAGAGGCGGGCGTCGCCGTCGAGTACATGCACGACGAGACGGACACGCTCGAACGCCACGAACTGGTCCGAGGGCTCCGACTCGGGGAGTTCGACGTTCTCGTCGGCATCAACCTTCTGCGGGAAGGATTGGACATCCCGGAAGTCTCGCTCGTCGCAATTTTGGACGCCGACCAGCAGGGCTTCCTGCGCTCGGAAACCTCGCTCGTCCAGACGATGGGTCGCGCCGCGCGGAACGTCAACGGTGAAGTCGTCCTCTACGCCGACGAGCGCACGGACGCGATGGACGATGCAATCTCCGAAACACGCCGCCGCCGCGAGATTCAGCGCGAGTTCAACGAGGAACACGGCTACACGCCGACGACCATCGACAAGGAAGTCTCGGAAGCGAATCTACCGGGGAGCAAAACTGACACCTCCGGCATGAGTACCGGCGACCCCGAGACGGACGACGAGGCAGAGGCGCGGATTGCAGAACTGGAAGACCGGATGAACGAGGCCGCGAGCAATCTGGAGTTCGAACTTGCGGCGGACATTCGGGACCGAATGCGGGAGTTGCGCGAGGAGTTCGACGTTGATGTCGAGGTGGAGGGTGGCGTGCCGGAACCGAAAGGCGAGTTTTAGCTCGATTGCCAATCGGAGAGGTTAGCTTCTCGGACGATGTTTGTGTGTTCAACTCCTAAACAGTCGCCATAGCTCATCTTGACTTGGATTGGTTCTGCTCTTTCTAAAATACGATCTTCTGCGTCTTCTGGTTCAAGAGAGATGAAGCCATCAGCTTCGACAATCGCATTTTCGACTAAACTTTCATCCGAAATCTCGCGGTCCTCAACTGTGAGTTCGTGGGCTGGTCCATTTCCGATGTTCTTTAGACCTAACTCTTTGCCGTTCCGAATGGCGAGAAACAACGTGGGGGCGTGTCTTGCTTCTCGGTTACGCTTAGTCTCCCGGATAGCCAAGACGGTGAAAATTGCTGAAAAACAGGCAGTAGAGACAGCAAGGAAATTCCCTCCGGAATCGTATGAAAAGACCACCAAAGCCGAAGCTGCAATGACGAGTACAACGGCCAAACCATCGAACTTACCCACGATGTTTTTTGTCAGAAAATTCTTGACGACGCTTATTGACCAAATATGCTCGAACCAGAACTCACGGGACCGAACACTCGGCCCTGTTGGCGTTTTCTGTTGAGCCAACTCAATGCTCCGCTTCTCCTGCTGTTTGTTCTCATCCATCGAACTCTGGTTCATGTCATCGACCTACAGCCAATAACTCATGAAGGTTTGCTGCCAGACGGTGATTTTCGGATTTCAAACAGGACCACTTTGACCTCAACCTGAACGAATTTGGGTGAGGAGTGGGTGAAACTCCGGTCGAAGTTCGGAATATCCTCTTTTACTGATAGCGGTTTGCTCGAAACGAATCATGACCCGCGACGACAACGCGAACGACAACCGAACCCGCCGGAACTTCCTGACCGCAACTGCCGTCGTCGGGACGGCCGCGCTCGCTGGTTGTTCTGGCGGCGGCAGTGGCGACGAGACGACGACCGGCATGGACACGACGATGGAGACCACCTCCGAGATGATGGACACGACCACGGAGGAGACCACCACCGAGGAGATGTCTAAGCCGCACCCCGACCTCGACGTACTGAACTACGCGCTGACGCTCGAACACTTGGAGAACGCCTTCTACCGCGAGGGCCTGAACACGTTCTCCGACGACGAACTCATGGGTGCCGACGCGGTGAGCAAGTTCAACGAGACGGTGCGAATGGACGTGCCCGAGTACCTGAAAGTCGCGGACGAACACGAGGCGGCCCACGTGAAGACGCTCAGCGCGACTATCGAGAAACTCGGTGGCACACCCGTCGAAGAAGCCGAGTACGACTTCGGCTACGAGACGCCCAGCGAGTACCTCACCACCGCGAAGGCGCTCGAAAACACCGGTGTTGCGGCCTACGCCGGAGCGGCACCAATGATAAAAGACAACGACATCCTCGGCCCCGCCGCGGGCATCCACAGCGTCGAGGCCCGCCACGCGAGTTTCCTCAACATGGTCAACTCCTCGTCGCCGTTCCCAAAGGCCGTGGACGAAGCGAAGTCGATGGACGAGGTCATCGAAATCGCCAGCCAGTTCATCACCTCCGACATGGGCGGCAGCGAGACGACACAAGAGATGGCAGAAGAGCCGACAGCAGACCGCAAGAAGGACGACGGCACCGGCGACGTGAAGATTCTGAACTACGCGCTGACGCTCGAACACTTGGAGAACGCCTTCTACCGCGACGGATTGGAGAACTTCAGCGACGACGAACTGATGAACGCCGACGTGCTGTCGGAGTACGGCGACGAACTTCGGATGACCGTCCCCGACCGACTCCGCGCAGTCGGCGAGCACGAGGCGGCCCACGTGAAGGCCATCACGAACACAGTGAAGAAACTCGGCGGCACACCCGTCGAGGAAGCCGAGTACGACTTCGGCTACGGAACTGCCAGTGAGTTCTTCGGCGTGGCGAAGGCGCTCGAAAACACTGGCGTCGCGGCGTACAAGGGCGCTGCCCCCTCGGTGTCGAACGACGACGTGTTCTCGGCCGCAATCGGCATCCACAGCGTCGAAGCCCGCCACGCGAGCTTCCTCAACGAACTGAACGTGTCGAACCCGTACCCGAAGGCCGTTGACGAGCCGAAGACGATGAAGGAGGTCAAGGAGATAGCTGGCCAGTTTATCGTCCAGTGAGGGACACTCCCGCCGCTGACACCCTCTCGATAGCCACTCTCGTCGTCCCCTGCGGGGACCATAACGGTCTATAATTTCATTCTATTTCGTTGATAACATTTTTCTGTCGGGGCTCGTTTAGACCGTGGTACTATGAATTCGAAGGTAGCGAGCGCACGGTCCGACCCCGGACACCCGATTCAGCCGCCTAGAGGAGGAATTACTTAGATGCGACCGCAAATAGTCTCCGCATCGACCGTGGGCCAGCATCGTTCCGCCGTGGGACGCTCGACACCGGCAGTGGAACTCGTTTTCGACAGCTAACATCCGAACTCGAACACAACCATGTCACTCCAAAACGTAGTCGAGACGCCGTCCCTCGGAAAAGTGCAGAAGTCGTTCCTCAAGTACCAGCACTTCTTCGTGTTCGCCGCGCCAGTGCTGTTCGTCACCGCCGTCTACTTCTTCGCCCCGACCTCGGGAAGCGGTGGGACAGAGTACTGGTTGGAGTACTGGTGGCTGTTCCCCTTCTTCCTGCTCGGGGCGACCATCGTGAACACGGTCGGAATCAGCGGGTCGGCGCTGTTCGTGCCGTTCCTCATCTTCATCTTCCCGTTGTTCGCGCATCCGCTCGAACCCGAGACGCTGGTGAAGATCGGCCTCATCAGCGAGGCGTTCGGGCTGTCGAGTTCGGCGGTCGCGTTCATCCGCTACGGACTCGTAGACCGCCGACTCGCGCTCACGCTCGTCGGCGGCGCGATTCCGTTCGTCATAGCTGGCGCGCTCCTGTCGTTCGTCATCCCGAAGCCAGTGTTCCACTTGCTGCTCGGTCTCGCGCTCATGACGGCCTCCTATCTGTTGTTTCGGGCCGACCTCGGCCACGAGGAATCAGAGAGCGCGTCGAGCGGCGAGGCGATCGCCGACGGCGGCACCGACTCGCGTGACCTCCCCAACGACGACGGAAAGCTCGGCCCCGCAGGCGTCGAAACCGACGAAGCTGGTACGGTGACGCGAGTGGACCAAGAGGGCGACGACTACGTCTACAACCGCGGCGGCTACCTGCGCCGGTTCGCCAACTACAGCGTCGGCGGCACGTTCCAAGGACTCGCTGGCTTCGGCATCGGCGAGTTGGGCATCGTCTCGATGCTCGGCACGAAAGTCCCGGTCAGAGTCGCCATCGGCACGAACCACATCGTGGTCGCGCTGACCGCGATTCTGGCCTCGCTCGTCCACGTCTTCGGCGGCGGACTGGTCGGCGGTCACTCCCTGAGCATCGCCTCGACGCCGTGGAACATGGTCATCTTCACCGTTCCCGCGACGGTCACTGGCGGGCAAATTGCGCCCTACGTCTCGAACGCGCTGGAGACGAGTACCATCAAGAAGTTCGTCGGTAGCCTGTTCGCCATCATCTCCGTCGCGCTGTTCGTGATGGTCCTCGGGGCGTTCTGAGAAAAACGAGTTCAGTCCTGCGAAACTTCCTTCATCTTCTCGCGCTCCTCGCCGCGGTCTTCGAGTTCCACGTCGTCCATCTCCGCGAGGAGTTCGTCCACGTCGTCCAGACCGAGCAGTTCCTTCGTCTCCTCGTCGAACGCCAGACTGTCGAGGGACTCACTGTCAGTCGCACTCACGTCACTGCCGGTGAGGTGCTTGCCGTAGCGACCCACCAGCGAGGTGAGTTCCTGCGGGAGAACGAACTTGTTCGAATCGCCGTCACCGACGGCTTGGAGCGTCTCCATGCCTTTCTCGACGACGGCGCGCTCACCCATCGACTCGGCGGACTTCGCGCGGAGGACCGTCGAGACGGCGTCACCTTGGGCTTCCAGAATCTGGCTCTGTTTCAGGCCCTGCGCGCGGATGACGTTCGATTGCTTCTCGCCCTCGGCCGTCTCCACCGCGGCGCGGCGTTCGCCTTGTGCCTCTAGAATCATGGCGCGACGGCGGCGCTCTGCGGAAGTCTGTTTCTCCATCGCGTTGACGACCGACTGGGAGGGCATCACTTTCTGGACTTCGACGCTCTCGACCCGGACGCCCCACTCGTCGGTCGGCCGGTCCAACTCTTCGCGGATGCGGACGTTTATCTCCTCGCGCTTGCTCAGCGTCTCGTCCAGTTCCATGTCGCCCAGCACGGCACGGAGGGTTGTCTGGGCCAGATTCGAGACGGCTTTCTTGTAGTTCTCGACTTCGAGGAACGCTTTCTCGGCGTCCATCACGCGGATGTAGATGACTGCGTCTGCGATGACCGGCGAGTTGTCGCGCGTGATGGCTTCCTGCTCGGGCACGTCGAGAGTCTGCGTTCGCGTGTCGTAGACGTGCGTCTCGCTGACCAGCGGGATGACCACGTTGATACCGGGACCGAGCAGTTTCTTGTACTCGCCGAACACCGTCATCGGGCGTTTCTCGTAGGGACCGACGATTTCGACCGCGCTGTAGATGATTCCGGCGAGTACCAACGCGGCGACGAGGGCGACGATACCGCCGAAGTTCAGGGAGGGAACGGCGAAGAAGATAGCGAGGACGACGACGGCGATGGCGAGATAGCGACCGATTTCGCGGCTCTTGCTACTCCCGCCGGACGGTCCGCTACCGTCGCCTCCGCCACCCCCGGTGAGGCGGCCGAGTTCGTAGAAGAGATTGCTCATGTCACCTACACTATGGGGGAGCGGCTTAATTGTGCTGGTCACTTTTCCGGCGTGGCTGAGGTTGGAGGTGCAATAACTGGCGAGTCAACCGCCGAGGTTAGACTTTCGGAGAAAATACGTCGCTTGCTTTGAGTGCTACGTAGCGACGTAGATAGCAGTGAGGCTAGCTACTCCCGAAAACGAGGAGAGAACGCCCCGCATAGCACCGCTCCGCACCGCGAGAGCCACACGTTCGCGCTTCGCACCGCTCGCATGGTCCGAGGAACTCGCCGAGTCCCTCGCTACTCACTGTCCGAGGCCCGCTCTCCGCACTGCCCGCGCCGGAAATGTCACCGAGTAAGCGCGAAAAACACCAATCCACCGTCTCACGTACCCTTATCACGCAAGACGAACAACCATCGAGTATGACGAGTACTCGCGTCGCGCTGGCCCGTGGGTTCGCCGTTGCAGTCGTCGTAGTCCTCCTGCTGTCCTTACTCGTCCTCCTGCTCGGTGGCGTCAGCCAGCAGTGGCTACTCGCGTACTTCCTCGCGCTCGTGTTCGCGGTGACGGGAGCGGCGGGCATCTGGTACGAGCAGTTTCGAGTCGCGGCGGTGGGAACGCTCGGATTCGGCGTCGGGGCACTGTTGCTGATATCGAGAACTGCGTTCCTCTTCGTTCTCGCGGTCCTGCTGGCCGTTTCGCTCGTCGTCGCGTGGAACGGCCGGGCCCGCGAGCAGTTGAAGAGTCAGAGCTGAGTCCCGATGGTCTCCGCCGTCTTCTCGCCGACGCCCTCTACCTCGCGCAACTCCGCCACCGAGGCGTCTCGAATCCCCTCCACGCTTCCAAATCTGCGAAGCAACTTCCGGCGCGTCTGCGGGCCGATGCCGGGCACACCGTCTAACTCCGTCGAAACGCCGTCCCGGATGGTCTGGTGGTACTGCACCGCAAAGCGGTGGGCTTCGTCGCGCACTCGCTGTAGCACGTGCAAGTGGTCTGCGTCCTTGGACCAGTCGAATGTGCCGTCTGGCGTCACGACTAGTTCCTCGGCCTTCGCAAGCCCGATTGCCGGAATCTCCCACCCGGCATCGTCCAGTGCCTCGCGCGCCGCGTCCAGTTGCCCTTCGCCGCCGTCGATGAGCAGTAGGTCTGGGTCGGGCCGGTCGTCGCGGCCCTCGACCGCTCTGTCGGCGCGCCAGCGAAGCAGGTCGTACATGTTCGCGTAGTCGTCGTTCACGTCCTCCAGCTTTTTCCGCCGGTAGTCGGCCTTTTCTGGGGTGCCGCCCGCAAAGACGACGTTGCTCCCGACGACGCTCTTGCCTTGGGCGTGGCTCACGTCGAACCCCTCGATTCGGCGGGGAATCGTCGCCAAGTTCAGCGCGTCCCGGAGTCCCGCGAGCGCATCCGGTTCGCCACCGCCGCGCCGGGCGTTCTTCAGCGCCAAATCGACGAGCGTCGCCTCACGACCTGCTCCCGGCACGCGAACCGCCACGCCCTCGGTTTCGAGCCAGTCCAGCACCTCCTGTTCGTCCGGTCGCTCCGAGAGCAGTAGGGCGTCGGGCAACTCGCGCTCGGCGTAGTACTGCGGGACGAACGCTGAGACGACGGCCGCAGAGCGCGTGTCGCCGTCCGAATCGTTCGGTATCGAGACGGCGTGACGCTCACGTTCGACCAGTTGGCCCGATTCGCTGTGCAGACGCGCCACCGTCGCGTCGTCGCCTTCGAGGACGACGCCGAGTACGTCTACGGCGCGCTCGTCCTGCTGGCTGGCGACGGCTTCGCCCGCGCCGCCGTGGAATCCTTCGACGGCGTCGAGTTTGTCTCGGAGGTTCGCCGCGCGCTCGAACTCCTGCGATTGAGCGGCCTCTTCCATCTCTCTTCGCAGGGGGTCTGCCAGCACGCCTGTCTCGCCTTCGAAGAATCTGACGACCGACTCCACGTCAGCGAGGTATGCGTCCTCGCCGATTTCGCCGGTGCAGGGCGCGGTACAGAGACCGATGTCGTAGTCGAGACACGGCCGGTCGCGATTGGCGAACTTGTGGTCCGAACAGCCTCGCACACCGTAGGTCTCACGGAGCGCCTTCACGACGACTTCGACCTGTGTCTTCTTCGTGAACGGGCCGAACACGCGCGGGCCGTCGCTCCCACGGGCGGCTCTGGCTTGGGGGTCGGGGTCTCGCGTTATCTCGATTCTGGGGAATTCGTGGTCGGTCAGTTGGACGAGCGGGTAGGACTTGTCGTCTTTCAGCCGAACGTTGTAACGGGGCTGAAACCGCTTGATGAGGTTCGCCTCCAGTAGGAGGGCCTGGGTTTCGGTGTCCGTGACGGAGTAGTCGATGGCGTCCGCGCGCCGGACCATCCGACGGATGCGGTCGCTCCGCGGGTCGGCGTACGAGCGAACGCGCTCGCGCAACGAGACGGCCTTGCCGACGTAGAGCGTCGTCTCTCCCTGCTGAAACTGGTAGACCCCGGGGTCCCGCGGTAACGACGATGCGGACTCCCGGACGGCGGCCCCATCCATCGAGAACAGCTAGTCGGTGCTGGGCTTTGAACCTGTTCCTACGACCGTGCGCAGGCGGCGAGCGATCTGCTCGCCTTCCTCGCCTTCCTGCATCGGCACGCGAATCGGGTCGCGACCCGCTCGTTCGATGACCAACTCGTCGGAGCGCGAGGTGTAGTAGAACGCGCCCAGTCCGGCCGCCACGAGCAGCAGTAGTCCGCCGACCAACAGGAGACCGGTGATGAGGACGGTGAACACAGTCGGGAGCGTGGCCGCGAACTGCGCGATGCCAGCGCCCGGACCCGACTCCGGCGTCTTGATTTCTCCGAGCGTGTTGAGGATGCCACTGCTCTGGACGACGAAACCGCCGCCGAGGAAGACGACGCCGTACACCGCGGACTTGACGCCCCAACCCGCGTAGGCGTCGCGGCCGCTGGTCTGGACGTTCGCGTCGAGGACGTTCGGCCGGTCTTCGTGGTCGAACAGTCGGCCGTTGGCGTCGCCGTCGGGGGTGAACACGAGGACACGATGGGTCGTGACCGCGAGACGCGCACCCTCCATCGTCAACTCCTCTTCGACCTCTTCGCCTTGGAAGAGCATGCTGTCGAGGCGGTCGTCGGTCGCCTGCGACAGTGGGGACTCAGTCGTCGTCACTGGTTCGCTCGATGACCGCAATAGCGTTCGTGGTCGATTCCCCGTACCCGTGTCGGTGCACTCCCCAGTACACCAGTCTTCGTGCGTGCCTGCCACCCAGATACTGTCATTCGTCACACCGATACGCTCCTTTCCTTCTTAACACTACTGGCAGTATTGGGAAAGTGTGATTACCATCTTACAGACTAAAAAATAAACTGAGAGGACGGTTAGATGCCAATTTCCGGCCACACGGGACGAACCAACGGGATTCAACAGCCTACCGACGAAATGGTCTGTATGGACGACACCGACGTGCGACTCTGGCTCGTCGAGCGAACGTACACCGACAAGGGACTGGTCACGCTCGTGTACGCGACTACGGATGGCGAACGCCGCCTCCAGCAACAGCGGTCGATGAACATGCTTCAGCAAGTGGACGTGACAGCAGGTATCGACGCCGACCCGGAAAGCTTAGAGGCTGTAGACGACGAAGAGGTGCGGGAACGCTACGCCGACGAAGCCAGAGAGATGGCAAACAGATACGACCCAGACGACGCGGTGTGAGCCGTTTTTCCGTTCGAACGTCGCTGGAAATCCTTCCTGACGCGACACGATAAGGACAAGCCTTTACGTAGGGTGAGGCAAAAGCGGCGCATATGACCGCGATAGAACTGGACGGGGTACACAAACGGTACGGCGACGTCGTCGCCGTCAACGACCTCTCCTTCACGGTCGAAGAAGGCGAGGTGTTCGGCTTCCTCGGCCCCAACGGCGCGGGCAAGTCCACGACCATCAACATGCTGCTGGACTTCGTCCGGCCGACGGAAGGCGAGGTGCGCGTGCTCGACCACGACGCTCACGACGAGAGCGTCGCGGTGCGAGAACGACTCGGCGTCCTCCCGGAGGGCTTCTCCGTGTACGACCGACTGACCGGTCGCCAACACTTGGAGTTCGCCATCGAGTCGAAGGAAGCAGACGACGACCCGGACGCACTCTTGGAACGTGTCGGCCTCACGGGCGACGGCGACCGGAAAGCTGGCGGGTACTCGAAGGGGATGGCTCAACGGCTCGTCCTCGCGATGTCGCTGGTCGGCGACCCCGACCTCCTGATTCTGGACGAACCCTCGACCGGACTGGACCCGGCGGGCGCGCGCCAGATGCGCGACATCGTGAGAGAAGAGGCCGACCGCGGTGCGACGGTGTTCTTCTCCAGCCACATCCTCGGACAGGTCGAGTCGGTCTGTGACCGCGTCGGCATCATGCGCGACGGCGAACTCGTCGCCGAGGACTCCATCGAAGGACTCCGCGACGCGACGAGCGCCGACACTGTGATGCGCGTGACCGTCAGCGACGTGACCGAGGACGCGCTTCAGCAGGTCCGGGACCTCGACGGCGTCTCGGAAGTGGCCCAAAGCGGCGACACGCTTCGGGTCTCCTGCGAAGGCGACCAGAAGACCACCGTCCTCTCGACGCTGGAAGACGCAGGCGTCACTGTCGAGGACTTCGAGACGAAGGAAGCCTCCCTCGAAGACCTGTTCATGGCCTACACGACCGACCGAGAGGAGGTGCCAGCATGAGTTGGCAAGCAGTCGCTCGGAAGGACTTCCAAGACTCGATTCGCTCGAAGTGGCTGTGGGCGTTGACAGTGCTGTTCGTCGGAATATTCGCACTCCCACTGTTCCTGCTGTTCTACTTAGAGATGGGTACCGCACCGTCGCAGGGCCAAAGCGGAACCTCGGACGTGTTCATCTACCTGATGAAACAGGGAACGTCCATCCTCATTCCGCTCATCTCCATCGTGATGGCGTACGCGGCAATCACCCGCGAACGAGCGTCTGGCTCGCTCAAACTCCTGCTCTCGCTCCCACACTCCCGCGAAGACGTAGTGTTTGGCAAAGTGTTGGGCCGCGGCGCAGTCCTAACCGTGCCGATCATCATCGGGTTCGTCGTCGCCGCGTTCCTACTGCTGTTCACCTCGCTGTCGTTCAAGTTCGTGAACTTCCTGCTGTTCGGGATACTGACGGTGCTCCTCGGCGTCGTGTTCGTGGGGTTGTCGGTCGGTATCTCAGCGGCGGCAGAGAGCAACGAACTTGCGATCATCCCATCGATTGGCTTGTTCTTCTGGTTCGTCGTCCTCTGGAATTCCTTCGCCAATCAGGTCGTGAACGCACTGACCAAGTACGCTGGACTGGGTACGGAAGGGAAGTATCAGGCGCTACTGTTCATCAAGTTGATGAACCCGACGCAGGCGTACAAGACGCTCGTCGATACAGTCTTGATGGAGTCTGCGTTCCAGTCGCGACTACTCATGTTCGGCCTCTTCAACCGACAGAAAGCCGCACAGGTACTCGGCGAGTCGCTTCCGGTTTTCCTGTCGAACGCGTTCGTCGTCATCTACCTCCTCTTCTGGCTGTTCGTGCCAGTCGCAGTCGGCTACTGGGCGTTCGACCAAGCAGACCTGTAGGACGAGTCCTACAGAACTCCCCGTTCTTCCAGCAGTTCTTCGAACTCTTCTTCGTCCAGCACCGGTACGTCGTTCGCATCGGCGTCGTCCAGTTTCGACCCCGGACTGTCCCCTGCGACCAGATAATCCGTGTTGCCCGAGACGCTACTCGTGGCGTTCGCGCCGTGGTCCTCGACCAGTTCCTGTGCTTCGCTCCGCGTGTAGCCGTCGAGCGACCCGGTGAAGACGAAGGTCAGACCTGCTAATTCGTCGCCGGTCTCTGTATCGTCGGGCGTTTCCAGCGGCCCGACAGCGGCGAGCAAGTCGTCGATAACCCGCTCGTTCTTCTCGGAGTCGAAGAACTCCACGATTTGGGCGGCGACTTTCGGGCCGATGCCGTCCACCCGCTCTAACTCTTCCTGAGACGCCTCCCGAATCGCCTCGAAGTCGCCGAACTCGCGTTCGAGGTCCGCCGCAGTCGCCGGGCCGACCTTCGGAATGCCGAGCGCCGACAGGAACTCGCGCAGGCGCGGATGCTTCGAGGCGTCGAGTTCTCCCAACAGATTTTCCGCGCTCTTCTCGCCCCAGCCTTCCAGTTCGAGCAGGTCGTCTCTCTCGATTCGGTAGAGGTCCGCGAGACTGTCTTCGAGGAGTCCCGCATCGACCAACTGCTCGACGCGCTCGCCGCCCAACCCTTCGATGTCGAGGCCGTCGTCGCTGGCGTAGTAGGCGACTGCGCGGACGAGTTGGGCGGTACACGCGAGACCGCCAGTGCAGTACGCCATCGGCCCGTCGAACTCGACTGCGCTGTCACAGACCGGACAGTGGTCGGGGAACTCGTAGTGGCCGGAACTCCGCTTGTCCGTGACTTCGGCGACGTACGGAATCACGTCGCCCGCTCGTTCGACCTTCACCTCGTCACCGACGTTGACGTTCATCTCGGCGATTTCCTCGGGGTTGTGGAGACTGGCCCGCGAGACGGTGACACCGCCGACGTCTACCGGTTCCAAGAGAGCGACTGGCGTGAGTCGGCCCGTTCGGCCGACTTGGACAGTGATGTCCGTGATTTCCGTGACTTCGGAGCGCGCAGGGAACTTGTAAGCGTAGGCCCACCGGTAGGCGCGCTGTGTGGTTCCCAACTGCTCGCAGGTAGCCAAGTCGTTGACCTTGATAACCACGCCGTCGATTTCGTAGTTCAACTCCGGCCGGGCGTCCATCAAGCGGTCTCGGTACTCGATTGCGTCCTCGATGTCCGCGTAGAGTTCCGCGCGGTCGTTGACCTTCAGGCCGAAGTTCGGAAGAGTAACGTGTTGGCCCCAGTGGCTCTGAAACCCATTTGAAGAATCTAGCACGTCGAAGAAGAAGCAGTCGAGCGGGCGCTCTGCGGTGATGGAGGGGTCGAGTTGTCGAAGCGTTCCCGCCGCCGCGTTCCGAGGATTCGCGAAGGGGTCCTCGCCGCGCTCGACGCGCTCGCGGTTGTGCTTCTGGAAGGCGTCCTCTGGCATGTACACTTCGCCACGAACGACCAAATAGTCGGGATAATCTCCTCTGAGTCGGTGGGGGACACTGGCGATGGTGCGGACGTTCTCGGTCACGTCGTCGCCCTCGTGGCCGTCGCCGCGAGTCGCCGCGCGAACGTACTCGCCGTCCTCGTAGACGACTTCGACCGAGAGGCCGTCGAACTTCGGTTCGCAGACGTACTCCACGCCGTCCGCTTGTTCGTCGCCCACTTCCCGGCGAATCCGGGCGTCGAAGTCCCGCACGTCGTCGGCTTCCCCGCTGGAATCGATGGAGAGCATCGGCGCGACGTGTTCGACAGTTCCGAGTTCAGAAAGCGGTTCGCCGCCGACGCGCTGGGTCGGACTGTCTGCGGTTTGAATGTCGAAGGCTGCTTCGAGTTCCTGCAAGCGCGTGAACAGCACGTCGTAGGTTCGGTCGCCGATTACCGGGTCGTTCTCGACGTAGTACCGGTAGTCGTGATACCTGATAGCTTCTCGTAGCTGTTGGGCCTGCTCCTCGGCACCCTGCTCGTCCAACTCTTCGACCGGTTCGAACTCCGTCGTCGGGTCCTCGACGTACGGGTTCTCGTCGGCGTCCAACTCACTCATACCTCAGCGCAAGCACTGGTGGGCGATAAAACGACGGGGAGACAGTGGCAAGCTCACCACGATACCCGATAGACGCACTCGGCGTCGCCCTCGGTACGGCACGTCTCGCCCGATTCCGTGACCGAGACGGTGGTCTCGTTCTCGCCGTACCACTCGGCGACGCCAGCGACGACGCCGCGGTCCAGCGCGCAGGGATAGGGATTCTTGCAGAAGACCCGTCCCGCCGACGCGGCGACCTGCTCGAAGTCGTAGTAGCCGACGTCGCCCCCGCGGTGACTGTCCTGGTAGGTCTCGTTGAGTAGTCCGAGACCGTCTTCGGCCGTCGCGACTTCGCGGGGCCAATCGACGTTCCGCGGTATCTGCTCGCCGACGGTCGTCACGACTTGCGGACCAGCAGACTGGACGATGGCGTCGAGCGCGTGGAGATACGCCCGCTGGGAGTACCACTCGTCAGGTCTCGGGTCGTCGATGCCTTCCTCGGCGAGTGCGGCCTCCATCCGCGACTGGTAGGCAGTCGAGAGTTCGCCAGCGGCCCGGAGGACCGCGTCCACGACGTCCCCTCTGACTTCGACGCCCGATTCGAACGGTTCACACCGGCCCATCGCATCCATATGCTCACTCGAAGGGTATACTTTGACTGGTTGAGGTAACGACATCCGGAACCATTCAATATTATTGTTCTAACTGAAAAGGAAGTGAGTAGCAACGACTAAGACGGGTGCGTGATACCCACCCAGAGAGTTCATGGCACGCGAGCGCGACCCTCGGCTACGCGAGGAGTACGTACACACAGAATCCGGACTTGCTAGCGACGTGACGCTGGTCGGCGTCGTTCACGACCACCCCGCGAGCGTCTACCGGACGCAGAAAATCGTCCGAGAGCGCGACCCCGAAGTCGTCGCGCTCGAAGCACCGCCGCTCGCGGTGCCGCTGTACGAGACGTACGCCCGGAATTCCAGTAGCGAGACACCAGCATTCGGCGGCGAGATGAGCGCGGCCGCTTGCGCGGCCGCCGAAGCCGAAGCGAACGTGGTCGGCATCGACGCGCCGACTGGAGCGTTTCTCGCTCGACTCGCTCGGAACTGCTGGGACGAACGTGCCTCGACGACGACCGTTCGACGCGTCCTCTCGGGAGTCGGTTCGGTGACGCGCCACGCGCTCGTCTGCCGGATGGCCGCCGCCGTCGCCACTCGAACTGGCCTCCGCGTCGAGGTCGATTCACCGGTCAAGCACGACTGCGATTCGACCGACTCTCCCGACGTGCAGGCCCGCGACGAACGCAAGCAGGCAGAACAGACCCAATCGCTACTGCGCGCGTTCGACACCCCGGAACCGATTCGACTCAGAGACGACACTCGCGAGCAACACATGGCGACGCGACTGGCCTCGCTCCGCGAGCGCGGACCCGTCGTCGCAGTCGTCGGACTCGACCATCTCGACGGTATCACGGCGCGACTATGCGAAAAATGAGCGCAAGTGACTCTCCGTTCAGAGGTCGTCTCGCAGACGAACCTCGTCGTCGGTGACGGTATCGACGCGACTTTCCTGCAACGGATACGTATCCTCGTCGCGGTCGCCCCAGTCGAGCGTCGCCTTGATTCGGTCGGTGATGCCGGGGTCGGGGTCCACGTACGCGGTGCCGTGCTCGACCTCGGTAATCATACCCACTTTCTCGTCCCCCATGACGACAGATTTGCCTTCGTCGTCGTCGGTGAAATTCACCATGGCACCAGCAGTACAAGCAGGACGTAGATTACGCTGTTGCCTGCCTACGCGTGGTCAAAGACACCCTACGGCTGTGGGCAAGCACGCCCTACGACCGTGGCGGCATTTGCGACGACCCGCGTACTTAAGCCGACGGCGACGAACAGTGGACGCATGCGCGAGGACTTTCTCCTCTTGAATCCGGGTCCGGTCCCCGTCACGCGCGAGGTGCGAAAAGCGATGAGCGAACCGATGGTCTCGCACCGTTCTGCGGAGTTCGAGGCCGTCTACGAGCGAGCGCAAGACGCGCTCGACTACGTGTTCACCGAATCGACACTCGACGGCGCTTCGACCGCGAGCGACGGCACGAGCCTCATCTTCAACGGCACCGCGACGATGGCGATGGAAGCCGCAGTAGCGAATCTCGTCGGCGACGGTGGGAACGTCGTCCCACTCGTCAACGGCAAGTTCGGTCGTCGGTTCAAACGTATCGCCGACCGGTACGCCTCCGTGGACCCCGTGGAGGCCACGTGGGGCCACTCCATCGACCTCGAAGCAGTCGAGGAGGCCGTGGACGACGACACCGACGTGGTGACGATGGTCCACAACGAGACGAGTACCGGCCTGCTCAATCCGGTCGAAGCAGTCGGCGAAATTGCCAAGGAACACGACGCCACGTTCGTCGTGGACGGCGTGACCTCCATCGGCGGCGACGAGTTTCGCATCGACGACTGGAACGTAGACGTGGCGGTCACGGACGCCCAGAAGTGTCTCGCGGCCCCGCCGGGCACCTCCGCGATGTACGCCACCGAGCGCGCCCAAGAGCGCTTCGACGGCGACAGCGCGCCGTTCTACGAGGACTTAGACTGGCACCTGCGGAAGGCCGACTCCCACCAGACGCCGTTCACGAGCGCAGTACCGCTCTTTCGGGGACTGGCTCTCGCCGTCGAAGACATCGCCGAGGAGACGATGCCCGCCCGCATCGAGCGCCACCGCAACCAATCGCAAGCGTTCCGCGACGGCTTCACCGCGATGGGACTGGAGATGTTCCCCGAGCGCAACGACGCGACTGAGTTCTCGAACACGCTCACGGCCATCTCCCTGCCCGCAGACGTGCGCGAGAACCCCGAGGACTTCTTCGACGCCGTGGACGACCGGGGCGTTTCGATTAGTGGTGGACAGGCCCACCTCGGCGGCGAAATCTTCCGCGTGAGCAACATGGGCCACCTCTCCTCGGAGCAGATTCTGCGCGGCGTGCGTACGATTGGTGAGGCCTTCGAAGAGGTCGGTGCAGACGTAGACAGAGAAGTAGGCGTCGAGGCGGCGCGCGAGACGTTACGCTGAGTACCTTCCGAACTCCCGGTTACCGCCCGAACACCGCTCCTTCTCCCCGTTCTCCGAGGTCGAACTTGAAGAACGCCGGAATCGAGACGAGTGCAATCGCTGTCTCTAACGCACCAGCGACGACGAACGCCGCGAAGAAGCCCATTTCGTCTGCGACAGTTCCCCCAATCACGATTCCCGCCAGAAAGCCGAGACTCCCGAAGATGTTGAACCCGGCCATCGCGGTGCCTCTTCCTTCCTCGGTCGCTAAGTCGGTGACGAGCGCCATCGTTGCCGGAGCCATCAGCGCGCCGATGACGCCGACCACGACCATCGCCGCGCCAGCAGTCGTGACGGTGGGCGCGAGTCCAACGCCGACGACGGCGAGGCCGTATAGCGCCGACCCGACGACGATGGGGACCGTGCGGCCGACTCTGTCCGAGAGGACGCCGAACGGATACTGGAGCAGGGCGAACGGCGCGAAGAAGAGGCCGAGCATCATACCGGTCGTTCCGGCGTCGAGACCGAACCCGGCCTCTGACTGGAAGTAGACGGTGCCGACGAGAGCGAAGAAGCCCGCCGTGAAGCGGTCGATGAAGCCGAAGACGTACGGCACGCCGAGCGTCGGTTGGTCGGCGAGCGTCGCCAGTGCTTCGCGGACTCGACGCTCTGCGGTGCTGGGCGCGCGGTCCGAAAGTAGGGGCGTGAGCGTGGCGACGCAGAGTAGGAGGACGCCAGCGACGTAGAGCGGGACGAGAGGGCCGACGCCGTACAGTTGGCCGCCGAGCGGCGCGCCGACGGCCGTCCCGAGGCCGATGGCGATGCCCGCCGCGCCCATGTTCTTGCCGTGGCCGCCCTCCAAGTCCATCAGCATCGTCATCGCCAGCGAGAACGCGCCGATTGTCATCGCACCCTGAAAGACGCGAATGGCGAGGACGGCACCGAACGACAGCGAAAACGCTTCCGGGAGGAGCGCGAGCGCGAAGTAACCGACAGCGCCACCGAGCGCACCCGCCGCGATGAACGGCCCGCGCTTGCCGAAACTGTCGCTGGCGGCACCCCAGAGACCGGCGCAGACGACGAACGCGGCGAACTCGGCCGCGAGGAACCACATGCTCGCGTCGAGCGTCGTCGTCGCGCCGACCGCACTCACGAGGTCCGGGACGCCGGGGTAGAGCAACACCTGCGCCAGCAAGACAGCGAACACCGCCGTGGCGAGTATCGGTCTGTCGCGTCCGGAGGAAGTCACGGAGATATCCCGTCTTGGAACTGTCGGGCCTTATGCTGGTCGGTCACGGTTCAGGTACGGAACTCGATGCGTTCTGCGTCGGGGTCGATTCGCGCCGTCCCGCCGACCGGAATCGGGACGACCGGCGCGGTGTGGCCGAAGTCCACGTCGAAGACGAGCGGCGCGCCGGGGTTGTACTCCTCGAAGGTGTCCACGATGGCCTCGCGTTGCTCTCGTCGGTACTTCTCGCGGGCTTCGGGACCCCGAGCCTCGAAGGGACTGCGGGCTTTCGCTCGCCCGACGAGCGCGCCCGAAAATCGTTCGAGCAGGCCACGTTCGCCCATGCCTATCAGGAACTGTCGAACGTCCATCGCGTCGGGCATCTCCTCGGACGTTTCGAGCAGGAAGACCCTCCCATCGAGGTCCTCCGGCGTCGGGAGGTACGTGCTGGTGCGCAACTGCATGTCGAGCGTGCCGAGACACCCGCCCCACGTTCGGCCCTCGACGGTCGTCTCGGGACCGCGGAACTTCCACCCAGCGTTTCGTTCCATCTCGCGGTGTTTCTCCAAGTTCGCGGGGTCCGCCCACTCAAGGTCGTCGTCCGTGAACTGCTCCGCCG
Organism: Halorussus halophilus; assembly: GCF_008831545.1. NCBI lineage: Archaea > Methanobacteriati > Methanobacteriota > Halobacteria > Halobacteriales > Haladaptataceae > Halorussus > Halorussus halophilus. The sequence goes on from NZ_CP044523.1 coordinate 2,988,125, forward strand.
GAGAAATCTCGCCAATTTCGTCGTCGAAGAGCGCCCGTTCGAGGTAGTCGATGGTGTAGTCGTGCATCGACCCCTGCATGGCGAGGTCGGTCATCAGCGTCCCGCCGTAGAACGAGACGATGCCGAGGTTCCAGAGGTAGTTCTGGAAGTTGGTGTTGTCGCTGATGCCGTAGAACCGGGTCGGGTTCTCTCTGAGTACGTCGGGGTCGAGATGCTTCAGCACGCGAACTTGGTCGTAGCCGCCGATGACGGTCATCACCCCGTCGATGTCGGGGTCCACGAAGGCGTCCATCAAGTCTCGGGCGCGCTCTTCGGGGTGGTCGTAGAGGTACTCGCTGTCCTTCGTCGCGGTCGGAAACTCGACCGGTTCCAGACCGAACACGTCTCGCAGTCTGTCGAGTCCGAGTTCGTAGACGTGCGAGAAGTCGGTCGCGCGATTAGAGGCGGGAGCGACGATGGCGACGCGGTCCCCACGTTCGAGCGCGGGCGGCACGACGAATTCGCTCATGGTCGGACTGTCTGAGCGTAGTTTCCTATCTTTTACGATGGGTCGGAAGCGAGTGACACAGATGACAGACGACCAAGGGTCCGTGGAGAACGCCGAACTCGCGGCGAAGGTGGATCGCCTTGCGTATTTAGTTATCGCGCTCCTGTTGATAGAAGTTGTTCAGTTCGTCAAGTACGCTGAAGAACTAGTGGTAGTCGGCCTGCTACTTGGTATCGGCGGATTTGCGTGGTTGTTCCTGAAGGCGCTGGCGCACTCTACGTCAGCGTAGGTAGAGCGCGTTCCGTTTCGCTTGGCGTACTGTCACGGAAAACATAAATCATTTACAGCGTACCCAGCAGTTGTGGAGGATTCGACGGTCATTTACATCGCATCCATCGGAAGCATCTGTTCGTCAGCGATGGGTACCACGTGTCTGGTTACGGGTGCCACCTCGACGGCATCGAGTGTGGCACTGCTACTCGCCGGACTCACGTCGGCAGTGTATCCGTTGATGTCACTTTCACAGTAGTTGCGCCAGTTCTCGAACTGGCGGTGCGCAGAATTCCCCGCCGCGCTACAGGTTGGGTTCGTACCCCGCTTTGCGCGCTTTTTCGAGGATGGAGTCGATGACGGGGGATTTCTTCCGGGTGTACTCTTCGGCGTCGCAGGAGTGCTCCTCTGCGGCGGCCCGTTTGACCCTCGCGTACTCGTCTCGTGCTTGCGGATGGTCGCGAAGGTACTCTCGAAGGAGAAGGTTGTTCTGCAGGCTTTCCGAGTCCTGTGGTCGGACGTGAACGTTGAAGTGCTGGTCGTCCGCGGCGACTCGGCCGAGTTCTATCCACTCGTCGCCCCTGTCTTTGTCGCTCAGATAGTAGCCAGACTCGTGCAATAGTTCCGCACATCTCCGGCCCTCGTCCATGTCCGAAACGACCGGACAGATGTCTACGATGGGCTTGGCCGCGAGTCCCGGTACGGCGGTACTACCGATATGCTCGACGCGGAGTACGTGGTCGCCGAGTATCGTCTCCATTCGAGCGGCCTCCTGCTCGAACCGGACCGGCCACTCGGGGTCGTACTCTACGATTTCAATCTCCACGTCGCTCATTGATAACTTGACTTGTATTTCACGCACGGTTATAGTTTGTCCGCTCTCGCTACCGCTCGGTCCGCCCGTCTAAGTCGGAGACTACCGGTTCGCGAACGACTCGACGCCACTCGCTACCGCAAACGCCCTTTCGACTACCCATCAATAATCGTCCGTCGGACCAACCGAACGGGTAGGACTTCCGAAAGGGAACGGACGCTCACGTCCTTTAGACGTGAGCGTCCGGGGGCTTTCGAGGCGGTCACAGTTGCAGTAATCCTCGCGGTACGAAGCGGCCGAAATCACGTTGACTTCTGCGGTTCATTGCGAGCGGCCAGCGTATTTCGAATCGACTGTACTCCATCACACCAAACCCACCACTCATCTCGTCCCTGCAAGCCTTGCCGTAACTGGCGGTTATAAAATCTTGCGAGAATATGCGTATAACACATGACCAGCGACGAGCCACGCTTCGACACTCGCAGTCTCCACGCGGGCCACGGGGCCGACCCCGCGACGGGGGCGCGGGCACCGCCACTGTACCAGACCACCTCCTACGAGTTCGAAGACGCCGACCACGCCGCGGACCTCTACGCCCTCGACGCGGAGGGCGACATCTACTCTCGCATCTCGAATCCGACGACGCGCGCGCTCGAAGAGCGCCTCGCCTCCATCGAAGGAGGGACCGGTGCAGTCGCCACCGCCAGCGGAATGGCCGCGCTCGACTCGCTGACGCTCGTCCTCGCCGACCAAGGAAGCAACGTCGTCTGTTCGACCGACACCTACGGCGGGACGACCTCCTACCTCTCGAAGACCGCCAGCAAACGCGGCATCGAAGCCCGGTTCGTGGAGACGCTCGATTACGAAGCCTACGAGGAGGCAATCGACGAAGACACTGCGTACGTCCACGTCGAAACCGTGGGGAATCCCTCGCTCGTCACGCCGGATTTGGAGCGCGTGGCCGACGTCGCCCACGAGGCGGGCACGCCGCTCGTCGTGGACAACACCTTCGCCACGCCCGCGCTCTGTAAGCCGCTGGAACACGGCGCGGACGTAGTCTGGGAGTCCACGACGAAGTGGCTCCACGGGAGCGGGACCACAGTCGGCGGCGTGCTGGTCGATGGCGGCAATTTCGACTGGGAGGCACACGAAGACGACTACCCGGAACTCGCGGGCGTGAATCCGGCGTACCACGATACCGACTTCTCGCGAGACTTCGCGGACGCCCCGCTGGCGTCTGCGGTACGATTCCGCGCGCTCCGGAGTCTGGGCAACCAGCAGTCACCCTTCGACGCGTGGCAGACCTTGCAGGGCCTCGAAACGCTGCCCCTCCGAATGGAGCGCCACTGCGAGAACGCCGCAATTGTCGCCGAATATCTCGCCGACCACGACGACGTGGCGTGGGTTTCCTATCCGGGGTTGGAGGACCACGAGACCCACGAGAACGCGGTCGAATATCTGGATGGAGGGTATGGAGGGATGATAGCCTTCGGTCTCGAAGCCGGATTTGAAGGTGGCAAGGCGTTCTGCGAGAACGTCGAGTTGGCGAGTTTCTTGGCGAACATCGGGGACGCGAAGACGCTCGTGATTCACCCCGCGAGTACGACCCACGCCCAGTTGTCCGCCGAGGAACAGCGTGCCGCAGGCGTCTCACCGGACCTCGTTCGGTTCTCTGTCGGCATCGAGGACCCGGCGGACCTGCTGGCCGACGTGGAACAGGCGATAGCTAGTACAACATGAACCGGACCTGTGACACCGCCGAGTTGGGCGAGTTCGAGTTCGAGTGCGGCAGACGAATCCCGCTCGAAGTCGCCTACGAGACCTACGGCGAGTACGACGGCAACAACGCGGTCCTGATTTGCCACGCGCTGACCGGAAGCGCGCACGTGACGGGGTCCGCTCGAAACGAAGACACCGACGGACAGGCCGCCGCGTGGTGGAGTGACGTGGTCGGTCCCGGCAAGGCCATCGACACCCGTGAGTACTTCGTGATTTGCGCGAACGTCCCCGGCTCGTGCTACGGCAGTTCCGGCCCGGCCAGCTTCGACCCCGAAACCGGCGACCCCTACAGTACCGACTTCCCCGCCGTCACGGTCACCGACTGGACGCGCGCCCAGCACCGACTGCTCGACCACCTCGGCATCGGGCCGCTCAAGGCCGTCGTCGGCGGAAGCGTCGGCGGGATGAACGCCTTGGAGTGGGCGAAACGCTACCCCGAGCGCGTGGACAGAGTCGTCGCGCTCGCGACCGCGGCGCGACTCGACCCCCAGATGCTCGCCATCGAAGCGATTGCTCGCAGGGCGATTACGAACGACGATGACTGGAACGGCGGGGAGTATTATGGGGAAGACGAGACGGAACCGACAGAAGGCCTCGCCGTCGCGCGCCAGTTGGGCCACGTCACGTACCTCTCGAAGGACTCGATGGACCGGAAGTTCGGCCGCCGGTCGGCAGGCCGGGCGATGATCGCCGACGCCTTCGCACCGGACGACCCCGCGAGCGACTTCTTCCCTTACCGGGAAGTCGAGTCGTATCTCGACTATCAGGCCGAGAAGTTCGCCGAGCGCTTCGACGCCAACAGCTACCTCTACCTCACCCGAGCGATGGACGACTACGACCTCTCGTCTGGCTACGACTCGGACGCTGACGCACTGGCTGGATTCTCCGGCGAAGCCCTCCTCGTGAGTTTCACAGGCGACTGGCACTTCACGGTCGAGCAGTCGGAACGACTCGCCTCGGCATTCGACGCCGCTGGCGTCGAGACAGCCAATCACGTGGTCGAGAGCGACCACGGACACGACGCCTTCCTCGTGGAACCCGAACAGGTCGGCCCACCGATTCGGGACTTCATCGCGGCGGGCGTCGAAGGGAAGGCCGTCAGCGACGCCGAAGAGCGGGAGTTCGCTCCGGTTCACACGAGTCTGTTCGGCGACTGAGCGAGTTCGAAACGGCGACTGAACGATTCCGTAGGCGTGTCAACGACCCGCACATTCATTGTACGGGGCGTCGTGGGCCTGTTCGGGAATGAGTCAACGACTATTAGCGGGGCTATTCGTCCTCGTAGTGGTGGCTGCTGGGTCGGTGGGCGGCGTAGCGACTATCGGGCCTGACGCGATGGGAGCCGGGGCACAGGACGCAGAGACGCGAACGTCAGATGCGAGCGGCGGAGCGGCGGCCATCGACGCGCCAATGGCCGTCGAATCGCCAACAGGGAGCGACAGCGACTCGAAACCGCTCCAAGTGCAGGCACGGTGTAACTACACGAGGCTGTTCCAGACGGCGACGAACGCCGTCGTGACGATAAACGTCTCGAACGAGACCGGACAGGTGAGTGGTGGCTCCGGTTGGGTCTACCGGGTGAACGAGGGAACTTCGACCGCCTACGTCGTCACGAACTGGCACGTCGTCTACAACGCCACCGAGTACGACGTGCAGTTCAACGACGACCGCTGGCGAGAGGCCGAACTCATCGGGACCGACGACGCTACGGACACCGCAGTCCTCCGCGTTACCGACGCGCCGGACTCCGCCGAAGAGTTGCCCATCGCCGAAGACCAGACACGGCGCGGCCAGCGCATCGCCGTCCTCGGGCAACCGTTCGGCTTCGAGGAGTCGATAAGCCAAGGCATCGTCAGCGGCGTGGAGCGGGCGGTCACGTTCCCGTACCGAGACGGCTTCAACCGGACGCTGGCACCGATGCTACAGACCGACTCCTCGACCGAACCCGGCAACAGCGGCGGGCCGTGGGTCAACTGCGACGGCGAAGTCGTCGGCATGACCGTGGGCGGGGCAGTGTTCGCAGACGTGAACTTCGCCATCGCCTCGCGGGCGCTCCGTGAGGTCGTCCCGACGCTCATCGAGGACGGAAACTACCGGCACTCGTTCCTCGGCGTTCGAGTCGTCGGAATCGGACCGGAAATCGCCGAGGAGAACGACCTGAACGTCTCGCGCGGCGTGATGGTCGCCGACGTGCTTCCCGGCGGACCAGCGGACGGCCAGTTGCGCGGCGCGCCCGCCATCGACAAGGAGACCGGCAACCCCTTCGGCGGCGACGTGATTCTCGCCGTGGACGACACCCCAGTCGCCGAGAAAGAAGACCTCCTGACGTACCTCCTGTTGGAAACCGAACCGGGGGAGACGGTGAACTTCACCGTGCTTCGAAACGACCGGAATCGAACGGTCGAGGTGACGCTCGGCGAACGGCCGTCGTTCCCGGCAGTGCCGCAGATGACGGTAGCACGACCGCCGACGACTACGGCGCAACCGCCGACAGCGACGACCCAACTGCCCAACGAAACGACTGGGGTGACGACCGGAGTCCGACCCGGAGGGAAAAACGGGAATTGAGAACGAGAGACTGAAAGCAAGAGACTGAGAACCGGAGGCCGAGAACGGGCGACTGAAAACAGGAGACCGAGACGCGACGGCTGTCGTAGTCGGTCGTCGCAGACGGCCGAGTCGGCCGACCTACGCGCCGAGCAGTTCACGGCCGCGCTCGCGTTTCTCGTCGTCGCTGAGTCCGTCCGCGTCGAACGACCCCTTCGAGACCCAGTGGTCCATCGCGTAGAAGAGCGCGTGGACGGTGCCGTTCACTTCGAGTAACCAGCCGCTGACGACGTTCTCGCGCTCGCCCTCGCCGCGGAGTAGCGGTTCGGTCCAATCGACCGCGTCGCTGTCGGCGATTCGCTCGATTTTCGAGTCCAACAGGGGTTTGTCCGGCAACGAGGAGAGGACGTTGGGTTCTGACATGCGAGAGCGTTGGCGGGCGGTCGGAAAAAGGTTCACGTCTCTCGGCGGGATGCCGCGACCCCGAGTTTGATAGCCGTCGCTGGCGTGCACTGTACGAGATGCGCGAACACATCGCAGTCGGCGTCCTGTTGCTCGCGCTGGTGGGATGGGGACCAGCGACGGCAGTCGGGAGTACGACTCTCGAACAGACTCCAGAAACGCGACCAACTGCACAAGCACAACCGACCGATTGCGACTTCACGCAGTTGTACGACGAGACCATCGGTTCGGTCGTCACCGTGCAGGTCCGAAGCCAGACCGGCGGCGGCATCGGGTCCGGGTTCGTCTACGACGATTCGGGCCACATCGTCACGAACCAACACGTCGTCGCGAATGCCTCGGCGGTCGAAGTGCAGTTCGACCGCGGCGAGTGGGCCACCGCCGACGTAATCGGAACCGACGTGTACAGCGACCTCGCAGTGCTGGAAGTCAACGACACGCCCGACTACGCCGACCCGCTCGCGGTGAACGGGAGTCAGCCAGAACCGGGGCGACCCGTCGCCGCGCTCGGCAGTCCGCTCGGACTGCGCGGCACCATCACGAACGGCATCGTCAGCGGGACGAACCGCTCGCTCCCCGCGGGTGGGCCTGACGGGCCGACGTTCCCGATTCCGAACACCATCCAGACGACAGCGGCCATCAACCCCGGCAACAGCGGCGGGCCGCTCGTGAACTGTCAGGGGCAAGTCGTGGGCGTGAACACCGCTGGCGCACAGGGGAGCGACAATACAGGGTTCGCCGTGCCTGCCTCGCGCGTCGAGCGAGTCGTTCCGGCGCTCGTCCAGAACGGAAGCTACGCGAACTCCTATCTCGGCGTCTCGACGCTCGACGTGTCGCCAATCGTCGCCACCGCGAACGACCTGAACGTCACGCGCGGCGTGCTGGTCGTCGAGACAGTGACTGGGAGTCCGGCCGCAGAAGCACTGCGCGGAAGTACGGGAACCCGACAGGTCGATGGCCTCGAAGTCCCGGTCGGCGGCGACGTAATCCTCTCCATCGACGGCCAGAGAATCAACTCCGCGGAAGACCTCGGGAGCGTGCTGACCCAAAAGCGGCCGGGCGAGACGGTGACGGTGACGGTGCTACGGAACGGCCAGCGGGTCGAAGTTCGAGTCGTGTTGGCCCGGAGACCACAGCCCGGACAGGCGTAGGGATTCGACTGCTTCCCGGACAGATGTAGCGACCAGTCTGTCAGTCCGCATTGGGCGGGCCGCCGACAGTTATGGTCATCGCCGCCGAAGTAGTGGAAAATGCGCGTGTTGGTCACTGGAGCAACCGGGTTCGTCGGCGGCCACCTCGTGCCCGCCTTGCTCGACGCGGGCCACGATGTCGTCGCCCTCGTCAGGGACGCCGAACGCTACGACGCGCCGGACGGCGTCGAGGTAGTCGAAGCAGACCTGCTCGAACGTGAGACGCTGGCGGGAATCTTCGACGGTAGTTCGTCGGGCGGAGCGAGACGAACGTCGTCGGACGAGCGGAGCGAGTCCGCCGGTATCGACGCGGCTTACTACCTCGTCCACTCGATGCAGACCGGGCCGGACTTCGCCGAACGCGACCGCCTCGCGGCGCGGAACTTCGTGGCCGCGGCGCGCGACTCGGGCCTGAAGCGCGTCGTCTACCTCGGCGGACTCGGCGAGACGGGCCACGGCCTCTCCGAACACCTCAAGTCCCGGCGCGAAGTCGAGGCGATTCTAGCCGACGGCGACTTCGAAGTGACGACACTCAGGGCCGCCATCGTCATCGGCGCGGGGAGCGCGAGTTTCCGGATGGTCCGGGAACTCGCCGAGAAACTGCCGGTGATGGTCACGCCGCGCTGGGTCCACACCGAGTGTCAGCCAATCGCCGTCCGCGACGTAGTGGCGTATCTGGTCGGCGTCTTGGACGTACCCGAGACAGCGGGTGAGACCTACGAAATCGGCGGTCCCGAGGTGCTGACCTACGCCGAGATGCTGGACCGAACCGGCGAACTGATGGACCGCGACCCGGTCGTCGTGCCGGTACCGGTCCTCTCCCCGCAACTCTCCGCGTACTGGGTGGACCTCGTGACCGACGTGCCCAAGAGCGTCGCCCACCCGCTCATCAACGGGCTGAAGAATCCCGTCGTCGCGGACGACGCCCCCATCCGCGAGTTGCTCCCCGTCGAACTGACGCCGTTCGAGGAAGCCGTCGAGCGGGCGCTGGCGGGCGAATGAGCCGATGAGTTCGGATTCGGTTCGGACCGACCCGGTCGCGACCGACCCCGAGTACGGCGAGACGTGGGTGTACGAGAGCATCGTCGGCGCGATTCCGGGCGTCGATTTGTCCGACCGCTCGGCCGTGACGGTGCAATTCGTCCTCTTCGAAGGCCTCGTGCTGGCGTTCGCCGCACTCTACGACCTCTGGGCGGCAGTTCCGGCAGGCACGGCGGCCGTCGTCGTCGCGGCCGCTGGAAGCTACGTCATGCTCGCACTGGGGGCGCAAATTCGGCAAGTCGAAGTGCCCGATACTTACCGCAGATTGCTCTTCTCGTCCAGCATCGAAGTCGTGCTGGGCGTGTTGGGGTTCGTCGCCTTCCTGACCTACGTGTTCGCGGTGGACCCTCACGGAGGGTCGCCGCCGCTCTTTCGCGCCTTGTTCCGAGAAGTACCGCCGATTCCCGTGATCTACCTCGCGCTGCTGATTTTGTGGGACCTCTGCTACCGCATCGGCACCGGCTGGTGGGCCAGCGTGACGGGACTCTGGCGGACGTATCGGTTCGGCGGCGAGTTCGAAGAAGCGACGCGCTCGCGCCTGCTCCGTATCGACTTGTTGACTATCGGCTTCGCGCTGGTTCAGCTTTTGCTGGTGCCGTTCGTCTGGCCTCGGGAGGTGCTAGTGTTGGCACTTCTCGGGCACGTCGTCGCGGTGAGTGTGGTGTCGGGGACATCGGTGGTGTGGCTTCGGCGGGGATAGGACGGCGAGTCCGGAGGGCGTAGTCGAATAAAAACCGAACGACGTCGGTGTTTTCCATTCAGAACGGCTACTAATACTTCGTACACACTTTCTTGATGAACTTGTCACCGTGGTTGTGTTTGTGTGCTTTCACTGCACTCCAACTACCGACGTAGATATACTGCACGTTGGACGGATTGCCCGGCGGATGGTGCTTGATCTTGTACTTGTACTTCTTGCACTTGCTCGCAGAGTTTTTGCTCGTGTCGGCGACGGCAAAGCCCGTGCCGGCCGTGAGTGCAAACATCACCGCGAGAGCGATGGCGAGTCGTACTGTCGTTCGAGTCATCGGCGTTCCCCTCGTTGCATTGCACAGGTCCTCTCCACGGATTGTGCAGTCGTTAGCACAGCCCCCTACACCATTGTTATTAACACGGCATGGCCGGGGTAACTGTGGTTGCAGACGTATATTTCGATATTTCGAGCAGTATCCACCGTGTTCACACACCACTTCTGTACTACACCAACATTTCCTCCTGCATTCCAGCCGTCACTACCAGTCAACTACACGTTTCTGCACATGTGTTTCGAACGAATCCCACTGCTGTCACAGGGAGGGAAGTTCAGTCACCACGCCGAGCCGTTACGAAGTAGCGAGTATGGCCGCTCTCGACCAGCGACGCGAAGTTCGAGCGAATAGGGAGGAAAGCGAGTCGAAAGCGGTCGTGGAGAGTCCGAACGGAGTTGACAACCGCGATTTACCAACAACCGCGATTTACTCTCACTCAGTTTCCATTTTCGAGTCAGGTCACAGTTCCAGTCGCTTCCCAGTTTCCAACCCACTCCGGAGTGCGGCGTGAACCCGTCCCTCGCCGACGACCCAGTCGCCAGCGAAGTAGAGGTCCACACTCGCCGCCTCCGACAGCACCTCTTCGTCGGCGCTCGCGTCCGGAAGCGCGTCGCGCCAGCGAACCACGTCGAACCAGTCGGGCTGATAGCGGTCCGGGTCGCCGAGCAGTTCCGCAGAGCGGTCGGCGGCCGCGACCGCTATGTCTTCGTCGGAGTCGTCGAAGTGTTCGGCCGACCAGCGCGGCGATGGCTGGACGATTAGCAGGCTCTCGCCGTCCGGTACGTGACCGGGCTTGCACTCCTCGCGGGCGACCCATCCGAGGTCGTGGTCCTTGCTCGTGTCCACCAGCGCGTAGTACGGTTCCTCGCGGCGGTAGTCGTAGTGGAGCGCGACGGTGAGAAGCGAGCGATACGGCACGCGAGCGATTTCGTCCGGCAAGGTCTCGCGCCGCTCGTCGTCCCAGTCGGCTCCGGCGAGCAGTTCGGCAGTCTGCGGTGCGGGCGGCGTGAGAACGAGCGCGTCGGCGCGAAAGGTGTCTTCGCTAGTCTGGACGCGCCAGTCGTCGGCCTCGCGTGCGAGGCCGACGACCTCGGTCCCGGTTCGAATCGTCGCACCGCTCGCGTCTGCGAGACGCTCGCCGAGCGTCGAGAGACCGTCTTCGTAGGTCCACTTCGGCGCGTCGTCGTCTTTCCCCTCGGAAATCTCGCCCTCGTCGTCGAAGGTCCAAACCGGGCCGTCGGTGTCCACGAGGCCGTCCGACAGTACTTCGCGGAAGAGATTCGCCACTCGGTCGTCCCCACCCTTTGCGTAGTTCGCCCCCACGTCGTACACGCATCCAGCGCGGCGACGCGTCGCCGCGCGACCGCCGACCGCCGCTTCTCGTTCGAAGACGGTCACGGTCGCGTCGGCGTCGCGGAGCGCGTAGGCGGCCCCGAGACCGGCCACGCCCGCACCGACGATAGCGATGTCTGTCACGTGTCGAACGGTGGGACGGCGGCGTGAAAAGGGTACGGCGTCAGAGACAGCATACTCGTAGGACGAGTGAGCAGAGCAACCATGAATCTCGACGAACGCGCCGCGGTTCGAGACGCAATCAATGCCGACGCCCAAAGGGTCGTCACTGGCATCGAAGAGCGTTGGAGCGACGTTCCCCGACTCGACTCCTTGACAGTCTCCCCGTTGTCCGACGACGACGACGATTCGTTTCCGGAGAGTGCCGACACGTTTCAGGAGCAGTACTATCCCTATGCCGCTGGAGCGGTCGTTACGGACGACGAGGCGCAACTGCTCTGCGTCAACAGTTCGATTCGGGAGGAGTGGGAGACGCCCGGCGGCGCGGGCGAATCGGGCGAGACTCCTGCCGAGACGGCACGGCGCGAGACGCGAGAGGAAACCGGCGTCGAGTGTGAGATAACCGGAGTGCTGTTCGTGCGCACGATGGAACTCGATTTGGGAGTCCCCGAGCATCTGCCGATTCCGGTCGCGGTGTTCACTGGACGACCGACTGACGACGGAACGGGACTGAGCGAGTCGGAAATCGAGTCTCACGAAGAAATATCGGACCTCGCGTGGCTCACTGCCGACGAACTGCCGACCGAGTTGCGAGGCTACGAGCAGAAGTACGAGTATTTGCAGTCGCTAACAGAGGACTGAGTCTCGAAAAATCCGCTTAGTCGCTGATGTCGATTTTCTTGCTGTCGTCTTCCTCCTGCTCCTCAGCGATGGGCAGGTGGACTTCCAACACGCCGTTGCGGTAGGTCGCGGTGATTCCCTCGTCCTCGATTTCCTTGGGGAGGGTAACGCGCTCTGCGACCTTGCGCGAGCGGGCGAAGCTAGTCGTGCCGACCATCTCGCCCTCGGTCGTCTCGCCGGCGGGCAACTCGGTCATCTCTTCGACCTCGTGTTCGGCGGCGATAGTCAGCGTGTCGTCGTCGAGTTTGAGGTCGATTTCCTCCTTCTCGAATCCCGGCAGGTCGGCCACGAGAACGAACTCACCCTCGCGCTCTTGGAGGTCGATACTGGTGTCGCCCTGCGTCATCTCACCGCGAGAGCCGACGGGGAGCGACCCGCGTGTCCCGCCGACGTTCCACATGCGGGTTCGCATCTGTTCGAACATGCGGTCCATCTCTTCGAAGGGGTCGTAACGAGTCATTTTCTTTTTCACCGAACACATATACGCTCGCTGAGGAGATAAAGATAGCTGGATACGTGCTATCAAGAGGCCGATATCGGCACTTGAGCTGTTTCGAGATGACGGGGGTTCAGTCGAGTAGCCCGTCCTCTTCGAAGATAGTGTGGAGTCGCTCCATCGTGGCGACGACCACGTCGCAGGAGGGCCGAACGGCACGCTTGGGGATGAACCCAATCGCGTGGCCCGCGGTTTCGAGCATCGGCAGGTCGTTCGCGCCGTCGCCGACTGCGTACGTGTCGCGGATAGGAATCTCGCGCTCCTTGGCGAGTCGTTCGAGCGCGTCGTCTTTCGTGCCCTCGATGAGCGGGCCTTCGACCTCACCGGTGAGTTCGCCGTCCTCGATTGGAAGTCGATTGGCGACGATGGTATCCACCGAGACGCGCTCTTTTGCGAGTGCTGCTTCGACGCCGCGCTCGAACCCGCCGGTGAGAATCGCGGTGGTGACGCCCGCGTCGTTGAGTTCCCGAATCAGGGTTCCGGCGTCGGGTCGCAGGACCACCTCGTCGAAGGCAGTCTGGGCGTCCTCCTCGGGAAGTCCTTCGAGCAGAGCGGCTCTGTCCCGGAGACTCTTGGCGTAGCTAATCTCGTCGTTCATCGCACGCTCGGTGATGTCAGCCATCTGGTCGGCGACTCCTTTTTGGCTGCCGAGCAGGACCGTCATCTCCGAGTCCGAGAGTGTTCCGTCGAAGTCGAACGCGACGAGTGACATGGGGGTTTGTTCGTGTGGAGGGGGCTTGAAACGAGTGGTAGCAACGGGATTTGCGATAAGAAAACGAGAGCTAGTGTTCGCTTGACTAGTTCGAGAACAGCACTATCGAACGCTACAGGAGACACCGAGTTCGAGAACAGCACTACTGCCGAAACCTATGAAGACCGCACAGCACCGCACGGGCCACATTCCTCCCCAACCGATTCGCTCACGTTCGTTCGCTCATCCCTCGCACGGTGTCGGCGCGAGCCAAGCCTCGCGCCAGCGCGCGCCGTGATGAGAAATCAGGTTCACGTATCTTCACACCTGCTTCGGCGCGCGGGAGCGACGGAAGGAGCGACTCGTGCGAGGGATGAGGACCGCAAGCCCGGACGACGCGTTCCGTCGCGTCGTCCGTACTGAGGACCGCAATCGGTTGGGGAGGTGTGTGGCTGAGGCGGTGCGGTTTCTCCTTGGTTTCGGGAGTAGCTAGCTTCGACTCGAAGACTGGCCAGTCACCGCGGAAAGTCGAAGCTTACTGCGTATCGGGCGTGGCTAGCTTCTCGTGTACGTCACCAACAGCGAAGTTCGAAACACAAGCATCTCCAATTCACCAGCAGACCCCCCAAAACCCACACCCAGACAATGCTAGCCGGAAGCGCGAGAACTTAGCCCTCCCACCACAAACCCCCAGCCATGACCCACTTCCCCGAGTTCGAAGTCGTCCCGGCAGTAGACATGCAGGACGGCAAAGTCGTACAACTCGTTCAAGGAGAACGCGGCACCGAGAAAACCTACGGCGACCCGGTCGCGGCCGCCGAGCGGTGGATAGACGCCGGTGCCGAGACGCTCCACCTCGTGGACCTCGACGGCGCGTTCGAGGGCGAGCGCCAGAACGCCGACGCGGTGGAGCGAATTCTGGACGCCGCGGACGTAGACGTGCAACTCGGCGGTGGGATTCGTACCGTCAAGGACGCAACCGACCTCCTTGAAAGAGGCGTGGACCGCGTGATTCTGGGCACCGCCGCAGTCGAGAACCCCGACATCGTGGCCGAGATTAGCGAGGAGTATCCGGGGGCAGTCACCGTCAGCTTAGACGCCAAAGACGGCGAAGTCGTCGTCTCGGGGTGGACCGAAAGCACGGGACTCGACCCCGCAGAGGCCGCGGCGCGCTACGAGGAGTTGGGCGCAGGCGCGATTCTGTTCACTGACGTAGACGTGGAGGGCAAACTGGAAGGCGTCCAAACCGACCGCGTTCGCGAGGTGGTCGAAGCCGTCGAGATTCCGGTGATCGCCTCGGGTGGCGTCGCTACGCTAGACGACGTGCGCGCACTCCGCGAGGCAGGTGCCGCCGCCGTCGTCGTCGGGACGGCACTCTACGAAGGACAGTTCACGCTCGAAGAAGCGAAGACGCTCGACTGACGGACGAACGTTGGATTAGTGCGTGAACTGTCGAATCGTCGATTCCACCTCGTCGCGGTCCGGCGTGGTGTTCGACCCCGCGAACAGATAGGCACTGGCGGCCAGTAGCGGGACGCCGAGAATTGCGCCCTCGCCAGTCAGCGCGAGTAGTCCTCCCGTCGGCACCATCAACGTACTCAGCACGTCAGATTTCTGCATCTCTATCGTTTCCTCCTACAGGAAACACAGTAATATAATCTCGTCAGACGCTCGTCATGCGACTGCGCCGAAGGTAACGACCTTGTACCTCCGGTCCAACGTTGTAGGCATGACAGACCGCACGGCCGCCGTCACCCGCGAGACGGCGGAGACGGACATCGAGGTGACGCTGGACGTGGACGGCGACGGCGATGCCACCGTCGAGACGGGCATCGGCTTCTTCGACCACATGCTCGGCAGTTTCGCCAAACACGGCCTGTTCGACCTGACGGTGCGCTGTGATGGGGATTTGGAGATTGACGACCACCACACGGTCGAGGACGTGGCGATAACCTTGGGACAGGCGTTCGAGGAGGCACTCGGCGACAAGCGCGGCATCGAGCGGTTTGCAGACCGGAAGGTGCCGCTGGACGAGGCAGTGGCCTCGGTCGTGGTGGACGTGAGCGGGCGGCCGCTGTTCGAGTTCGACGGTGAGTTCTCGCAAGGGCGAGTCGGCGAGATGACGAGCGTGATGGCCAAGCACTTCATGCGGTCGCTGGCGATGAACGCGGGACTGACGCTTCATGTTGGTGTCGAGGGGGAGAACGCGCACCACGAAATCGAAGCGATGTTCAAGTCGGTGGCTCGGGCTTTGGATGACGCGACGCGGGTGGACGAACGACGGAGTGACGTGGCGAGTACGAAAGGGCAACTGTAGGACGTTGGGTTTGGTGTGATAGTTTACAGCGACAGCACAGTTACAGCTGATGTGACTACCCCGAAAGCCCCCACCTGGTCACGCGAACGGAGTGAGCGTGATGTTGTTGGAGCTTGCTCCAACAGAACTCGCGGTCGCTCAGCGACATATCGGTGTCGGGCGTTGCCGGAGAGACACCGATATGTCGCTGAGACGACTACATAAACGCGAGCAAGTGGCCCCTTTCAGTCCCGCCCTGTGGTCTGGTTCACCGGGCGTTTTGTGGGGTTATCTCAACTGCTGTTTCGAAGGTGGACAGTCCACTCCGGCGCGCGCTGGCGCGAGTTCATCTATCGTCAACACTGTGCGAGGGATGAGCATCGCAACTCGGGAAACGCGGCACGCCGCGTTTCCCGGAATTGAGAAGCGCAGTCGGTTGGGGAGGGCGTGGCTCAGACGGTGCGGTGTTCGGGGGACTGAAAGGAGCCGCCCGGTCGCGCTTGCATGGTCGTCTGCGCAGGCCACTATTCTGGCCGAGTTGTGCGGAGAGGCCAGAATATCCTGCGCCAGCGACCGCGAGCGGGCGGGGCTTTCTGGGTGGCCACAGTCCCACTGATTCTTTCGAAGTGTTCTCCTTCGAACTCACGTCGAAACTTCTGACAGAGTTGAAACCAAGAAAGCGAGAGACAACGACTAAACCCCTCGATACCCCACTACTCACCAATCAATGTTCGACGAGATAATGCAGAAGTTCGAGGGAAGCCCCTCCCAACAAGCCGTAATACGCTTGCTCCTCGAACGCGGGTTCTCCGTGAGCGACGAGGGCAGAGTCGTGTCGGGCGGCATCGAAATCCCCAACACCCAAATCGCCCGCGAAATCGACGTGGACCGCAGAGTAGTCGATTCGACCACCGACGCCATCCTTGACGACGAGCAACTCCGGCGCATCTTCCAGAACATCTCCTCGATTCCGAGTCTGATGGACCTCGCGCCGGTGCTGGACCTCACCGTCCTCACCATCGAAGTGGCCGACGCCGACGAACCGGGCATCGTCGCCACCGTTACGACCCTGCTGGCGGACAACGACATCTCGATTCGCCAGACGATTAGCGAGGACCCGGAATTCACCGACGACCCGCGACTCTACATCGTTACCGACGAGGACGTTCCCGGCGACGTGCTGAACGAGTTGAAGAACTTCGAGTTCGTTCGGAAGATAGAGTTGAAGTAAGCGATTCTGCTTTCGCCGTCGGCCCGCCTACCTTTCCCTCTCCGTCCCGTAGCAAGTTGCCATGAGTTGGCTCCCGGACGACCGCAAGCGAGTCGCGTGGTGGACCTTCTCGCTGGCGATGCTCGTCGTGTTTCTGTTCGTCCTCCACGCGTTCGTCGGAACGGTCGTATTGGGTCTGTTCGTCTACTACGGGACGCGCCCGGCGTACCAGCGGTTGCGCACGATACTTCCCACAGGAGGTGCGGCCGCCGCGACGCTCCTCCTCGTGACGATTCCGGTCGTCGCGCTGGTCGGCTACACCGTCTTCGTGGGCTTCAGCGAGTTGAGCGCGCTGACGAACACACCGCTGTCGTCGTTCGCGCGATACCTCCCCGGCACGCCCGAGAACCCGACGCAGGCGGTCGAACGCCTCAGACAGATTGCCGGACCGGGACAGAACGCACAGGAACAGATGCTCTCGACGGTGGTAGGCGTCCTCGGAACCATCGCTGGCGGTCTCGCACACCTCTCGCTTTCGTTCATGCTCGCGTTCTTCCTGCTCAGAGACGACCACCGAGTCGCGGACTGGTTCCGCGAGCAGATCGCCGCAGAAGACTCGACTGCACGCGCCTACGTCGCGGCCGTGGACGAAGACCTCCAGAAGGTCTACGTCGGCAACCTGCTGACCGTCTTCGCGGTGATGGGACTCGGCGTCGTCGTCTACAACGCACTGAACGCCATCGCGCCGTCGGGTCTCGGCGTTCCAGTGCCGACACTGCTCGCGCTCCTGACTGGAGTCGCCACGCTCGTGCCGCTGGTCGTCGGGAAAATCGTCTACGTGCCGGTGGGCGCGTACATCGGCTACGAGGCGGCGACCGGTGCGGGACCACTCTGGTTCCCCGTGGTCTTCTTTGCGGTGTGTCTCGTGCTGTTGGACCTACTTCCCGTCGCAGTCCTGCGACCGTACATCGCGGGACGGAACCTCCACGGCGGACTTATGGTGTTCGCGTACATCGGCGGCACCATGCTGTTCGGTTGGTACGGACTGTTCCTCGGTCCGCTCGTCGCCGTGGTGCTGGTGCAACTGGCGCGCATCGTCGTGCCGGACCTCGTCCACGGCGAGACGCCGTCTCCGGACGCCGAGGGTGCCGAGTCGATAGGTGCAGACCCCCAGAGTGCCCAACGGAGCGACGGCGCGCAGGCAGACGCCGGAGGAAGCGAATGAGCGACGACACCTACAGAACTCTCGCAGACCGCGGACAGGCCGCCTTCGAAGTGCGAGGGTCGGAGTTCATCGGCCACGCCGAACCGGTCGAGAGCCGCGAGCAAGCCGAGAAATTCATCGAGGAAATCGAGTTGGAGTACGCCGACGCGACCCACAACGTGCCCGCCTATCGAGTGCGCGACGACCCGCTCCGGGAGTGGAGTAGCGACGACGGCGAACCCTCCGGGTCGTCGGGCAAGCCTGCGCTGAACGTTCTCCAGCAACAGGACATCGAGAACGTCGTAGTCGTCGTCACGCGCTACTACGGCGGGACGAATCTGGGGGTCGGTGGCCTTGCGCGCTCGTACTCCCAAGCTGTGAAAGAAGCCGTCGAGGCCGCTGGCGTGGTCGAAGCGGAACCACACGAGCGATTCGAGATTACGGTCGAGTACGACGATTCGGGAACGGTGCGAGGAGTACTCGAAAGCGCGACGCGCGGAGCGCGTCGGGACGAACGAGCGGAGAATCCGAGAGATGGCGTCGAGTTCGACGCAGAGTACGGCGAGCAGGTCGCCTTCGAGGTTCGGGTGCCCGAGGAGCAAGCAGACGCGCTTCGAGACCGGATTCGGAGCGCGACGAGCGGCCGAGCAGAAATCGAGTGACGACGAGAGAACGGGCCGAAAGCGGATGAGACGAGCGAACAGAAATCCAGCGAAGATTCACCTGCTGACCAACCTTTATACCAAATCCATGATTGGTCATGCGCATGGTGCAACTGACGCCGAGACTGGTCGGCGTCGTCTTTCTGCTCGTGGTGGCTACGGGCGTCGGGACGGCGTTCGCACTCGACGTGGACGGCGACGGTATCGCGGGAACGGATGAGTTGGGCGAGACGAATCCGTTCAGTGGCGATACCGACGGTGACGGACTGGACGACGACACCGAGTACGAGTTCGGGTCTGACCCGACAGTCGCCGACACCGACGGGGATGGACTCAGCGACAGAGAGGAGTTGTACGGTAACCCCGCGGGAGATGGAACGTACACGTACGGCAACATCGTCGCGTGGGAGAAATCAGACCCGCGTTCGAAAGACACCGACGGCGACGGGATTCCAGACGCGAAAGAGGCAGAAGACGGCTTGGACCCGACGAGCGCGGATTCGGACGGCGACGGTCTTTCGGACAAGCGTGAAGTCAACGGGCCGCTGGACCCGACCCTCGCAGACACCGACGGCGACAACCTGCTCGACGGCTGGGAAGTCAGGGGAGAGAGTCCGAAGGGTGCGGACCTCTCGGAAGCCGACCCGCTCCACAAGGACATGTTCGTCCACGTCATCTACCTCCGCAACACTGAGTACACGCTCCCGTTCAGCGTCTTCGACAACGTCGAGGAGTGGTACGCCGACATGCCGGTACAGAACCCCGACGGCGAGACGGGCATCAACGTCCACTTCACCGACGAGGAGCGCATCGACCGCTCTATCGACGAGTGGGAACACGACGACGGCACCACGACACACGGCGTCAGCGGCTTCATGGCGATGCGGGAGTTCTACAACCAGAACACTATCGGCGAGAATACGGGCAGTCACTTCCTCGTCGTGATGGCCGGAGACGGCGTTCCGATTCGCGGCAGCGGCAACGCGGGCGGGTCGAAGACGAACATCGTCACGCCGTGGCTCGGCTCCGAACGCGACGACGCGCGACGGAAGGCCCACACCATCACGCACGAACTCCTGCACAACGTCGTCCGGGAAATCGGCGGCCGAGACTGCAACGGCCAGATGCACACCTGCGAAGGGTTCCTCTCCTACGAGAACGACTACTACCTCTCGCAGAAGTCGGCACAGAAACTCAATCAGCGTGGCTTCGCCGACGCAGTCTACTCCGAGCAGATGAACGCGACGAGTTGCGAGGAGACCATCTACTACAAAGGTCAGTGCGGCGTCGAGGAGTAGCACACACAAAACATATCGCCGGGAAACCCGAACCACGACACATGAGCGACGCCCTGTCCCCCGAGGTTGACCTCGACTTTGGCGAGCGCGGCCGCATCCCGGCAATCGCACAAGACGCCGAGAGCGGCGAGGTGCTGATGCTCGCCTACGTCACGCCCGAGGCAGTCCGAAAGACGCGCGAGACCGGTCTCGCACACTACTACTCGCGGAGTCGCGAGGAACTGTGGCAGAAAGGCGGGACGAGCGGGCACGTCCAGCACGTCCGGGAGGTCCGGGTAGACTGCGACGGCGACACGTTACTCTATCTGGTGGACCAAGAGGGCGGAGCCTGCCACACGGGCTACGAGACCTGCTTCTACCGAAACATCGACGGCGAAGAGGTCGCAGAGAAAGCCTTCGACCCCAACGACGTGTACGAGTAGTGCGATGAGCAGGAACACCGGAACGACGACGACGAACGCAGGCGACCCGACCGGCGAACTCGAAGTCGCCGCCACAGAAGTAACCGAAACTGAGCGACGAGTCTCGGAGTATGGGGAGGAGACCGTCGAGGAAGTCGCCGACGCCTACGAGCAAGCAATCAAACTGCTCGACAGCTACGAGGGCCGTGCCACAGGCACGGGCGACTTCGAAGCGTACCTCGAGTTTCAGGGGCAGTTCGCGGACCTCGTGGAGAGTCTGGCCGACGACTTGCCAGAGCGCGAGGCGTTCGAGGCCGCCGAAGAGCGCATCGACAAACGCAGACTCAGCGAACGCGACTTCGAGCGCGCTCGTACCGACCTCGAAGGAGCCGCAGACATCGCAGCGTTGCTGGACGAGCGCCGCGAAGCGAGAGCGCAGTATCGCGAAGCCCGACGCGACGTGACGACGGACCTCGTGGAGACGCGAGAGCGAATCGAGTCCCACGAAAATCTGCTCGAACTCGGCGACGCAGACCTCCAAGCCCCAACCGAAAACCTCCGCGAGCCTATCGAATCCTACGACGAGGCGGTGAGTACGGCGTTTTCCACGTTCAAGAAAGACGCGAGCGCCCGCGAAGTACTCGACTTCGTCGAAGCGACCGAGGAGTATCCGCTCGTGGAGTTTCGCCAGCCACCCGAGGCTCTCGTTTCGTACGTCGAGTCGCGCGAAGCAGGCACCAAACCGATTCCAGAACTGGTAGAGTTCTCTCGGTACTCCAACTCGAAGTTGGACCACTACGTCGAGGACCCCGCCGCGCTCAAGCGTGCCGTGGCGACCAACGAGACGTATCTCGAACGATTGGATAGCCACCCGCTCGAAGTGGAGTGGCCCCCTAGAGAAGGGGCAGAACTGCGCTGGCGCGCCGACGAGTTGATTGCGGTCGTGGCGAAGTTCGCGCCGGAAGACGTGGTCGCGAAGTTGCGCGAGGTGCGAGACCTGACCCGAGACGAAGCGGAGTTCGGGCGCCTTCGGACCGCGGCGCGTGCCGAAGCAGAACTGGCGAGCGAAGAGCGCGAGAAACTGGCGAACGGACAGGTGGAGCGGGAACTAGAGCAGTTGCGCGAGCGGAAAGAGCAGTTGGAATCTGCGCTGGAAGAGTACCCCGAGCGGTCGCAGTAATTTCTCAGGCTTCGGCCTTCGCCGCCCGCAGTCTTTCCTCCATCTCTTCTGCGAGTTCGATGGCCCGAGACTCCCCCCGGGCCTCGGCGTAGATTCGGACCATCGGCTCGGTGCCGCTCGGTCGGGTCAGCACCCACGCGTCGCCGTAGTCGAAGCGGTAGCCGTCGAGCGTGGTCAAGTCGGCGTCGGTCTCGTCAGCGGCCTCCTCGGCCGCTTCGAGGAGGGCTTCGCGTTCCGCGTCGCCGCTGTACTCGATGTTGATGCGGACGTTGTGGTAGCCGTCGTAGGGCGCGACGACTTCGCTCGCTGGCTGGTCGGCCAGCAGTTCGAGGAATCGTGCGGCGGTGAACGCGCCGTCCCGCGAGAGTCGGTAGTCGGGGAAGAAGATGCCGCCGTTTCCCTCACCGGCGACCGGGACGTGGCGGTCTTTCTTCTGGAGGTCTTCGATTCGGGTGATGATGTTGGTCGAACCGATGGGCGTGAGTTCGAGGTACGCCTCGCGGTCGTCGGCCACGTCCACGAGTCGCTGGGAGACGTTGACCGCCGAGACGACCGAGTCGCCGGGGTCGAGTTCCGCGGCGGCGAGCGCCGCGAGCGTCGCGTCTCCCTCGATGTACTCGCCGTTCTCGTCGTAGAAGATGGCCCGGTCGGCGTCGCCGTCGTGAGCGATGCCCACGTCGGCGTCCGCGGCAGTAACGAGTGCGCCGAGGTCTTCGAGATTCTCCGGGACCGGTTCGGGGTTCCGACCGGGGAAGTGACCGTCCGGCTGGCTGTTGGTGGTGACGACGCGACAGCCGAGTTTCCGGAAGAACTCCGGCGAGGTGAGCGACCCCGCACCGTGGCCGGGGTCCAGCGCGACGGTGAGGTCGGTGTCGGCGATTTTCTCGCGGTTGGCGCTGTCGAGCAGCGAATCGACGTACTCCCGCCGGGCGCTCTCGATCTCTCTGCTGGTGCCCGTCTCGCTCCAGCGGACTTTCTCGAACTTCTCGGCGAGGAACTTCTGTTCGATGCGCTCTAAGTCCGCGACGGCGAGTTCGATGCCGTCCGCGCCGACGAGTTTCACGCCGTTGTACTCCGGCGGGTTGTGACTCGCCGTAATCATGACGACCGGCACCGACTCGCGTTCGGCGTACGCCTGTGCGCCGGGCGTCGGGATGACGCCGAGTCTATCGACGTTCGCGCCGACGCTGGCGAGACCGCTGGCGGCCGCGTCGGCGAGCATCTGGCCCGTCGCACGGGTGTCCCGAGCGACCGCGACCCGGTCGGCCCGCCAGACCGTCCCCGCGGCCTCAGCGACCTTCAGCACGAACTGGGGTGTCAGTTCCTCGTTGGCCACCCCGCGCGTGCCGCTCGACCCGAATACCTTCATAAGCGTGGCTGGTACCCCGGAGGTGAAAGGGATTCCGGTGGCAGGCGGCCGTGTGACCCCGTGACGGCCGGTTCGGCGACCCCAGAGCCTCAATTCGCTGATTTGTCTCGTGGCCGAAAGCCCGAACGCATTTCTGACCCGACAACCGAGTTCTAGTATGGTCAGCATCGAAGAGAAGCGAGTCTACCGGGGGACGGGGAACTCTACTCCGGTGTACGTCGCTGGCGACTTCGGAGTCGCCGGGGTGGAAACCTCCGACGACCTCGTGGGCGAGTTCGGGTTGGAACACCAGTGTACGGCCCGCGACGTAGCTGGGCGGAACGGCCGCGTCGCGGTGGCCACCGACGAGGAGACGCTGGTGTACGGCACGGAGGGCTTCGAACCGCTGGAAGTCGGTGCCTCGACTGCGGTCGGCTTCGACGGCGAGGACCTGCTCGTGGCTCGTGAGGACGGCGCGGTCTTCCGGGAGGACGGCGGAGGGTGGCGACAACTTGGCCGATTGGAGGACGTGCGCGCAATCGACGGCCCCCTGCTCGCGGCAGAGTCGGGCGTCTATCGGGCCCAAGCGCGAGATTTAGACCACGTCGGCTTGGCCGACGCGCGGGACGTGTCCACTGAGGGCGTTCCGCTGGCCGCGACGGCAGACGGTCTCTACACGCTCGGCAACGGCTGGATGGAGGTACTGGAAGGGGAGTTCGTCGCGGTCAGTGCGACCGAGAACACGGGGAAACTCGGTCGGGCACACGCCGCAGGCGAGGACGGCCTGTTCGGCTACGACGACGAGTGGCACTCCGTGGAGATACCGACCGAAGGGAGCGTCGTCACGCTGGCCCACGGCGACGACGTATACGAGAGCTCGACAGAGGGCGATTCGGAAGACGTGGTGAGACACGACGCGGTGTACGCCGCGACTGAGGATGGTGATTTTCTGTTGTCGGTCGGCGATGGGTGGCGCAAGCAGGTGTTGGGGTTGCCGGGCGTGAAAGCAATTGCGACGCCTTGAGTTAGAAACTGGTTTATTGGGTTTTCACTGACCAACCGGCGCGCGCGGTCGTGGCCCGTGGTTTGGGCCACGACCAGTCCGCGCGAGGTCTTGGCGAACGAATGTGAGCCAAGGCTCGTCAGAGCTTGCGCTGACGGTGGATGAGGACCATAGCTCAGAAAACGCGGCGTGCTGCGTTTTCTGAAATCGAGAGCCGCAATCGGGTGGGAAGATGTGGCTCGTTCGGTGCTGTGCGGCGCGGTTTCTCCTTTGTATAGGGATTAGTAGCGGTCGTTGTCGCGGAGGAAGTCGCTATCGTTCAGGAGTGCTCTACTGGAGGAGCAGTCGCTGTCGTCGCGGAGTTTTCTGTCACTAACCCAATATCCCTGATATTCCTGTCACAGCCGACGAACCCCTCCCGAACAGCCACGAGTGAAAATCGGTTTAACCTCCCGTATCCACCCCACGAATATGATCGTGAGCGGGTCAGCCTCGCAGGTGCTGGCGGCCGAACTCGCCGCCGAGTTGGACGAACCGTTGGCGAGCGTAGAGTACGAGCGGTTCCCTGACGGCGAGGTGATGGCGAGCGCCCCCGGATTCGAGGACGACCGGGCTATCGTCGTCGGTTCGACCGTCTCCTCGGACGCCCACCTCGAACTGCTCCAGTTACAGGACGCCGTGCGCGAGTGGGGTGCCGAGGAAGTCGTCACCATCCTGCCGTACATGGGCTACGCGCGCCAAGACCAGGCCTTCGAGACCGGCCAACCAGTCTCCGCGAGAGCGGTTGCCCGCGCGCTCTCCCCCGGTACCGACCGCGTGATGACGGTCAACCCTCACGAAGAGGCAGTCTGTGACTTCTTCGACGTGCCCGCCGAGTCCGTAGACGGGGCCGGACGACTCGCCGAACCGCTCCCCGACGACCTGCACGACCCCGTGTTCCTCTCGCCCGATTCGGGCGCTATCGACATCGCTGAAACCGTCAAAACGTCCTACGGCACCGGCACCGCCGACTACTTCGAGAAGGTACGCCACTCCAGTACCGAAGTGGAGTTGACGCCGAGCGACACCGACGTGTCGGGACGCGACGTGGTCGTCACGGACGACATCATCGCTACCGGGTCCACGATGTCGGGTGCGGTCGAAATCCTCCACGAACGCGAGGCGAGTCGCGTCTTCGTCACCTGCGTCCATCCCATGCTCGCCGCCGACGCCTACACGAAACTCTCGCGGGCAGGCGTCGAGACTGTGTACGGCACCGACACTATCGAGCGCGCCGTCAGCGAGGTGTCGGTCGCGCCGAAATTAGCAGACGCGCTCTGAGAGAGGCCGGACTCCGTGGGGAGTTCTACTCGGGGAGTCCGTTTTCGAGCAGTCGTCGAACGACGACCAGCAGGCCGTTGCCGAACCCCTTCGAGTGAATCGCATTCTGGACGGTGTCGCCGTTTTGCTCGCGAACTGCACTGAGAAGCAGTTGCTCTCGGTCGGCGACGATGAGTTGACTGATTCGTTTGTCGTCCGTACTTTCCGAATCGTTCAACCAGTCTTCCAACAGCGGCGGGGTCTTGGCGTCCGGGACTGCCGAGAACGCCCGGTCTCGCTCGTCCTCGTCGTCGGTCAACAAGCCGAGGTAGACGGTCACGCCGCGGTCGGACGCCGCACCGAGCGCGTCCAGTAGTTCCTGCTGGTCGGCAGTCGAACCGAGGACGGCCAACACTTCACGCTGGGCGTCTTCGACCATCTGTTCGGTGATTTCGGCGATAGTCGTCACACCCGACAGCGACCAGACGCCGTCAGTCGAGTCCGAAGCGGACTCGGAGTTCGTCTCCAGTTCCGTCAGTGCGGTCGCCAACTGCTCGAAGCGCGCGTCGTACCGACTGCGGAGTATCTCGACGGCGTCGCCGATTGGAATCGCTCGGTATCGCTTCGGATTCGAGTGACGAACCTCGACCAGACCGCGAGACGCCAGCTGTTCGCCAGCGTCGTAGACGCGGGTTCGCGGTACGTCCGCGAGTTCGCTTATTTCTCGGGCAGTGCTATTCGAGGAGCGGGCGAGTGCCGCAAACACTTTCGCTTCGTATTCTTTCAGTCCTAGTTGCTGCAACAATTCGACTACGGTAATTTGTGCTTCGTCGCTCATGCCCAACCACCTACCGAACGGCGAGCGACACGACGCACCGCACGTATCACATCGACCGTTTCGGAGTTAGTCGTGAGTAGGAGCGTGCTTGCATATACAAATCACGGTATTTTTTCCCATCTCTAGAAAATTCACGCTGAGAAGAATTGAAGATATATTTCTTGGGTGGTATCACACAGAAATTCGGAGAATTTCGGGAGCTGAATCACCACAAATGCGTTCACCCACAGAATCACAAAACCTTAATTGTGATTGGGAATCGACTTTCGACTGGCGCGTGGTCGAAAATCCCAACCACCTACCACTACGTGTCCGGCTGCCACATTCCTGGCAGTCGATATTCCATACGGGTGAGAAAATTGCCAGAAAATTCCAGTAATCCGGCGATTCGCGTCGGAGACTGTCGTTCCGACCAGCGGGCGAGTACGCGCGTCGCGCTGGCGTTAGCCGACGTTCGTGACGAAGACGTGACGTCGATACGACTCCACGACCACATCGACCCCGACGCACTCGACTTGTTGTTCGCACCTCGCCACGACGGCAGCGAACGCGACAACGGCCGCGTCTCCTTCGACGTAGACGGCTACCACGTCACGATTCGGAGCAGCGGACTGTACACCATCGAACCACCGCGGTAGTCGCCTCGTCTACGTACCTCAATCACTGGCGTTCGGGTCTAACTTCCTCGCGTGCGCGACGTACGGCCGCAACTGTGCCCCTAGATCGGAGAGTACAACCTGCCCAGCGTTTCTGTCGTAGGTGACCAGTCCTTCGGCAGCGAGTCGCGGCAGAATCGAGTGGTGAAGCGACACCCGCGCCGCGTCCGAATCGAGCGTCGAGTTCGAACAGGCAACGAGCAGTGCTGCGAGGTCGGCGAGTGCGACAGGGTCGTCCTCGGTATCGAGTCGCCACAAGACGCGACGGCGTCGCCAATCCGACAACACGTCGAAGAGCGTATCGACCGGAAGCGGCGGTTCGGCGTCGGTCGGAATCGAAGCGTCCAGTTCCCCCTTGCAGTTCGTCATCGAAGTTCCTCCACCCGAGAGACCAACAAATAGCTTACCTGCCGTTCTACACCGCGGGATGCATCTGCATTCACAAACATTTGACCACCTACCGATTCACCCGAACGATTGGGCGTCCCGTCTCCTCGGTCGATTGGCAGACAGTTAAGTATCTAGGTTTACGCAGGTGTGAGTGAACTCGAAACTGACCGACTGAGTGGGGGTGGACGACGAAAGCAGACATTAGTCGATGAAGATGGGGGACGTTGGTCGGCAGTGAGAAGTCGCAGTTTCGAATGATCGAACCGGTCGCGAACGCACGCAGAATAGGTACTCTCTCAGTCGTCGTCGGCCTGAACAGACGTGAACTCTCGGTTCGGCGACTCGGGAAGCGAAACCTCCGATTCGTCGGCGTCGTAGACGACGTATCCGGCGTCGTGGAGTTGCGGGAGGTCCACGCGACAGAGGCGGGTTCGTTCGCGCTCGATGGCGACGGGAGTCGGACACTCGCGGTCGTCCGACGTTCTGAATCCGGCGACGAGTTCGGCGAGTTCGGTGACCGAGAGTGGTCCGTCGTGTTCGCCGAGCGATCGAAGGAGGTGCTGGCGGCGTTCGTCGGCGACCGTTCGACGCATCTCCCACGACTCTCCTTCGGAGTCCCCGTTCGGAGGACCGAGGGCAGTCGATTGCTTGGACTCGCCTCTCGGCTTCGACGAGTCGTGCGCGTTAGAGTTAGAGTAGTTGGACATGGTATGTTCCTCGCTTCGGAACGCGTGGAGACCGTGTGATGCGGTCACGTGTTGACACGTGTATGGAGCAGCACCGGCACGATTTTCCATAGTATCCATGTCCTCCACGTCTGAAGGAGAGGAGTGACGCACAGTGTATTCCGTGGTTCCGTATGCGAAGTACGAACTCTAACCCCTTTAGTGCGGACACTCATATGTAACACTGCACCTTTTTCTCGTCGGGTGCTGCGGCGCGCTCTGCGCGCCGCGCACCACTCCTCGAAAAATCTGCACCAAAAAAGGGACGCCGAGAAATCTGGCCGCATCGCGGCCAAATTCTCGCGTCTGGGGTGGCTTGGTGAGGCGACCGCACAGCACCACCCACCGCAGTCACACTCCCGGGAGGCGGTAATTACGCCTGCACTTCCGCCAGCGGCGCGACCGCAATGGTCATCTCGACGCCCTCCACGTCCCACTCCTTGCGGAGGCCGTCTTCGACCGCGCCGACCTCGTCGGCGCGGACTTCCTCTTTCACGAGGTCGAGTCGCTCGTCCACGAGCGACTCGACGCGCTCGTCGGCGATGTCGAGTTCGAGGCGCACGCGTTCCTCGATATCGAGGTCCATCTCCTTGCGCATCTCTTGGACACGTCGGATGACCTCTCGGGCGTAGCCCTCACTCTCGATGTCCTCGGTGAGTGCCGTGTCGATGTAGACGACGCCGCGGTTGTCGCCGTCCGTGTCGAACGACACGCCGGTGACGCCCTCGGGCGTCTGGGTGACGAACTCGACCATCTCGTCCGTGAGGTCAACGTCCATGCCGGTCTCAGCTTCGACCGCTTCTTCGAGTGCGTCGAGGTCCATCGACTCGACTTCGGCGGCGTTGAGCGCCTGCATGACTCGTCCTGCGTCGTCGCCGAACTCCGGGCCGAGGAGGCTCATGTCGGCCTCCGCGCTGTAGTGGAGTTCGCCCCAGTTCTCGCCGGGCGCGACGAGTTCGACGTTCCGAGCGTTCAGTCGGTCGGCCAGCAGGTGACTGTGACGTTCGACTGCTTCGACGACACGCTCGTCGTCGGCGTTGACGACGACTCGCGTCACGGGCCAGCGGAGTTTGCGCTCGGCCTGCTGGCGGGCGTTCGAACCCGCCTCTTCGATGGCGCGCAGGAGCGTCACGTCGGTTTCGAGTTGCTCGTCGCGGAACTGCTCGTCAACCTCGGGCCAGTCGCGCATGTGGACCGTGTCGTAGCCCGCGTCACCAGTGAGGTTCTGGTACACGTCCTCGGCGACGAACGGCGCGTAGGGCGCGAACAGGGCGACGAGGTCCGACAGCACCGCGTAGAACGTCGCGTACGCGGCCTGCTTGCTCGCGCTGTCCTCTTCCTCCCACATGCGCTCGCGGACCACTTGGATGTAGAACCGCGACACGTCCTCGACCACGAAGTCGAGCAGTGCGGAGAGTGCCTTGTCTTGGCGGTAGTCCTCCCAGTGGTCGGTCATCTCGGCCTTCACCGTCTGGAGTCGCGAGAGGACCCACTCGTCCACGAGTTCGAGGTCCGCGGAGACAGACTCCAAGGTCGTCTCCTCGGGGTCGAACTCGTCCAGACGCATGTACGGGAGCGGGAACCGGAACACGTTCCAGAGGATGTTCAGGTCCCGTTGCATGTTCTGCATCTCGTCCCACGAGAACCGCATGTCGTCGCCCTGCGGATTCTGGTGGAGCAGGAACGTGCGCATCGGGTCCGCGCCGTGGCGCTCGATGGCCTCGCCGGGCGAGACGATGTTTCCGATGGACTTGGACATCTTGCGGCCGTCCTCGGCGAGCGCCCACCCGTGCATCAGCACGTCCTTGTACGGCACTTTTCCGACGGCGGCGCTCCCCATGCCGAGTTGCGACCAGAACCAACCGCGGGTCTGGTCGTGGGCCTCCATGATGAGGTCGGCGGGCCACAATTCCTCGAACGCCTCCTGTTCCTCGGGGAAGTCGAGGGTGCCCCACGACGCCACGGAGGAGTCCAGCCACACGTCGAACACGTCGGCGACGCGTGTGTAGGTCGTACCGTCCTCGGTGATGGTGAGGTCGTCCACGGTCGGCTTGTGGATGTCCACCTCGTCGGGGTCCACGTCTTGGTCCACCATCTCCGCGAGTTCTTCGCGGGTGCCGACGACCTTCACGTCGTCCATGCCGCCGTCCCAGTCCTCGGGCGTCCAGATGGGGATTGGGATGCCCCAGTATCGCTGGCGCGAGACGTTCCAGTCGGGCGCGTCTTCCACGAAGTCGCGGAAGCGGTTGTCGCGCGCCCACTCGGGATGCCACTCGCTGTCCTCGATGTTGGCGAGCAGTTCGTCTTTGATGTCGGTGATGGTGATGAACCACTGGTCGGTGACTATTTGCAGGATGCCGGTGTCACAGCGCCAGCAGTGGCCGTAGCTGTGTGTCACCGTGTCCGAGCGGAGCATCAGGCCCTTCGCTTCCAAATCGGCGATGAGTTCCTCGTCGGCGTCCTTGACGAACTGGCCTTCGTACTTGCCGCCTTC